>NZ_JYJF01000842.1 GCF_000955975.1 Saccharothrix sp. ST-888
GTGCCCCGCCGCCGGTTCCGGCTGAGAGCCTGGCGGTGAGTGCTGCGCCCGGTCCGCAGCGGAGGGCAGGTGCGGCGGCGCCGGCGGCGGCTGCTGCGGCGTCCACTGAGCAGCCGCGCATCGTGCCCGACCGGGTGTCCAGCCGTATCGGCGGGACGCCCGGTCCGGCTTTTCGCGCGGGCCCCGGCGGACTCCAGGGGCCTCGGGAAGCCGGCTCCGCAGGACGCCCGGGGCGTCAGAAGGCGACGTCGGTGCAGGAGTAGAAGGCGTTGCCGGTGTCGGCGATGTCCCAGACCGCGAGCACCACCTGGTGGCCGG
>NZ_JYJF01000843.1 GCF_000955975.1 Saccharothrix sp. ST-888
GCAAGACCTTCGCCCAGCCGACGCTGGTCGGCCAGCTGGCCGCCTCCATCGTCGGCCGGGACCAGCGTATCCTCTTCTACCTGGTCCGGGCGGGCACCGCGCGCCTCCTGCTCCTGGCCGCGCACACCGCCTTCAACGTCGTCCCGCGGCTGACCTCGCTCGTCGCCCAGCACCTCTACCTGCCCGTGCAGATGCACACCCGCGTCGACCGGCTGGCCTTCTCCAACGTCATCATCGCCCTCGCGGTGGTGGCCGTCGTACTGCTGGTGCTCTACAAGGCGGACGGCACCAGCCTGATCCACCTGTACATCCTGGGCG
>NZ_JYJF01000844.1 GCF_000955975.1 Saccharothrix sp. ST-888
GGCTTCACCGGCTGACCATTGCGAACGGCACCCGACCGAGACGGCCACAACGCGATCCCAGCTACGTCCTGATTGCAGTCTTGGTTGCATTCACCCCCGTCCAGCACCGTTCGGAGCCCATCCAGCGAGCCGCTCCGCCGCAGGTCAGGAGGCTCACGACCGCCGCCGACCGCCCGGACGAACAGCTGGAAAGCGTGTTGGGGGCAACCCCTCACGAGTTCGAATCTCGTATGCTCCGCCAGCTTTACAGAAGGCCCCGACCGCCCAGCGATCGGGCCCTTCGTCCTTCGGTGGCCTCAGTCGGTCTTGGGAGCCCCG
>NZ_JYJF01000845.1 GCF_000955975.1 Saccharothrix sp. ST-888
GCTGGCGAGGTCTGGTCGCCGCAGACAGTGGCCGCAGTGGGCTGACCACCGCGAACCCGACCGGCCACGAACCCGACCGGCCACGAACCCGACCGGCCAGGAACCCGACCGGCCACGAACCCGACCGGCCACGAACCCGACCGGCCACGAAACCGACCGGCCACGGACCCGCCCGGGCCGGAACCCGACCGGCCTCGGAGCCGAACGGCCGCGCGTCTGCACGGCGACGCACGACCGCGCGCAGGCGGCTGGCCGGCGCTGAACCCCGAGCTCATCGCGGGCGGTGCCACCGACGGGCTGTTCCCCGTCACGGGAGCT
>NZ_JYJF01000846.1 GCF_000955975.1 Saccharothrix sp. ST-888
TCTGGTAGACGTTCAGCGTCGGGATGGCGGTCACGTTGTGCGCGGTCGCGGTCTCGGTGTTGGTGTCGACGTCGAGCTTGGCGATGGTGGGCTGCTCGCCGTGCTCCTTCGCGATCTCCTCCAGGATCGGGGCGACCGGGCGGCACGGGCCGCACCAGGTGGCCCAGAAGTCGACCAGGACGGAGTTGTCGCTCTTGAGGACCTGGGCGTCGAAGGGCGCGTCGGTCACGGTGATGGTGGCGCCGGCCACGGGAACTCCTCTGGGTCACGGACGAGATGGAGCTTCGGCCCGGATGATCCGGTCGGCACCCTTGGGG
>NZ_JYJF01000847.1 GCF_000955975.1 Saccharothrix sp. ST-888
AAACCCTGGGCACCGGTGTCACCCTGGAAACCCTGATTGCCCTGGAAGCCCTGGAAACCCTGGGCACCGGTGTCACCCTGGAAACCCTGATTGCCCTGGTTGCCCTGGAAGCCCTGGGCACCGATGTCGCCCTGGAAACCCTGATTGCCCTGGAAGCCCTGGAAACCCTGGGCACCGGTGTCACCCTGGAAACCCTGATTGCCCTGGAAGCCCTGGGCACCGGTGTCACCCTGGAAACCCTGATTGCCCTGGAAGCCCTGGAAACCCTGGGCACCGGTGTCACCCTGGAAACCCTGGTTGCCCTGGAAGCCCTGGAA
>NZ_JYJF01000848.1 GCF_000955975.1 Saccharothrix sp. ST-888
TCACGGCACCTGCCGCGAACGCCCCTCGGACACCCTGCAGGGCGGGCGCCCGGGCGCCGCTCATCACCAGCAGCACGGCGCCGCTCACCAGCGTCCCCAAGCCGGCGCGCAGCGTCCGCTCGGGCAGCCGGGCGGCCATCCAGGAGCCCACCGGGACGGTGTAGGCGGCCCGTCCGACCAACGGGGGCATGGCGGCCAGCCCCACCTTCCGCCAGCTGTCGGGGAGGCCGAGCGCACTGATCGTCGCCGCCGCGCGGTTGGCTTCCTCCACCGCGTGCGCCGGCCCGAGCAGCGGCTCCGTGACCGCCGCCGCCACC
>NZ_JYJF01000849.1 GCF_000955975.1 Saccharothrix sp. ST-888
GCGGCAGCCGTCCCGCCCTCAGCCTCATCCCCCGCTGACCACCAAGCAATTACCTGCCGACGCACTCGCACCCTGGGCATCGCGGCTGCCGGAACGAGGCGCACCTGAGCCTGGAATCCGTGCGGCGGCGAGCGCTCCATCTCCTCCGGCGCTGAGCCCGAAGCCGTGACCGTCCGGCGCACTGACGCCCTGGGCGGCGCTGGTGCCGGGACTGGGGGGCCCTGTGTGCGGACTCCGGGGGGCGGCGCTACGGTCGCGGGGCGAGCTCAGCCTGCGCGGATCCAGCGCGCAGGCACCAGTCCCGCGCACTCCGCGAT
>NZ_JYJF01000086.1 GCF_000955975.1 Saccharothrix sp. ST-888
TCACCAGCTGGATCTGAGCCGTGGCGGCCGCGAACCAGCTCCTTCCCGTCACGCCCGCCCTCGGGGCCGTCACGGCCGCACTGCTGCTCGCGGCGGCCGCGGTCGCCGGCCGGGGGCTGCTCGGACACGGCCGGGACGTGCTGCGGGCGGGGCTGCGCGCCGTGCTGCAGCTGGCGGCGGTCGCCTTCGTGATCACCTGGGTGGTCGGCTCGCTCTGGACCTCGGCGCTGTTCGTCCTGGTGATGTTCACGGTCGCGGTACGGACCGCCGGGCGGCGGATGACGACCGGACCCGGCTGGTACTGGGCCGCCGCCCCGATCGCGATCGGGGTGCTGCCGGTGCTGGCGCTGCTGCTGGCCGGCGGACTGCTGCCACCGAAGGGCCTGTCGGTCATCCCGGTGGCCGGAATCCTGATCGGCGGTGCGCTCACCGCCACCTCGCTGGCCGGCCGCCGGGCACTGGACGAGCTGCGACAGCGGCACGGCGAGGTGGACGCGGCGCTCGCGCTCGGCTTCGAGGACCGGGACGCCCGGCTGGAGATCTGCCGGACGGCGGCGGCGACCTCGCTGGTCCCGGCACTCGACCAGACCAGGACGGTGGGCCTGGTCACCCTGCCCGGTGCCTTCGTCGGCATGCTGCTCGGCGGGGCGACGCCGGTCCAGGCTGGCGCGGTGCAGCTGTTCGTGCTGATCGCGCTGCTGGTGGTGGAGGCGGTGGCGATCGTCGTGGTGCTGGAGCTGGTCGGGCGGGGACTCGTGGCCCACGGGGTCGGTACGCCGATCGGGTAGGCTGGCGGGTGTTGAAGGGGAGTAGCCCTCCACCGGACCGTCGACATACTGGCCTCGCCTCGTGCGGGCCCGGCGCCCGGGACACCCGCCCGTCACGGGGTGTCGGCGAGACCTTCGGCCGCAGTGCTGTGACCATGACCAGTGCTGTCGGGCCGAGGCGTCCCCCGATGGGTGGTCATCCGGCCGGGCAGCCAGACCAAGGGAAACCACCCCTGATGAGCCTGACCATCGCCGCTCTGACCTTCGGCGTCATCTTCCTCGCCGAACTGCCCGACAAGACCGCCCTGGCCAGCCTGGTCCTCGGTACCCGCTACCGGGCGAGCTACGTCTTCGCCGGGATCGCCGCCGCCTTCGCCCTCCAGGTGGGCCTCGCCCTGGCGGCGGGCAGCCTGCTCGCCCTGCTGCCGCAGCGCTGGGTGGAGGGCGTCACGGGCCTGCTCTTCCTGATCGGCGCGCTGATGCTGCTCTGGCACAAGGACGGTGACGAGGACGGCCACGCCGCCAAGGAGCCCTCCTCGGGCAGCTTCTGGAAGGTCGCCGGAGCCAGCTTCGTGGTCGTCGCGGTCGCCGAGTTCGGCGACCTGACCCAGATCATGACCGCCAACCTCGCCGCGAAGTACGCCGACCCGGTCTCGGTCGGCATCGGCGCCTGGCTGGCGCTGTGCGCGGTCGGCGGGATCGCCATCGTGGGCGGGCAGAAGCTGCTGCAGTACGTCCCGATGAAGGTCATCGTGCGGGTGGCGGCCGGTGTGATGCTGCTGATGGCCGCCTTCAGCGTCTTCAACGCCATCACCGGCTGACCCTGCGCCGGGCGATCGGCCGCCCCCGGGGGCTCCCGGCTCAGCAGTAGGCGGAGAGCGCGGCCCGCGTGTTGGGGCCGTAGACGCCGTCGGGGTCGCCCTGGACGTCCGCATCCCACTGGAACCTGCTGACGGCGTTCGTGGTCCGGTCGTCGTAGTAGCCGTTGGCCCGGACCTTGTATCCGCACTGTGAGAGCTGCTGCTGCATCGCGGCGACCTCGGGGCCGCGTGAGCCCGGGCCCAGGGTCGGCGCCGTGCTCCGGCTCGGGGACGGGGCGGCGGTGCTCGGGGCGGCGGTGGGGGACGGGGGCGGGGCCGGCTTGGCCGTCATGGGTTTCACCGCGATGACCGGGGCGCGGCTGACGGCGGGGGACGGCCTGGGGCTCGACCTGGTGGGGGAGGGGGAGGGGCTGTCCGGCGCCGCACTGGTCGGCGGGGCACTGACCGGTGCACCGGTGGGCAGGGCCGTCATGGTGCCGATCGGAGCGGGGACCGCCTGGTCGTTGCCGCCCTTCCCCTGGGCGGGCGCCAGTGCGAAGGCGATACCGGCGCCGATCGCGACGATCCCCACTCCGGCCGCCGCCATGACGGCCTTGCGTCTGAGCGGGGCCTCGTGCTGCTGCGCCCGCCGCTCGGCCCGCCCACCGGGCCCGTCGCCCTGCTGGAAGGCGAAGATCCCGAGCTCGGCGGAGTGCGGCTGCGGCTGGTACGGGGGACCGGGCTGCTGCCGGTACGGCGGCTGGAACTGCTGCTGGTGGGGCTGGTAGGGCTGCTGCGCGGGTATGGACGGGTACGGCTGCGGCGGTACGGGCGGCAGCAGCGCCGTGGCCTCGGCGTCCTGCGCGGGGACCGGCGGCAGCAGGGCGGTGGGGAACGCGTCCGGGTGCGGTTCCTGGTACCCGGCCGCGGCCGGGACGTACGGGCGGACCAGTGGCGGGCCCTCGGTGTGCGGGAGGACCGCGGTCTCGTCCAGGTCCGGGTGCATCGGGCGGATCGGCTGGCCCGGACGGCCGTACGGGACGGCGGCGCACGCGCAGCCGCCGGGAGTCCGGACGGTGCCGCACCTGACGCAGTGCTCTCCCGGCATGGGCCGGTCCTCCTCGGTTCCGATGGCGAACCCGCCTGATTATGCAGGAGCTAACGGGGAGTTGACAGAGTCGAGTGCCCGATCCCGGGGCAGTTGTCCGGTTCTGTGGCGGTCTGCGGTGCATGAACGATGTGCGGCGACCTGGTGGCGGTCGAGTGCGGACGGTGCAATCAGATGTGATGAATTCGGACAATACTGGCATCATGGTGAGGCTGGACGATCAGCCCGGACTTCACCGAGGAGCTGGCATGGCGAACCCGGCAGCCGCGTCCGACCGTGCCGGAACAGGTGGGCCCGCGTCCCCGCAGGTGACGGTCCACAACCTCTGGGTGCCCATCGGCGCACTGCTCCTGGCGATGCTGCTCGCGGCGCTCGACCAGACCATCGTCTCCACCGCGCTGCCCACCATCGTCAGTGACCTCGGCGGCCTCGAACACCTCTCCTGGGTGGTCACCGCCTATCTGCTCGCCTCCACCGCCGCCACCCCGCTCTGGGGCAAGCTCGGCGACATGTACGGCCGGAAGCGGCTCTTCCAGGCCTCGATCGTGATCTTCCTGATCGGCTCCGCGCTCTGCGGACTCGCCCAGAACATGGGCGAGTTGATCGCCTTCCGGGCGTTGCAGGGCCTCGGCGGCGGCGGGCTGATCGTGCTCTCGCAGGCGATCGTCGGCGACCTCGTCGCACCGCGCGACCGGGGCAAGTACCAGGGCCTGTTCGGTGCGGTCTTCGGTGTCACCAGCGTGCTCGGACCGCTGCTCGGCGGGGTCTTCGTCGACAACCTCAGCTGGCGCTGGGTCTTCTACGTCAACCTGCCGGTCGGCGTCGTCGCGCTGGCGGTGATCGCCGCCGTACTGCCCGGCGCCGGGGCGAAGCGGCAGCACACCATCGACTACCTGGGCACCTTCCTGATCGCCTCGGTCGCCACCTGCCTGGTGCTGATGACCTCGCTCGGCGGCACCACCTGGCCGTGGGGCTCCTGGCAGGTGGTCGGCCTGGCCGTGCTCGGCGCGGCCCTGCTGGTGGCCTTCGTCGCCGTGGAGAACCGGGCCGCCGAGCCGGTCATCCCGATGCGGCTGTTCCGCTCCCGGACCTTCAGCCTGGTCGCGGTGATCTCCTTCGTGGTCGGCTTCGCGATGTTCGGCGCGCTCACCTACCTGCCGACCTTCCTCCAGGTCGTCATGCAGGTCTCGCCGACGCTGTCCGGCATCCACATGCTGCCGATGGTCCTCGGCATGCTGCTCACCTCGATCGGCTCGGGCCAGATCGTCTCCCGCACCGGCCGCTACCGGATCTTCCCGATCGCCGGGACCGCGGTCACCACGGTCGGCCTGCTCCTGCTCTCCCGCCTCACCGAGCACAGCAGTACGGCGGAGATGAGCCTCTACTTCCTGGTCTTCGGCCTCGGCCTCGGCCTGGTCATGCAGGTGCTGGTGCTGATCGTGCAGAACTCGGTCGGCTACCAGGACCTCGGGGTGGCCACCGGCGCCGCGACCTTCTTCCGCTCCATCGGCGCCTCCTTCGGCGTCTCCATCTTCGGCACCGTCTTCGCCTCCGGCCTCAACCACCGGATCCGGGACGCCCTGGCGGGCCTCACCCTGCCTCCCGGTCTCGGACCGCAGGACGTCACCGCCGACCCGCGCCTCATCGCCACCCTGCCGGCCGCCGCCCGGGCCGCGGTGCACCACGCGTACGCCGAGTCGATCACCCGCGTCTTCCTGTACGCGGTACCGCTGGTGGTCGTCGCCTTCGTCCTCTCGCTCTTCATCCGCGAGCACAAGCTCCGCAGCACGGTCACCGCCCCCGACCTCGGTGAGTCCATCGGCGTGAACCCGGTCGAACGCTCCTCGCTGGACGAGATCTCCCGCGCCCTCTCGGTGCTCGACTCCAGGGACGCCCGGCGCGACCTCTTCCGCCGGATCACCGCCGAGGCCGGACTCGATCTCAGACCGGCCTCCAGCTGGCTGATCCTCGCCATGCACTGCCAGGGCCACGTCGAGCCGGCCGAGCTGGCCGAGCGCCGGATCGTTCCGATCGACGTGGTCGAGGCGGCCGCCAGAGAGGTGGAGGGCCGCGGCCTCGCGGTCCGCAACGGGCTGCCACTGCGCCTCACCGAGCGCGGCGAGCAGGTCGCGCTGAAGCTGGTCGCCGCCAGGCGCTCCCAGCTCGCCGCGCTGATGGGCGACTACGACGAGAAGCGCTTCGGGGACCTGGCGGATCTGCTCAACCGCCTCAGCAGCCAGCTGTGCAGCGACGACCGCGACCGCCCGGACCGCACCGCGCCCGAGCACGTCCCGCACAGCGAGGGGCGCTCGTTCTGAGCTCCCTCGCTGTGCGGGACGGCCGGTAGGGGTCAGACGGGGGCGGGCACCCAGCCGGCCTGGTCCCAGGCGCGCAGCTGGGCCGCCTTCGGGGTGCTGGCGAGGCGCGCGACCTCGGGGCCGCCGAGGACCAGGGTGCTCGCGGTGGCGGGGGAGAAGGCGGGCAGCGCGGGGGCGTTGGGACTGGCCGGGACGGAGTTGTGGGCGAAGGAGGAGACCAGGTCGATGAAGGTGTCCGAGACCAGGCGCTCCAGCGGGCCGTCGCCGAACTCGGCCGCGTTCTCCGGGATCGCGTTGGTGCCGAAGAGGAAGGGGGAGGTCGCCTCGTGCGGGGTCCCGAAGTAGGGGGCGCGCACCGGATGGGCGAACTCCATCCGGTACTGCGCGCTCGCGTTCTCGCGCGCCCGGCGCTCGGCGAGGCGCACGATCTGGTACCGGAACAGGCCGTCGCCGTAGATCTCGGTGAACAGGGACAGCGGGTCGGCGGCCCGGCCCTCGGCGACGGCGGCCGCGCGGTACGCGGTGATCAGCCGGTCCGGCAGCCCGGCCGGCACCTCGGCTGCGCCCTTGAGCAGGTAGTTCCGCACGGCCTCCGGCAACTCGGCGTCGCTGGAGGGCAGTTGCATCGGGACGGGGGAGCCCGGGCCGGTGAAGAACGACCCCTCGGTGGCGGCGTTGACCGCCAGCACCGGCAGTCCTGGGTCCGGGAGTTCGTAGTCGTACCCGCGCATCCAGTGGCCGTCCACCACCGGTCCCCGGTACTCGCGTCCGCTGGCCAGCGCCCTGCTCTCCGGGGCTCCGGCGAACAGGGCGTCCCAGGTGTCGCGGAGCGTGGCCGCCGGGACGTCGCGCAGTCCGGCGACCGAGGTGCCCAGGCGGGCGGCCACCGAGGCGAAGGCGGTCCGGGAGTCCTCCGGGGTCAGGGCGACTCCCGGGCTCCAGACGTGCGCCGCGCTGATCGGCACGATCCGGCGGATCACCGACCGCAGTTCCGGCAGCAGCGCCAGCTGCCAGGTGCTCGAACCGCCCGCCGAGGTCCCGGCCACCGTGATGTTCTCCGGATCGCCGCCGAACGCACGGGCGTTGCGGTACACCCAGCCGAGCAGCGCGGCCTGGTCCTGCAGGCCCCAGTTGGCGGCGAAGCCCGTACGCTGGTCGGCCAGGTCCTCGTGCAGGCCGAAACCGAAGACGCCGAGCCGGTAGTTGAAGGTGACCACGACGAGATCGCCGCGCTCGGCGAGCCGGGCGCCGTCGTACGTGGGCATGCTGCCCGCGCCCAGCATCCAGCCGCCGCCGTGGATGTAGACCAGCACGGGGCGGCTGCCGCTGGTGGACGGCGTCCAGACGTTGGCGTAGAGCGAGTCCTCGCTGCTGCCCGGAAGGACGGACTGGAGCGAGGGGGCGGCGAAGGCGGTGGCGTCCCGGACGCCGTCCCAGGGCCTGGGCGGGCGCGGCGAGGAGAACCGCAGCGGCCCGACGGGCGGTTGGGCGTAGGGGACACCGCGGAAGACCTCGACGGCGCCCAGGTGCTCGCCGCGCACCCGGCCGGCGGTGGTGCGGGCCTGCGGAGCTCCGGCGGTGGGGGCGGCCGCCCGGGCCGGAGCGGCGGCGGTGGCTGCTACGGCTGCTCCGGCCGCGGTTCCGGCGAGGAACGTGCGTCGGCGAATGCCTTGGGGTCGTCGCATCACTGGCTCCTCGGCCGGTCCCGCGCTTGGGCGCTGTCGGTTTCGGCCGAGTCTGCGTTCGCTGTCGGGAGGGGTCCACCCGGTGATCGAAACTCCGTCAAGTGCACGGCGCCCGGCGCCGTTGCGATGGCGAAGCGGAAGCGCGGGCTCCGTAGGCTGGGCGGGGGCGGCGTCCGGCCGTCCGTCGGGTCAGGTGTGAGAGGTGTCGCGTGGGTAGTGTCGTGAAGATCAATGTGCTGACGGTGCCGGAGGAGATGCGGGAGACGCTGGAGAAGCGGTTCGCCTCGCGGGCCGGTGCGGTGGAGAACTCGGACGGCTTCGAGTGGTTCGAGCTGCTGCGCCCGGTCGAGGGGACCGACAGCTACCTGGTCTACACCCGGTGGGCGAGCGAGGAGCACTTCAAGGCGTGGATGGAGGGCCCGATGCAGGCGGCGCACCGTCAGGGCCCGCCGGCCGCCGAGGGCGGCGAGGCGCCGCAGCGCCCGGCGGCGTCCGGGTCCACGCTGTGGTCCTTCGAGGTGGTGCAGTCGGCCGGCCCGAAGAAGTAGCCGGCCGCGCGGTTCCCCGGGCCCCGGGGAACCGCGCTCAGGGGCGGAAGTCGACCGGGGCGGCGAAGGCGGCCCGGCGTCCCGCCCGGCGCAGCGCGCGCAGGACCGGGCCGCCCACGGTGAGGCAGAGGACGGCGGTCAGGGCGGCCCTGGGCAGGTCCCAGCCGAGGGACGTGGTGAGGCAGTAGGCGAGAAAGCGGGGCAGGTTGGCGCTGAGCGGGTCGCCGGGGACGAAGGCGATCGAGCTGCTCAGACCGCCGATGTAGGGCCAGCCCTGGAGGTTCATCACCGTCCCGTACGCGACGGCGGCGAGGCTGCCGTAGCCGGCGAGCAGGACGAGCTCGCGGCGCCCGCGCAGCGTGGCCGCTCCCGGCAGCAGTCCGGCGCCGAGGCAGACCCAGCCCATGCTGAGCATCTGGAACGGCAGCCAGGGGCCGACCCCGCCGGTGAGCAGGGCGGAGGCGAACATCGAGACCGAGCCGAGGACGAATCCGAAGCCGGGGCCGAGCACCCGGCCCGCCAGCACCATCAGGAAGAACATCGGCTCCAGCCCCGCCGTGCCCGCCCCGAGCGGCCGCAGTGCGGCACCGGCGGCGGCCAGCACGCCGAGCAGGGCCACCGACTTGGCGTCCAGACCGCTCTCGCCGCCTTCCGCCGAGCGCCCCTCGGAGATCTGCGCGATCACCACGGCCAGCAGCAGCGGCATCAGCAGCGCGAACAGCCAGGGCGCGTCGCCGGAGTGGCCGACCAGCGCGGAGGACCGGTCGGCGAGCAGCGGCCAGCCGAAGGCGGCGACGCCGACGGCCGAGATCAGCAGGAGCAGGACGATCGATCGCGGGCCCAGCGGGACCGGCCGGGCGAGCGGTGCGTGCGCGGTCACGGGGTCTCCTCGGCGGCCAGCGCGGCGACCACCTGCGGGACGGTCAGCCAGGGAGCGGGCGCGAGGATCTTCGCGACCTGGGGGGCGAACGCGGGGGAGGAGACCACGACGTCGGGCGTCGGGCCGTCCGCGACGATCTCGCCCTCGGCCAGGATGACCGTGCGGTGGGCGAGTTCGGCGGCGAGTTCGACGTCGTGGGTGGCGAGCAGGACGGCGTGCGAGTCGGCCGCGAGGTCGCGCAGGATCTCGATCAGGCGTCCCTTGGCGGCGTAGTCCAGGCCCCGGGTGGGCTCGTCCAGCAGGATCACGCCGGGGCGGGCGGTGAGCACCACGGCGAGCGCGAGGCCGAGCCGCTGGCCCTCGGAGAGGTCCCGGGGGTGGGAGGCGTCGTCGATGCCGGGGAGCAGCCGGGAGACCAGGGCGCGGCAGGTGCCGGGCTCGGCGCCGGAGTCCCGGTCGGCGGCGGTGCACTCGGCGGCGACCGTCTCCGCGTACAGCAGGTCGCGCGGGTCCTGCGGGACCAGGCCGATCCGGCGGATCAGCTCCTTGGGCCGGGCCTGGTGCGGGGTCAGGCCGCCGACGCGGACCGATCCCGAGGCGGGGCGGTGCAGGCCGACCAGCGCGCCGAGCAGGGTGGACTTCCCGGCGCCGTTGCGTCCCATCAGTGCGGTGATCTCGCCCGGGTGCAGGTCGAGCCGGACGCCGCGCAGTGCGGGAACCGGCCCGCGCCGGACGGCGAGGCGGTCGACGGCGGCGGCGGCCTCGGCGGGCGCGGAGGGGGTTGCGGCCGCAGGCGTACGGCCCTCCAGGCGGGCCCGCAGCGGGGCGGCCCTGCGCCGGGCGTCGCGGACCGAGAGCGGCAGCGGCGACCAGCCGGCGGCGCGGCCGAGCGCGACCACCGGCGGGTGGACCGGGGAGTGCGCCATCACCTCGGCCGGTTCGCCCAGGACCGGCGGCTCGCCGCGCCCGGGCAGCAGCAGCACCTGGTCGGCGTACTGGACCACCCGCTCCAGGCGGTGCTCGGCCATCAGCACGGTGGTGCCGAGGTCGTGGACGAGCCGCTGGAGCACGGCCAGCACCTCCTCCGCCGCACCCGGGTCGAGTGCGGAGGTCGGCTCGTCCAGGACCAGCACCCTGGGGTGGGTGGTCAGCACCGAACCGATCGCGACCCGCTGCTGCTGGCCGCCGGAGAGCGAGTTGAGCGCCCGGCTCCGGAGTTCGGCCAGGCCCAGCAGGTCCAGGGTCTCCTCCACCCGGCGGCGCATCACGTCGGGGGCCAGGCCCAGCGACTCCATGCCGTAGGCGAGTTCGTCCTCGACGGTGTCGGTGACGAAGTGGGCGAGCGGGTCCTGGCCCACCGTGCCGACCACGTCGGTGAGTTCGCGCGGACGGTGGGTGCGGGTGTCGCGCCCGTCCACGGTGACCCGGCCGTGCAGCACGCCGCCGGTGAAGTGCGGGACGAGTCCGCTGACGGTGCCCAGCAGGGTGGACTTCCCGACGCCCGACGGCCCGACCAGCAGGCAGAGTTCGCCCTCGGGGACGGTGAGGTCGACGCCGCGCAGCGCCGGCTCCTCGGCGCCGTGGTACTGGACCGAGACCTGCTCGAAGGTGATCACGAGGAACTCCGGGGCGGGGTGGGTGCGGTGACGGCGGGCAGCAGGCCGACCAGCACACAGAGGGCGGGCAGCAGGGGAAGCCGGGGCGCGGTGAGCGGGATCAGCGACGGGGTGAGGGCGCCCGGGTCACGGCCCGACAGCCAGACCATCAGCCCGGCGACCGCCACCCCCGAGCCCGCCACCGACCACTCGCGCAGCGCCCAGGGGTCGGGCCGGTAGCGCGTTCTGACGGCCCGTCGGCTACCGAGCAGGAGTCCGCCGGCCGCCGAGGCGAGACCGAGCAGCAGCAGCGGCAGGGCCCAGCCGGTGCCGTCCGCGCTGAGCAGCCCGTAGGCGGCCACGCAGACTCCGAGCAGACCGAGCAGGGTGAGGGCGGCGGTGGTCCTGGCGACCCGGGGTGCGACGGTCGCGGTGCGGCCGAAGCCCCGGGTGTCCATGGCGGCGGCCAGGCTGACGGAACGCTCCAACGCGCTCTCCAGCACCGGCAGTCCGACCCCGAGGACGGCGCGGACGCCCCGGTCGGTGCCGCCGCGCAGCCGGCGGGCCGCCCGCACCCGCTGGACGTCGGCGACCAGGTTGGGCGCGAAGGTCATCGCCACCACCGCGGCCACCCCGGCCTCGTAGAGCGCGCCCGGCAGCGCACGCAGCAGCCGGGCGGGGCTGGCGAGCGCGTTCGCGGCGCCGACGCAGACCAGCAGGGTGGCCAGCTTCAGGCCGTCGTACAGTGCGAAGAGCAGCGCCTCCGCCGTCACCCGGCCACCGATCCGCACCCCCTGCGCCCAGTCGGGCAGTGGAAGCCGGGGCAGCGTGAGCAGCACATGGGTGCCGGGGACCGGTGAGCCGAGCAGCAGCGCGAAGACCAGCCGGATGCCGAGCACCATCAGCCCGAGCCGCAGGAAGGTCCCGTACGAGCGCGACCAGGGCGCGTCGCCGCGCCGGGTGGCGACCACGTACCCCGCGACCGCGACGATCAGCAGGAGCAGCAGCGGATTGGTGGTCCGGGAGGCCGCCGCGCCCAGCCCGAGCGCCCAGAGCCACCAGGCGCCGGGGTGCAGCTGGCGCGGGCCGACGGCCGGGCGGGTGGTACGGGGCTTGGGCACGGGGGAGTTCCTCGGGAAGGCTGACGGGCTCGGTCAGGTACGGCGGCGACGGGCCTGCCAGACGGCGCCGCCGGCCAGGGCGGCGATCAGGGCGCCGCCCGCGATCAGGCCGAGCGAGGGGCCGCTGCCGCGGTGCTCCGCGCCACCGGTCCGGGTGCTCCCGCCGTCCGCGACGGTGTCGCCGCAACCCGCGTGCGGGTAACCGGCGATGGCGCAGAGCAGGCCGTTGGTGTCGTAGCGCAGCGGGGGCGCCGCGACCGCGAGCACCTCGGCGGAGCTGGCGGTGGTCGGGACGGCGGCGCACGCGGTGCGCGGCGCGGGCGGGGCCTCGGCCGACGGAGCGTCGGCGGCGGTACCGAAGTCCAGCACCACGGCGACCCGCTTCCGGCCGGGCTGCGCCGGGGTGTCGGCGCAGATCGCGCCGAAGTCCCCGGCGGCGGTGGGGCGCGCGGCGTCCCGGCCGCCGTCCGGGCTGACCGCGAACCGCCAGCCGTCCACGCCGCCGTCCTGCGGGACGTGCACGGTCGGGCCCTGCTGCTGGTACGCCCAGGCGGAACCGGACCACTTCCAGAACGACCAGTAGCGGTAGCCGGTGGCCTGCGCGGGCGCGGTGCCGAGCAGCAGGGTGAGCGGGACGGCCAGTGCGGCGGCGAGCAGGGCCGCCGCCGCACGGCGCGGGACGAGGGTCACTTCTTCGGTTCGCCCTCGGACCTGCCGCCCTCGGGCTTCTCCGCTTCGGGCTTCTCGGCCTCGGGCTGCCCGTCGGCGGCCGGGGCGTCGGGCGTGTTCTCGCCGCCCTGCTGGTGGGCGCCGCGACGGCGGTTGAGGCTCAGCAGCAGGCCGCCGCCGATGCCGACCAGCAGGCCGATGCCGACCAGCCAGATCGGGGAGAAGCCGCTGTTGTCGTCGGCCTCGGTGATGCCGGAGCCGGGAGCCTTGGTGCCGTCGGGGTTGTCCGAGGCGGCCGACACGGCGGCGGTCGGCAGCTTCTTCGGGGCCGGGCCCGCGTTGACCAGCAGCTGCACCACGTTGGTGCCGCCGAAGTTGTACGGGTCCAGCTTGGCGGCCTGCGCGACCAGCAGCATCGAGGCGGCGGCGGAGGCGTCGGTGCCCGACTTGCCCTTGGCGGCCCAGTCGTAGCCGTTCCCGGCCAGCCAGTCGGCAGCGCTGGCGGCCTGCTGCGGGTGCCCGGCCTGGATCAGGCTGAGCACCGCCCACGCGGTGGCGGTGTAGTCCGGGGTGGGCGCGGCACCGGGCATGGTCTGCATCAGGTGTTGGCCGTTGGCGGTGAGCTGGGCGTTCAGGTACGCGGCGGCGGCCTCGGCGGAGTCCGCGCGCGGCACGGCCTTCTCGGTCGAACCGGCGGCGCAGGCGAGCGCCTTGGGCGCGCCCTCGGTCCGGTCGGTCGTGGTCACCGGCAGCCGGCCGCCCGCCGCAGCGAGCGCGGCCTGCGCGCTGGCCAGGCCGTTGGCGGCGAGGGTGCCGTCGGCGGCGGGCTGGTAGCCGAAGGCGCCGCGCTGGTCGGCCGGGGCGTTGCAGCCGAGCTGGAAGGCGGCCAGGCCGTCGTATCCGGACTTGCCGTCCTTCGCCACGGTGGCGGGGTCGGTGCGGGTGGCGAGCAGTGCGCTGACGGCCAGTCCGGTGGAGTTGGCGTCACCCGGGTTGCCCGGGTTGAAGGACCAGGTGCCGTCCGTGTTCTGGCTGCTCCTGAGCCAGTCGACGCCCTTGCCGACGGCGTCCCGGTGCCCGCCGAGGGCGGAGAGCGCCTGGATCGCCATGGAGGTGGCGTTGCTGTCCTCGGTCTTGGGGTCGCAGGCGGTGGCGGCGCCGGCCCGGTAGGACGGCCAGCCGCCGTCGGCGCACTGCTGCCCGGTGAGCCAGTTCACGGCGGAGTCGGCCGGGACGACCTGTGCGCCCGCCAGTGCGGTGAGCGCCAGCGACTGGCGCCAGACGCCGTCGTACGTCGGGTCGCCCTTGCCGTACACCTCCGCGGGAGCGGTCGCGGGGGTGGGGGACGGGGTGGTGTCGGCCGGCGCGGGCGCGGCGGCGGTACCGGCCAGCAGCAGGCCGGCCAGTGCGGTGGCGCCCAGGCGGGCAGCGGTCAGCATGACGGAGGGATTGCCTTTCGATGAGCGGTGCAGCGGCCCGGTGGGCCGCCCGTATACCTCGACGGAGACCGGGCTGGAACCCGGCGTGGCCGCTCGCCCCGCCCCGGGCACTCCGGCTGCCCCGCCGTCGACCGGGCCGGACCGGAGGTTCGGCTGGTGCGGGCGGGGTCACGGTTGCGGGTCAGCGTCGGAGTCGCACCGGCTTTCCCCGGGGGAGGCGGATGAAGTTTTCGCGCCCTCGACTCTATCCGGCCCGTCCGGCGGCCCGGCGCCGCCCGGACTGGAACACGTATCAGTTCTGCGGGGCGCCCGGGTGGTCGAACGGAAGCGCGAGGAGCTCAGTCCAGCGTGAGCAGCCGCGCGGCGGTGTGCAGGTCGGCGCGGACCTCGGCCGGCGAGGCCCGGCCGGACAGCCAGGCCAGCAGGGCGGCGTACCAGGTGTGGCCGATCACCCGCAGCGCTGCCTGCTGGGCGGCGGTGGGCTCCTCGCCGAGCCGGGCGGCGGCCAGCACGATGGCCGAGGTCAGGGAGCTGACCTCGTCCACCTCCCGGCTCACCGAGCGGTCGGCGAAGGACAGCGCCCGGACCATCGCCTCGGC
The DNA here is from genome assembly GCF_000955975.1 of Saccharothrix sp. ST-888. Taxonomy (GTDB): domain Bacteria; phylum Actinomycetota; class Actinomycetes; order Streptomycetales; family Streptomycetaceae; genus Kitasatospora. The sequence continues at coordinate 13,530 of NZ_JYJF01000086.1, forward strand.
CAGCCGGGGCTCGCGGCCGAGCGCGTGGAACGCCTGGGTGAGCGTCTCGGCGACCCGGGCGGCCGGGTCCTCAGCCGTCGGCGGACGGCGTCGGACCTGCTCGTGCAGGCGTCCGAGCTGCTCCAGCATCACCGCGACCAGCAGGTGCACCTTGGACGGGAAGTAGCGGTACAGCGTGCCGAGCGCGACGTCCGCGCCCTCGGCGACCTCGCGCATCTGCACCGCCTCGTACCCGCCCCGGGCGGCCAGTGCGGTGGAGGCCCGCAGGATGCGCTGCCGGCGCTCGGCCTGACGCGGGGTGAGCTCGTCGCCCGTCAGGGTGGCGGCGGCGAGGGCGGCAGCGGTGGAGCTGCTGGCGGCGGCTGGGGTCAAGGCGGGCTCCTTATCGCTGCGGGCCCGCGGACCGGGCCTGCGGTCGCGGCACGCGGCCGGGCGGGGGCGCAGCGTGGCGTGAATCACCAGCCCTGGATCCTGAGCGCAAGCTACGGGCCGGTATCTTCGAGGTCTCTCATTGTTCACTTGCCCAACGATGAGCTCCACACCACCATGAAACGTGATCTACTTTACCGCTGAGGCAGTCCGTGCCCGGGTGAGTAGGGATAAGGGGCCCCGGATGACCGCGCTGACGACCGCGCTGCCGAGACCGCTGCGGATCGCCCTGCTCTCCTACCGCGGTGACCCGTTCTGCGGCGGCCAGGGCGTCTACGTCCGGCACCTCTCCCGCGAGCTGGCCCGCCTCGGCCACCACGTCGACGTGATCGGCTCGCAGCCGTACCCGGTGCTGGACGAGGTCGAGGGCCCGGGATCGGTCCGTCTGGTGGAGCTGCCCAGCCTCGACCTGTACCGGGCCGACGACCCGTTCCGGACGCCGAAGCTCGCCGAGTACCGGGGCGCGGTGGACGTGCTGGAGGTCGCCGGCATGCGCACCGGCGGCTTCCCCGAGCCGCTCACCTTCTCCCTGCGCGCCCGCCGGTACCTGGCCGCCCACAAGGGCCGCTACGACGTGGTGCACGACAACCAGACCCTCGGCTACGGCCTGCTCGGCCTCGACCGGCACGGCTTCCCGCTGGTCACCACCATCCACCACCCCGTCACCGTGGACCGGCAGTTGGAGCTGGACGCGGCGGCCACCAGGCTGCGCCGCCTCTCGCTGCGCCGCTGGTACGGCTTCACCCGGATGCAGCGCCGGGTCAGCCGGCGGCTCGATCACATCATCACCGTCTCCGGCAGCTCCAAGAGCGAGATAGCCGAGCACCTGGGCGCCGCGCCCGGGAACATCTCGGTGGTCCCGATCGGCGCGGACACCCGGCTCTGGTCGCCGGACGCGTCGGTTCCGGTGGTGCCGGGCCGGATCGTCGCGACCTCCAGCGCGGACGTCCCGCTGAAGGGCCTGATCCACCTCGTCGAGGCCCTGGCCAAGCTCAGGACCGAGCGCACGGCGCACCTGGTGGTGGTCTGCAAGCGCCGCGAGGACGGCCCGGTGGCGGAGGCGGTCCGCCGGTTCGGCCTGGAGGAGCACATCGAGTTCCGCAGCGGGCTGACCGACCAGGAGCTGGTCGACCTCTACCGCTCGGCCGAGGTGGCCTGCGTGCCGTCGCTGTACGAGGGCTTCTCGCTGCCGGCCGCCGAGGCGATGGCCACCGGGACGCCGCTGGTGGCGACCACCGGCGGCGCCATCCCGGAGGTCGCCGGACCCGACGGCGCCACCTGCCTGGCGGTGCCGCCCGGCGACTCGGGCGCACTGGCGGCGGCCCTCGGCCGGCTGCTGGACGATCCGCGGCTGCGCGCCGAGCTGGGCGCGGCCGGGCGGGAGCGAGTACTGGCCAACTTCACCTGGCAGCGGGCCGCCGAGCTGACCGCCGACCGCTACCGGGCGGCCATCGCCACCGGAGCCGGCCGGCGGGCCCGCTCCGGCGACGGCTGGCGCTACGTGGCCTGACCCACCCCCGAGTTTCCTGACGAATCGTCAACTTTGCAGTAGGGGAACGGATCCCGGGGTCGACCCCGGGATCGAGTACAGCAGCAATGAATGGGAGCCCGCAGTGCTGACCGTCGATTTCTCCCGCTTCCCGCTCGCCCCCGGCGACCGGGTGCTCGACCTGGGCTGCGGCGGGGGCCGACACGCGTTCGAGTGCTACCGGCGCGGTGCCAACGTCGTCGCCCTGGACCAGAACGGCGAGGAGATCGCCGAGGTGCGCAAGTGGTTCGCGGCGATGGAGCAGGCCGGTGAGGCTCCGGCGGGCGCCTCGGCGGTCGCGATGGAGGGCAACGCGCTGGCGCTGCCCTTCGAGGACGACACCTTCGACCGGATCATCATTTCCGAGGTGATGGAGCACATACCCGACGACAAGGGCGTGCTCGCCGAGATGGTCCGGGTGCTGAAGCCTGGCGGGCTGCTCGCCGTCACCGTGCCGCGCTACCTGCCCGAGAAGATCTGCTGGGCGCTCTCCGACGAGTACCACGAGGTCGAGGGCGGCCACATCCGGATCTACCGGGGCGACGAACTGGTCGAGAAGGTCAGGGACGCCGGCCTCACCCCCTACGGCACCCACCACGCGCACGCGCTGCACTCGCCGTACTGGTGGATCAAGTGCGCGGTCGGCGTCAACAACGACAAGGCGCTGCCGGTCAAGGCCTACCACCAGCTGCTGGTCTGGGACATCGTCGGCACCCCCGTCATCAGCACGCTCACCAAGGCCGCCGAGAAGGCGCTCAACCCCGTGATCGGCAAGAGCTTCGTCGTGTACGCCTCCAAGCCGCACCGGGCAGCCGAGTGACCGCCGCCGTTCCGGAGGCCCTGCTGCTGGACGGCGTGCTGGACGCCGAGCAGGCCGCCGCGACCGTGCGCTCCATCCTCGCCGACCAGCAGCCGGACGGTGCCATCCCGTGGTTCCGGGGCGGCCACCTCGACCCCTGGGACCACACCGAGGCCGCGATGGCCCTCGACACCGCGGGCGAGCACGCCGCCGCCGAGGCCGCCTACCGCTGGCTGGCCGAGCAGCAGAACCCGGACGGCTCCTGGTACGCCGCCTACACCGGGGGCGAGGTGACCAACACGTCGAAGGAGACCAACTTCTGCGCGTACATCGCCGTCGGCGCCTGGCACCACCACCTCAGCACCGGTGACGACGCCTTCCTGGAATGGCTCTGGCCCGTCGTCCGCCGCGCCCTCGACTTCACCGTCGCGCTGCGGCTGCCCGACGGCCCGATCGCCTGGCGCCTCGACGAGGACGGCACCGCACCGCAGGAGGCGCTGCTCACCGGCTCGTCCAGCATCCTGCACGCGCTGCGCTGCGGACTCGCGGTCGCCGACTACCTCGAAGAGCCGCAGCCCGACTGGGAGCTGGCGGCCGGACGGCTGCGCCACGCGATCGCCGAGCACCCCGAGCGGTTCCTCGACAAGGACCGCTACTCGATGGACTGGTACTACCCCGTCCTCGGCACCGCGCTGCGCGGTGCCGCCGCCGCGCAGCGGATCGAGCGCGACTGGGACCGCTTCGTGGTGCCCGGCCTGGGCGTGCGCTGCGTCAGCGACCGGCCCTGGGTGACCGGCGGCGAGAGCGCCGAACTCGCCCTCGCCCTCTGGGCGGTGGGACAGTCCGACCGCGCGGTGGAGATCCTCCGATGGATCCAGCACCTGCGGCACACCGACGGCTCCTACTGGACCGGCTACGTCTTCGAGGACGACGCCGTCTGGCCCGAGGAGCGCACCACCTGGACCGCGGGCGCACTCCTGCTGGCCGTCGCCGCACTCGGCGGCGACCACGCCACGGTGGCGGTCTTCGGCGGCGAGCAGCTGCCCAGCGGACTGGTCGTCAACGACTGCTGCTGAGGCCGTCGGGCGCTCTCCCGGACTTCTGGGACCACAACGGCCTGCGGCCGCCGGAGAAAGGTTCCGGCGGCCGCAGGCCGTTGTGGTGTTCCGTCGGATCAGCCGCGCTGGATGTCCGAGACGTCGCTCAGCAGCCCGTGGGTACCGCTCGGCAGCTGGGCGACCAGAGCGGTGCCGCGCTGCTCGACGGCCAGGTACCAGGTGCCCGGGACGAGCTCGCCGACCGGCGGGCCCGCCGGGTTGTCCTTCGGGGTGACCTGACGGGTGACCGGGACGGCGAACCAGAACGGCGCGAAGTCGGCCGCGGGTGCGGGTGCGGCCGCCGGGGTCGGTGCCGGTGCGGCGGCCTGCTCGGCCTGCGGCTGGGCGGCGGCCGGAGCCGGGTAGCCGTAGCTGCCCTGCGGCCGCCCGCCGTACGGCGAGTCGTTCTGCGGGACGCCACCGTGCTCGGCGGCCGCCGGGGCGGGGTAGCCGTAGGGGCTGGGCTGGCCGGGCTGTCCGGTGTGGGCCTGCTGAGTCGGCTGCCCCTGCTGGCCGGGGTAGCCGAACTGGTCGGGCTGACCCGCCTGGCCGGGCTGGCCCGGCTGGCCGTACGGCTCCGGCTGGCCCGGCTGGCCGTACGGCTCATGCTGGCCGGGCTGACCGCCGCCGGCCGGCTGGTACGCGGCGTAGCCCTGCGGAGTCGGAGTCGCGGACTTCTCGGGCACCAGCGGCCCCTGCAGTGCGGGCACCAGCGGGCCGCCCGCGGCCGCGCCGGCCAGCACCACGAGCGCGAGCAGCGCGAGCCAGGCGCCGAAGCCGCTGCTGGTGGTGCTGCTGATGGTGATCCCGCCCAGGCCCGTGCTGGAGGTGTCGGCGGGGCCGCCGGCGAGCGACCACAGGCCGGACCAGAGCGCGGCGACCGCGAGTGCGATGCCCCACTGGTCCAGGCGCAGGCCGAGCACCTGGCGGGTGGCCGCGGCCTGGCCCTGGAAGCGCTGGAGCAGGATCAGCACGGCGGCGATGATGCCGAGCAGGAAGACCGAGGGGAGCACCGGGAACAGCGCGGTCGACCAGGCGCTCACCGAGGCCGAGTGGCACTGCTGACCGCCCTTCGGGCCGGAGCAGAGACTGGAGCTGCGGTACGGCAGGAAGGAGGCGATGAGCAGGAGGAGGGCCGCACCTGCGACGGCGGCGTCTCCTCTGGTGAGAGCGCGCAGATTCACTAACGTTCCCCTCGTCGGCGTGTCGTGGACGGCGGTTGGATGGTCGGTCGACCGGCCGGGCGGGATGCCCGAACCGGGCAAAAGCCTAGGGCCAAGCTGTTCACAACGGCACAGCACCCTCCGGAACCGCCCCGAATCCTCGCAGATCGCCGGAGCCGGGCGCGGTCCGAGGAGGACTCAGCCGGCGGGGTTGGTGAGGTAGGCGGTCAGCGCGTCGGCGATGCCCTGGGCGGCCAGCTGGCGCCACTGGGGGTCGCTCATCCGCTGGGCGTCCCCGGCGTTGCGCATGTTGCCGCACTCGATGAACACCTTGGGCACCTTGGACAGGTTGAGCCCGCCCAGGTCGCTGCGGGTGTCCAGGCCCTGCTCGCCGATGTAGTCCGCGTACGGCTCGCCGGTCGCGGCCTTGAAGGTGTCCCGCAGTGTCACGCCGAGGCGGTGCGAGGGGTCGACGATCGCCGAGGTGTCCGCGATGCCCGCGGCCACCTTGGCGGGCAGGATCACGTGGAAGCCGCTGACGGACGCCGGTGCGCCGTCGCCGTGCACCGAGACGACGGCATCCGCGTGTGCGGCGTTCCCGATCGCGGCGCGCTCGTCGATGCACGGACCGTACGCGCGGTCGCCGTCCTGGGTGAGCACCACCTTCGCCCCCCGGGCCTGGAGGATCGCCCGGGCGCGGTGCGAGACGTCCAGGGTGTAGGCGGCCTCGCTGTACCCGGCGTCGGTCTCGGTACCGGTGGTGTCGCACTCCTTGCGCGCGTTGCCGATGTCGACCAGCTGGTTGATCTCGGTGGTGTGGTCGGCGTTGTCGGAGTTGTGCCCGGGGTCGAGCACCACCGTCCGGCCCGCCAGCGTGCCGGCGCCGGACGCCGAGGCGGACGGGCTCGCGCTCGCGCCCGGGCCGCCGCTCGGGCTGCCACCCGGACTCGGGACCTCGGCGGCGCCGGGCGCGCTGCTCGCCGCAGACGGGTCCGGGGACGTGTTGGCGGCTGCGGGGGAGGAGCCACCGGCCAGTGCCTGCCAGCCGAACCAGCCGGCGAAGCAGAGCGGTACGGCGGCGCAGCCGAGCACGGTCAGTCGGAATCGGGTGGAGCGGCGGGGGGCGGGGCGCTCATCGGTGGTGCCGTTCACGAGAGGTTCAGATCCTGTCCCAGGTGCGCGACGGCAGGTTGTAGACACCTGCCATGGAGTTCCACTTGGCGACGAAGTCCTTCTTCGTCTGCGTGGCCTGCGGGTTGAGGTCGTTGGCCCGCTTGAGGTCGTCGGTGCCGGGCGCGGCACCGTTGGTGCAGCCACGGCTGCCCACGGTGCGCGCCCAGGCTGCGTACGCACGGTCGATGTCGCCGGACTGCTGCCAGGCGCTGCGCAGTGTCTGCGCCGCGTCCGCGCCGCCCGGCAGCTGGCCGAGGTCCAGCTTCGCCAGGTCGGCTATCAGCTGGTCGCGCTGGGCGGCCCCGGTCTCGAAGACCTGGACGGCGCCGTCGATCTCGGACTTCGCCGGGCAGCTGTTCACCATCGCCACCGCGTTGCCGATCGGTGCCTTCGCGTTCTCGCCGCGGCTGAGCAGGTCGTCCAGCGACTTCGCCTGGACGGCCGCGTTCGGGCCCGCACCGTCGCTCGCCGAGGCGCTCGGGGAACCACTCGGCGAGGCACCGGGCGGCGCGGAGCCGGTGTCGCCCGGCGCGGGCGGGGCGGCAGCCGGGGCCGAGGCAGCGGGAGACTGCTGCGCCTGCTCCTTCGAGCCGCTGCCGGAGTCCGTGAGCAGCCACACCGCGCTGACACCGACCACGATCGCCAGCACCACGCCGACCGCCACGAACAGCGGGGTACGGCTGCGCGGCCGGTCGCCCTCGTACGGGGCGATCTCCTCGTACTCGGTGGGGCGGGGGTAGCCGGGGCCGGGCACGGGCGGGAAGGCGGACTGGGCCGGTGGGGACGACGGGAACTGCGGGAACCCCGGCGCCGGACCGGCCGGGGGCCCGAAGCCGGCGGGCGGAGCTGTGGTGGCCAGGTACGGCCGGGCGCCGAGCGGCGGGCCTTCGTCGCCGACGGCTCCGACTCCGGGCTGCATGCTGGGCGGCACAGCGGGTTGTTGCAGGCCGGGCGGCGCGGCGAACGGAGTGGCGGGGGGCAGCGGCGGGATCGGCGGGAGCATCGCGGTCGGCGCGTCCTGCGGCGCGGCGAAGCCGTACGGGGCCGGGGACGGCGAGCCCGACGGGGGCTGCGGCGCACCACCCGGCTGGGGCTGGGCACTGTTCCAGGCCTGGCCGCCGGGCGGCTGGAGCGGTGCGCCCTGCGGGGCCGGTGGTCCCTGCGGGAAGGGTGCGCTCTGCGGGAAGGGTGCGCTCTGCGGCGGCGGGAAGCCGTACGGGGTCGGGAAGGCCGCCCCGGGGGCCTGCGGCTGCCCCGGGGCGCCCGGGGGAGCACCGGACGGGACCTGGCCGCCGGGCCGGTCCTGGGCCGGTTTGCGGCGCACCCAACCGCCGGCCCCACCGCGTGCGGTGGGATCCCAGACCGCCGGAGCGGTGTCGTCCTGGTCGGTCATGCCTGGCCTCGCCCCCGCTGTCGTGTGGAACTCGCCCACCCGGTCCGGGTGTTCGCCGACACCGTACCTGTCCTGTCGGCATGGCGGTACGGCGGTGCGGCAGCACGGGGAGCTCGCGGGGTGGCGGTACTGCTGTGCGGTGCCGCAGAACGGCGGTCTGAGGGAAGACGTTAGAGCATGGGTGATCGTGCCCGCAGGAGGCCCGCGATCTGCGGTGCGGTCAGATTCCCGTAGCGTCCCCGGTACGGCTGCCGCCGCGCCGCAGCACCCGCAGCGAGCCGGTGACCGACACCTCCTCGAAGCCCTCCGCCAGCGCTCGCAGGTAGACCCGGTACGGGGCCTGGCCGCCGTCGGCCGGGTCGGGGAAGACGTCGTGGATCACCAGCAGGCCGTCCTCCGCGAGGTGCGGCACCCAGCCCTCGTAGTCGCCGGTGGCGTGCTCGTCGGTGTGACCGCCGTCGATGAAGACCAGCGCCAGCCGGCCGCCCCAGACGGCGGCGACCTGCGGGGACCGTCCGACCAGGGCGATCACGTGGTCCTCCAGGCCGGCCTGGTGCAGCGTCCGGCGGAAGCGCGGCAGCGTGTCCATCCGCCCGACCTCGGGGTCGACCAGGGTCGGGTCGTGGTACTCCCAGCCCGGCTGCTGCTCCTCCGAGCCCCGGTGGTGGTCCACCGTCAGCGCCACCGTGCCGGCCGTCCGCGCGGCATCGGCCAGCAGGATCGCCGAGCGCCCGCAGTACGTGCCGATCTCCAGCAGCGGCAGCCCGCCGGTCAGCCGCGCCGCCCCGACCGCCGCCGCGTACAGCGCCAGGCCCTCGTCGACCGGCATGAACCCGGTCGCCGCCTCGAACGCCGCCAGCACCTCGGGCGCCGGACGGGTGCTCTCCCGGAGATCGGTCATGCTGCTGCTCCCTGAGGTCGTGGTCCTGATCGCTGGACCCTACTCGACGGTAGTCCGCCGCCGGCAGCCCGGGGCAGGACCGTCGGGCCCGGTAGTCGGCTCGGACCGCCTGGCGGCTCCTGAGCACGCACTCCCGGGAGAGGGCCGGCTCGGTAGCGGAGAGGTGATCACCAGCCCGCTCGGGCCGGGGAAGCGTTCGCCGGTCTCGACGGGTGCCGTGCAGTCAGGGCAGGCGCGGTGCTTCGGGGCATGCTCGGGAGGTGGGCACCGAGTGGTGGGCACCGAGTGGTGGGCCCGGAACGAGGGCGACCGAGGGGCCCGGATCGGAGCCCCTCGGTCGATGGCCTTCGTGGTACGCGGGCCGAGCGCTCAGCGGCGGTGGCGGCCGTGCGGGTTGGCGTCGGTGGTGTCGTCGGACGCGGTCAGGCCCCGGTGGCGCCCGTGTGCAGTGTCCTCGGCCGTGGCCTCGTCGGCGCCGGGCGCGGTGCTGTCGTGCTCGGTGGTGTCGGTGAGGGTTTCGGACATCAGGTTCGTCTTCTCCGTGCGAGGGTGCTGGTCTGTGGTGCCGCCTGGCACCGGTCGGATCCGGTCGGGGTGCCCACCGCCGGTGGCGCGAATGCGCCGGTACCGGTAGCGCGACCCCGAGCCAGTACGGGGCCACCCTATCGGCCGGCTCGGACGCCGACGCAGTGGGAAACCCTAAGGTCTCGGCAGGGTCGACGCGGTTCCCGACGCTCGCGGTTCCGGCACCGGGCCACCGGAAGCCTGGCCGCCGTGGGTGCCGCGCGGGGCCGATCCCAGCCAGTGGCCGACCAGTTCGCGGTAGAGCGGGGACAGCACCTGGAGGTCGCCGTGCCGGGCGACCACCCCCTGCCCGGAGTCCAGCAGCAGCACCCGGTCGGAGCGCAGGGCGGAACCGATCCGGTGCGCGATCACCACGAGGGTTCCGGGCCGGGCGGCGAACGCCTCCTCCACCCGGGCCTCGGCGGACGCGTCCAGATGGCAGGTCGCCTCGTCCAGCACCACCGCCGGCGCCGCGGACAGGTACGTCCGTACCAGGGCGATCAGCTGGCGCTCGCCGGCGGACAGCACGGACGGATCGCCCAGCGCACCGTCCGCCCCGCCGAGCCGGGCGACCAGCTCGTCCGCGCCCAGCAGTGCCACGGCGCGGCCGAGTTGGGCCGCACTCGCCTCGGGGCGCAGCCAGCAGAGGTTCTCCCGGACCGTACCGGCGAACACGTACGCCTCCTGCGGGACCAGCGCCAGCCGGCGGGCGCGCCGAGGGCCGGGCAGCAGGTGCGGCTGCACGCCGTCCACCCGCACCTCGCCGCGCTGCGGCGGGAGCAGGCCGGCCAGCAGCGCCGCGAGGGTCGACTTGCCCGCGCCGCTCGGACCGACCACGGCCAGATGCTCACCGGGCGCCAGCGTCAGGTCCACTCCGGCGAGTACGGGCTGCGCCGCCGGGCCGTGCGCGTGGTGCAGCCCGACGACCCGGACGGCGGGAGCGCCGGAACGCCGCACCGGCGGCCGCACCGAGAGGGGCTGGGCGAGGGACGGGCGCGGCCTCGGGGTGAGGGAGACGGTCGGGACCTCGGCAGCGCCGTCGGCGAGGTGGCCGGACGGGGCTCCGGGCGGCGTTCCGATAGGCGCTGCGAACGGCGTTCCGGGCGCCGTTTCGGGCGGGGCAGGGATCGCGGCCAAGCGGCCGAGCACTACCGCGAGTTCGAGCACCCAGCCGCCCAGCATCCCCGACAGCGTCCGCACCGCCGGTTCCAGTTGCTGGATCAGGTAGGAGGCCACGCCCAGCACCTGTCCGGCCGTCAGCCAGTGGTGCCGCACCAGCCAGGGGGCTGCCGCCACCACCGCGAGAACGGGCAGCCGTCCGCCGAGAGCGACGGTCAGCGAGCGCAGCGCGGCCGCCCGCCCCAGCGCCCGGACCGCGGCCCCCTGCGCGGCCACGGTCGCGCCGACCGCCGAAGCCACCCGCTGCCCGGAGCCGCAGGCGGTGATGTCGCGCAGACCGGCGAAGGCGAGGCCGGCCTCGGCGGACACCCGTTCGTCCGCGAGCACCACCGACCGGCGGCGCTCCACCAGCGGGCCGAGCAGGCGGGCGAAGAGCAGGCCGCCGAGCAGCAGCGGCGGCAGGACCAGCGGCAGTGTCACCGGGGCCAGCAGCGTCAGTCCGAGGATGGCGGCCACCAGCGTGACCCCGACGCCGCGCAGGGTGCGCAGCAGGGTTGCCGTCAACTGGCGTACGGATTCGACCTGTTCGGTCAGTCTGGCGACCTCGGCCGAGCTGCCCTCGGCGGTGCTGCCCTCGGTGTGACCGCCGGTGCGCCGGTCGAGCGCGCCGTGCACCACCCGGGCGACCAGGGCGTCCCGTAGCGGTTCCACCACGGCGGCCACTTGGGGGAACGCCGCCCGCGCCGCATACGCCCGGACCCCGGAGGCCACCCCGAGGGCGGCCAGCCAGCAGAAGCCGACACCCGGGCGGCCCGCCAGGAAGCCCCGGTCGACGGCGGCCGAGACCAGGATCCCGGAGAGCAGCGCGGGCAGCGCCTCCACCCCGGACCACGCCAGTACCTGGAGCAGCGGCCCGCGCGAGCCGGAGAGCTCGCCGACCAGCAGGTCCCAGCCCGGCCTGGACTGCCGACGCCGATCGCGATGGCGTCCGTTCATCGGTCTCCTGCCTCCAAGCGGTCTGGACACCCGATCGGCCGCGCGGCCGGGTGAGCGGGGAACTGCCGACGGTGTGCCCGAGTTCGGTACGGAGATTGGGGAGTCCCGGCGCGCCGTCGGCACCGCGCGGTCGGCACCGCGCGGTCGGTCAACCGCCGAGGGCGCTCCCGGCCAGCGCCGCGCGGTAGTCGGGGTGGGCGAGCAGATCGGCGTGCGGGGCGAGAGCCCGGAGGCGTCCGCCGTCGAGCCAGGCGACCAGGTCGGCGCGGGCCGCCGCCTCGGCGCGGTGGGCCACCAGCAGCCGGGTGCAGCCCCGGGTGGACTCGGTCAGTGCCAGGGTCACCTGGTGTTCGGTCGCCAGGTCGAGGCTGGAGGTGGCGTCGTCGAGCACCACCACGCGCGGGCGCTGCGCCAACAGCCGGGCCAGGCCGAGCCGTTGCAGCTCGCCGCCGGAGATCCGCAGTTCGCCGAGCGGAGTGTCGTACCAGTGCGGGAGCCGTCCGAGGAACCCGTCCGCCCGAGCCGCTCGGGTCTCCGGCGGTCCGGCCCCCTCCAGGGCCTCGCCGATCGTGGCGCCGACCAGGACCGGCCGCTCGAACGCGTACCCGATCGCCCTTCGGAGTTCGGGGTCGCTCAGCTCGGCCACGGGCACGCCGTCGATCAGGACGCGCCCGGAGTCGGGTTCGCGGAGCCGTCCGGCCAGTGCGGTCAGCAGGGACTTGCCCGCGCCGGACCGGCCGACCAGGGCGACCGTACTGCCGCCGGGCACGGTCAGGTCGATCGGTCCGAGCAGGACCCGGGAGCCGTCCCGGACCACGGCCGCGCAGAAGCTCACCTCGCCCGGACCGTCCGGCAGCCGGTGGGTGCCGCAGCCTGGCGCGGGCAGGGCGAGGACCTGGTCGACGCGGGACCGGCCGGCCCGGGCGTGGGCGATGCCGACCAGTGCCTCGACCTGTTCGAAGAAGCCGAGGCCCAGTGCGGCCCACCCGGCGGCCGCCGCCAGCGCACCGGGCGGCAGTGTCCCGGCGGCCACCAGCCACCCGGCGGTGCCCAGCACGGCCAGCTCCACCACCGTCACCAGCAGGGTCGCCTGCCACACCGTACGGCGCTGCGCGGTCCACAACGCGTGCCCGGCAGCGGAGAGTTCGGGCAGTGGCGCGAGGATCCGGTCGGCCTCGCGCTGCTCCGCCCCGGCGGCGTGGATGCTCCGCAGTCCGGCCAGCGCGCCGGTGAGCCGCTCGGCCAGCTCGGCCTGTACTTCCTGGTAGCGGGTGAAGACCTGTCCGGCCGTGCGCAGGAACAGCCTGATCAGCACGACCCCGGGCAGGACGCCGGCGAAGAAGGCCAGCGCCAGCCAGGGGGAGAGCAGGCCGAGTCCGAGGACGGCGCCGAGTGAGGTCAGCAGGGCGGTGACGGTGCCCAGCCGGGACGGCAGGGCGGCACCGGCGTCGGCGGCCGAACCCACCAGCCGGGCGGTCAGGTCGCCGCCGGTCAGGCCGGGGGTGCCGGGCCCGAGCGTGAGGACGTGCCGCAGCAGCCGGGTGCGCAGGGCGACCGTCGCTTCGGCGGTGCAGGCCGGTCCGGCTGCGGCGGCCAGTGCTCCGGCACCCGCGCCCATCAGCAGGACCGCCGCGAGTGGCAGCAGCGTGCCGACCGGGATGGCCGCGCCGGTGGCCGGGTGCCCGGCGAGGACGGCGTCCACGGCGGCGGCCACCACGCCGGGCAGCGCGAGAGTCGCGGCCGCCTCGACGGGGACGGCCAGGGCGAGCGCCAGGGTCCAGCCGCGCGGCGGACGGCGGCGCGGGGCAGGACTGCGCGCGGGAAGGCTGCGGGCCGGTCGGTCGGGCACTGTGCAACCTCCCTGTGGTGAACGGTGGCCGGTCGGCCGGTCGGCCGGTCGGTCGGCCGGTTGTCTGGTGCGGGAGGGCCGCGCCGCACCCCCTTCCAGGGTGTGGCGCGGCCCGGTGAGCCGGCCTAGCGGCCTGCCTGCACTAGCTGATGGTGAAGATCAGGCAGGTGAGGATCAGGCAGGTGTACTGGCAGCCGCCACCGTGACCGGTCAGCTCGACGGACTCGGTCTCCGGCAGCTCCTGCAGCGCAGCGAGGTCGGTCTCGAAGTTCATCAGGTTCTCCATGATTGGGTCCTCCCCTTGGGGTGTACCGACCGCGCGGTGCGGTCGGTCGTGGGCGTTGCGGCCGCGCGGGCAGAGCCCGTCGGGTGCGGCCACTGCGGCAGAATCGTTCCGCCGCAGGTCTCTCTCCCGGGCACGGCGGGTCGGCCGGGCCGGGAAGTCTTCGGGGTGCCGCCCGGTGGACGCGGGGTGTGCGTCCCGACGGGCGGCGGTGTGAATGGTGCAGCCGGTGCGGCCGGCGGCTAGGTCGGTCGTCCGGTGCGCAGGAATCCGGCCAGCAGTTCGTGCAGGACGGCCCCGCCCTCCTCGGCCAGCACCTCGTGCCCGGCACCGGCCGCCTCCACGTATCGGAAGTCGGTGCCCTCCGCCCGGCCGATCCTCAGCAACTCGTGCCGCAGCGACCGGGACTGGCTGACCGGGACCACCTCGTCCCGGTCGCCGTGCACGATCAGCAGCGGTGCGGTGAGCTGGTGGGCGAGCTGGAGGACGTCGCGTGGGCCACGGGCGTCCGCGATCGGATCGCCCCCGCCGAGCCGGGTGGTCAGCGCCCGGACCGGGGCCGCCGCCTCGGCGAGCAGCCGGGTGCCGGACAGGAACGGTGCGACCACGGCGCAGCGGGACACCTGGTCGGCGGGGGCGTGGGCGGTGGCGAGCAGGGCGAGGAAGGCGCCGTAGCTCACGCCGAACAGGGCGGGCGGTTCAAGTCCCAGCGCGGTGCGCTGGCCCGACAGCCCGTCGAGAAGGTGCAGGACGTCTTCGAGATCCGGACCGCCCCAGGCCCCTCGGATGGCCATCGCGTGCTCCAGGCCGTAGCCGATGCTGCCGCGCTGGTTGGGCGCGACCACGGTCAGGCCCCCGGCGGCCATCCGTTGCAGGGCCGGGTCGAACTCCAGCCGCCAGGCGTCCGCCGGTCCGCCGTGCAGAGCCACCACCAGATGCGGTGAACTCAGCCAGGCGTCACCGCCGTAGACCACGGCCTCGATCGGACCGGCCGGACCGGCCAGTTCGAGGCTCTGCGCCGGGTGCCAGCGGCCGCCCTCGCAGGGCACGGCGCTCGAGTCCAGCCGGAAGCCGGGCGGTGAGGTGTGCAGAACCCTGGCCGGAGTGGACCAGGCGTGCAGGCCCGGCGCTGCCCCCCGTACGGCCGCCGCCACCGACTCGCTCGCACCCGCGAACGGGGTCTCGGGCGAGGTCTCGGCCAGGTGCGGCGGGCGGGGTGCGCTCGCGGGTGCGAGCGGAGCCAGCTGAAGCGGCAGCGGTACGGGGGTGAGGGCGGGTGCGCCGGACGGGCCGAGATTGAGCAGGGTGTCGACGTCCAGGGTGGCCAGCGCGGCGGGGTGGTCGGGGGCCGAGTACGGCATCCGCAACCCGGCGGCGGACCAGTGGCCGACCGCGCCGAGCCGTCCGGGCGGGACGGGCAGCGGGTCGAGCCGGCCGCCGGTCGGCTGCCACAGGGCGAGCGCGGAGGCCGCGCCGTGGTCGATCTGCACGGCGACCCGCAGTCCGTCTGCGGCGGCCGTGGCCTGGGCGGTGGTTGCGCCGTGGACGGTGCCCCCGGCCTGGGCGGCGCTCGCGGCCGGGCCGGGGGCGGTGGCCGGAGCGCCGGGGCTCGGTGGTGGCACGTCGGGCGTGGTCGGGGCGAGGGCGACCGGCCGCAGGAACATCCCCGGTACGTGCAGGCATTCGGGGAAGCGCAGCGGTTCGCTGCCGCCGAGCAGGCCCCAGCCGAGCCGGTCGGCGCCGGGGGCGTCGCTGCGGACCATCGCGAAGCGGCTGTCCGGGTCGAACAGCACCAGCCGGTCGTTGCTGCCCTCGGCGATCTCCAGTAGCGGGGTGACCTGGCCCGAGTCGAGGTCGAGGACCACGGACTTCACCACGCCCGCGCTGACCCGGTCCAGCGCGAGCAGCCGTCCGGTGCGGTCCAGCCAGACCCCGCCGCCGTGCAGCCCCGGGATCTCGGCAACTGGACGGGGCTCGGACCCGTCGACGGCCACCAGCCAGACCGCGGTGACCGGCCGGGTGTCGGTGCCGAGGGCGACCGCGACCGGGGCCTGGGCCGGCCGGACCCCGCCGGGTAGCGGCAGCAGGCGCAGTCCCGGCATCCGCAGCGTGCTCAACAGGCTCTCGGTGGAGTGGAGTTCCCCGCCCGAAGGCGCGGACAGCGCGACCAGGTCGTGCCGGTCGCCGTCGTGGCGGCAGAGCAGGACCCGGCCGTCGGGCAGCGAGACCAGCTGCGACCGCAGGCTCTCCGAGCGGTTGCCGGGCAGGACCAGCGCGGTCGGTTCGGCCGGGCCGCTCGCCGGAAGGCGCCAACTCTCCACGTACCAGCCGCCGTCGGCGGCGGCTGCCAGGCAGGCCGCGTGCGAGCCGTCGGAGGCGAAGGTGAAGCTCAGCCGGCGCAGCGCCTGGGCGGTGGTGCGGGTGGCGATGCTCATCGTGGGCTCACCTCCTGGGAGTCGTGGTCGAGTGGCTCGTGCGGACATTGGGAGTTCATCCCCGGCCCGCCGTCGGACCGGGCTCGGTGTCCTCGATGCGGGCTGCGAGCGGTTGCGGGTCGAGCCAGATCCGCGGACCGCCGTGGCGGAGCCGCAGCAGGAAGGCGAGGGCCCCCGACGTGCCCGTCCCGTACGCGGGAGTGGAGCCGGTGCCGGTCTCGTCCGGGAGGACCAGCAGCCCGTCCGAGAGTGCGGCCCGGGCGGCGATCAGGTCCGCGAACTCCCAGGCCCCGGTGCGGAACCGGTCCTCCCCGGTGGCCTCCGCGAGGTCCAGCAGGTACTCGCCGTTCCCGGCCAGGCCGTGGCAGGCGGACGTCCCGCTGTGCCACCGTCCGTCGAGGACGGCCCGGCCGGCGGCCACGGCCAGCTCGTACGCGGTCGGATCACCCGTCGCCCGCCAGAACCGGACCAGGAAGCTGCCGGCCCCGGACGAACCGTTGCACCAGTGCGCCAACTTGACGCTCGCCGGGTCGCCCGCGCTCTGCGGCCACCACCCGGCGCGTCCGTCGGGACCGTCCCGCCGGACGGTCGCGGCCAGCGTCCCGACGGCCTCGCGGGCCCCCGCGAGCAGCCGGTCGTCCCCGGTGGCCTCGGCGGCGGCGAGCAGGAACGCGCCCACCCCGGCGACCCCGTGGCCGTACCCGAGATGCGTGATCCCGGCGAGGCTGGAGTCGAAGCTCTTCGGCACCGGCCAGACCGTGCCGTACGGTTCGCGCTGCGCCGCCTCCAGCAGGCCGCGGGCGGATTCGGCGACCCGCTCCAGGTGCTCGGCGGACCCGGTCGTCCGGTACAGCCTGAGCTGCAGGAACCCGGCTCCGGCGGCGCCGTGGCAGACGTCCGGGTTGGGCCAGGCCGACTGCACCCGGCGGGCCATCGCCTCGGCCCGGCGGGCGAGCGAAGGGTCCGCCAGCGCCTCGGCGGCGTCCAGCAGGGCCCACGCCGTGCCGGAGCGGCCGAAGTGCAGGCCCGGCAGCACGACCGGCTCGGCCGCACAGCGCCGTTCGATCCACTCGCCCGCCGACTCGGCCGTCCGTCGCACCAGTTCACGCACGGCAGCGGGGATCGGCGCCACCGCCGAACGGGCCAGCACCGCGAGCACCCCGGCCGCGCCGTGCTGGACGTTGCACGGATCGGTGAGTTGGCCGGACGGGACGGTCGACCAGAGCCGGTCGCTCCGCTCGGGCCTCGCGCTCCCGGCGAGGTGCCGCAGGCCGTCCGCGACCAGGCGGTCCACCAGGGCGGCCGGCAGCGGCTCCTCGGCGGCCGGCGCCGCATCGGCGTTGAGTGTGCTCAGGGACATGCCCGGGGGTGTGTCCGTGGGTGTGTCCGGGGACGTGCCCGGGAGCGCGGCCGACAGTGCGGCCCGTACCTGGGGCAGGCCCCAGCGCTGCTCGGGCCGGTCGGCGCGCAGGGCGAGGACCAGCGGCGCGAGGTGCCGTGCGGTGTTCCCCGCCAGTGCGGCGGACGTCAGCCAGCGGCCCAGCCGGTCGGCGACCGGGCGCGGGGCGGGGGAGTCCTCGGGCAGCAGCGGGTCGTGGCCGGTCGAGAGCAGGAAGAACAGGCCGCCCAGGGCGTACAGGTCGGTGGCGTACTCGGCGGGGGAGCTGGTCAGGCCGGGGCCCTGCTCGGGTGCGCGGTAGCCGGGCGTACCGGCCGATCCCGCCGTACGGCCCGCCTCCGCCGCGAGTTCGAGGTCGATCAGGCGCAGCGAGCCGTCGGGGCGCACCATCACGTTGCCGGGGGCCAGATCGCGTACCACCAGCCCGGTGGTGTGCACCCGCTCGACCAGGTCGGTCAGCGCAAGTGCCAGCGGACCGGCCTCGGCCCAGTCGACGTCCGGCGTGCCGTCGCGGCGCAGCCGTTCGGCCACCCAGCTGCCCAGGGTCAGGCCGGTGATCCGTTCCTGCACCAGGAAGAGGGAGTCGTCCTTCTCCAGCAGTTCCACGGGGTGCGGGGTCAGGCCGAGGCCGTCGAGGCGGTCCAGTAGCCGCGCCTCGTGGCGCAGGGCGGTCCTGGCCTCCCGGCCGGAGCGGTCCACCTCGATGTGCGCGCGAGCCTGCTTGACCACCACCTCGGCGCCGCTGTCGGTGTCCCGCCCGAGGAAGACGCCGCCCTTGGTGCTGTGCCTCAGGGCCGCCGTCAGCGCGTACCGGCCGCCCAGCAGGACCCCGGCGCCGCGCGGCCTCCCGCCGCCCGATCCCGCACGGCTCGGACCGGCACTGCGCGATCCCGCACTGCGGGATTCCGCACTGCCCGATCCCGTACCGCGTGACCCTTCGGTGCCGCGAGCGTCGGGGAAGGTCGACCCCCTCCCCTCGACGGGGTCGACCGCCCACGGCGGACATCGGTAGCCCGCGGTCCGTACGTCCTCCGCCCTGGTGCCGTCCGGGCCGGTCAGCATCGAGCGGTACGCGCCGTCGTTGCCGAGCTCGGCGCGGGCGGCGAAGACCCCGTAGCGGTAGTGCACCCGGCTGCCGGGTGCGTACGGCCGGTCGGAGAGGACGGCCGGCCCCGGCAGGCCCCCGGTCGCGCGGTGCAG
>NZ_JYJF01000850.1 GCF_000955975.1 Saccharothrix sp. ST-888
CCGGTCCGCGCCAGCTCCCAGGCGGTCTGCCGCACCGGCAGGCCCTCGACCAGGTGCAGCGAGCGCCCCGGGTGGCCGGCCAGTGTTGGCAGCACCGGGAAGCGCGCCCCGGCGTAGCGCGGGATGAATTACTCCGGCGGCAGGTAGACTAACACGTCAGCGGAGAGCCCGGGCTCGGTGCCGGTGACCGTGATGGGGTCCACCCGGCCAATCCGACACGGCTTGCCCTCCCGCACGGGCTGGCAGGTCTCCAGGCCACGCTCTGAGTTCGCCTGGACCGGGGGGCCGACGTTCGGGGCGGCGGCACTGGGATGGTC
>NZ_JYJF01000851.1 GCF_000955975.1 Saccharothrix sp. ST-888
GATCGGCGCGGTCAGCCCGCCGGAGCCGGACGTGGCACCGGTGCCCTTGGCGCCGAACATGCCCTGCCGCCTGCCGATGACCTCGACCGGTAGTTCCGTGCTGGTGGCGGGGACGGGCTCCTCGGGGGTCTCGCTCATCGCAGCAGCCGCCGCATCTCGCGCGTCGGGACGGCGTGCAGGGCGATCTCCTCGGCCTGCTCCTCGGCGCGGAGCCGGTGCACCCCGAGCTTCTCGTGCTGGAGCTTGTCGTGCAGCTTGAGGATCGCGTCCATCAGCATCTCCGGGCGGGGCGGACAGCCCGGCAGGTAGATGTCCAC
>NZ_JYJF01000852.1 GCF_000955975.1 Saccharothrix sp. ST-888
CCGGAGGGTGTCGAGGGCTACCTGGGCACCGGTGTGTCGGGCAGCATCGCCTCCGGGCGCGTCGCCTACACCTTCGGTCTTGAGGGCCCGGCGGTCACGCTCGACACGGCGTGCTCCTCGTCGCTGGTCGCTCTGCAATGGGCGATCCAGGCGCTGCGCAACGGCGAGTGCACGATGGCGCTGGCCGGCGGTGTGACCGTGATGGCCACGCCGGAGAACTTCGTGGACTTCAGCCGTCAGCGCGGCCTGTCGGCCGACGGCCGCTGCAAGGCGTTCTCGGCGGACGCTGACGGCACCGGCTGGGGCGAGGGCGTCGG
>NZ_JYJF01000853.1 GCF_000955975.1 Saccharothrix sp. ST-888
GCGGGTGCCGCGCGCGAGCGAGCGGAGCTGGGCAGCCAGGACGGGGTCGAGCCCGCTGGGGAGGAGGGGGCCGAGTCGGCTGCCGTCTCCGCCCAGCCTGCCCCCGTGACCGAGACGGCCGCTCCGTCGGCCAAGGCCGGCCGGGCGCCGTCGTACCGCGAGGCGCGCACCGAGCGCCCCGAGCGCACCTCCTCGTGCGGTGACCGCGACCGCAACCGTGACGACCGCGGCTTCAGCCGGGACCGTGACCGGGAGCGTCCGGCCTTCGGCCGTGACCGCAACCGTGACGAGCGCGGTGGCCGTTCCTTCGGTGACCG
>NZ_JYJF01000854.1 GCF_000955975.1 Saccharothrix sp. ST-888
CGGCCAGGGTCTCGACCCGGACGGTGTCGCAGCCCACCCATTCGGCGGCCTCGCGCAGCGCCCCGGCCAGCGCCTCGACGTGCTTCGGCGCCTCCAGCGAGACCCCCCGTGCCACCAGCGTCCGCCCCACGCGTGCCGGGTCGACCCCGCCTAGCCGGCCGCCGCCCGCCACCAGTGGCATGGCGAAGTACCCGTTCACCCGCTCGTTCCGGGGGGTGTACGCCTCCAGCCGGCGCACCATGCCGAAGATTCGCTCGGTCCGGGCGCGGTCTCAGACCACCGAGCCGAAGGGGGGAAGACGGCGCGTACGGTTCCGC
>NZ_JYJF01000855.1 GCF_000955975.1 Saccharothrix sp. ST-888
CCGAACCGGCACCGGACTGCGGTACCGAGGCCCAACGCCGACCCCACATCGACTACCAGGAGACATGCGACGTCTGCGACCTCGCCCGCGCCGAACGCGTCCGAGTCCGCCGCATCCGCGACCTCGACCCCCAACACGCCCTACCGACCGCCTGGTCTCGCTTGGGCTAGCGACCGCACGCCCTGCTCGGCAGCCCGGCCTGCCTCCCGTTCCAGGCCACGCACAGCCAGGAGGTCACGCAGGTGAATCGGTTAACTTCAGTCCTGGCAGACTGAGTTGGGAGTACATGGCGCCTGTTCGCCGGTAAGCTGATCAC
>NZ_JYJF01000856.1 GCF_000955975.1 Saccharothrix sp. ST-888
GCCTCGCGCGGCGAGATCCCGAAGAACTCGGAGTCGAACTCGCCCGCGTCGTGCAGGAATCCGCCGCCGCTCGCGTAGAACGTGCCCTGGTGGTCCGGGCCCGGGTGGTACAGGCCCTCGATGTCCCAGCCGCGGTCGGCGGGGAACGGCGAGGTGGCGTCGGATCCGGTGGCCACGAGCTGCCAGAGGTCCTCGGGCGGGCGCACGCCGCCGGGGGGCCGGCAGCTCATCGCCACGATCGCGATGGGCTCCTGCTCGGCCTCCTCGACCTCGCGCAGACGGCGGTTGGCCCGGCGCAGCTCGGCGGTCATCCACT
>NZ_JYJF01000857.1 GCF_000955975.1 Saccharothrix sp. ST-888
GACCGCGACACCATGGCGCAGGAGCGTGTCTCCCTCGACCAGGTGAAGTCCTACCTGGCGGCCCGCCTCATCGGCTGCTGATCAGCTGCTGATCGACCGTTGCTCGTCTGCTGACGTGTTCTGCCGTCAGCAGCGCGGCTCGCCGGCCCCCGTGCGGATGCTCTGCTCGGGGGCCTCCGGTTGTGCGCGACGGCCGCCGGCTGCGCCCGGCCGTGCGAGCGGCCGGGCCTTGGGGCGGCGGTGGGCGTCAAGCCCACCGCCGTTCGGCTGCCGGGCGGGTGGCGGCCTCCCAGAGCGCGCGCCCCAGTAGATTCAG
>NZ_JYJF01000858.1 GCF_000955975.1 Saccharothrix sp. ST-888
GGATGCGCGTCGCACCATCGGTACCGACCCTGGCGACCTGCCGCGCCACCGAGAAGGTCACATCGAGGTCGCCGTCCGCCTCCTGAGCGACGCTCTCCGGCGCCTGGCCCTTGCTGAACTCGAAGTGCGCGGCGAAGTGCGCCGCGCCACCGGGCACGGCAGCGGCCGCCATCGGCCCCGAGCCGAATGTTCCGATCCCGGCGGCCAGGGCGAGGATGCTCACTGCGGCCAGTAGCCTTTTCATGGTTTCTCCCCGGATTTCGGGCGCGTGGTCGCTTACCGGCATCGCTCGATTCCGCGATGCCGGTACGCGACC
>NZ_JYJF01000859.1 GCF_000955975.1 Saccharothrix sp. ST-888
GCGTTGACCGCCCCGATCGGACTGGCGCCCGCGAACAGCCGCCCGTCCGCGCACGGTGGCGACGAGGTGGCCGACGGTTTCGGGGGCGCGCTGGCGGAGCAGGGGCTCGACCCGGCGGCGGTGATTGGGAAGACCGTGGTGGACGACGATGTCGAGCGCACGCTGCAGGAGCACGGGCTGGACCCGGTGGCCGTGATCGGTAACACCCTCGTGGACCTGAGCCAACTCACCTTCCACAGGGCCCCGGTGCACCTGCTGACGGCCGGCCGCACCCTGCGCGGCGACCCGGCGCTGCGCTACGAGCTCCGTCTCGGCG
>NZ_JYJF01000087.1 GCF_000955975.1 Saccharothrix sp. ST-888
TGCGGCAGATCTGGGCCCTGTGGGAACACGAGCAGCGGATCTCCGTGGTGACCTTCCTCGGCAACCGTGTTGCCGAGGCCCTGGCCGAGCGCCTGGCCGATGACGTCATCCCGTACGTCAGCCTCATCTCCACCACGGCCGGCCACCTCGCCTCGCGCGTCGCCACCGACCCGGGCGTGCTGCAGGTCATCGACCCCGATCCCCGGCACCGGCTCACCTACGGCTCCAAAGGGCGGCACCTCGCCCCGCACGACGCCGCCCTGATCGGCAGGCTCCTGTGAGCGTCAAGCCCGAGCACACCCCCCGGCCCGGCGTCACCTGGCAGACCCAGATCACCACGGCCGAACGCATCGTCCCCGACGAGTTCGACGCCGAGAGCACACCCCAGCCCAACCGCACCACCCGACGCGCACAGAAACGAGCGGCTCGCAAGAACCGCCGCTGATCGGAGACCCCATGCCCGAACACACCCGCACGACCATCCAGCTGCACCCCGACACCGTCGACCACCGCGCCGTCATCGACTACTGCGACGAGATACGCACCGTTCCGGTCGTCGGCTGGGCCGTCGTGCTGACCGTCCCCAACGACGGCACGCTGCCCCAGCTGACGGTCGAACCGGTCGTTGACGACGACGACTTCGGCCCCATCGCGATCGGAGACCTGATCGAGGAGGGCGGCGCGGCCGAGCTGGTGGAGATCCAGTGAGCACGATCGAGGAGGAGGTGATCTCCTACATCGCCAGCACGGGCGACCTCGCGGCCGTCACCGAGGCCGGCATCACTCCCGAGCACTTCCTTGACGGCGACAATCGCTCGGTCTTCAAGAACATCCTCTCCTTCAAGGCCGATTTCGGTGAGGCTCCGACCGCCGAGGTCATTCTCCGCGATCACCCCAACTACCGTTTCACTCAGGACAGTTCAGGCCCCGTCGAGTACCTGGTCCGGGAGCTGCATGACGAGCGGCTGCGCTTGCTCGTCGAACTCGGGCTCGGGGCGGCCGTGGACGCCCTGGAGGAGGGCGGTGTCCGCGCTGCCCTTGATGTCCTGCGTGTCATGCAGACCCAGGCCGTCCTCGCCGCCCCGGCCGCGCGTGAGATCGACTACGCCCGCACCGGTGCTCAGCGCCTGGAGATCTACCGCAGCGCCCGGGACAACCCCGGCGCGATCCTCGGGATACCGAGCGGATTCCGGTGGCTGGACAAGGTGACTCTCGGCCTGCAACGGCAGCAGATGATCGTGCTGACCGGCCTGGCCAAGTCCTCGAAGACAACGGTGATGCTGGGCATGGTTCGCGCCGCCTGGGAGCACGGCGCCAAACCGCTCGTCCTCAGCTTCGAGATGCCGTACTTGGAGATCGCCCGCCGGATCGACGGATTCATGATCCCCATCAACCCCAAGCAGCTGCAGACCGGCGAGGTGTCCGACGTCGAATGGCGCCGGGTCGAACGGGCCCTTCTCCAAGAGCACCGGGACACCTCGCTGATCTTCACCGAGGACCGCGCTGGAGCCATGACCATCTCCGGCATCCAGGCCAAGATCGACAGCATTCAGCCGGACATCGTCTTCGTTGACGGCGCCTACTTCCTGACCGACGAGGTCACCCGCGAGACGCAGACCCCGCTCGCCCTGACCAATATCTCCCGGGGGCTGAAGCGCCTCGCGCTCACCAACGACCTCCCCTTGGTGGTCACCACCCAGAGCCTGCCACACAAGTTGGGGCGTAACGGGCTCGGCCCGCAGTCCCTCGGGTACACCTCGGCGTGGATCCAGGACGCTGACGCGGTGATCGGCATGGAGGCCACCGAGGAGGAGGACGCGTCCGAGTACCGGATGAAGCTCCTGCTCTCCCGCAACGCCCCGCCGCAGGAGCAGCTGATCTCGATCTTCTGGGATCCGCCCCGGTTCGAGGAGGCCCCCGAGGAGGTCATGCGTGACCTCCCTTACTGACACCCCACCCCCGGACGGCCAGTCGAAAGTTTGCCGGATCTGCCGCGAAGCCAAACCGCTGTCAGCGTTCTACCGAAAGCTCCGTGAGCCCGACGGCTTGGAGACTCGATGCGCGGAGTGCGTCGCGGCCTACATGCGCGACTACTGGGCCAAGAACCCAGAAAAGCGCAAGGGGCTGGAGCGTAACTACGAGCCCAGGAGACGTGAGCTTTACGCGGAAAACCAGGACTCGCGCAGAGCGCGAGGCAGAGAAAGGTACTGGGCGGACGTCGAGAAGTCCCGGGCGGACGCGCGCCGCCGATACCACGCTCGGCGCAACCGGGAGGCTGGCCGTGAATAGCGGCGGCTGGGACCTCCTGGCGGCCTACTCCAACCCGGTGCCGGCCGACGTGCCCCAGGCTCTGCAGCGGCTCGGCGTCGAGCCGCTGCGCGAGACCGCCGACGAGGTCAATGCCCGCTGCCCGATGCACCTGGCGCTGACCGGCAAAGCCGACCGCAACCCCTCGTTCTGGGTCAACACCCGCACCGGCCGGTACATCTGCTTCTCGTGCCGGTACAGCGGGGTGTTCGTCCAGCTCGTGGCCGACGTGCTCGACACCGACCGCGAGAGCGCCGTGCGGTGGATCGCCAAGCAGGGCCTCTACCGCCTGCACGCGGATGAGGAGGACCAGGCCCCCGCCAGACCAGACGTCAGCGTTACCGAGGCGTCCCTGGCCCTGTTCAGCCACCCGCCGCCGCAGGCCCTGGCCGAACGGAAACTGACCGCTGACGCGTGCGCGGCGTATGGCGTCCTGTGGGACCCGGCGGCCGAGCACTGGATCATCCCGATCCGCCATCCGGAGACTGGAGTTCTGCTCGGGTGGCAGGAGAAGGGGTACCGCTACTTCCGCAACTACCCGGACGGTGTCGTCAAATCGGCCACCCTCTTCGGCTACCACACGCCCTACGGGGACTTCAGCATCCTCCTGGAGTCCCCGCTGGACGCCGTCCGCCTCGCCTCCCTCGGCATCCCCGGGGCGGTCGCCGCCTACGGCGCCTACGTCTCCGCCGCACAGATGCAGCTGCTACGCCGGCGTAGCGGCGTCCTCGTCCTCGCGCTCGACAACGACGTCACCGGGCTGCGGAGCCGGGATTCGCTCTACCGGACCTGGCGCCCGCGTGGACTCCGCATGAAGTACGCCAACTACCAGGGGATTTCGGCGAAGGACGTCGGTGAGATGACTGACTCCGACGCGCGCCGGGCCATCGAGACGGCGTACCTCCCCATCCGACGCAAAGGACGGATCTGAATGTTCACCGGCTCCCTCTACCCCTACCAAGAGCAGGCCGTCACGGACATCATCACCAGACGGAAGCTCCTCGTCGCCTACTCCATGGGCACCGGCAAGACGGTCCTGACCATCGCCGCCCTGGAGGAACTGCTCGGCATCGGCAACATCAACAACTGCCTCCTCGTCGTCCCCGCCTCGCTGAAGTGGCAGTGGGCGCAGTCGATTTCCAGGTTCACCGACATCGAAAGCCGGACCCTGTCCCTGCGTGGCACCGGGATCACCGTGCCGATCGAGGAGATGTGCATGGTCCTCGACGGCACCGCAGCCGCGCGAGCCCGCCAGTGGGAGTACGTCAACCTGGCCAACCCCGACTACGTGATCATGTCCTACGCCGGGCTCCGCACCGACTGGGAACACCTGCTGGCGCGCAGGTTCGATGCGATCGTTCTCGACGAGGCCACCGCCATCAAGAATTTCGGCGCCCAGGTCACGAAGCTGGCCAAGCGGCTTCAGCCGGGCGTGCGGATCGCCCTCACCGGTACCCCGGTTGAGAACGGCCGTCCCGAGGAGATCTTTTCGATCATGGAGTGGGTTGACCGGGATGTCCTCGGGCGCTGGGACCTTTTCGACAAGAGCTACATCAGCCGCAACGCGTGGGGCGCCGCCACCGCCTATAAGAACCTGAAGCTACTCAACTCGCGCCTCAAGAAGGCGATGATCCGCAGATCCCGGCTCGACCCCGAGGTGGCGCGGTACCTGCCGGAGGTCATGGAGACCACCCGTACCGTGACGCTGGACGCGGCCACACGCCGCTTCTACCGGCTCATCATGGACGACCTCAGCGAGGCCCTGGAGGAAGCGGCCGAGGCCGGCACAGCGATCGACCTCGCTGCCTACTACGCCGGCACCCTCAGCGAGGAGGACAAGCGGGCCCAGGGCAAAGTCATGGCCCGCCTCCTGGCCGCCCGGATGCTCATATGCCACCCCGGCCTGCTGATGGACAGCGCCGAGGCGTACCACGACGCAAATGGCGAAGGGTCAAGGTACATCGCCGAGTTCATCGCTCCTCTCTGGGACTACCCCAACCTCACCGCCACGCCGAAGCTGGACCTGCTGGAGCGCCTGGTCGCCGAGATGCTCGCCGAGGACGGCGTCAAAATCGCGATCTTCACGTCCTACCGTCGGATGCTGCCCTACATCGGCGAGCGCCTGGACCGGTTCGGCCCCCAGGTGCGTTTCCACGGGGAGATGGACTCCACCCAGAAGGCTGCCGCCAAGGCGAAGTTCGCCAGCGATCCCGAGACGCGCCTCTTCGTGTCCACCAACGCAGGCGGGTACGGGCTCGACCTACCCGAGGCCCAATTCCTGATCAACTACGACCTGCCCGACGGCAAGGGCATCCTCGACCAGCGCAACACCCGCCACGTGCGCGCCAGTTCCACGCACTCCCGCGTCTACGTGGTCAACATCGTCGTGGAGGACTCCGTCGAGGAGCGCCAGCAGGCCACCCTCACCCTGCGGGGACGCGTCTCCGAAGCCATCGTGGACGGGCGCGGCGAAGAGAACCTCACCAACGACGTCGAATCTCTCACCAAGCACCTGGGCCGCATTTCCTGACTCACCCCGACGGCCCTATTCGTGATTTTTCCGAATTCATAGGCTTGTCCCACTCGGACATCGAGTATCTCCCGCACCAACTCACTACTCCGAAAGGAGTACACCCATGACTGAAACCGACTCGGACGACAGGGCGGAACTCCCTTTCGACCCGATCCTCCCCTCAGTTCGCAGATGGGCGATGCTCAAGCGCGAGACAGAGAGGATCGGGGCCGAGCGCGACAAGCTCCGCGACACGATCGCACGCGCGGTCATCGAGCGCGGATACCGCGATCACAAAGGCTCCCAGTACCTCGATCTCCCCATGGAGATCGAAGGGCTTACCCGCATCAAGCGCGAGCGTCGCGTCACGGTCACCGCAGATTCCTCCGTAGCCGAGGAGATCACCCGGAGCAAGGGCGAGGAGATATACCGGCGCGCCTTCCCGCCGGTTCCGACCCTCGATACCGAGGAGCTCTACGTCCTCCTCCAGGAAGGCGTCCTCACGGAATCCGACATGGACACCATATTCGTCCAGCGGGAGAGCTTCGCTTTCAAGGGGGTCTCGTGACCCGGCCCGCGTTGGAGCGCTCGCGCCTCTACTGGGAACGCATTCACGCCGTCAAGCGCGCCAGCGACCTGACCTGGAACCAGATGGCCGCCTCCGTCGGCCACGACCCTGCCAGCGGAAAGCCGTGGATAACCGGGGACCGGCTGGCGCGCAGCGCCCGGCGCGGCGGGGACCTCCCGCACCCCGTCGTTGTGCGACTCGCCGCCGCGTTCAGTCTGTCCGCATCCGCCCTCTACACCTTCATTCCCGAGCCCCCGCTCAGCGGCACCAGCGCCGGCTTCACCCTCTTCACTTACTGCGAGCGACGCGATCCCGAGCTCGGCGACGAGATCTTCCGGCTCATCGCCGGTGCATTCCCCGAGGCCGTGCGCCGCATCGTCCCCGATTGGGACGAGGAGGCCGCGTGATCTTCCCTCAGCGCCGCCCCTACGACACCTACCCGGGTACCTCCCGTCCCCTGGATACGCCGACGCCGTACCTCCCCCAGGCCGGCCGCGCCCACTGGGACGAGGACCCGATCTACAAGCGCCAGGGCGGCCATTTCCGCGAATTCTTCGGCATCGGCCACCTGTCCGCCGCGATCCAGCGATCCCCGAAAACCATCTATAAGTGGGAGCGCGCGAGTCTCTTCCCTAGCGCCACCTTCATTTACAACGGCGGTAGCAAGCACGGACAGAGAAGGCTCTACACCCGCATTCAGATCGAAGGCGTCATCCGCATCGCGCAAGAGGAGGGGATCCTCAACGGCAATCGGCGGTACATCGCCAGCACGCTTTTCCCTGCCAGGTGTGCCGAGCTTTTCCGCACTACCCGAAATGTTCTTCCAGAGCCCATCCAGGATTGGAACCTGCATGTCTGAGCAGCGCACGTTCGGCCGCCGTCGTGGCATTCCCTCCGCACCCGCGCAGGAAGCACCCAAGGCTCCGACGGAGTCCGATTCCGGAACCGGCGGATGGGGCAGCATGGACAAGCTCGCCAGCCAGGCGAGCGGGGACCTTTACCTCAAGATCTCGGAAGACCCCACTGTCATCAAGGTCATAGACGCCGACCCCTTTGATAATTACGTCGCGCACTGGGTCGAAGAAATCAAGGAGGGCAGCAAGTCGGTCCGCTGCTGGGGGAACGACGACTGCCCGCTGTGCGGAATCGGCGACAAACCGAAGAAGTTCAGTGCGTGCTTCAACGTCGTCTCGTGCGAAGACCCGGACAACCCGGAGCTGCGGGTCTGGGAGGCGGGAGTCAAGATCGCCCGCCAGCTCAAGGACATCGCGCTCGACGACCGGCGTGGCCCACTCAACCGCGATGACCTGTACTTCACCATCTCCAAGTCCCAGAAGGCGAAAGCAGTTGAGTACCACCTGGAGCGCATCAGGGCGCGGGACCTGGAGGAGGAGACCGGTGTCCGTCCGCTCAGCGCCGACGAGATCGCCGAGTTCACCGCCGACCGGCGCACCGAGCCCGTCAAGGAGCTGCTCGACAGCGGTGAGATGTCCCAGCTCGTGAAGATGCTGCTGGACGACTGAGAGTCCTCCTGCTCCCCTGCCGGCCCGTGACTGCCCCGGGCCGGCAGGGGCCCAACGTCGGCCCGAGGAGGACCTCATGCATCCCCCACAGCTCGTCCTGACCCGGGACGACCTCCACGAGGTCGTCGACTATTTCTCCGCCCGCGACGAGTTCGCCTTCGACGTGGAGACCTCAGGCCGTGACCGTGGCGTCGCGGCCGTCAACAACGTCACCTGGATGTCCCTGGCCACCCACGGTGCCGCAACCGTCATCCCGCTCGGCCACCCCAACGGGTACGAGCTCCTACGCAAAGCCAGCTGGCGGAAGAACAAGGCCACCGGCGAGCGCGAAAACCTACCAGCCCAATTTAGTGACCCACCAACGCAGTTGAGGCCAAGCCAGGTCTTCGAAGCGTTGCGGCCGCTCTTCTTCAGCAACCGCACAAAGATCGCCCACAACGCCACCTTCGACCTGCTGTCGATCGCCAAGTACTACGGCGGCTACCCGCCCCCGCCATACGGGGACACCATCGTCGCGGCGTGGCTGCTCAACGAGAACCGACCCCTCGGACTCAAACCTTTGACGAAGGCCCGGTACGGCCTGGACTACGACCACGAGAACGTCGGCAAATGCGTGGAGGCGCACCCGTTCGGGACCGTCGCCAACTACGCGTGGCTGGACGCGAAATCGACCTGGCTCCTGTGGCGCCACATGCGCCCCCAGATCGACGCGGACGGCCTGGCGCCGATCTGGGGCCTGGAGATGGACGTCCTGGACTGCCTGCTCCACACGCAGGCCCCCGGAACGCCGGTCGACATCGCCGCACTGAATTCCCTTCGCGACGATCTGCGCCGTGAACTGGTGGGCCGTGAAGCAGGTGTCTACCGCGCAGCCGGCAAGGTCTTCAACCTCGGCAGCACGCCGCAGAAGCAGGCGTTGCTGTACGGTCCGCCGCCGGAAGGTCAGGGGCTGCAGCCGAGGAGGTTCACCAAGACCGGCGCGCCGTCCACTGATGCGGATGCGCTCGGTTTCCACAAAGGCAATCCGCTGGTGGATGAGATCCTCGGCTATCAGGAGCTCGCGACGATCCTCCACACCTATGTGGAGGGCTACCTGGGCGACAACGAGGGGCGCCCCAGCCAGGTCTTCGACGGGCGGATCTACCCTTCCTTCGCCCAATACGGCACCGTCACAGGCAGATTCTCGTGCAGATCGCCGAATGTACAGAACTGGCCCAGGCCGGACACCGTGTGGGGCAAACGGATCCGCGACCTGGTCGAGCCGTCGCCCGGGTCCCGGCTGCTGGTCGCGGACTACGCGCAGATCGAGCTGCGGATCCTCGCCCACTTCGCCGGGCCCGGACGGCTCTGGCAGGGGTTCTGGGACGGGATGGACGCCCATGTGGCCACCGCCGCAGCGGTGTTCGGAGTCCCGCCCGAAGAGGTCACCAAGGCTATGCGGCAAGTGGCCAAGGGCCTCGCGTTTGCGATCATCTATGGGGCAGGTCCGGGCAAGTTGGCCGACATGGCGGGGATCTCTGTCGCCAAGGCGCGAGGGTTCATGCGGACCCACGAGCGCGAGTTCCCTGAGGTCTACCGGTACAAGGACGAGATCCTGCGTACCGTGCGCGGCCGACGTCCGCAGCCCTACCTGCACACCCTGCTCAAGCGCCGGCGGCGCCTGCCCGACCTCCTCTCCCCGGTCGCCGCTCTCCGCTCCCGGGCAGAGCGACAGGTCGTCAACTCACACATCCAGGGCACCAACGCGGACATGACGAAGCTCGCGATGGTCAGGTTCAACAAGACGCGGCTCCCCGGAATGCAGCTGCTGCTGACCGTGCACGACGAACTCGCGGTCCTGTGCCCCACCGAAATCGCCGAAGAGGGCGCGAAGGTGCTTCACGAGGCCATGGCAGGCGAAGACATGCAGCTCCTCGGAGTACCGGTTCTCACCGAAGTCAAGATCTGCGAACGATGGTCGGAGGCAAAATAGTGACTAGCCAGGATCCGTATCCTGACGACATGGACGCCGAATTCCCTAGCGCGGCCTACGCCATGGCGTTCCGGGGCATGCTCCGCGATGTCGTCGCCTGTCATGAGTTCGCCACCGTCTGCCAGCACCTCGACATCGTCCCGCCGAGCGAGGACGTAGACGCGTACGAGCACTGGGACTCGCACGCGCGGGTCGACGCCGTCCGCCCCGTCCTCAGCGAGATCATGGCGACGTCGGATCTCGCGGCCGACGTGGTACACGCGATCTCCACCGGCTCCCGGACCGACGAAGGTCAGCTCCCCGACATCACCGCCCTCGCCCGCGCCTGCGTCACCGGCACCATCATCCGCCTGGTCGCACAAGGAACGCTCCAGGTCACGCCATGACCACCCGACCGAATGTGGAGATCCGATGAGCAACTTCTGGGCCGACAGGCTCGCCGGCCGCCCCGCAGCCTCAGCCTCGCCCACCCCCGCCCAGATCAGCCCCTGGCGGGTGCAGCCGACCTATGCGCCGGCGCCAGAGCCCGCCCCAGGTCCGGCACCGGTGCCACGCGAGGCGCCCAGGCAGGTTGCCGCCGCAGCCCCCGGGCCGATGCGCGCAGATGTTCAGTGCCCGAACTGCGGTGGCGCGAACTACGGGAAGCCGACGCCCAACACGGCGGCTCGCTGCATGGACTGCAACTACCCGATTCTGCATTCCACGTCGGGCGCCGTCATTCCGAACCGGCACAACACTCCGGCTAGGTCTTCACTCAGGCAGGCGCAAGGATCCGGGAGTGTCACGGAAATCATCGGGTACATTTAAAAGACCACTCCAGCGGCCTAT
This sequence comes from Saccharothrix sp. ST-888, assembly GCF_000955975.1. Classification (GTDB taxonomy): domain Bacteria; phylum Actinomycetota; class Actinomycetes; order Streptomycetales; family Streptomycetaceae; genus Kitasatospora. Next base: position 9,711 of record NZ_JYJF01000087.1, read on the forward strand.
ACTTTCATATTTTTGTGATTCATAGAGTTGTGCCCCTCGGATCGAGAGAGGGGCACAACTCGTGCTGAGCGACGACGCGCGCGCACTTATGGCGAGAATCAATAAGAAGTGCGGCGACGGGACTCTTGTCGTCGCCTCTCAGATTCCCCCGCTTCCCCGTTTCACATCCGGCTCCTTGAGCCTGGATGTAATGCTCGGAGGGGGGTGGCCTGGCAACCAGTGGTCCGAGATCATCGGAACCGAGTCGAGCGGCAAGACGACCATTGCACACAAGACGATAGCCGCCAACCAGACGGCCGACCCCGAGTTCACGACGCTCTGGATCGCGGCCGAGGGCTACGACCAGGAGTGGGCGGAAGAGCTCGGGGTCGACACGAGCCGCGTTCTCGTCCATTCGACGAACAGCATGGAAGAGGCGTACACAGCCATGCTGGATGCCGCCGAATCCAGGGCCGTCGATGCGATCGTTCTGGACTCCTATCCCGCGCTGATCGCCAATGACGAGAACGCTAAGGAAATGGACGAGCACACCATCAGTGCCGGCGCCCGCGTGACGGGGAAGTTCTTTCGCAAGTCCGGTGCCGTCACGAAGCGGAGCCTGGCGGCGGAGGAGCGACCGCTTCTCGGAATCGTCATCAACCAGTGGCGGGACAAGATCGGCGGATTCTCGCCCAATGGGATCACACCCAAGACGAGCCCTGGCGGAAACGCCAAGAACTACGCCTACTACGTGCGGCTGGAAGTCGCCCGGACGGAATGGATCGACGAAAAGCGTCCAGGCAAGGGAATCGCCCGATGCGGGCAGGTTATCAAGCTGAAGACCATCAAGAATAAGGCCGCAGCTCCTCAGCAGGTCGCCTCGATCCGATTCTTCTTCGCCGACTCGCCCTCTGGGTTCAAGAAGGGCGCCTACGACAGCGCGGCCGAGACCGTGGCCATGGGCGTCCTATACGGCGTGATCACCAAAGCCGGCTCCTGGTACTCCTTCGGCGAGCAGCGGTGGCACGGTGAGGCTTCGATGGCGGAGACCATCACCGAGGACACCGACCTGCGCGCCCAGATCGACGTCGAAGTCCACGCCGCCATCGCCAAGGCCGCCGCCTGATGGACGAGCGGATCCGCGCCTCACGGCGCCAGGAGACCAACCTCGCGCGGGCCGTCGGAGGGCGACGCACGAGCGGCTCAGGAAACGGGTGGGCCGTCAAAAACGACGTGCGGAACGAGAAATGGTCCATCGAGTGCAAGACCACCTCGAAGCAGTCGTACTCGCTGACGCACAAGGCGCTCGTCGCGGCCGAGAAGAACGCGCTCCTGGACTTTCGGACCATGGCTTTCGCCGTCGAGATGTGCGGCCGGACCTGGGTCGTCCTGTCCTACGAAACCTTCGCCTCCCTCATCGAGGAGCACTGACATGGCGGTCCGCGCCCAAGTCGTCACACCGGACTGGTCGGAGAAGCACCCCCGGGGACCGGCCAAGTGCCGAGGGGTGCCCCCCGAACTCTTCTTCCGTGATGAGCCAGCCGCCCTCGCCATCTGCAACGGCACCTCGGACGGCTACGTCTGCCCCCGCCGGCTCGAATGCCTGCGGAACTCGATGCACAACCGGGAGGCGTACGGGATCTGGGGCGGCATGCGCCCCGCCGACCGCCTTCTCATGCGACTGAAGCACCCGGGTGCACCCGAGAGGTGGACCTGGCAATCGGAACAGCTGGCAGCAGACGAAGATGATCAGGGGGAGGATCCGTGGCGCGAGGCAGCGTGAAGCCGGGACCGGGACTGGCCGCATACCTGGAGGCCGCCAAGTCCACCGAAGTCATCTACGGGGACATCCAGAAGCACGTCCTGCGAAAGGCGGCGCTCCCCGACGGGCGGCGCCAGGATGTTCTCCACCCGTCCGAGATGGTCAAGAGCGACTGGTGTCACCGGGCCGCCTACTACAAACTCACCGACCCCAAGCCCAAGCCCCCCACCACGTTCGTGCGCGAGAACATCTTCCGGGAGGGCCACAGCACTCACGCGAAGTGGCAGAAGTGGCTCCAGGAGATGGGCAGGCTGGCGGGCGACTGGCATTGCCGCGCCTGCGGTCAGGAGTTCTGGGACGACGAGACGCCCCAGCAGTGCCAGCTGTGCTCCGCGCCCGCGCGCGCCATCGACTACGCCGAAGTCGAGCTCAACGCGCCGGCATTGACGATCGGCGGGAGCACCGATGGTTTCTGCCCCGAGGACGGCTCCCTGATCGAGATCAAGACTCTCGGGATCGGCAGCCTCAGGTTCGAGGATCCGAAGTTCCTAGCCAAGTTCGAGCTGGAGGTGGGCGCCCGGGGCACCGTCTACGACCTGGCCCGCCTCTGGCGCGACTTCCGCCGCCCGCTCCCCCAGGCCCTGCGCCAGGGCCAGCTCTACCTCTACCTCGCCCGGCACTTCGAGGATCTGCACGTCGACCGCATCACTTACATCTACGAATTCAAGCCGACCCAGGAGAGCAAGGCGTTCACCGTCCTGTACGACGAGAAGATCAGCGAGGGTGTCATCGAGGGCGCCCAGATCGTCACCGACGCACTCGAAGCAGAGCGCCCGCCCCGCTGCAACATCGACCCCGTCAGCGGCTGCAAGAACTGCCGCAGCTGGGAGACGGCGTGAGCACCTGGGAGACACTCAGCGCATGGGGTTTCACTCCGGAAGCCCGCCCGGTCGACCAGATCCCGGACATCCCCGAGGACATCACGGACCTGACGGACCACCGGCTGATGGAGCTCTTCGGCCAGTACACCGCCTGGACCGCCTACGCGGCCCACCGCAAAGCCGGTGCCGAACGAGCTCAGCGCAGTGCCGAGCAACATCTGAGGTACGTCACGGCGCTGGCGTCCACACGCGCCGTCGGGGAGAGGACCGTGGCCGGCCGGAAGGCCGCTGCGCTTGCCGACCCTGAGGTCCAGGCGGCGGAGACGGAGGTGGCGGACGCAGCCGATATGGCCGAGGCTATGGCGATCGTCTACGAGAACACCCGGCTCAAGACGCAGCTCATCTCCCGCGAGCTCTCCCGCCGCATCGCCCAGGAGCCGCACGAGAACCGCAGCGCGAAGTGGGGGGTCTGATGGAGTGCTACGTCGGCATCGACCAGTCGTACAGCGCCTACGCGATCGTGTACTGGACCGGCGCCCCCGGTGTGGCCCATCAGGAGATCCTGCAGGACTTCTCCCCCGCCCGTGCCGACAAGGGGGCCCGCCGGCTGCGATTCATCCACAAGGCCCTGCTCGCCACCTTCGCGGAGCTGGCGGAGACCTACGACGTGCGCCGCGTCGTCATGGAGGGCTACGCGCCCGGATCCAAGTTCAACCGGGAGACCCTCGGCGAGCTCGGAGCAGTCACCAAGCTCGCCGTGACCGAGGTCTTCGGTTTCGACGGGCGCCTGCAGATCGCCGCCCCGACGGCCGTGAAGAAGTTCGTCACCGGGGCCGGGACCGCCAGTAAGGACGTCATGCTGCTCTCGGTCTACAAGAAGTGGGGGGTGGAATTCGCGTCTCACGACCTCGCGGATGCCTACGGCCTCATGCGAATCGGGCACGCACTGGAGAACGGGGCGCAGCTGTCCTACGAGCAGGAAGTTCTGGCCGCCGTAAGGAAGGGCAAGAATACCGCCCTGTAAATCACGAGATCGTACGCTCTGTGCACATCATCACAGGGAGCGTACTCGTGGAGAATCAGGAATCAGAGAAGGTTTTCCGGGTGAAGTCGACGACGACTCCCCCTGAGCTCGGGAGCGCCATCGCCCACGCCATCAACAGCGGCCACCAGGTCGTGCTGCGGTGCGTGGGCGCCGGCGCAGTCAACCAGGCCGTCAAGGCGGTTCCGATCGCACAGAGCTTCGTCTCGTCGTACGGAACCGATCTCATCCAGCGGATCTCGTTCTTCCATGGCTACACGCGCGAGGGCGACAAGAGCAGCGAGCTCATGGGGATTTCCATCCGCGTCCTGGCGAATAACTAGCACCGTAAATCCCCGCCTACACTGCTCCCGGGCTCGCTCATTCCTCTACTTGGACTCGTATCGGATTGACAACACGGCACGAGTCCTACAGGGCAAGTAGAGGAGTGAGCGTGACCAATCATTGGACTCCCTCGAACAGGGGTAAGAGCGATCCGCTGCGCGCCGTCCCCGGCACGGGTTCAGGTGCCGGTCAGGAGACCAGCCACGCCCAGGTCGTGCGGCCGGAGCTGGGCAAGAGCGCACCCCGCAAGCGCTCCGGCGGCGCCGACCCTGCCATCAAGGACCAGGCGCACCGCCACCAGGTACCGCTCGGCTCCGACCGGTACGGTCCGGCCGGCCGCGTCCAGGTACGGCGTGCCTACGCCGACCCGGCCAGTGGCGGCAAGAGCCTGCGGCGCATGCCGTCCGCGTTCGGCCCCCAGGACCAGTTCCGGGGCGGCGTCACGGACGGGCACGGCTGATGGCCGGCGGCAACGCGAACGTCTCCTACAACCCGCCCTACCAGGTGCCGGTGGCCGGGGCGGTGACGCGGTCGGGCGGTGGTGGCGGTCTGCTCCTTACCGGGGCCCGGGACATCCTGGATGCCCGGCGACTCATGGAGACCGGTCATGTTCCCTCGGCCGCCTACCCGGACGGGTACCTGGGCACGATCGGCGCCGGCTCCCGGCGCGAGGACCGGCTCCTGAACTCGGTTGCGAACCGCGCCACGCAGCGCAGCTACCAGCGGGGCGTCCACAAGGGCGAGCGGATCGACCCGGCGGACTACTACTGGACACCCGAGGTAAACCCGGCCGCTGCGCTCATCGCCCAGGCTGAGGGCCGTAAGTGGACGCAGAAGGGTTCGATGATCGGTGCTCCGCTGGTGAATGACGGCAAGTCGCAGACGTTGGTGGCGACGCAGGCTCGGTTCGCCGATGCCCAGCGTGTCTACACCCAGGAGAGCACCCCTCCGTTCACCGGTTACAACGAGCAGCGGCGGGCTCAGCTCATGCGGTTCAAGCCGAGTTGGACGTGAGATGGACGAGCAGAACTCCGTGTACGCGCCCAGGCCCTGGTCGACCAGCCAGGAGCAGCAGGTCACCAACTACCTCAAGGACTGGGTCGAGATGCCGACGGACGCGGTCCGGAGGATTGCGCCGCCGATCCCGAACATCGGCCGAACCCCGCCGCGTTTCGGCTACCGGCAGCACGTGCTCGGGATCCAGGACATCGCCCGGCTGGACGAGGTCTACCCGGGCTCGCGCGTGGACTACAGCCAACGCCAGTCGGGCTATTCCGCAACCAGCACCCCGGCTCTGGGAGGTTTCTGATGCCGAAGAAGACGCGGGCGACGGACCGTCGCGGCCACGGGGTCGGCGACAACGTGGGCACGGCGATCTCCGCGAAGCCGAACCTGCAGGACCGGCGCAAGGCCGGCGCATACGGGCCTCCGACGCCGACTGCAGGGGGTGCCGGCTCTGAGTTCGCGGCCGGGGTCGCTGCGGGCCGGCCTCAGGGGGCCGGAGCGACGCTTGGGCAGGCCAAGTCACGCGCGATGAGCGCGCCTCGAAAGATCGGAGTCAGCGGTGGCTGAAAAGAAGAAGGACGCGAAGCGCACGGCCAAGGGCAAGCCGCTGTGGGCCGACAAGAAGGACGACAAGGCGAAGCCGGACAAGAAGGGCGGCAAGCGGTGACCTACGCCCCGCAGAGATCACTTCGCGACAACCTCAACGCCGGCCTCACCGACGGCAGTTGGCGCAAGGGCGTCACCGGTCGCGGCGGCGTGGTCGAGCCGACCACCCCCCGCATCCGCGACCAGCTCGCGGACACCTGGTACGGCGTCCACGAGGCGCCAGTGAAGATCGACCCGTTCGGCCGCCCGGTCACCACCCCGGACACGCACACCGGCGGTCCGGTGACGTACCCCGGAGGGTGATCATGCTGCATCCGTTCAGGACCGATGAGGCCAGGGAGAACATCATCGGCCTGGGCCTGGCCGTCACGGCACTCGGCAACTCGCTCTATGAGCAGTCGCGGCCGGGGTTCGGATTCTCCGGTTCAGAGGCCGACGTCCTGCTCTCCGCCTGGATCGTCCTCGGCTACGTCGCCGCCGTCCTGGCGCTGACGTCCGTGCTCTCCCACCGCAACCCGGCCGGCTACCGCACGGTCGGCTGCTATTTCGTCACCTACGCGGGCCTTTCGGCCTTCGCGGGTGGCGCGCCCATGTTGGCGAGCCTCGGGAGCAGCATGCTCTACCTGGGCGCGGCGTTCATCGGGTTCGGGGCGTGGTTCGTCTCCCGGGAGCGGGAGTGAATGGCCTGTCGCTCGGTCCCGATGTGGTGTCCCTCCTGGTCGGCGCTCTCAGTGTGGTGATCACCCGACTGCTGGATACCTACTTGCCGGGCAAGGCGGAGCCCGCATGCCCGCCCGGGAAGTGCTGGGTGCTCCTCAACTCCACGCTCCCGTCGCCACATTCCCCCACCGATCCGCCGACGCCGGAGGAACCGAAGTGACGAACTGGAACCTTGAGACCAACGAGGACCTGACCTCCGAGCCGGGGACGGCCGCCGGGCTTACCACCGCACCCCCGCTCACCCCGGCCCAGCGCATCGCCGCGAGGCCCGCGAACTACGGCAAGCCCTTCGTGCCGCCGACGCCGCAGTGGTACACCAACAGTGCCGGCACCCCGATTCCCGGCGGCCAGGTCACGCCTACGACCATCCAGCTGTTCTGGCACTCGAACGTCGGCCAGATCGCGGCCAGCGCCAACAACAAGGGCTCACGCGGTCTCGACGGCATCGGTATCGGCGCCCACAACCTCTACATCAACGGCGCCACGAGCCCGTCTCTGACCATCCGGGGCCCAAAGCTGACCACGGTCCTCACCGGGTACTGGTCGGCGGCGACACCCCCCGTATGGACGCCCTTGGCCCCGAACACCGCCTATACCGTCGTGGTGGAGGCGTGCGACACCACACTGGTCGCCAGCGGCAACAAGTCCGCTGCCCTCTCCGTCACCACGCCGGCAACCAGCACCACCAGCCAGCAGGTCACCCTGCCGCCCGAGCCGGCGGGCGGCGTCGCCCTGGCCGCCCCGCTGCCGGTCCTCACCTCAAATGCCGGAGGGGTGATCCAGCTCAGCTGGGTCCGCTCACCCCACGCCACCAGCTACGAGATCTGGGACAACAACACCGCCGGCACCACCCTCAAGCAGGATCCCGCGAACCTCGGGCTGTACCTCGGAGACACCCGCGTGGTCGCCTCCGTCCCCCAGCCCGCGCTGCCCGCGACCACCGTGACTGCGTCCACCCCCGCCTACACGGTGCCGCGCACGCCGGTTCGTCTCCGGGTCCGCGCGGTGCGCACCGACGGCAACGGAACCGCGTACAGCTCCTGGTCGCCTACGGTCTACGCCACCATCCCGGCCGCCCTGAACGCCCCGGCCACAGCGTCGGCCCCCACCCTCAACGGCACCGTGAGCGCTGGCCTGGTGAAGCTCAACCTCACCGCGCCGACCGTCTCGACGAGCAACGGGGCCCCGGAGTGGTACGCGGTCTACGACGGAACCAAGCGCGTCGCCTACCTCACCGCCCCGCTCGGGGCCGCCCCGCAGGTCACCCTCCAGTACGGCCTCAGCCAGGCGTACTCGTTCACCGTCGTCTGCGGCAACTCCCAGGGCGTGGCCCCCGCGAGCGCCGCCCTGACCGGCACTACGCCGGCCACCTGACAGACGCGACCGCTTACGGTTATCCAATGAAATTCCGCCGAACCTACGGTGGCTGACGCTCCATAAGCACTGAGAATGCAGAGGCAGCGTTGGCCACCATTCGGATCCTGATATGCCAGGATTGCCAGACCACTGAGACGCTCCCCCCGTACGAGGGCGACCCGCGTAACGACACGGCCCTGGAGTACGCCACCTCCAAGCACGCGTACCCCAATGGCGACCGGCATTTCGGCCGCCTTTACGGTCCCGTCGAAGCCGGCGTGTGGGACAACCGCGAAGCCCGGGAAGAGATCCTCAAGCAGCTCTGGCAGCGCGAGGGCCACACCGGCATGGAGCCGTGGGTCTACCAGGCAGTCGACACGCTCAAGGCGGACGCCATGCAGTGCTGGCGCTCCCGCCAGCGCCCGGAGACCTGCTCCGATTTCCACTCCTCGAAGAAGTTGCTCGTCCCGCCAACCGCGCGCGACCGCAAGAGCGAGGGCCTGGCCAAGTGGGACAGGGCCAATCCCGGGGCCCAGCGTTACCTGTGCGACTACTGCCCGATCCGGTCGGTCGCCGAGCAGCAGGTCCGCCGGCAGCAGGGCCTGTACAAGTGAGTGGCCGACACGGCGTCCCCAGGCGGCCGGCGCGACCCGCGCCGACGCCCTCGCGCGGCCATGGCTGGCAGGCCCGCTTCTTCGCGAAGATCGACAAGGGCAGCGAGTTCGACGCGTGCTGGCTGTGGCGGGGCGCGATCGACCAGGACGGGTACGGAAAGTTCCGGCTGCCCGACAAGGCCGTTGTGGGTGCCCACATCATCTCGTGGGAGCTCGCCACCGGTAACGCGGTACCCCCGGGCTGGCACGTCGACCATCTCTGCCGAATTCGGCGCTGCTGCAACCCTGATCATCTTGAGGCCGTGGAGCAGTCCCAGAACACCTTGCGCGGAGAGTCATTCGCCGCCAAGAACGCCGTAAAGACCCACTGCCCACGGGGGCATGAATACACGCCAGAAAATACCCGCTGGCACCATAACTCACGCGAATGCATCACCTGCATTCGCCAGCGCGATCGGGAGCGGCGTCAAGCACGGCGCGACGAAGAGGCGTGGAACCAGACTCGGTCCGATATCCAGAATTGAGTTGGAGTCACAAATGACGCACGAGCACCAGGAAGAGCAACCCAGCACCGTGGAGACGGCCTTCCTCGTCTTCAAGCGCGGCAGCGAGTGGGAAGCAACCCCTCACTATCAGATGCCCCTCGACGTCCAGCGCTCCGCCACCGTCGCCGACATGCACCACGGCGCGTGCGAGGTCGTCTCCGACATCAAGGCCAGCAAGATCGCCGCAATGACGGCCCAGCTCGTCATCCAGCAGCAGATGCAGCTCGCCGCAGCCGCCCGCGAGCACGCCGCCAACGACGCCGTCCGCACCAAGCTCCTGCTCCCCAAGTAAGCGCATCGAGGGCCCCTCCCAACCAGTGCAAGTGGACCGGGAGGGGCCCTCGCGTACACCGTACCCGACCGCTTGGAGACGCTCGTGCTGACGGCCGTCCTGGTCCTCGAAGGCATCGTGCGCGTGGCCGGCAGTGAGGCCCCGCTGGAAACTGGCGTCGCCCTCTACCAGGCCCTCGCCCACAACTCCCGGCTCTACGTCCTCAGCAACGAGTGGACCGAGGACGAGATGGACCTGTGGATGCGCCGTCGCGGCCTCACCGGACACCTCACCTACCTCCACGCCCCGATCCCCGGCCCGGCCGGACGGCTGGACGCCCTGCGCCGCATCCGCAGCTGGCGCATCTCCTTGGTGGTCGAGCCCGACCCCGCCTGCGCCGCAGCCGAGATCGCCGATGGCTGGAGCACTCTCCTCCACACTCACGCCGCCTACTCGCGCCCCGAATGGCGGCCCGACTACCAGGGCTCACCCCGCCCCTGGGACGCGCTCACCGACGAGATCGAACACCAGCAGGCGCTCCGCCTGTCCGACCGCCGCCTCACCGACGAGTAGGAGACCCCGCGTGAGCATGAGCAGGAAGCATTACCGGGAGGCCGCCGAAATCCTCAGGCGCGCGGCCGAGCGTAGCGACCCGGACCACGTCGGCGTCATCCGAGACATCGCCGACTCTATGGCCGGCATGTTCAAGCGTGACAACGGCAACTTCGACCGCCTGCGCTTCATCGCCGCCGTCTTCGAGGACGCCGCATGAAGTTCTACTTCGGGGGCGCCGAAATCCCCAGCCACCGGCAACTCCTCTGCCAGGAAGCGATATCGCACGTCGCCCTGTCCTTCATGGGCCTGCGCCGCCGCACCAGGTTCACCAAGCCCTGGCTCACCACGGAGAACTTCTCCCCCGAGCAGCACGTCCTGGTGGACTCCGGGTGTCACACGCTGAACCGCGAAGGAGTCGAGGTCGACCCCAGCGAGATCGCCGACATCGCGGAGGTCTACGACGAGTTCATCCGCCAGAACCTCAACTCGATCGCCGCGTATACCGAATTCGATGCGCTTGCCATGGGAAAGGAGTGGATCGAAGAGCGTCGATCCGCGCTGGACCCCGAGAAGGCCGTCGTCGTGTGGCACGAGGAATGGGGCATCGACGAGCTCCGCAGGATGGCCGACACCTACCCCTACATCGCGGTGGGGCAGGGCACTGCGGGAGACCGGGACATCGTCCCGCTGCTGCGCTCCCTGAGCCGCGCCGGCCGGCTTCACGGCTACGGCTTCTCCAGCCCGCCGCTCATGCTCGCGGCCAACTGGTACTCCGCTTCCTCCACCACCTGGCTGTCGGCAGCCCAGCACGGCGAGACGTTCGTGTGGACCGGCCACGAGCTCAAGCGCTACCCGAACCGCTACAAGGGCCAGGCCCGCAAGCGCCATCGGACCCTCTTCGAGAGCATCGGGCTGGACGCGGAGCTGATCGAGCAGGACGACCCGACGGAAAACCTCCGGCTCAGCCTGTGGTCGTGGCAGCAGCAGATCGCCCACATTTCGCAGCGCCATGGCGAGGGAGTAGCTGGGAGCCCGAACGGGAGGAAAACGGGAAACAGGGAAAGCGGTACGGGGGTAGTTGAGGTGACGACCTCAGAAGAGGAGACCGAGGGAGCAACTCCCGCGCCCATCCAGAGGGCTAAGAAGACGCTTCCCGGGCTCGAAATGGAAGCATTCACACACCGATACACCGACCCCGAAGACGGGGAGCGGAAGACCCGGACGGAGTACCGCGCAACAGCGGTCGACCTCAACATCCGGGTCTGCGACGGGTGCTTCCTTGCCCGAAAGTGCCCCGAGTATCAGCCCGGGGAATCCTGCGCCTACGAGATCCCGATCAAGGTCAGGACCAAGGAGCAGTACATCGCGCTCCTTGACTCGCTCATCGCCATGCAGGCGGCCCGAGTCTTCAGTATGCGCATGTCAGAGGAAGTGGAAGGCGGCTACGCCGACCCGAACCTCAGCCAGGAGATGGACCGGATGGCCCGCTTCGTGAAACTCAAGGCCGACATCGAGGAGGCCGGCTTCACGTTCAGCATGAAGGTCCAGCAGAAGGGCGAGGCCCAGATCGGCATCATCAGCCGCCTCTTCGGCAAGGAGGCCGGCGGGGCCCCCGCCCTGAGCCCGGCGGGGACCGTATCGGTGGAGGAGGCCCTCGGCCAGCTCGGGGTGGTAGACGCAGAGGTGGTGGAGTGAAGGAGCTACTCTCCCGGGTGCCGCTGGGTCAGTTCCCTCTCTTTGGCGAGACGCCCGAGTGCAACGGCTACCGCGAGCGGAGCGATGCACGCCGCCGCCTCCATGTAGATGGCCGTCTCGGCAGCACGAATCGACCTCAGTACCTGCAGCTGCGCGTCCGTGCACCCCAGAACCGACACCGCGTCAGCGCTGCGCTGCCCTTTCTTGTGGACCTGCAGGAGACGCAGGAAATCCGTACCAAGCCGCTCGAAGATCACGTAGGCGTCGCTTTCGCCCTCCAGCTCTCGCTGCGCCTCGTCGTAGGACTGGCCGAAACTGGCCGACAGGCGTTGCGCGGCGCCAAGATGCGCCAGGGCTTCCTGAAGGTCGGACACTGAGGTTCCTCCACTCGTGGCCAGACGTAGGCCACATAGATCTTCTCAAAACGTCGTCGACCACTCCGGGCCGAACGCTGAACTCACACGTGCTCGCACACGCAGAAGGCCCCGGCCGAAGCCGGGGCCTTCTGCACGGAAGCGGGGAGCAAGGGCACCCCGAAGGTCAGCTCTGATTACTCGTCATCTTCATGCCCATCAGGGTAGTTGCCAGCCGTCAGCCAAAGGTCCTCGGTCGCGCGCGGGGTCGGCTCGGACGTCCCGTCGAAGAGCACCAGCGGATTCGGGCCGTCGAAGCCGACCACATCGCCATACCGCTTCCGTCCGTCTTCCTCCAGCCACAGCACACGGTCGCCCACATAGAAGACGCCCGTGTTCACGCGGTAAGTCGCGAAGAGGCTCACCTTAGTTCCCTCGACTGGACTCAACGCACGCCCTCCTGGCGTCCAGGATCTCGGCCGCATGGTTCAGCTGCCAGTCGTACGACTGACCTCGACTCTCGCGATCAAGCCGCTTGGCCATGTCGCAAGGGCTCTCAGGCGTAGACCAGTTGTGCGTCAGCAGGCTGAGGATGACGAATGCAACCAGGATGCCAGCCGCACTGATGGCGTAGTACCGGCGTCTACTCACTGGGGCTCTTCGGCATCGAGGTTGAAGGGCCCCCCAGCTTCTTGAGTACCCGCCTCTCGATCACGGTGTACGAGCGCACAACCTCATCGTGGACGCCGTCCAACCAAGCTCCGACCGTATCGCGATCGGGCAACTCTTCCCCCCGCGCGGCCGGCCCGACGATGGCACTTGTTTGAGGCGACCAACTGAAGCCCTCAGGGAGCAGCTCGTCGAACCTGCGCACCTGCTCCCGAAAGAGCGCATCGGCGACCTCGCGGCTGTACTTGCACCCGTTGACGAACGCCAGCCAGATTGCCGCCTGAGTGGTCTCGCTGAGGATGTCGCCGTAAACGAACGAACGCGGGGTCTCCAGCTGCCTACTTCTTCGGTACTCCTCCCACCATGTCGGTGGCTCCTTGGTTCCGTTCCGGTACGCCTCCACATCAGCAGTGACCTGTCGCACGAGGTCGCCGTACGGGCCCTGGCCAGGCACCTGCGGACCGTCGGGGTCCTTACCGTCCAAAAACTCGCCCATCACTCTCCGCCGCGCAGCGGAGGCGCCATCCCGATACTGCGCCAGCATCCGGGCGATCTCCGGCGGCGGCCCCTCGCTGCCGTCCACATACGCCGCCGCGTCGGCACGCGCCTGCTCCCAGAGCTGCTCCATCCTGTCGCCGAGGCGATCTCTGAACTCGTCTCCCAGGGCGTTCAGTTGAGCATCGAGATCATCATCGTCCATGCCAGTCATCCTTCATGAAGTGGGTGCTCTGAGCGTAGATCTCGCCCGGCACTCCCGGGGTGAAATCGGCGGGATGCTACCTCGCCAGATACACGACGGCGCCGAGTAGACCGAAGCCAACCGCGTTGAGCGCCAACCAGACTGTGGTGACGACGACTTCGAGTGTCACGAGAAACCTCCTTGAGTGCGGGCATGACAAAGGCCCCCGCTCCGGTGAGGAACGAGGGCCTGGGGAGAGTTGAAAGTCAGCTGTTGGCGACGATGTCCGCGACTTGCTGCCGGGCACCCGGGGCGAGTTGCTCTTGCGTGTCGATGGCCTGGAGAACGGCTTCGGGAGCCATCGTCCTTCGGGCGGCGCTGATGAGCGTCACCAGGTCACCGTGGGCCAATCGATCCGCGCGAGCCCGGTGCGCACCCCACGTCCTGAGCCTGCTGGGGACGAGTTCCGGCCGCGTCTGCGGTGCGTCGTAGGGCGCGTGCGCCACATCCCCCAGGTGCGCGGCGCATACGGGGAGCGGCTCGATAACCTCGATGTCGCAGTCGAGTTGAGTGCACAGGCGGGTAGGCTTCCCGTCGATGACTTGGATCTTCACCGCGCCAACCCAGGCGATAATCCCGTCTTCGTCGTCGTAACCAACGAGCGTGACGCGGCAGTTTTGAGGGTCCTGCTGAAGCCGGGCATCAAGTGCTGCTACCGCGCCGGCCAGCGCGTAGACGGACCGCACGCTGAGCTTGCACGGCTGGCCGTCGAGTTCGAGCACTGGCGTGGCGAGCAAGCTGGCGACGGTAGACATGAGAGACCCCTTCCGGGCGTTGACGTGGATAAGCCACCGCCAAATCAGGCGGTGGCTGACCCCCGCTCACGCGGGGAGATCGGGGCAACCCCGAGCGTACGGCCGTGCCCCTGCAGTTACGCCGCACGGACATGCAACGCCTCCTCTTCGTCGAATCTCTTGGCCCGTTTGTCAGTCGACGAGGTACTCGTCGGGAATTACGTCGTAGCGGCGCTTGGACAAGAGATCGTCGATCACGCGGTTGCCCTCCTCTTTGCTGGCGACTTGCGCGAAGACGTGGGCGTTCATAACCGACCGGACGATGACCCAGCCGTGCTCCGGGTGCTCAAGGAGCCAGTAGGCGTCCGCCCACCCGATCCGCTGTGTCGCCGCCTCCGTGCGGGCGAAGGGGCGGCCGGCCCAGGCGGGGTGCTCGTCGCCGCCGAGGCCGAGGTGGAACCGGAACGGCTGCGGCTCGATCCCCGTAATCGGGAGCTGATGGAAGGGCACGACCTCGTCGGGCATGGTGAATCCTCTCAGGGATAGTTGGGGCTGAGCCTAGGGCTTGAGTCCGACAGTCCGGGCGACTTGCGCCCGATCGAAGCTCGTCAGCAACCCGTCACCGTCGTGGTTGTCGCGCAGGACGTTCAGCGCCGGCGCCTCGATCACTCCGGTGCAAACGTCGCACGGGCAGGTGTGCTTCATACACGGGCACGAGTTCTCTTCGCAGTAGGGGTCGGGTCCGCGACCGTCTTCGGTAGCCGTCGGGTGGACAAGGTGCTCGCGCCGGTAAAAGCCGTGCGGGAGCGGAACCTCCGGGCAGGGCCTGGTCGACGCCTCGGCGCCCTCGGCTGTCGCCCAGGCTCCACGGCACTTGTTGCACCGCCAGCGGCCGGCGCGAACCTGCCCAACGTGCTTCATGCTCTTCCTCCTAGACATGACGAAGGGCCCGGTCGAAGCCGAGCCCTGAAACGACGAAAGTCCCTACCAAACACCGGCGGCATCGGAGATGGCCGGCTTGGCGCTAGGCGGGGCGCGAGCTACGCACCTCGTCAACAGCGCGCTCGTGCTGAGCGAGGGCCTCCTTCTCAGTGCGAGCTTCCTCGCCGTACCGGGGCGCCGAGAAGCGATGACCGCCATCGAACAAGACTCCAGTGGCGAACATCGGTGACACCGGCGAGATAGCGCCCTCCCAGACCGTCCGCACCACGATGTCAGTACCCTCCACCCGGCTCTCAGCGACTCGGCGATACTCGAAATCCGACCAGAGTTCGCCCCAGCGGACCACGTCGATCGGATTGCCAGCTCGGTCGCGATACAGCGGCTCAGACTCGGCCGCCGCGTGGTGGGTACTGTCATGGTTCGTCATAAGCCAAGCCTAGGTGCCGGGCACACTCGCGGTGCAAGCCCTCATCGCACAGCGCGTGGCAAGAATTCGCGCCCCGAAACCAGCGCAACTTCGTATAGTGCCGGCGCACCCTCGGCGTGCCGAAGCCCCCGCCTCACAAGGAAGCGGGGGCCTGCGGATGCGGCTCAGATGAGCCGGTCCGTGAACTCCACGATGATGCGCTGAATCTCCATGTCCGCAGCAATCGCGCCCTCATCCGGCATCCAGTGCAGCTTGCCGTCCCTGGCGTAGTCGCGGGTCATGCCGGCGGCGTAGACGTCGAGCTGTCCGGACTCTTCCAGCAACTCGGCCAGCTCTCCGGCCTGCTTGAGGCTGCTCACTCCTGCCACGGACCAGCGGGTGATTGGGCCATCGTCAACATTGACCCCGCGCAGCGCGCACTCGATGGACGCAACCCGGTCCTGGTGGTCCATCTCCAGCACCGGGTAGTACAGGCGCTGTGGCTGGCCGAGCAGGTCCGAGAGTTGGGTGGGGATGCTGATCTCCATCGTGTGCTCCTTGCTCAGGGTGTGAGGTGAGGTAACCGCGCACAGCGCGGACCAGTGGCCCGCAGTGCGGACCTCATCCCCGAGAATTCGGGGCTAGCCCCCGGCACATCCGGGGAGTAGGCGCCTGGACGACCAGGGGCTGGCGAGCGCGCCACAGCGCCGCCTGCCAGGCAGGATAAGGGGTCGGGGTTGGCAGAGTGATGAAAACGACGACGCCCCACACCGTAGCGGCGCGGGGCGTCGGAGGTCTGGCGGTTCGGATTGTCACTGACTGTTGATGACAAAGTGGGACATCTTAGACACGCTCACCGGCGGGAGGCCGAGCCGGTATCACTCACCGGAGTCGACACCCGCACGCAGCCCCGTGCTGACGGCGAAAATGTCACATGCCCTGGGTGTCCCGCACGGACTGGATGAACTGCTCGACCTGGGCCTCGCGAGACTTCTCCAGCGTTTCCGCTCCGATACGGCCCACCGCCTCCTCGGCACCAAGGGCGCAAGCGAGTACGTCCCACAGTGCCGAGCGATACACATCCTCGGAGTCCGTGGCCTCGGGCTGCTGTAGTCCGGTGTTCCGGTCGCGTCCTTCGATGATGCGCTGGGCGATCTTGGTCAGCAGCGTCGGAGCACCGACGGTGCGCACTTCGACACCCGCCTCGGCTGCCGCCTCGGTCAGCTCCTGGTAACGGCCCGCGCTGCGGGTGAACGTCTCCGGGCCGAAATCCGCGACAAGGACGTCGAACTTGCCGGCCTTGAGGTCTTCGAGAAGCTTTGGGTTTACCTCGCTAGCCGTCTCGCCCTCGTACCCCACGACGATCCGCAGCCCTCGCGCAGCGGCCCACTGCGCACATGCCTCACGCTGAGCCTGCACACTTCCGGCTCGCTCGCGGAGGTACACCGTCGCTCGCTTCTGACTTGTCATCAGTCATCCTCTCTGGAAACGGTGCCAGCAGTCGTACGCTGCTGGCCGACAGGTGGGGCTTCAGCCCGGTGAACTGGTGGAATAAATCGATCACTCGTTCGGCGCTTCACGGCGATTTCCGGACTGAGGAACATCGACTACATGACTCGCGATGACCACCACCGCAGCACAGCTCCCCATCGAGACGAGATCAGCGAGGAGATACCCGAGGCCGATTGCTGGGCCGAGTTCTGGGAAGTCATCGCTGACATACACCATCGGATTTGGCTTGAGCGCCAGAACTAGGCTACGGAAACACCCTTGCTTCGCTTATGAGCGGGAACGATATCAGGCTCCCATAGAGGGACTATGCGCATGGAACTGACTTTCTCGCCACCCCTTGGAGGCGTGACTATGACATACCGGATCACCTTCCTGAGAGCTTTGCGCCGCTCCGCTGGAGTGGCCGAGTCCCAAACTTCTGCCAAGCCGGAAAACTTCTCCTTTGAGGGCGGTTCAACGGAGGCAAGCTGCTGCATTAGACGCTTCAGGTCGGCCTTCTTCTCCCGAACCTCCGTGTCGGCTACAACCATTCTCGCCTTAGCGGTCTCCAGATCGTTAAGGCCGGCTTCGTAGCCCTCATTGATACGCTGTTTACGCTGCAGAAGGGTCTTGATCGAACGCTCCAGTTCGACAATGCGGGTACGACTAACTTCGATTTCCTCTCGCTGGTCAAGTCGGTCCTGTACCGTTTCGACCCCTTGAGCATTTTTTCGAATCCAGTCAAGGACAAGGGCGTCCACACGAGCGGCACGGATATTAACAGTCTTTCCGGACGCATGGTTCTCAGAGTGGGCACATCTAAACGCTCGCACCATCGTCCCGCCCCTCGAATTGCCGCCCGCTGTTCTCATTATCCGAAGACACAGGTTCTCGTTGTCATCGGATTCCCCACAGCGAACCATGCTTGTGCAGGACCATTTTGGCTCTCGCTCCCGAGTGAACGCGTCAGCTTGACGCAGCCTCAGTTCCACATAGCTGTCCCACGTTGCCTGGGAGATGAGCGCATCATGGGCACCGTCGTACCAGATGGGGTAAGAGTCGGGACGGCTGTTGGTCGGCTTCGGTCCCTGACCAACCGACCGCAAATAGCCAGCGGCGAACCCCGAATCCATAACCACACGCCACTGATCAGCCGTCATACGGGATCCCCGCAGCGACGTCACCCCCTCCTCCCATGCGTCACGCGCAATGGCGTAGAGGGTGTCCCCGTCGACGAACCGCCTATACGCCTTTGCTAGCGCTGGCCCTCGGACGGGGTCGTGGACGAGGAGCCCTTCGCACTTGTTCTGGCAGACGTATCTCGCAGGATTTTCCTCAGAGCGCTGGCACCCCGGACAGCGCAGGTAACCGAATCGCGGCTGGCCGCCGTGTGGAAGCCCCTTGTTCAGTCGACGCTGGTGGGTACTCCTCCAGGAGTCCCGGATCTGGTCGAGCTGATACTCCGCCAGTCGCAGGAATTGGTCGCGCATGTAGCGGCCAGCTGCGGTGGACGCATCGATGTCCTGGGTGGCGCTGAGCAGATCTCCGCCGGCTTCCTGAAGTTCCTTGATGTAGAACAAGGAGCCGATGAGGGTTCGACCGAATCGGGAATACTCCCAGACGACGATGGCGTCTGCCTCGCCGGCTCGGATGCGGTCGATAATTTGACTGATCTTCCGCTTGGCGAAGTCTGATCCAGAGAGATCGAGGTCGCGGACGACGTCAACTTCAGCGATCCCCTTTTGAGTCAGGTAGGCCCGACAGATTGCCAGCTGCTGCTCGGGGCTTTTCATGTCCTCCCGAGCTGTGCTGACGCGGATGTAGATGATTGCGCGGAGCTGTTTGGTGCGCTGGTTTCTCACGGTGCGATTCACGGGTTCCCCTAGGCGGCGAGAGCCACGGACCGATGCTTCGTCACCATGGTCTGAGCCCAAAAATGGCTACGGGAGCGGCCATCTGGGGCATCTACTTTTCGTGTGATCCGTGAACAGCGTCATCTGGGTGTCGTCGGTGACCTCGACGGCCCGGTCTGCGGGGAACCCGGCCAGGCCGTGCGGGCCGAAGCGGTCCCGGATGTGATCCAGCCGGAGGAACTCGATGGGCCACCCGAGGGCGTCTCCTACCGCACCGCCGAGCAGCGAACCGCGTACCCGGTCGGCGAACTGTGCGAGGTCAGTCATACGAGGATCTTCCCAGACGTCCTCCCGACCGTGTCCGGCCCTTCCGCCCGCCCCTGCCACGCCTCAGCGGCCGGGCTTCCGACGGCCCCGCCGGAGCCGGGAGCCCGCGTAGACCAGGTCCGCCAGCAGGACCACCACACCGATGATCAGCAGATAGAACAGGCCCTTGACGGCCACCCCGACGATTCCCAGGACGATGGCCACGATGACCACGAACAGGAAGAGTGCCATGGCCGACCTCCTTCGACACCGTGGGCCGTCAGCGGCGTGCGAGGCGCCGCTCGCCGCCCGTGCCCTGGGCGTAGCTCAACTTGTAGTGGGCGAAGACGGCCTCCTCGTCCTCGGCCGGCAGCTCGCCGTCGGTGTCGATGGCGGGCGCCCCCTTGACCCGGCCCTTGGGGTGGGCGACCTTCAGGTAGCCGGGGCCCACCGTGGCTCCGGCGAGCGGGACGAACACCAGCCGGTGCCGGGTGAGCAGGCCGACCGTGACGGTGGCGAACGCCGGCTGGTCCGTCGCGGTGTCCACGTAGACGGACTCCAGCGTGCCGATCTTGTGGCCGTCGACGTCGACCACGTCGTGTCCCCGCCACTCCCGGATGTCACTCGCTTCGATCATCACCGGCCTCCCGCCTGCCACTGCCTTCCGCCCACCTACCAGGCTGCTACCCACTGAGCGCGACGCAAACTGATCATCCCCACCCGGACCGGGAGCCCCCGGCGGCGCCGGGCAGGACGGCGTGGTCGGGCCGCAGACCTGGACCGCTGCCATGCGCACCGACAACGTCACCGGCTGAGGACTACACCACCCTGTCTGACGCTTCCCGCCGTACCGCCCGCACCGCGCTGCAGCTGCTCGGCCTGGCCGTCGGCCTTCCCCTTCCGGTCCACGACGCCGGACTGCCGGACACCCTCCCACGGCTCGGCGCCGCACCGGCGGTGGCCGCGATCGTGACCCGGGCGACGGCCTCGCCGGTCATCGACGGCCTGCTGCCGTCGTGGCTGCGGACCGCATCCGCGAAGGCGCCGCCGCCACCGGTCAACCCTGCCGTTCCACCGGAGGCCACGGTGGCCGCGCCGACCATCCCGGACGACGGTGGTGCCGGTGCCTGACGAGTCCACCGGCCTCGCCGGGCCGGACGCGATCGTCGTGTGGTCCGGGGCCGTCACCTCGATCACGACCGGCCTTGGACTGCTCTGGCGAACGCCCCGGGGCCTGCGTCGCGTGCTCCACCGCGCCGAGCTGTTCTGAGACGACTGGCAGGGCACCGAGGACCGGCCAGGCATCGCAGGCCTCCCAGGGGTCATGGCGCGCCTGGACCGGATCGAGGAGTCCGTCACCACGACGGACCGCTGAAGCACCATGCCCCTGCTCGGCTTCAGCCGGGCAGGGGTCTTCGTCGTTCGCGGCTACTCAGCGAACCGCAGCAACAGCATCGGTGTACTGCTCGGTGGTCAAGTCATCGTCAGCGATTCCGAGGGCGTCGAGCACCGACCGCACGACGGCCAGGGACGCCGTGTCGTAGAGGCGGCCGATCCGCCCGGCCTTCCCGTAGACCGTGTTGCCCGCGAGGCCCAGCTTCCGCTGGCTACTCAGAAACCGGTCGGCGTCCTCGGGACCGGCCGTCCACAGCGGGCGACCCAGCAACCGCGCGAACTCGACGGGAAGCCCGTGCTCAAGCGCGTAGTCGGTGCACGCGTCGAGAAGCCGCTGCCTGAACGTGACGACCGTAGGTCTAGCGTTCTCGGTAGCTGATCGGATC
The DNA here is from genome assembly GCF_000955975.1 of Saccharothrix sp. ST-888. Taxonomy (GTDB): domain Bacteria; phylum Actinomycetota; class Actinomycetes; order Streptomycetales; family Streptomycetaceae; genus Kitasatospora. The sequence continues at coordinate 30,340 of NZ_JYJF01000087.1, forward strand.
GAGACCAGGAGGCCGTGATGAGAGTCGTTTTCGTGCACGGAGCATGCGTCAAGGACGGATCGTGGTGGTGGCACCGCACCGCTGAGCTGCTGGCCGAGCGGGACGTCGCCAGCGAGGCGCCCGCCCTGCCGAGTTGCGGCGAGACGGGTGAGCCGACAAGCGCGCAAGGCCCGGGGCTGGCGGAGGACGTCGCCGCGGTCCGGGGGGTGCTGACGGCGAGCGACGAGCCGACCGTCGTGGTCGCCCACAGCTACGGCGGCATCGTCACCGCGGAGGCAGCGGCGGGCGTCGAAGCTGTGCGCCATCTGTTGCTCGTGTCCAGCTACCTGCCCGAGGTCGGGCAGAGCCTCTCCTCGTTCGGCGGCCAGGAGCCCGCCCCGTTCCTCGACATCGATCCCGAGGGTGGCACGTTCACCGTCCGGCCGGACGCCCTGGCCGAGACGTTCCTCCAAGACTGCGGCCCGGAGATCCGGCGACAGGCCATGGACAAGACGGCCCGGCAGAGCCTGGCGGTCCTCGAGCAGCCGGTGCAGTCCGCGGCCTGGCAGCACGTGGCCGCGACGTACCTCGTCTGCGCGCAGGACCGGGGCACCCCCGCCGAACTGCAACGCGAGTTCGCCGTCCGGGCAGGCAGCGTTGTGGAACTGAACGCCGGCCATCACCCGTTCCTGTCCCAGCCGGCCGCCGTCCGCGACCTCGTGCTGAGTCTGTGACGGCGACCGGCGACCGGCGACCGGCGACAACACCGTGGAGGCGCGCCGGGAACTCCTGCTGCTGGCCCGCGCGGCCTACAACAGTCAAGACGCCGACGTCCTTTTGGAATTGGTGAGTGACGACGTCGAATGGCCCAACGACAGCACAGGGAGGCTCCACGGCAAAGCTGAGGTACGCGCCCGCTGGACCGAGCAGTGGAGCCGCACGCGCCCGCACGACGAGCCGGCCCGGAAAGAGCCAAACGATCAATCGGACATCAAGCCGGTGGATTCGGGCTGAGGTTTGACCGTTCTCAGCGAACTTTGACCGCATGGCTGACTCTGTTGCCGAATTTGGGTCGGTGGTCAGGCTGCGAGTTGGTGGGCGAGCCGGGTGAGTCGACTGGTCCGGGGATGCCGGGGGTCTTCGGCCCAGTGGGGTCGAGCCGGATGACGTTGATCGCGGTGGCGGAGTAGGCGTGCTGGAGGCTGGTCTTGGGCAGGCCGCGGTAGCGGGCGCGGCGCAATCCGGTGACGTCGAGGGCCTGGTTGATGGTGCCCTCGACGCCCGCGCGCAGGGTGTACTTGGCCTGCCAGGTGTCGGTCTTCTGCTCGGCGCGGGCCGCGGCGACGGTCTCGTGCAGCTCGCGGGGTCGTAGGGTCAGCATGCGACGGCCCTTGGCCGCGGTGGTGCACTTGTCGCGGGAGGGACAAGGGCGGCAGTCGGCGCGGGCGAA
>NZ_JYJF01000860.1 GCF_000955975.1 Saccharothrix sp. ST-888
CTGGACCCGGGCCCGACGGCGGGAGCCCTCGGTGCGGTGGTAGGAAATGAGGAGGGCCTACTCGATCGACTCGACCAGCCGGTCGACCGGCACGCCCTTCTCGGTACCCAGCCCACGCAGGGCGCTCATGTCGCTGTCCACGGCTACGCCCTCTCTTCTCTCATCGCCTACATGATTCCGCCTCCTCCTCTGTCTTCCGATGTTTCCTCGGCGTCGTCCGCCACCAGGTCCTCCTCCTCGTCCAGGAGCTTCTCGTCTTCCTTGCTGTTGATCGCGACCTGGACCCGGGCCTTTGCCACCTCGGTGTACTCCAGAC
>NZ_JYJF01000861.1 GCF_000955975.1 Saccharothrix sp. ST-888
GAAGGAGTCCCAGAGTTTGGCACCTGCCCAGGAGAGCACCGCCGCCACGATGGCGATACCCAGGAGCAGGCGGAGGCGGAGCGGCTTCACTCGGACGGACTTCCTTCCCGACGGACGCGACGGCTCGTGGCCCCCGTTTTCCGCTCCCAGACGACCTTGAGCTTGCCCCGGAGCGGGATCCCGGCCGCGGTCGGGACCAGCGCGATCCCTGTGAGCACGCCAGTAGCGGCCTCTGACACACCGGGCCACTGCCCAAAACAGGCGCGGCCATCGCGCCACGCGGATGAGAGCATCCCTCACCCTGCGCGGGTACGTA
>NZ_JYJF01000862.1 GCF_000955975.1 Saccharothrix sp. ST-888
AAGACTTGGCAAGCCGGGTAGCGAAAGGCATGTCCCGGGCATTCCCTGAGAAGGAAAGACCCGAGCCGGACGGACGTCCGGCGGGCGCTGGGAGACGGCGATGAGCGAGACGATCGGTAGCCCTCTGAGTGGCAATGCAGAGCGCGACACGGCAGCGGGCGGACTGGGCGTGACGAGCAGGCCGGCCACTGCCGTGGAGACCGCCCGGGAGGCGTACTCCTTCGCCTGCCTGAGCTGTGGCTACGGTTGGGAGCAGGCATAAGAGATCGAGCACCACGTGGCCAAGGCCGGGCACACGGTGATCGAGTACAACGCA
>NZ_JYJF01000863.1 GCF_000955975.1 Saccharothrix sp. ST-888
TGGTCGACGACAAACTGAACGCCCGTTCGACCAGCCCGACCTCCAGCATCACCCAGCAGCCGCTCGATGTTAAGGCGCAGTTCGCTGGTCAGCGCTTCGGTGAGATGGGTGTGTGAGCCCTGGAGGCGTACGGCCGTACGTACGCACTGCAGCAGCTGCGCACCATCAAGTCGGACGGCGCCCTCGGCGTCGTCAAGGTCTACGAGGAGATCGTCAAGGGCGAGAACATCCCCGAGCCCGGCATTCCCGAGTCCTTCAAGGTCCTCATCAAGGAAATGCAGGCGCTCTGCCTCAATGTGGAGGTGCTGTCCTCGGA
>NZ_JYJF01000864.1 GCF_000955975.1 Saccharothrix sp. ST-888
CAGTTGTGACCAGCGTCTCGCTGCTCTCCGAGGGATGACTTGAACCCCCACGCCCGATAAAGGGCACTAGCACCTCAAGCTAGCGCGTCTGCCATTCCGCCACCCGGACAGTGTGTGTCCCTCGGGTTTTTCTTCCTGCGCCCCGTTGCGACAGACACACCATTACCAGGTTTCGGGCGTGCTTCTCACCTGGGTATCTGTCGTCCGGGGGTGGGTTGCCGCCGCAGTCGGGAGGAATAGGGCAGAAGGTCGCAAGGCAGGCAGGTGTGCGGTGCGTGTGAGGTCGGCGGTGGAGACGGAGGCGCCGGTGAGTGG
>NZ_JYJF01000865.1 GCF_000955975.1 Saccharothrix sp. ST-888
GAACTGCCCATCACCGCGACGTAGTCGCCCTGCTCGATGTCGAGGCTGACGCCCTGCGGTTCACCGGTGCCGGGCGCGAGCGGGCCGCGCAGGGCGTGCCCGGTCGCGTCTCCGTGGCCGTACGCCTTGCGCCGGTGGCGTTGAGTCAGTCGATGATAGCCAGCACCTCCTTGGTGGAGCGGCTGTCCAGGTTTCGGGTGGGCTCGTCGGCGAGCAGCATTGCGGGTGCGGTGACGAGCGAGCGGGCGACAGCAACGAGAGGATGCGCTCACACGGAGAGCTCGTTGGGCTTGTGCCCTGCGGGGTCCAGTAGCC
>NZ_JYJF01000866.1 GCF_000955975.1 Saccharothrix sp. ST-888
CGGAAGTTGCCGTGCCCGTCGTTCTTGTACCGGTACAGCTCCGGGTCGCCCTTTGCGTGGACGATCACGTCGTCGATCGCCTTGCCGCCGAGGAGCGAGGCGCGGTGGGTGCCCTGGACGCCGTTCCAGCCGGTGCTGCTGCTGGCGGGCGCGGCCGAGGCGGCACCGGAGATGGCCGCAGCGGTCGCCGGGTCCAGCGTCGGCTGGATCAGCCGCGGGTTGCCCGCAGGGTCGGGGGGCAAGACGTCGGGCTTGCAGGCACCGGTGATTTCGGTGAAGACCGGCATGCTGCACCTCTTCCACGGCGCGTAGAAG
>NZ_JYJF01000867.1 GCF_000955975.1 Saccharothrix sp. ST-888
ACCTCGACCGCATCCCGCCCGGCCTGATCTGCCTGAGCTCCCTCAACAGCGAGCGAACCTCGAGGCGCGACGTCGAGAGCCGCTTGTACGAGAGCCGGCGCGGCTGCGTCATCCGCTGCGTGACGGAGAAGTGGAGCTCCCACAACGTGGCGATGAACGTCACGTACGGCACCAGCAAGGCGAAGGCCGCCATCAAGGACTCCTCCCGGGTCCTCGGCTACCCGTACGCGATGGGTGACCGGATCACCAAGGCGATGCCGCCGGACGTGATGGGCAAGGGCATCCCGCTCTCCGGGATCACCGACAGCTCGCACC
>NZ_JYJF01000868.1 GCF_000955975.1 Saccharothrix sp. ST-888
CTCCCGGACAACCGCAGCCACGAGGTGTCGGCGCTCGGCGGCTACGCCCCGACCGGGCCGACCAGCCCGCCGCACGCCGCCTCGCAGTCGCCCAACGCCCCCGACTCCCCGCGCGCCGACCATCCGCGCGAGCCCCCGCCCGCCCGCCCCACGCCCTCCGGCCCCCCCCTCCCGCTGCCCAAGCCCCCTTTGCCCCGGTGGTCGTCGAAGCCGTCAAACCGCTGCGGACGGGTGGGTCGCCGACTCTGGGAGTCGGCGCCACCGGGGTTGCCTCCGGGCGCGCCCGCGCCCGGAGCGCCGGGGATCGGCGTACCG
>NZ_JYJF01000869.1 GCF_000955975.1 Saccharothrix sp. ST-888
CTGTGAGCTGGTGTTACTTCGTCAGGTCGGGACCTGTCGAGGCTACCGCCGCCGGGGTCTCCGCCACCGGCGACTTCTCCTCGCCCCGGAAGGTGAGATTGGCCTCCTAGCCCTCACCTTCGACACCGACGACCACGGTGTGGCCGGCCCGCAGCTCGCCGCAGAGGATCTTCTGGGAGAGGTGGTCCTCGATGTCGCGCTGGATGGTGCGGCGGAGCGGACGGGCACCCAGGATCGGGTCGTAGCCCTTCTTCCCCAGCAGCTTCTTGGCCTCGAGGCTGAGCTCCAGGCCCATGTCGCGGTCCTTGAGGCGGC
>NZ_JYJF01000088.1 GCF_000955975.1 Saccharothrix sp. ST-888
TCCGTCCGAGTGAAGCCGCTCCGCCTCCGCCTGCTCCTGGGTATCGCCATCGTGGCGGCGGTGCTCTCCTGGGCAGGTGCCAAACTCTGGGACTCCTTCGGCCAGCTGCCCGGTGTGCCCACGGCCGCTCCGATCGTGCTGGCAGCGGTCGCCGTGGTCCTGCTCGCCACCGCGATCTCGCTCCGGGCCAGACTCAAGGCCGTACGGGAACGGCAACCGGGTGCCAAGGGAGTGGATCCGCTGGGCGCGGCCCGGGCGGTGGTCCTGGGCCAGGCGAGCGCCCTGGTCTCGGCCGTGGTGACGGGCATCTACGGCGGTGTCGGCGTCTACCTGCTCAGCCTGCTGGACATCACCGCCCGCAAGCAGCAGGCCGTGACGGCCGGCTTCGCGGTACTGGCGGGCGCCGGTGTGATCGCCGCCGCGCTGTGGCTGCAGCACGTCTGCAGGCTCCCCGAGGACCACGACGACCCGTCCGGTCCGGCCGCCTCACCCCGTTGAGCGGGGCCCGGCCGGACGGAGCTGCCGTGACGTCAGGTGATGGTTCGGGTACCTGATGTGGTTTCGGCGCGCTGTCAAGACCCGAAAGGGTGTCGCGGCTGACAGCGCCCCGATTCGCACGCTAGTTTCTTTGGCATGTCACGCGGACGCCACCGTCAATCCTCCGTCCTCGGCCGGGCTGTACCTCCGATCGCAGCAGGTGCCCTGGTCGTCGCCGCGCTGGTCGCGCTGGTGGTCAGTCCCGATGAACCACTGGTGCGATCGGTCGGTGTAGCGGCGGTGTTCGGCGCCGTCGGCATGGCGGTCCTGCTGCGCCAGCGGGACCGGGCCGCCAAGCAGGCCGCCGAGGTCGCCGCGAACCGCCGCCTGGTGGCCGAGGAGCGCCACGAGGAGCAGCTCGCCGAGGCCGAGTACGCGGCCGAGGTCGCCGAGGAGCGGGCCACCCGCTTCGGACGCCGCCTCACCGCCGAGAAGGCCCGGCTGGCCAAGGCCGAGACGGAGATCGCCCGGCTCCTCCGCGAGCGTGCCGTCGCCGTCGCCGAGCAGGCCCTGAAGGAGGCGGAGGCGGCCCGGCTGGCGCATGCCGCGACCGTGCCCAAGTACCCGGCCAGTCCGGCGGCGTTCGTCCGCGCGGCGGCCGTACTGCGGCACCTGGAGTGCGAGGCCGAACGGGCCGAGGCGCGCCGGGACGGCTCCGCGCGGGCCCAGCTGGCCCTGCGGCCCAAGGCGCAGGCCGTTCCGGCCTCGGCAGCCGGGGCAGCCGGGGCGAGCTCGGCGAGGGAGGCGGCTGCGGAGGCTGCTACCGCCCCGGGTACGGCGACGGGTGCTGCGCGTCTGGTCCCGGCAGCGGCGGTGGCGCCGACCGTGCCCGCTCTCCCGGCAGCGCCTGCCGGGCCCGGTGCGGCGGTTGTTCCGGTGCCGACGGGGCTCGAAGCTCGGCTTGCTCCGGCTGCCGCGTCCGGCACGTCGGCCGTGTCCGTGTCCGCGGCTGCCAAGCCCGCCGCTCCCGTCGTGCCCGGGCCCGTTCGCCCGGCGCCGGCCGTGCCGCAGCCGGGTGGGCCCGAGCCGGTGATGCCGCAGCCGCGGGTTCTCGGAGGTGCCGTCCTGCCGCGTGCGCTCGGGGCGGCGGGGACGGCTGCGCAGGCCGGTGCGGCCGTTCCGGCCGTTCGGCAGCGACCGCGTCCGCAGGGGGCGGGCCGCTCCGCGGGATTCAGCTTCTTCGGACGTCCCGGTGCCGTTCGTCCGGCCGCTCCGGTGTCCGCCGCGGGCGGCGTGGCGGAGCTCGGCGAGCGGGCCGAGCTGGCGGATCTGGCCGACGTGGTCGGGGACGAGGCGGTGGCCGAGAGCGCCCGGTACGCCGTCCCCGGGGCGGGTGAGGCGGCTGCCGAGACCGCCGGGCAGGACGTGCGGGAGCCGGAGGGCCGTCCCGACCACGCCCGCCCCGAGGTGGTCGACCTGACGCCGCACGACGAGACCGAGTACCTGGAGCTCCCCGAGCTCCGTGCCGACCAGGGCCGGCAGCGGTAGCACCGGCAGCGAACGGCAGTACGTACGACGGACGCCCGGCCCCCTTTCGCAGGGGGCCGGGCGTCCGTTCTGGGTACGGCGCGTCAGATCGCGACGCCGAAGTCCTGGGCGATGCCCGCGAGGCCGGAGGCGTAGCCCTGGCCGATCGCGCGGAACTTCCACTCGGTGCCGTTGCGGTAGAGCTCGCCGAAGATCATGGCGGTCTCGGTGGCGGCGTCCTCGGAGAGGTCGTAGCGGGCGATCTCGGCGCCGCCGGCCGCGTTGAGCACGCGGATGTAGGCGTTGCGGACCTGGCCGAAGTTCTGGCTGCGGGCCACCGCGTCGTAGATCGAGACCGGGAAGACGATCTTGATGGCCTCGGCGGGCAGACCGGCCAGGTTGACCTTGATCTGCTCGTCGTCGCCGTCGCCCTCACCGGTGCGGTTGTCACCGGTGTGCACCACGGTGCCGTCGGGGGCGCTGGTGTTGTTGAAGAAGACGAAGTGGCCGTTGGACAGCACCTTGCCGTCCGCGTTCAGCACGATCGCGCTGGCGTCCAGGTCGAACTCGGTGCCCGTGGTGGTCCGGACGTCCCAGCCGAGGCCGACGGTGACCGCGGTCAGACCAGGGGCCTCCTTGGTCAGCGAGACGTTGCCACCCTTGGAGAGGCTGACTGGCATGGTGTGTGGTGTCCCTTCGTTGCTCTTGTAGGCAAAGAACGTTAAAGGGGCCGGGCATGGTTCCAGCCGGGCCGGATCGATCTGCTGTCACGGCCGCCGACGCCGAGCGCGGAGCAGGGGGCCGGTCAGACCCGGGGAAACTTCCCCAGCAGCGACCAGATATTCGGGTTGTCGCCCAGACCCTCGTGCAGCTCGGTCAGATCGGCGATCACGTCCTGCAGGAAGTCCCGTGCCTCCCGGCGCAGTTCGGCGTGGCGGACCACGGCGGGCGGGGTGTCCCGCCGCCAGGTCGCGCTGATCTCCACCAGGCCGAAACGGCGGGCGAACCGCAGCAGTTCGGTGTTCTGGGTGAAGTCCAGGTCGAAGGTCTGCACGGCGGCGGCGCGGCTGCCGCGCACATCGAGGTCCAGTTCCTCGACGGAGTCGCAGAGCGCCCAGGCGAAGTCGAGCACCGGCACCCATCCCCAGGCTGTGGACAAGTCCTGGCCGTCCGCCTCCAGGAAGATGTCGCCGCAGAACAGGTCGTACCGCAGGCTGCGCACCGAGGCGCTGCGGTAGTCGGTCTGCGGAGGGTCGGGAAAGCGGTCGGAGAGGGAGTAGTCGAGCTCGATCACGTAGGCCATTGTCCGGCATGCGGCGCGGGGCATCGGGCGGGCGGCGGCGGATCGGCGACGGTTGTCCACAGCTGTGGACAAGTGGAGAAGCCGACAAAGCGAGAAGGCGCCCAGTCGACGGGTGGATAACCGGGTGACCGGGGCGTGGCGGGGCGGGATGATGGGGGCATGCCTGAGCCCATCCGCGTACGGGGGTCGGTGGTCGTCCCGGACGCCGAGCTCGTCTGGCGCTTCTCGCGTTCGTCCGGCCCTGGTGGCCAGCACGTCAACACCTCCGACACCCAGGTCGAGCTGCGGTACGACCTGGCGGCTTCGGACGCCCTGCCGCCGGTGTGGAAGGAGCGGGCGCTGGAGCGGCTGGCCGGCCGGCTGGTGGACGGCCGGGTGCTGGTCGTCCGCGCCTCCGAGCACCGTTCGCAGTGGCGCAACCGCGAGGTCGCGGCGGCCCGGCTGGCCTCGCTGCTGGGGGAGGCCACGGCCCCGCCGCCGAAGGCCCGGCGGGCGACCAAGCCGAGCCGGGGGATGGTCGAGCGGCGGCTGCAGAACAAGCGGCACCGGTCGGAGTTGAAGCAGGGGCGCGGCCGGCCGTCGGAGTACTGAGCAAAGTCCGTGCGGGCCGCCTGAGTTGGTGGCCGCTCAGGTCTGGTGGCTGCGGTTGGCGCCGGGTGGGGGTGCGGTGCCGCCGACAGCGCCGACAGCGCCGAGGCGATCAGGCGAGTCTGCGGTAGCCGCCGCGGAAGTAGAGCAGCGGCCGGCTGTCCGGGCTCGGCACCCGGGCGGCCAGTACCCGGCCGATCAGCAGGGTGTGGTCGCCGGCGCTGACCCGCTGCTCGGTGCGGCACTCGACCGTGGCGAGTGCGCCGTCGATCAGTGGCGCGTCCACGAACTCGCCGCGGTGGTGCGGGGTGTCGGCGAAGAGCAGGCGGTCGCCGAGGCGGCCCTTCATGGCGAAGCGCGAGGCGGTCGTCCGGTGCTCCTCGCCGAGCAGTGACACGGCCCAGGTGTCCACCCGGGAGAGCAGCTCGTCCATCCGGGAGTCCTCGCGCACCGAGACGAGCACCAGTGGCGGCTCCAGCGAGACCGAGAGGAACGAGGTCGCGGTCATTCCGGCGTCCTCGCCGTCGGCCCCGCCTTCGGGGTCGTGGGCGGTCACCAGGGTGACGCCGGCGGCGAGCTGGGCCAGCGCGGACCGGAACTCGTCGGCGCTGGCGGTCGGGGCGGCGGAGGCGGGCCGTGGGGAGCTGTACACGTACCGCACGGTAGTCGGCGCGACGGGTGGGCGGCATCGGGCCCTGGTCGTAGGACCGGTTCGGGACCGGAGACCGATTGCGGGTTCCGATCGAGGGTCCGGTCCGGTCCGGCCTCGGCCGACGCGGGACTTCCGGGCCTGCTCACCCGCAGGGGTGATCGTCGAGCGTCTCCCGGCCGTCATGGGCCTTCAGCAGCAACGCCCGGTCGCCGACCACCCAATAGTCGTGATTGTCCGGGAACGTCTCGGTATCAGGCAGATGAACTACGTATGTACGCATAAGGATTGTGTGATTTGAGTCACAAGTGACGGCCTATTGTTGACCGAGCGTGCCGATCGCAGTGCTCGCTGTGATTCAGTTCTTCTGGCAATCGGACCATAACCAATCAAGAACTATCCGAAGCAGCCGGGGAGCCCCCGCATGGAAGCCGAGTCGGAGCCGTACGTCCGCCTGGCGACCCTCCGCACCTTGCACCGGGTCGTGGCGGACCTCAACGCTGCCCGCAGCCTGGCAGGCACCCTGCAGGCCGTGGTCGAGGGCGCGGTGCACGGACTCGGGTTCGACGCGGCTGCGGTCAGTCTGGTCCGGCCGGACGGCGATCTGGTGGTGGCCGCGGTCTGGGAGATCGAGGAGAGCGCCTTCGGCGGGCCCGCCGTGCTGCTGGGCCAGGTCGGCTCCCGGGAGTCCTGGGACCGGCTGCTGGGGGTCAGCGACCACTGGGGCACGCTGCGTTTCCTGCCGCACGACCGGGGCTGGGCGATCGGTCCCGACATCCCGCGCTGGACGGGCGACGGTCCGCTGCCGGTGTACGCCAACGACTGGCATCCCGCCGACGCCCTGCTCGCCCCGATGTACAGCGCGGGCGGCGACCTGCTGGGCGTCCTCTCGGTGGACCGTCCGCGCAGCGGGAAGCGCCCCGGTGCGTGGACCCGCGAGGCCCTGGAGATGTTCTCCCTGCAGGCGTCCATCGCCATCGGCAACGCCAGGCTACGCGCGGAGATGCAGCGTGCGCTGGCCCGTCTCGAGAAGGAGCAGCAGGCGCTGCGGGCCAGCGAGGAGAGCTTCCGGCAGGCTTTCGAGTTCGCCCCGAGCGGGATGGCCATCACCGAGCTGCACGGTGCCGGGCGGGGCCAGTTGAGCCGGGTCAACGACGCGCTGTGCCGGCTGCTCGGCCGTCCCCGGGCCACCCTGCGCCAGCAGCGCTTCGCCGATCTGGTGCACCCCGACGACCTGGCGCTGCTGCACCGCACCAGTGCCGACGGCGGCCGGGCCGAACTGCGGCTCTCCCGGCGGGACGGCGGCTACCAGTGGGTCTGTCTGCGCAACTCCGTGGTGACCGACGCCGCCGAGGGGCCGAGCTTCCTGCTCACCCACGTCGAGGACATCGAGGACCGCAAGCGGCACGAGCTCCAACTCGCCCACCGGGCCAGCCACGACGCGCTCACCGGCCTGCCGAACAGCGCCGAGCTGCGGGCCAGACTCGGCCGCCGGCTGTGCGACCAGCCGCAGTTGCCGGGTCCGGCCGGGCACGCCGCGGCCCACCCCGAGATCGGCTTCTCCCCGCCCGGTTACGTCCCGCCGGGCTACCCTCCGCCCGGGTACCCCGATCCCGCGTACGCCGACTCGGCCTACGCCGACCAGTCCCGCGCCGAGCCCGGCTACGCGGATCCACTCGGGACGCCGCACACGGAGCCCGCGTACGCCGCCCAGAGCGTCTCGTGCGGCGGGCACAGCGCCTATGACGGGCCGGGCGTCCCGGCCACGCTGACGCACGGTTACGGCGCGCCTGACGGCTCCGGTCCGGGCGCCGACTCGCGTTCGCTGGAGCGGGACCGCGAGGACTTCGCCGCCGGGCGCCCGCTGGCCGGCCGGGAGGAGACCCCGCCGGACCACGTGCACGCCGTGGTGCCGTCCGAGGGTTCCGGTGGCGGCGAGTTGTGGAGCGGGGGGTTCCGGGGCGGCGGGGTCGAGAAGGGGCTCGCGGTGCTCTTCTGCGACCTGGACGGCTTCAAGTCGATCAACGACCGGTTCGGTCACAAGGCGGGCGACGCGGTCCTGATCGAGGTGGCCAGGCGGCTGCAACAGGCCGTGCGCGAGGGCGACACGGTGGCCCGGCTGGGCGGGGACGAGTTCGTGGTGCTGGCCGACGGGATCGGCCGCGAGGAGGCCAAGGACCTCGCCGGGCGGCTGCGCAACGCGATCGTGCCGCCGATGCGGATCGACAACCGCACCACCCGGGTCGGCGTCAGCCTGGGGATCGGCTGGGCGGGCTGCGGAATGAGCATCGAGGAAGTCCTGCATGCCGCCGATGAGCGGATGTATGACGAGAAACGGGCGCGTGGAGGCGCGGTGCGGGGCGCGCGCGGAGAGCGGTCGCATCGGCGTGCGGGCTGAGCGCAGCTCAGGGCGCCTTTCCCTGCGGTCAGCTCCGGAAGGTAGGGTTCGCGGGTACGACCGTCACCACTGGCCCGTACGGCGAGCTGCCGTGCGGCGCGCTGCGATGGGGAGTTGACCACCGTGACCACGGACGGCAGCAACGGCGCGCCCGAGAGCGCGGCCAAGGACGACCCGTTCGCCTACCTCTACCGCCCGGCGGAGGGCGAATCGGTACCCGACACGACCCCGGTACCGGGGCAGCCGCGTACGTCGTACGCGCGCCCGATGGAGGTCGGCCGGGCCCAGTACGGCCAGCAGCCGCGCCCGCCGTACGGGCAGCAGCCGCCGACGTCGCCGACCCAGCAGGTTCCGCAGCAGCAGCAGCCGAACCGCTACGCCGAGCACTCCCGGCCGCAGCCGGGCGAGGAGCGGTCCTCGGGCGGGCGCGGCAAGGCCGCGGTGATCGGCGTGGTGGCCGTGATCGCCGCCGTCGCGATCGGTGGCGGGATCGCGCTGTCCGGTGGCGACGCGGGCAAGTCCAACGACGGCGCCAAGCCGGCCAACAGCCACAGCGCACCGGCCGGTCAGAGTGCGAGCCCGAGTGCCGGTGCCTCGTCGGCCGCGCCCTCGGTGCCGCCGCCGTCCACCGATACGACCGCGGATGCGTCCAAGCTGCAGGGGAGTGCTCCTTCAGGCAACGGCATCAAGAACGCCATTTCGGCGGACGGAAGTTACCGCACGCTCCAGGGTGGTGCGGGCTCGACCATTGTGTGGACGATCTCGGTCCAGACAGCGGGCCCGTACAAGTTCTGGCTGCACTACAACAACCCGGGCGCCGATGTTCCGGCGACCGTGACGATCAACGGCGAGAAATTCGCCGGGGGTTTGATGAACCTGAAGAACTACACCCACTCCAGCGATCCCGACCAGGCCTGGACCACCAGCAACATATGGCCTGACCTGCAGGCCGGGCCCACCACCTTCGCGGTGTCGGTCCCGGACGGGGTCAACATCGCGGTCGATCAGGTGGCGATCACACCGAGGTCGGTCGGCGAGTATCCGAAGAAGTGACCACCCCCGCCAGGTGGGCCACCGCCTCGGCCATCGCGGTGCGGGCCGGGGCGAGGTACTTGCGCGGGTCGGTGACCCGGTCGTCATCGGCCAGGTGGCGACGGACGGCCGGGGTGAAGGCGGTGTTGAGCGCCGTGCCGATGTTGATCTTCACCAGGCCGGCCGCGATGCCCGCCGACAGCTGCTCGTCCGGTACGCCGGAACTGCCGTGCAGCACCAGCGGGACGGGCACGGCGTCAGCCAGACGGCGGATCAGGTCGTGGTCGAGTGCGGCCGTCCGGGTGGTCATCGCGTGTGAACTTCCGACCGCCACCGCGAGGGCGTCCACCCCGGTGTCGGCGACGTAGTCGGCCGCCTCGCGGGGGTCGGTGCGGGCGCCGGGGGCATGCGGGGAGAGCGGCGGCTCGCCGTCCTTGCCGCCGACCCGGCCCAACTCGGCCTCCAGGTGCAGGCCGTGCCGGTGGGCCCAGGCGGCGGCCTCGGCGGTGGCCTTGACGTTCTCGGCGTGCGGGAGGGCGGAGGCGTCGAACATGGCCGAGGAGAACCCGCCGGCGGGTGCCGCGCGGAGCAGTTCGACGTCCTCGACGTGGTCGAGGTGGAGCGCGAGCGGTACCCGGGCGGCGGCGGCGATCTCGGCGCAGGCCCGGGCCAGCGGCAGCAGCCGGCCGCCGTGGAAGGCGACGGCGTTCTGACTGATCTGCAGCACGGCCGGGGCGGCGGCGCGTTCGGCCCCGGCGGCGATCGCCTCGGCGTGCTCCAGGGTGATCACGTTGAAGGCGGGCAGGCCGCGGCGTGCGGACACGGCGGCGGCGAGCAGCTCGGCGGTACGGGCAAGAGGCATGGGTGTCCCCCGGAAGGTGAGTAGCGGGGCGCAGCGCCGCTACTCACCCCCGGTGGGACGGGAGGGCTCAGGCCGCGTGGGCGACCGTGTGCAGGCGGTCCGCGCCGACGATCCACTCGCCGCGGCGCATCACCGCGACGAGCTCGTAGCTGTCGGAGTCGAGGACGACGAGGTCGGCGTTCTTGCCTGCCTCCAGGGAGCCGATGGAGTCCGACAGGCCGAGCAGCCGTGCCGGGACGGTGGACAGGGACTGCACGGCCTGGCCGAGGCTCAGGCCGTTGACGGTGACGGAGCGCTTGAAGGCGACGTCCAGGGTGAGGGTGGAGCCCGCGATGGAGCCGCCCTCGACCAGGCGGGCGACCCCGTTCTCGACCCGGACCTGGAGCGGGCCGAGCGGGTAGAGCCCGTCGCCCATCCCGGCCGCGCCCATCGCGTCGGTGATCAGTGCGACCCGGTCCGGGCCCGCCGTGCCGTACGCGAGGTCCAGCACCGAGGGGTGCAGGTGGACGCCGTCGTTGATCAGCTCGACGGTGACCCGCTCGTCCTCCAGGAGGGCGACGATCGGTCCCGGGGCGCGGTGCTGGATGCCCGGCATCGCGTTGAACAGGTGGGTGGCGACGGTGGCGCCGGCGTCCACCGCCTCCAGCGTCTTGGCGTAGTCGGAGTCGGTGTGGCCGACGGCCGCGATGATGCCGAGGTCGGCGAGCATCCGGACGGACTCCAGGCCGCCCGGCAGCTCCGGTGCGAGGGTGAACATCCTGGCGTGGCCGCGCGCGGCGTCCGCCAGCTTGCGCACCAGCGCCGGGTCCGGGTCGCGCAGCAGGTCGGGGCGGTGGGCGCCGCACCGGCCGGGCGAGATGAACGGGCCCTCGAAGTGGATGCCCGCCAGCACGCCGTCCTCGACCAGTTCGGAGAGGACGGCCGCCTGGTGGCAGAGCTCGTCGATCTCACCGGTCACGGTGGAGGCCATCGTGGTGGTGGTGCCGTGTTCCAGGTGCGTACGGGCGACCTTGAGGGCCTCCTCGGCCACCCCGGAGGCGTACGAGGCACCGCCGCCGCCGTGCACGTGCAGGTCGACGAAGCCCGGGACGACGGTGTGACCGGTCAGGTCGAGGTCGCCCGGCTCGCCGCCACCGCCTCCGCCCGTGCGGGGCGCGCCGCTCGTCACCGTCGCGATGCGCGAGCCCTCGACGGTCAGCCGGCCGTGCTCGACGACACCGCCCGGCAGCACCAGCCGGGCGCCGGAGAGCGCCGTACCAGTGGCGACGGGGGCACCTCCCGCCCGAAGGCCGGGGGACGCTGATTGATTCCGCGCGGTCGTCACGCGGTCACCTCCATGGAGAGCAGATCCCAGGCGAGCAGGCCCGCGCCCAGGGACGCGGCGGTGTCTTTGAGCATGGCCGGTACGACCTTCGGGGGCATCTGGAAGGTCAGCCGCTCGGCAACCGCCGCGCGTAGGGGCGTGAAGAGGGTGTCACCGGCCTCGGCCAGTCCGCCGCCGACGATCACGGTGGCGGGGTCGAGCAGGCTCTGGGCCAGCACGATCCCGTCCGCGAGGGCGTCCACGGCGTTCTGCCAGACCTCGATCGCTCGCTTGTCCCCGGCGTCGACGGCGACCGCGCAGGCAGCCGCGTCGGCGGCCGGGTCGCCGGAGCGCTCGGCCCAGGCCCGGGAGACGGCCGAGGCCGACGCCAGGGTCTCCAGGCAGCCACGGGCTCCGCAGCCGCAGGCCGGGCCACCGGGCCGGACCACGACATGGCCGATCTCGCCGCCGTAGCCGTGGGCGCCCGCTTCGATCCGTCCCCCGATGCCGATGGCTCCGGCGATGCCGGTGCCGAGCGCGATGAACAGGAAGCGGTCCACGCCGCGGCCCGCGCCGAGCCGCCCCTCGGCCAGTCCGCCGGAGCGGACGTCGTGACCGAGGGCGATCGGTACGGCGGTGCCGTCCGGGCCGCCGAGGCGCTCGCCGAGCAGCTTGCGCATCGGCAGGTCCCGCCAGCCGAGGTTGGCGGAGAAGACCGCGATCCCGTTCTTCTCGTCGATCGTCCCCGGCACGGCGACGCCTGCGGCGAGCGGCGGGCAGCCGAAACGGCTGCGGCCCTCGTCGGCCAGGTCGGCGGCGAAGCCGAGGACGGCGGCGACCACGGCGTCGGTGCCGCGCTCCCGCCCGGTCGGGCGGCGTGCTTCGAACAGCACGGAGCCGTCCTGGGCGAGTAGCGCGGCCTTCATGCCGGTGCCGCCTACATCGAGTGCGATGACGTGCTTCACGGGTGACAGTGTCCCTTGGCCAGGTCGAAGAGGTCTAGTCCAGTTGCCGGATTGGTCTGGTCCAACGGGGGTGAGCTTTGTCGCCATCGGAGGTGCACCGGGTGCTCTCCGGAACCGTGGGCAACCTTCCTTCCTGTTGCACCGCGCTGGTGCGGGCAAACGTTGGGCAGTGGGGGAACCGGGCGATGGGGCGGGTACGGGGCCTCCCGCCGTTCCTGGCGGGACCCGTCGGGGCCGGTCGGGGCCGGTCGGGGCCGATGGGCGGGCTAGGCCAGGACGACCGAGCGGGTGAGGCTGCGCGGCTCGTCGGGGTTCAGGCCGCGGGCCTCGGCCAGCGCCACGGCCAGCCGCTGCGCCCTGACCAGGTCGGCCAGCGGGTCGAGACCGCCGGCGCCGGAGCCGGCCACCAGCAGCGCGCCGGTGCGGGCGACGTCCGCCGCCAGCCCCGGTGGCAGCTCGCCGAAGGCCCAGACCGCCCGTCCCGGGGCGGCGATGCTGATCGGCCCGTGCCGGTACTCCATCGCCGGGTACGCCTCGGTCCAGGCGCCGGCCGCCTCGCGCATCTTGAGCCCGGCCTCCTGAGCGAGGCCGTACGTCCAGCCCCGGCCGAGGAAGGTGATCTGTTCGGCGGCGAGCAGCCCCTCGGGCAGCGGCTCGGCGAGGGCCCGATCGGCGTCGGCGGCGGCCTGCGGCACGCTCGGGACACCCGCCGGGAGCGCGCCCTCCAGCTCCAGGTGGGCGCGCAGCAGGGCGAGTGCCGTGGTGGCGAAGCGGGTCTGCACCACCGAGCGCTCGTCGGCGAAGTCCAGGACCAGCAGCTGGTCGGCGGCCCCGGCGATCGGGGTGTCCGGGTCGCCGGTGATCGCCGAGGTCGGCGCCTTGGCCCGGCCGAGTACGTCGAGCACCTCGGTGGTGGTGCCCGAGCGGCTGATCGCCAGGATCCGGTCGTAGCCGCGGCCGGGCGGAAACTCGGAGGCCGCGAGGGCGTCCGTCTCACCGTGCCCGCCGGCCTCCCGCAGGGCGGCGTACGCCTGGGCCATGAACCAGGAGGTGCCGCAGCCGATCACCGCCACCCGCTCGCCGCGCTGCGGCAGGGCGAGGGACGCCTCGGCGGCGAGTGTCGCGGCGCGGCGCCAGTTCGCGGGCTGGGTGGCGAGCTCCTCGCCGGTCAGGGAAGTCAAAGCCATGGGTGCGAGCTCCTCGGAGTGCTCAGGTCCATTGCTGCAGGTACGCCGACGGGCCGGCCCGCCGATCGTGAATGCGTGAAGCTGATTGATTTATAGCCGTTTCGAGCACGATTGCGCAACGCTAAGGCGTGGTACCCGGTTCGTGGCGGGCCTCGGACAACGCTCGGACCGGCTGCGGTGTGCAAAGCTGTCCAGGCTTCGCGCACCCGCGCGAGGCAGTCGCGACGTCGGTACAGGACCGGTACAGGAGGGGCGGCCCAGCGTGTCCAGGTACGAGCGGTGGAACGCCCTGCTGGAACTGCTTGCCGAGCACGGCAAGCTGGAGGTCGAGGAGGCCGCCGAGGCGCTCGACGTCTCCGCCGCCACCATCCGGCGCGACCTCGACCAGCTCGCCCGCCAGCAGATGGTCACCCGCACCCGGGGCGGCGCGGTGGCGCACAACGTCTCCTACGACCTGCCGCTGCGCTACAAGACCGCCAGGAACGCCGACGCCAAGCAGCGGATCGGCGCCGCCGTGGCCGACCTGATCGCGGTCGGCGAGGTGGTCGGCCTCAACGGCGGCACCACCACCACCGAGGTGGCCCGCGCGCTGGCCGTCCGCCCCGATCTGGCCGAACGGCCGGAGAGCGGCCCCGGGCAGAGCGTCACCATCGTCACCAACGCCCTGAACATCGCCAACGAGCTGACGGTCCGTCCGCAGGTGAAGATCGTGCTGACCGGCGGCGTCGCCCGCCCCCAGTCGTACGAGCTGATCGGCCCGCTGGCCGGACTGGTGCTGGGTGAACTCACCCTGGACGTCACGGTGTTGGGCGTGGACGCGTTGGATGCCGAGCACGGTGCGACCGCCCACCACGAGGGCGAGGCCAGCGTCAACCGGCTGCTCGCCGAACGGGCCCGCCGGGTCGTGGTGGCCGCCGACTCCTCCAAGCTGGGCCACCGGGCCTTCGCCCGGATCTGCGGTGTCGACCGGATCGGCACCCTGGTCACCGACGAGGGCATCAGTCCCGAACTCACCGCCGCCTTCACCGAGGCCGGTGTCCGGGTGATCGCGGTCTGACAACTCCGGAGGCAGCCGGGAACGGGGATTCCGTCCCGATTCGCCGGACCGCGGTTGCACGGACTGCAACGCGGCGGCGCACCTCGATAAATACCCGCCAGTAGGTCTGGACCGCCACGTCAGGGCGCTGACAGTGTGGCCGCCCTCCCCACCCGAAGGCGGTATCCCCGTTGAACACCCCTGCCCGGAAGTCCCGCCGCCGGTCGGCCCTGGCCGCGGCGCTCGCCGCCGTACTGGTGAGCAGCGGCTGCGGGACCCTGCTCTCCCCGGCCGGTGGCACGGTCACCCTCAAGCTGGTCGCCGCCGACTACGGGGACAGCGAGGCGACCAGCTCCAGCCACTACTGGGACGAGCTGGTCCGGCGGTTCGAGAGCGCCGACCCGTCGATCAAGGTCTCGGTCGAGGTGGTCGACTGGAACGACATCGACGACCGGGTCGCGGAGCTGATCGCCAAGGGCGACACGCCCGACCTCGTCGAGACCGGCGGCTTCGCCGACCAGGTCGCCGCCGGGCGGCTCTACCCCGTCGGCGACGTGCTCTCGATCGACACCCAGGCCAATCTGATCGACGCCTTCGCCAAGGCCGGGCAGGTCGTCGGCAGCCAGTACGGCATCCCCTTCGCGGCCTCCACCCGGGCCTTCTTCTACAACAAGGACATCTTCGCCAAGGCCGGCATCACCCAACCCCCGGCCACCTGGGAGGACTTGCGCAAGGACGCCGTGCAGATCCACAGCAGGGTGCCCGGCGTCCTGCCGTACGCCCTGCCGCTCGGCCCCGAGGAGGCCCAGGCCGAGTCGATGATGTGGACCATGAGCGGCGGTGGCGGCCTCTCCGACAGCGCGGGCAACTACAGCATCGACAGCGAGCAGAACCGGGCCACCTTCGCCTGGCTGCGCACCAGCCTGGTGGACGCCCACCTCACCTACCCCGACCCCGGGTCGGTCGACCGCAAGACGGCCTTCGCCGACTTCGCGGCCGGCAGGGTCGCGATGCTCAACGGCCATCCCTCGCTGATGCAGAAGGCCAACGCCGCCGACCTCGAGTACGGCACGGCGCCCATTCCGCGCAAGAACGCCCAGGACAAGGTCGGCACCCTCGGTGTCGCGGACTGGATGATGGCCTTCAAGGCCAACGGGCACCGGACCCAGATCAAGAAGTTCCTCTCCTTCGTGTACCGGAAGGAGAACACCCTCAAGTTCGACGAGATCTACAACCTGCTCCCGGTCACCCAGGACACCCGCGACGAGATGACCGGCAGCGGGATGCGCGAGGACCTCAAGAGCTTCCTGGCCACCCTCCCCAGCGCCAGCTTCTACCCGGTCGGCGACCCGTCCTGGGAGAAGGTGAGCGCCATGATCAAGAAGAGCATCGGCGGCGCGGTGCGCGACGGCGGCGACCAGGTCCTCGCCACCCTGCAGAAGTCGGCGGCGGAGGCGGCCGCCCAGGCGCACCACTGAGACGGGCCCCTGGGGCCCGGCCGGCCGGGCCCCAGGGGAACCGCCGGGCTCAGCCGGTGCCGAGGGTGATCGAGTACGCCTTGCGCAGGGTCTCGTGGACGGTCCAGGTGGTGCGGTCGCCCTCGCGCAGGACGGCGAAGTCACCCGGGCCGACGTTCAGGGTCGGCCCGCCCTCGATCTCGACCGTGGCGCGCCCGCTCACCACCACGAACAGCTCGTCCGCCTCGACGTCGGTCACCACGCCCGGGGTGATCTGCCAGACCCCGTGCAGCCGGCGGCCGTCCTCGGACTCCCAGAGCACCTTGCCGGTGACCTCCGGGGTGCCGGAGACGATCTGGTCGGGGCCGAGCGGCTCGGGTTCGAGGTCGAGGTCGGGAATGTGCAGAGCGAAGCTGTTGGTCATGGCACCGACGCTAGCCGGGCGGCGGGTCCGGTGGGGACGGCAGAGTGTGTCCGAGCGGCCGGGCAGAATGACACTTCGTAGCGAGTCCGAGGCGAGGTGGGTGCGGTGGCCGCTCTGAGTGAACGTGAACTGGCGGTGCTCGCACTGGAGGCCCGGCCGTGGCGGACGGCGGGTGCCAAGGAGCGCGCCATCCGGGAGGAGCTCGACCTCTCGGCAACCCGGTACTACCAGCTGCTGAACGGCCTGCTGGACCGGCAGGAGGCGCTCGCACACGACCCGGTGCTGATCAACCGGCTCCGCCGGATCCGGGCGGCCAAGCGCGCGGAGCGGTAGGGCCCGGCGAGGTTCGGCGCGCGGCCGGCGGTGGATGCGCCCGGGCTGGGTAGGGTCTGGGCATGGGTATGACTGAGCAGTCGGCACCGAGTACCCCGGCCGGACGCGCGGGCCTGGCGGCCCTGTTGGCGGCGCCCGCCGAGGCCGTGATCGCCCTCGACTTCGACGGGACCCTGGCCCCGATCGTCCCCGACCCCGAGCAGGCGCGTGCCCATCCCGAGGCGGTGGCCGTGCTCTCCAGGCTGGCCCCGCTGGTCGGCGCGGTGGTCGTGGTGACCGGCCGGCCGGCCGCCGTCGCCGCGCGGTACGGCGGCTTCGCGGGCGTCCCCGGGCTCGAACACCTCACCGTGCTCGGCCAGTACGGCGCCGAACGCTGGGAGGCCGCCACCGGTGAGCTGACCGCCCCCGAACCGCCGGCCGGCGTCGCCGCCGCCCGGGCCGAACTCCCCCGGGTGCTGGAGCGGGCGGGTGCCCACCCCGGTACCTGGGTGGAGGACAAGGGCCGCGCACTGGGCGTCCACACCCGTCGTACCGACGCCCCCGGCGCCGCGCTCGACCTGCTCCGCGAACCGCTGGAGCGGCTCGCCGCCACCCACGGCCTGATGGTCGAACCCGGCCGCTACGTCCTGGAGTTGCGCCCGCCCGGGGTGGACAAGGGCGCGGCGCTGACCGCCTTCCTCACCGAACGTCCGGCCGTCGGCGCGGTGCTGTACGCCGGGGACGACCTCGGCGATCTGCCCGCGTACGCGACCGTCGAGAAGCGCCGTACGGACGGCCGGCCCGGACTGCTGGTGTGCAGCGGCGGGACGGTGGCGGGCGAACCGCAGGTCGGTGAACTCGCTGACCGGGCCGACCTGTTGGTGCCGGGCCCGGCCGGACTGGTCGCGCTGCTGGCCGAGTTGGCCGACCGGATCGGCCCGGCGCGCTGAGCCGGTCGGCGCCGACCGCGCGGGCCCGCGGGCGGGTCTCCGAAGGAGGCGCCTCAGCCCAGGGCGTGCAGCTGGTCCAGGAACCACTGCCGGGGCGGGAGCGCGGTGGAGGCGGCGGCCAGTCGCTTGGTGCGGTCCGCGCGTTCGTCGGCAGGCATGGTCAGGCCCTGGTGCAGGGCCTCGGCGGTGGCGACGATGTCGTACGGGTTCACCGTGATGGCGTCGTCGGCGAGTTCGGCATAGGCGCCGGCCTCGCGGGAGAGCACCAGGGCACAGCCCGCGTCGGAGACCACCGGGACCTCCTTGGCGACCAGGTTCATGCCGTCCCTGATCGGGTTGACCAGGGCCACGTCGGCGAGCCGGTAGGCGGCCAGCGAGCGCGGGAAGTCGTCGTTGACGTGCAGGATCAGCGGCTGCCAGGTGGCCGTCCGGAACTCGTCGTCGATCTCCTGCGCGACGCGCCGGACGGCGGCCGTGTACTCGCGGTACTCGGGCAGGTCGTGGCGCGAGGGGTAGGCGAAGGCGACGTGCACCACCCGGTCCTGCCACTCGGGGCGGGTGCGGAGCAGGTGCCGGTAGGCGAGCAGGCCGCGGACGATGTTCTTGCTCAGCTCGGTGCGGTCCACCCGCACGACGGTCCGGCGCGGCGCCCCGTCCGCCGAGTGGCCGACCGCCTCGCGCAGGGTGGCCAGCCGGGCGTCCACGTCCGGCTGGTGGGAGCGCGAGCGGAGGAAGTCCGCGTCGGCGCCGAGGCCGTGGACGCCGAGTCGGGTGGTGCGCCCGGCACAGGTGACGGTGAGGGCGTCCCGGTCCACCGTCGCGCCGAGCACCGCCTCGCAGCAGTCGGCGAAGGCGAGCGCCCACCGGAGGGTCAGGAACGCCGCCCGGTCGGCGCCGAGGATGCCCGTGAGCACTGCCTCGGCGACATCGTCCGGCAGCATCCGGTAGTACTCGGGCGGGGCCCACGGGGTGTGCGAGAAGTGCCCGATGCGCAGGTCGGGGCGGAACGCGCGGAGCTGGGTCGGCACCAGGGAGAGGTGGTAGTCCTGGACGAGCACCGCCGCGCCGGGGGCTGCCTCGGCGGCCAGCGCCTGGGCGAAGGCGGAGTTGTACACGCCGTAGGACTCCCACTCGCGGCGGAACCGGTCGTCGAAGAGCGGCGAGACGGGGGTGTCGTACAGCAGGTGGTGGACGAACCACAGACTGGAGTTGGCGATGCCGTTGTAGGCGCGGCCGAAGGTGCCGGGATCGATGTCGAGCATCCGGACGGCCTGGCCGCCGACCTCGAAGCCGCCCAGGTCGAGCCGGCCGTCGGGGGACCGGCGGGTCGCCGCGCGGTCGGCGTCGCCGAGCGCCGCGCAGACCCAGACGGACGACGGATCGTCGATCGCGGAGAGCCCGGAGACCAGGCCGCCGCCGCCTCGGCGCAGGGTCAGCGAGCCGTCGTCCTCGAGGGTGAAGGACACCGGGCCGCGGTTCGAGGCCACCAGGATCGGGGCCCTGCCGGTCGGATTCGAACGTTCGGTCGCGAGATCGCCCATGCCTTGAACCTTGCCGGGCCCGGGGCACCGGAAACCCTTCGGGTCGGGCCACCCGTCAGGAGCAAGGGTGAACGGATCGGGGGCACGGCGAACCGCGCGAAGCGGACGGCACCGGGCCGCAGGTGCCTCCCGATTCGCGTGGTTCCCCGCGCCCCTGCGGGCTAACCCCGGTCCCGGTATTCGGGAACGCTGAGCATCGGAGGGCGTTCGAGGGCCGTGACCGGGTGGGTGTGCGGGGTGAATTCGCGGGACCGGGAGGCCCGGGTGAACTGGGTGAGGTGCGGGTGGACCAGGTCGTCCGCGGCCTTGAGGCGGTGGGTCCGGTCGAGGCGTTCCAGGGCCGTGCGGTAGATGGTGGCGGCCATCCGGCCGAGCGCCTGGCCGTCCTGGTGGCGGTGGTGCCGGACGCCGACGTCCACCTGCGCCAGGGCGTCGAGGCCGACCTCGTCCAGGGCGTCCACCAGCAGGCCGAGCTCGACCCCGTACCCGGTCGGGAAGTGCAGCCGCTCCAGCAGTGAGCGCCGGGCCGCGTACTCCCCGCCCAGCGGCTGGACGAACCCGGCCAGCTGCGGCCAGTGCAGGTTGAGCAGCGGACGCGCGACCAGCTCGGTGACCCGGCCGCCGCCGGCCGGTACGACGGCGCCCTCGGTCTCCAGCGGCCGGTCGTACATCGCCTTGACCAGCTGGATGCCGGGGTCGGTGAGCAGCGGTCCGACGATCCCCGTGACGAAGGCCGGGTCGAACTCGCGCAGGTCCGCGTCGATGAAGCAGACGATCTCGCCGGTGGTCGCCAGCAGCGAGCGCCAGAGCACCTCGCCCTTGCCCGGCACGGTGGGTATTCGGGGCAGGATGTCGTCGCGGTGCACCACCCGGGCGCCGGCGGCGGCGGCCAGTTCGGCGGTCCGGTCCACCGAGCCGGAGTCGACCACCACCAACTCGTCGACCAGCGGGAGCCGTTCCATCAGTTCGCGCCGGATCACCCGGACGATCTCGCCGACCGTCGGTTCCTCGTCCAGTGCGGGCAGCACCACGCTGACGGAGCCGGCCCGGCCCGCCGCCCGCTTGGCCGCCAGCAGGGCCTCGACGGGACGGTCGGCGGCCGTCCAGGAGTGGCGGCGCAGCCAGCGCTCCACCTCCGGCAGGAGGGCCTCGGTCAGCTGGTCGGGCACGGTGTCGCTCCTCGTGTTCGGGCGGAAACGGTCAGGTTCATCTCGCGTGTCGGACGTCCCCGTTCGAGCTTGACACCTTCGGCTACAGTCTTCGTAACTCGGCCGGACCTGCGCACATCGGGGTCGGCCCGGCAGCGTGACCACAACTTCACAGAGCTCATCCAGAGGGACTGAGGGAACGGCCCGTTGACGTCCCGGCAACCTTCTCGCCCGGCGGTCACAGGCCCCGGCGGGACAGGTGCCAATTCCGGCCTGTGACGCAGCCGCGTCACGGGGAAGATGAGGAGAGAGGCCTCCGCCATCATGGCTACCGCTACCCAAGCACCCGTTGCGACCGTCGACCTCGGCCCTGCCGCCGCGCTGTCCTGTCGCGAGTGCGGCACCCGGTTCCCCCTCGGTCCCAGTTTCGCCTGCCTGGAGTGCTTCGGCCCGCTGGAGATCGCCTACGACTTCGACTCCTACCAGGCCGAGCAGCTGCGCGAGCGGATCGAGGCGGGCCCCGCCAGCATCTGGCGCTACGCACCGCTGCTGCCCGTCCCGGCCGACGTGGCCGGCAAGCCCAACCTGAACCCCGGCTGGACCCCGCTGGTCAAGGCCGACAACCTGGGCCGCGAGCTGGGCTTCACCGCACAGCTGCACATCAAGGACGACTCCGGCAACCCGACCCACTCCTTCAAGGACCGGGTGGTCGCCTGCGCCATCGAGGCCGCCCGCGCCTTCGGCTTCACCACCCTGTCCTGCTCCTCGACCGGCAACCTGGCCGGCGCGGTGGGCGCGGCGGCGGCCCGGGCCGGGTTCAAGTCCTGCGTGTTCATCCCGCACGACCTGGAGCAGGGCAAGGTCGTGATGGCCGGTGTCTACGGCGGCGAACTGGTCGGCATCGAGGGCAACTACGACGATGTGAACCGGTTCTGCTCCGAGCTGATCGGCGACCCGGCCGGCGAGGGCTGGGGCTTCGTCAACGTCAACCTGCGCCCGTACTACGGCGAGGGCTCCAAGACCCTGGCGTACGAGATCTGCGAGCAGCTCGGCTGGCGGCTGCCGGAGCAGATCGTCATCCCGATCGCCTCGGGCTCCCAGCTCACCAAGATCGACAAGGGGCTGCAGGAGCTGATCAGGCTCGGCCTGGTCGAGGACCGGCCGTACCGGATCTTCGGCGCCCAGGCCGAGGGCTGCTCCCCGGTCTCCGCCGCCTTCAAGGCGGGCCACGACGTGATCCGCCCGGTCAAGCCGGACACCATCGCGAAGTCGCTGGCGATCGGCAACCCGGCCGACGGCCCGTACGTGCTGGACATCGCCCGCCGCACCGGCGGTGCGGTCGAGGACGTCACCGACGCCGAGGTGGTGGCCGCGATCAAGCTGCTGGCCCGCACCGAGGGCATCTTCGCCGAGACCGCCGGCGGGGTGACCGTCGGCGTGCTGAAGAAGCTGGTCGAGACCGGACAGCTGGACCCGGCCAAGGAGACCGTCGCGATCAACACCGGCGACGGCCTGAAGACCCTGGACGCGGTGTCCGACGCGGGTCTGACCGCCACCATCCGCCCGACGCTGGACTCCTTCCGCGCCGCCGGCCTGGCCTGAGTCCGACGCCGCTCCGGCCCGCCCGGCGCCCCCCGACCCACCACCTAGGAGCTTCGCACCATGAGCGCATCCGTCCGTATCCCGACCATCCTGCGCACCTACACCGGCGGCGCCGCCGAGGTGACCGCCGAGGGCGCGACCCTGGCCGCCGTCATCGCCGACCTGGACGCCAGCCACCCCGGCATCGCCGCCCGGATCCTGGACGACGCGGGCAAGCTGCGCCGCTTCGTCAACGTCTACGTCAACGACGACGACGTGCGCTTCGACCAGGGCCTGGAGACCGAGATCAAGGACGGTTCGTCCGTCTCGGTCATCCCCGCGGTGGCCGGCGGCTGCTGAACCCCCGGCGCCGACTCCGCACACCTGCGGACCCGGTCGCCGCTAGCACACCGGGAGCCGCCGACGGGCCTGGAATGTTTATTTCCGTGCCGGTTGGCGGCTCTTGGCGTGCCGGTGGAAAAGGGCGCTCTCAAGTGGCGGTAAAGTGCGCAGGTGTCGGCGTACTCCCCCGTCGGCCACATCTCGGGAGCGAGGCCCCGGACCGGCCTGCGACTGACGCTCCGCCAGCCGATCGCATACGCAAGGCTCTTCCGGCCGCTGAGACGGACCTCGGGCAGTCCACGGCAGAAGATGTCAGGACGACGTCAGAAATTTACCGGCGATTTGCGACTCTTCGTCCATTATGCCCGGCGGGAATTGGCGCATTCTGCCGCTTTTATCCCGCGACACCCGAAAGCTTCCGGGTGGAATTCCGGGAAGTTGGGCCTGTTGCAGAGGGCGTCTGTCCGGATACATTCAGCGGCGGTCGTACGCAATCACCCGTCGAACCGGCAACTCCCGGGAAACGGCGGCGGTTTGCGACGTGCACGGCTGTGCCCAGGGGGGGTTCCCTCGGGCCGGCCTACCAGCCTGGGCCCGCAACCTGCGGGTCCGTGAAGGGCCAGCACAGCACAAGGGGAGTTCGGAATGGCTCAGGGCACCGTCAAGTGGTTCAACGCGGAGAAGGGCTACGGCTTCATCGCGGTCGACGGTGGTGCGGACGTGTTCGTCCACTACAGCGCGATCCAGATGGACGGCTACCGCACCCTCGAGGAGGGCCAGCGGGTCGAGTTCGAGATCTCCCAGGGGCAGAAGGGTCCGCAGGCGGACATGGTCCGCAACGCTGCGGTCTGACCTTCCGACCTGCGGAGCCCTCGGCTCGGTCACGAGCTGGCGCTCACTCTGTTCGAGCAGTGGACCCGTACGACGCCCGTCGTACGGGTCCACTGCCGTCTGCGGGGTCCGGGGGCCGACCGCCAGCTGACCGGTCACCGACTGCCGGTCGACACTGCCGCATTGGGCTTGCACTCGATACCCCAGAGTGCTAATCATTGGCGTTAGCACTCTCAGCTTGAGAGTGACAAACGGACCGGGTCGGTGAGGCCCCAGGGAGCGCAGGGGAAAGGCCCCACGCTCGCAGGGCCGTCCGTCGCGGGCACCTCTCGGTCCGAGCAGTCGACCGTGTCCTGGAGGACCACTTCCGATGGCCAAGATCATCGCGTTTGACGAGGAAGCTCGCCGCGGCCTTGAGCGCGGCATGAACCAGCTTGCCGACGCCGTCAAGGTGACGCTGGGCCCCAAGGGCCGCAACGTCGTCCTTGAGAAGAAGTGGGGCGCCCCCACGATCACCAACGACGGTGTCTCCATCGCCAAGGAGATCGAGCTCGAGGACCCCTACGAGAAGATCGGCGCGGAGCTCGTCAAGGAGGTCGCCAAGAAGACCGACGACGTCGCGGGTGACGGCACCACCACCGCCACCGTGCTCGCCCAGGCGCTCGTCCGCGAGGGTCTGCGCAACGTCGCCGCCGGCGCCAACCCGATGGCCCTGAAGCGCGGCATCGAGAAGGCCGTCGCCGCCGTCTCGGACCAGCTGCTGGCCCAGGCCAAGGACGTGGAGACCAAGGAGCAGATCGCCTCCACCGCCTCCATCTCCGCCGCCGACACCCAGATCGGCGAGCTCATCGCCGAGGCCATGGACAAGGTCGGCAAGGAAGGTGTCATCACCGTCGAGGAGAGCAACACCTTCGGCCTGGAGCTCGAGCTCACCGAGGGCATGCGCTTCGACAAGGGCTACATCTCCGCCTACTTCGCCACCGACCTGGAGCGGATGGAGGCGTCCTTCGAGGACCCGTACATCCTGATCGCCAACTCCAAGATCGGCTCGGTCAAGGACCTGCTCCCGCTGCTGGAGAAGGTCATGCAGAGCGGCAAGCCGCTCGTCATCATCGCCGAGGACGTCGAGGGCGAGGCCCTGTCGACCCTGGTCGTGAACAAGATCCGTGGCACCTTCAAGTCCGTCGCCGTCAAGGCCCCGGGCTTCGGTGACCGCCGCAAGGCCATGCTCGGCGACATCGCCATCCTCACCGGTGGCACCGTCATCTCCGAGGAGGTCGGCCTCAAGCTGGAGAACGCCGGTCTGGACCTGCTGGGCACCGCCCGCAAGGTCGTCATCACCAAGGACGAGACGACCATCGTCGACGGTGGCGGCGACAGCGACCAGGTCGCCGGTCGCGTCAACCAGATCCGTGCCGAGATCGAGAACAGCGACTCGGACTACGACCGCGAGAAGCTCCAGGAGCGCCTCGCCAAGCTGGCCGGCGGCGTGGCCGTCATCAAGGCCGGCGCGGCCACCGAGGTCGAGCTCAAGGAGCGCAAGCACCGCATCGAGGACGCCGTCCGCAACGCGAAGGCCGCCGTCGAGGAGGGCATCGTCGCCGGTGGTGGCGTCGCGCTGCTGCAGGCCAGTGTCGCCTTCGACAAGCTGGAGCTGGACGGCGACGAGGCCACCGGTGCCAACATCGTCCGCGTGGCGCTGGAGGCCCCGATCAAGCAGATCGCGACCAACGCCGGCCTCGAGGGCGGCGTCGTGGTGGAGAAGGTCCGCAACCTCCCCGCCGGTCACGGCCTGAACGCCGCCACCAACGAGTACGTCGACCTGATCGCGTCGGGCATCATCGACCCGGCCAAGGTCACCCGCTCCGCGCTGCAGAACGCCGCCTCCATCGCGGCGCTCTTCCTCACCACCGAGGCCGTCATCGCCGACAAGCCGGAGAAGGCCGCTGCGGCCGCCGGCGGCGGCATGCCGGGCGGTGACATGGACTTCTGATCCCCCGGGATCGGCGAGTTCTGATCGTCTGCGAGGGCGGTCTCCCCACTGCGGGGAGGCCGCCCTCGCGGCGTTCCCGCCCCGCGTTCACTCGTCCGTGGCACGCTGGGCGCATGAACGCCGTCGGCCACTTCGAGTCGGACTACCTTGAGGACGAGCAGCGTCACGAGGAAGGGGGGTCGGTGGTGACGGCCGTGGCAGTCGGGTCGGACCCGCAGTGGTCCTACCTGTTGGACACCTGGCGGGAACTGGACGTTCCCGAGGGCTGGCGCGCCGAGATCGAGGGAGGGCAGATCGTCTTGGTGCCACCGCCGAACACGGGTCACAACCTGATCGCCGCACGGGTCCACCGGGCGCTGGTCCGGTGCCTGCCGGACGACGTTGAGGTGTTCCAGACGCTCGGCACGCAGATCGCCCGGCTGGAGATGCTCTACATCCCGGATCTGGTGGTCGTGGACACCGCTGTCCTCGCGGTGGACGAGGACGGTCCGGTTGACGCCGCCGACGTGCTGCTGGCGGTCGAGATCACCTCACGGAGCACGGCCCGGCACGACCGGACGAAGAAGCTCTGGGGCTATGCCCATGCCCCGGTCCCGCTCTACCTGCTGATCGACCGTTTCGACGAGCCCGGTCCGACGGTCACGCTGTTCTCCGAGCCCCACAACGGTGCGTACCGGCAGAGTCTCCGTACGCCTTTCGGCAAGCCGGTCAGCCTGCCGGAGCCGTTCGGCGTCGAGTTGAACACCGAGGGCTTCCCTGTGCCGAGCTGACCTGCGGGACAATGGGTGGATGGCCAGTTCTGACATCGAAACCGCACTGCACGCCGCCCGCGCCCTGATCCTCGCCGACCTCACCGCCCGGGACGTGGCCGAGGCGGAGGTGGTCTCGATGGTCGAGAAGGCCGTGACGCACCGCCGCTGGTGGCTGGAGCAGTGGCCGGACGGGGCGGAGTTCGTCCTCGGGCTGCTGGCCCAGGACGTGCAGGACGCGCTGCTGGAGGCGTACGGGCGCTGGCCGCTGTGCACCGCCTGCGCGGCCGAGGGCGACCCGCACGCGCTGAGCGTGGAACCCGAGCTGGGGTCGGAGCCGCACTGGGCCTGCGGCAAGAACGCCACCGTGGTGGCCCCGGTCGGACGGCTCACATGAGACCGCTCAGGTCAGTGCGGTGAGTTCGGCGGAGAGGTTGGCGCGGGCCCGGGTGTCGAACCGCTCCCGGGCCGCCGGGGTGCGGTAGAGGGCGGACAGGTCGAGCAACTGCCGTAGGACGGCGGCCCGTCCGGACCGGAAGGCGTCGTCGGGGACGAAACCGTACTCCTCGCGTACCGCCGCCGCGTAGGCCGCGTACGCCTCCGGCGGGCCGCCGAGTACGGCCAGGTCGGCGTCGCAGAGCACGTCGCCGTTGCGGTCACCGGATTCGGGGTGGTGGGTGACGGTGAGCAGGACCAGCCGGACCACCTCGGCGGTCAACTCCTCGGCCAGGCCAGCCTCGCGCAGCGCGCGGGCGGCCAACCGGGCGCTGCGCTCCTCGTTCTCGGACCGGTCGGGGCGGTAGACCGCGTCGTGGAACCAGGCCGCCAGCAGGACGGCGTCCGGGTCCTCGGCGTGCCCGGCCAGTGCGTCGATGTGGTCGAGCACCGCCGTCAGGTGCGCCGTGGTGTGGTACCGGCGCTGGGGCTCGGCCCAGCGCCCCAGCAGCTCGCGCCCGTACGGCGCGGGGTCGGCGGTGGCACCGCAGCGGATCAGCAGGGCGTTCCAGCGGTCGAGCAGCGCAGGGGCTTCGGTCGGCATGCGGTCATTGTGGCGGTGCGGGCTGACGGCGTGAAGGCCGGGCCGGGCGGCGGTGCCGTGGGTGCTCGGGGGATTCGTCCGCCCCGGGCCGGCCGGGCTCGGCCCGACGGAGCTGCACACCCCGCTGTTCCGGGACCCCTCCTGGCGGCCGCTCCGGTTGCAGCCCGCATCGCCCGCCGGGGCGGCAGGGGGCTCGCCGGGCGGGCGGGGCATATGGCAAGGTAGCGATATGTCTAGACCAATTCTCGAAGTCATCGCGCTGACGGCGCAGGATGCCCAGGCCGCCGAGTCCGGTGGCGCCGACCGTCTCGAACTGGTCACCGACATGGCTGCCGACGGACTGACCCCCTCGGTGGCCGACTTCGCCGCCATCCGGGCCGCCGTCTCCGTCCCGCTGCGGGTGATGCTGCGGATCCGCGACGGCTTCGCGCCGGGGGACCTGGACGAACTGCTCGCCCGCGTCGCCGCGCTGCGGGCCGAGGGCGCCGAGGAGTTCGTGTTCGGGTTCCTGGGCGCCGACGGTGCCGTGGACCTGGCCGCGACCACCGTGGTCGCGACGGCCGTCGAGGGCTGCCGGTGGACCTTCCACCGCGCCCTCGACCACAGCGCCGACCGGTCCGCCGTCCGCGCCGCGGTGGGCGAACTGCCCGGCCTGGACACCTTCCTGACCTCCGGTGCGGCCGCCGGGGTGAAGGCCGGCCTGGGGGTCCTGCTGGGGGAGCTGGCCAAGTCCGGTGAGCCGGGCTACCGCCAGGGGATCCTGGTCGGCGGCGGCCTGCGCGCCGAACACGTCCCGGAGCTGCGGGCGGCCGGTTTCGACGCCTTCCACGTCGGCGGCGCGGTCCGCGGCAACGGCTGGACCTCCCCGGTCGAGGCCGCCAGGGTCGCCGCATGGCGCACCCTGATCGACGCCTGAGACGCCTGAACACCCTCGGTCGCAGGGGCGCGCGGCCGGTGCCGTCCGCACACGGCCGCGTGCCCCTGCGGGTGACGCCTACCCCGTCAACTGCTCCGGCAGGGGCTCGGAGTGCAGCACCGTGAGCCCCGAGACCGCTCGGGTCAGGGCGACGTACAGACGGCGCAGGCCGGTGCGCTCGTCCGGCTCGCCCGCGAGCACGGCGGCCGGCTCGTCCAGGACCACGTAGTCGTACTCGAGACCCTTGGCGAGCGAGGCCGGGACCAGCGTCAGCCGGGCCTCGCTGCTGGTCTCGGTGCCGGGATCGAGGAAGGGCAGCCCGGCCTCGGCGAGCGCCTCGGCGAGCAGCGGGATACGGGCGTCGGCGGTGATCAGACCGGTGGAGCCCTCGCGGGCCAGGGCCTTGCGGCAGCTCTCGACCACGGCCTCGGTCAGCCCGTCCTGGACGTGCTCGACCGCCAGCGCGCCGGGGGTGTCGCGGATCGAGGTGGCGGGGGCCAGCCCCGGGGCGATCGCCGGGAGCAGCCGGGAGGCGTACGCGATGACCTCCTCGGGCACCCGGAAGCCGGTGGTGAGCTCCTCGATGTGGGCGGTGGACTTGCCGAGGTGGTGCAGTGCCTCGGGCCAACTGCCGGTCGCCCAGGGGGTGGTGCCCTGGGCGAGGTCGCCGAGGATGGTGGCGGAGCCGGTGGAGCAGCGGCGGCCGACGGCCCGGTACTGCATGGGGGAGAGGTCCTGCGCCTCGTCCACCACGACGTGCCCGAGCGAGGGGGTGCGCTGCACCAGGTCGGCGGCCTCGTCGACGAGGACGGCGTCGGCCGGGGTCCACGGCGCGGTGCGCAGGGAACGTCCGGGCTTCGACCGGAGGACCGCGGCCTGCTCCCCGGCGTCCAGGATGCCGTCCGCGCACTCGGCGAGGAACTCCGCGTCGGTGAGCAGCCGGTGGACCAGCTTGGCCGGGTCGACCGGCGGCCAGCACTGCTTGACCACCGCCTTGACCGCCGTGTTGCGGGCGACCGCGTCCTGCACCCGGTCGTCGGGGGCCTCGCCGCCCTGCTCCATCTTCAGCAGGACGGCGTGCGCGATGCGCTGCGGCAGGGCCTCCCCGGCCGCGCCGTAGCGGATCTCGCGGCCCTTCAACTCCTCGATGATCTCGACCAGTTCGTAGGCGGGTACGCGCCAGCGGCGGGAGCCCCGGACCACCACGCAGGGCTCGGTCGGCAGGCTGATCCCGGCCCGGACCGCGCGGCGCAGCACCTCGGCCATCCTGGGGTCGCCCTTGACGGTGGCCGCCTCGACGGTGTCCGTGCCGCGGACCTCGACGTGGTCGACCAGCTCCTGGACGGTGGCCTGTGCCACGTCCAACTCGCCGAGGGCGGGCAGGACCTGCTCGATGTAGTGGAGGAACGAGCGGTTCGGCCCGATCACCAGGGTGCCGGTCCGGGCGAGCCGCTCGCGGTGCGCGTACAGCAGGTACGCGACCCGGTGCAGGCCGACGGCGGTCTTCCCGGTGCCGGGCGCGCCCTGGACGCAGACCGTGCCGGTGATGTCGGCGCGGACGATCTCGTCCTGCTCGGGCTGGATGGTGGCGACGATGTCGCGCATCGGGCCGACGCGGGGCTTCTCGATCTCGGCCGCGAGCAGGGCGGAGGCGGTGGAGCCCCCGGCGGAGCCGGTGAACGTCTCGGCGGCCGGGTCGGTGAGGTTCTCGTCCTCGTACGCGGTCAACTCACCGCCGGTGTAACCGAATCGGCGTCGGCGCTCGACGTCCATCGGGTCGGTGCGGCTGGCCCGGTAGAACGGCTGGGAGACCGGCGCGCGCCAGTCGATCACCATCGGGTCGCCGCCCGCGTCGTGCACGTGCCTGCGCCCGATGTAGAACCGCTCGCCGCTGCCGCCCTCCCGTCGCCCGCCACCACCCTTGCTCGGCGCGCTTCGCGCGGCCCCTCCTGTTACCAGCTCCTCGCTGATG
Source organism: Saccharothrix sp. ST-888 (assembly GCF_000955975.1). GTDB lineage: Bacteria > Actinomycetota > Actinomycetes > Streptomycetales > Streptomycetaceae > Kitasatospora. Next base: position 28,583 of record NZ_JYJF01000088.1, read on the forward strand.
GCGTGCAGGTAGTCCAGGCGGCCGAAGAACAGCGGGGTGTGGGCGAGGTCGGCCAGGGCCGCGATGCGCAGCTCGACCTGGTTCTGCAGGACGGCGGCGGAGACCCAGGTGCCGGTGACGTCGCGCAGGTCGAGGGACTCGACGTCCTCGCGCATCGCCGTCAGCGCGGCCCGGGAGGCGGCCAGATGGTCGCGTTCGCGCTGCAGGGGGTCGGTGGGCCGGTGGTCGGTGGGGGCGTGCACAGCGAACCTTCCCGGCTGCCCTCGTGGCGGGGCAGCGGACTCGTCGTTAGCTCACAGCGAAGGACACCGGCCGGTTGCCGAGCGGACGGTACTCCCACGGCTGCCGACGACTGGCACCACGTTTCGGGAGGGGCAGACCGGCGATCATAGACCGGTCCCGGATCCGGCGCTAATCATTTTCCGGTCGGTCCGACTCAGGGTTGCCGTACGCCGGGACGTAGGGGTGCCGTACACCGGAAGAAGGACGGAGGGCCTGGCCACTGCGCACTTTGGGCTGATGTCCCGGCGGTGGCCGGAAACCTACGGTTGAGGCATGAACACCGAACGGATCAGGCAGCACAGGCCCACCGGAAGCACCGCCACCGACAACCGCCGCCGCAACCCGATGGCACAGGCCGTCCGCAACATGGGGATCATGCTCGACACCGCCGCGCGGGTGGTCTTCCTGGGGCGCGACGGCGTCAAGCTGTGACCCGGTGCGCTACACGTCGTCCGCGTCGATGATCCGGTACGCGTAGCCCTGTTCGGCCAGGAAGCGCTGCCGGTGCGCGGCGAAGTCCTGGTCCACGGTGTCGCGGGCCACCACCGAGTAGAAGTGCGCCGCATGGCCGTCCGCCTTGGGCCGCAGGACCCGGCCGAGGCGCTGGGCCTCCTCCTGGCGGGATCCGAAGGTCCCGGAGACCTGGATGGCGACGGTCGCCTCCGGCAGGTCGATGGAGAAGTTGGCCACCTTGGAGACCACCAGCACGCTGATCTCCTTGTTCCGGAACGCCTCGAAGAGCTTCTCGCGCTGGGTGTTGCTGGTCTCGCCCTTGATCACGGGTGCGTCCAGGGCCTCGCCGAGCTCGTCCAGCTGGTCGATGTACTGGCCGATGATCAGGGTCTGGTCGTTCTTGTGCTTCCTGACCAGGGACTCCACCACCCGGCGCTTGGTCGCCGTGGTCGAGCAGAAGCGGTAGCGCTCCTCGGGCTCGGCGGTCGCGTACGAGAGGCGCTCGGAGTCGGTGAGCGTGACCCGGACCTCGCAGCAGTCGGCCGGGGCGATGTAGCCCTGGGCCTCGATCTCCTTCCACGGCGCGTCGAAGCGCTTGGGTCCGATCAGCGAGAAGACGTCGCCCTCGCGGCCGTCCTCGCGGACCAGGGTCGCGGTCAGCCCGAGCCGCCGCCTGGCCTGCAGGTCGGCGGTGAACTTGAAGACCGGCGCCGGCAGCAGGTGCACCTCGTCGTAGACCACCAGGCCCCAGTTGCGGGCGTCGAACAGCTCCAGGTGCGCGTAGACGCCCTTCCGCTTGGTGGTCATCACCTGGTACGTGGCGATGGTGACCGGGCGGATCTCCTTCTTCGTCCCGCTGTACTCGCCGATCTCGTCCTCGGTCAGCGAGGTCCGTTTGACCAGCTCGTGCTTCCACTGCCGGGCCGAGACGGTGTTGGTGACCAGGATCAGCGTGGTCGACTTGGCCTCCGCCATCGCCGCCGCGCCGACCAGCGTCTTGCCCGCGCCGCAGGGCAGCACGACCACGCCGCTGCCGCCGTGCCAGAAGCCCTCGACGGCCTGCCGCTGGTAGGGACGCAGCTGCCAGCCGTCCTCCGCCAGGTCGATCGGGTGCGCCTCGCCGTCCACGTACCCGGCGTGGTCCTCGGCGGGCCAGCCCAGCTTGAGCAGCACCTGCTTGATCTGGCCGCGCTCGGAGGGGTGCACGACCACGGTGTCCGGGTCGATCCTGGCGCCGACCAGCGGGGCGATCCGCTTGGAGCGCAGCACCTCCTCCAGCACCGGGCGGTCGGTGGTGGTCAGCACCAGTCCGTGCACCGGGTGCTTGGAGAGCTGGAGGCGGCCGTAGCGGGCCATGGTGTCGGCGATGTCCACCAGCAGCGCGTGCGGCACCGGGTAGCGGGAGTAGGTCACCAGCGCGTCCACGACCTGCTCGGCGTCGTGCCCGGCGGCCCTGGCGTTCCACAGGCCGAGCGGGGTGACCCGGTAGGTGTGCACGTGCTCGGGGGCGCGCTCCAGCTCCGCGAAGGGAGCGATCACCCGACGGCAGTCGGCGGCCTTCGGGTGGTCGATCTCCAGCAGCAGCGTCTTGTCGCTCTGGACGATGAGCGGTCCGTCGTTCACGCGGTGCAACCCTCCGTTGGTCCTGTCGCAGACTTTCCAGTGTCCCGCACTCGGCCCAAAGCACGTGACTCGTTCCCCGGGCCGTCGTTGAGTCGGGCATGAAGACGCCGAAGCGGGTTCTCTCCGCTGTTCTCCTGTCCGGTGCCGCGTTCGCGGCCAGCGCCACCCCTGCCCACGCCCTGGCCGGGATCGGCGAGACCGGGGGACCGTTCGCGTTCCTCGGGCTCGGGGCGGCCAGCCTGATCAGCGGCCAGGACCTCTCGGTGCCGGACACCAACAAGATGGTGCAGCAGGCCAAGGAGCAGCACGCCAAGGACCAGCAGGCCAAGGAGCAGCAGAAGCAGCAGGGCCAGCACTGAGTCCTCGCGGGCTCAGACGGGTTCGTCCACCTCGGCGACTCCGGTGATGCGGTGCAGGGCGAAGGTCCGCACCTCGTCCGTGAGGTGGTCGTACGCCGTCACGAAGCCGCCCTCGACCTTCACCGGGTCGACGACGCGCTGGGAGGCCAGTCCCTCCGCGTTGATGTAGCCGATCCACATCCGCTCGCCGAGCAGGACGGCTGTCTGCAGGGCGGCGAGCGTGTCGGCGGCGGCGGTGCGCGGGAGCCGGCGCAGATCGGTACGGGCTGGTCCGGTCTGCTGCGGCGTGGCGGCAGGGCCGGCCACCGTCTCCTTGCGGACGGCGGTGGCCGCCCGGTCGCCCGCGCGCACCGCCTTGATCGCGGCGCCCAGCAGGACGT
>NZ_JYJF01000870.1 GCF_000955975.1 Saccharothrix sp. ST-888
GTCTACACCTGGACCAGTACGTCCCACCGCTACCACGGCCACTGACGGTGGACTCCCCGGTCTGCGGGCGGAGTCCGGCGGGCGGCCCCCGCCCATCAGCGGCCCAGCTCCCACCCCACCCCGGCGCCCTCCCGGGGCCGGGCGGAGGGCCCGCCCGGGCTCGGCCCGCCCTCCACCTCGTGCAACCCCACGCCTGTGCTTCACCGAGGTCGAGCCCGGGCCCAGCCCGGGCGGCCCGTCCACCCCGGCCCGGGACGGCGTCGACGTGGTGTGGGAGCTGCGCCGCTGATGCGCGGGGGCCGAGGAGTGGTCCGG
>NZ_JYJF01000871.1 GCF_000955975.1 Saccharothrix sp. ST-888
CGTTGGCGCTCATCGCCGCGGCTCCCACCGGGTGGGGCTTGACGAGCGCCGACAGGGAGGTCGCGCGGATGGTGTTGACGGTGAGCGTCACGGTCAGGCTGTGCAGGCCCCGACCCAGGCCAACGGGGTGGAGCATGGCGTACGCGAGGGGGCGGAGGAAGTCCTCGGCCACGTTCATCGCCTCGGCGTCGCCGCCGGCAGCCAGCCGCGCCTGGTCGGTCAGCCGGGCCCGCTGCTCGACCGGGTCGACCAGCTCGGAGTAGGCGGTACCGATCTCGGTGCCGAAGATGACGAGGTCCCACTTCTCCGCGACGC
>NZ_JYJF01000872.1 GCF_000955975.1 Saccharothrix sp. ST-888
TAAGTAACTAACCAGGAAGCCCCGCCAGAAGGAATTCTGGCGGGGCTTCCTGGCGTTTTGACGGCATTAGTTGACGGCAACGTCATCCCTGAAGGGGCGGGGCCGGTCAAGCGCCGGTGGCTTGCTTGTCGGCTGTTCCGTCTGGTTTTGGGAATAGGCGGGCAGGGCGTCCCGGGGGTCAAGGCGGAGGTCCCGCAGGCGGAGCGGAGGACGAATGCAGTGCAGGGTGGCGGTTCATCGCCGTCGCCGTTGGCCGTCTCGGTGGTCTCCGGGCTGCCGAGCGCGGTGCTGAGGGCGTCGATGGCGTCGCGCTGG
>NZ_JYJF01000873.1 GCF_000955975.1 Saccharothrix sp. ST-888
GTCCGGGGGGTTGATGCGCTCGGGGTTCAGGAACCGCTCGAACAGCAGGTCGTGCTCCAGCGGGTCCAACTCAGTGATCCGAGTGAGGTACGAGACCATGGAACCGGCGGCCTACTCTCGGCCGGAACCGACCGCGTCGACGTTGTGCCGCGCGTACTGGCAGATGTCCGCGACCACGAGGAAGTAGGCGTCGAACCCCATCGGGGAGATGACGCTCATCTCCAGCTCGATGCGGTCCAGTACTTCCTGGCTCGGGTTGTCGCCGTAGCGGAGTTGGAGACCGGCTTTGATCTTCTGGCGCAGGTACGACGCTTG
>NZ_JYJF01000874.1 GCF_000955975.1 Saccharothrix sp. ST-888
GGCGCGAACGGCACCGAGAAGGCGAACTACTACTTCCAGGGATCGCCCCAGACCTCCTCGCTCAGCCACCAGTTCACCGGTTCGCTCGACGCCGGCTGGCAGGCGACCGACACCGTCGACGTCGCCGCCCTCGTCTACGCGCCCTGCGGATAGGAACGCAACTTCAGCATCAACACCGCGCTGCGGGGGAGTGCCGGCACCGCGGACGCGTCCAGAACGACCAGCTTCATGACCATGGACTCCACCGACGGCAGCATCAACACCGTCTACCACCTCGCCTGGAAGCAGTGCCCTTGAGCGTACGAAGCGCCCGCC
>NZ_JYJF01000875.1 GCF_000955975.1 Saccharothrix sp. ST-888
CAAGCGTCGTACCTGCGCCAGAAGATCAAAGCCGGTCTCCAACTCCGCTACGGCGACAACCCGAGCCAGGAAGTACTGGACCGCATCGAGCTGGAGATGGGCGTCATCTCCCCGATGGGGTTCGACGCCTACTTCCTCGTGGTCGCGGACATCTGCCAGTACGCGCGTGACAACGGCATCCCGGTCGGTCCCGGCCGAGGGTCGGCAGCCGGTTCGATGGTCTCGTACCTCACTCGGATCACTGAGTTGGACCCGCTGGAGCACGACCTGCTGTTCGAGCGGTTCCTGAACCCCGAGCGCATCAACCCCCCGGAC
>NZ_JYJF01000876.1 GCF_000955975.1 Saccharothrix sp. ST-888
AGATTCGGGACGGGTCGGAGTCGATGCAGATCGCCACGCCGCCGTTCATGGTGACCGCCAGCTGCTTGGCGTCGCCCATGCGGCCGAGGCCGGCGGTGAGGGTGATCATGCCCTCGAGCGTGTTGTCGAACTTCTTGGCCGCGCCGGCGCCGACCGGGCGTCGCTCGGCGCGGCCGCCGTCGCCGCTGGCGCCCCGGACCTCCTGATCTAGCACGAGACGGACTGCTCGCTGCTAGCCCGCCCGCTGCGCTCCGCCGTAGTGCACACGCGCCCAGACGAGGCCCAGCGCCTCCTAGGCGAGTCCGAGCTGCGCGG
>NZ_JYJF01000877.1 GCF_000955975.1 Saccharothrix sp. ST-888
GCGTCACGGTCCAGAACGGTGTGGCGGCGGCGACCGGCAGCGAGAACTCGCAGCTGCTGGCCGGCCACGACTCGCAGCCGACCTCCCAGCTGGTCGTCCCGATGCTCAAGCTCAGCAACAACGGGCTCCCCGAGACCCTGACCAACGAGCTCGGCAAGGTCCAGCGCGGCCAGGGCAGTTGTCGCGCCGTCGTGACCCAGATCGGCCGCCTCCTGAAGCCCAACGGCATCGCCGGCCCGGCCGCCCGCCAGGTGGACGGCCCCGGCCTCCCCCGCCCCGACCTGGCCACTCCGCGCAGCATGACCCCGCCGCTCA
>NZ_JYJF01000878.1 GCF_000955975.1 Saccharothrix sp. ST-888
ACGCGCGACGTCGACTCGGAGAGCCTGCGCAAGTGCGTCCCCCAGACCCAGACCCACGCCAACACCCGGCCCGTACCGACGACCGAGGAATATGCGGCGATCAAGGCACTCAAGCGGTCGAACGCCGAACTGACGCGGGCCAACCCGCTCCTCAAGGCCGCCGCGTCTTTCTTCGCGGCCGAGCTCGACCGGCCACACACACGCTCGTAGCGTTCATCGACGAGCACCGGGACCGCTTCTGCGGAGTCGAGCCGATCTGCAGGACGCTGACCGCGAACGACTGCAGCATCCACCCCAGCACTTACTACACCCACA
>NZ_JYJF01000879.1 GCF_000955975.1 Saccharothrix sp. ST-888
AGGCCGGCCATCGGGTCGGCGCGGAGCCAGCCCTGGGTGCGCCACCAGGCCACGGCGCCGCGCAGGATGGACAGTTCGCGGTTGAGCGTGCGCGGATCGCCGCCCGCGGCGCGCCGCGCGGGCGCGTCCGCCAGCCCGGCGGCGCCCTCCGGGCGGTCCAGCAGGGCCACCGCGACGACCTGCGGCCGCCCCCGGCGCCGCTCGCGGCCGACCTGGACCCCCCGCTCCACCACCAGCCACGCCCAGCGGGCCAGCGCCATCCGGTACATCCATCGGGAGCCCGCGCCGACCTCGGCCGCGGCAACGTACCGCTGG
>NZ_JYJF01000089.1 GCF_000955975.1 Saccharothrix sp. ST-888
CCTCACCTTGGCAAGGTGATGCTCTACCAACTGAGCCACGTCCGCACGGTGCTTCAGGTGTTTCCACCTACTCGCACCGGCCGCCGTCCCGGTCTCCCGGTTGCGGCGACGAGAAATACTCTACCCCATGGATCGGGGTGGTCGCCCCACCCTTCCCGCCGGTGTGGTCGGGGTGGGGACGACGAGCCCGCCGTGCCGGGTCAGTTGGCCTCGGCAAAAGCCTCGTAGACGTGCTTGGGGATACGGCCGCGGGCGGGCAGCTCCATGCCGCGCGACTGCGCCCAGGCGCGGACGGCGGCCGGGTCGGGGGTGAGCGCGGTGCGGCGGAAGGACTTTCCGGTACGGCTCTGGCGGCGCCCGGCCGCGACGAACGGAGCGAGGGCCTCCCGCAGCTTCTCCGCGTTGTCCACGGACAGGTCGATCTCGTACGACTTCCCGTCTACGCCGAAGTGGACGGTTTCCGCGGCGGCGCCGCCGTCCAGATCGTCGGAGAGCGTGACAACTACACGCTGAGCCATGGGTGTCAATCCTCTCGGGCAATTCGGCCGCCGGGCGCGGGGCTGCGCTCGCCGACCCTGTGCACCGGCTGGGAATGAGCAGGCGGACGGCATCGGCCCATGCCGATACGCCCGACTCTCCGTCGCCGGTCGCCCTATTCTGCACCCAAAGTGGGCGGAAATCGAAGGCCTCCATGCTTTCTTTTTCCTAATTTTCATCCATCTTCACGTGTGGTGGATAGTGCTGATACGGGTGGTCGATCTGTCCGGAGTGCCGGTATTCGGGCGTTCCCGCGCTTGGCCCGGAGAGGAGATTTAAGCCGCCGAAAGCGGGCACTGTCACAGGTGGCCGAGTGCCCTGGAACCCTTGGTGCGTAAGGGGCGTTGGTCTACGCGCGTTGCCTCGCCCGGGACGCAAACTCGCCCGAAAGCCCCGGTAGTCTGAAGGTCCCCCGCCTTCACGCACCACACCACCGGGAGTGCAAGTGGCACGCGTCGTAGTCGACGTCATGCTCAAGCCGGAGATCCTCGACCCCCAGGGGCAGGCGGTGCAGCGTGCACTGCCTCGTCTCGGATTCGACGGGATCGCCGACGTCCGCCAGGGCAAGCGTTTCGAACTGGAGCTGGAAGGGCCGGTGGACGACGCCGCGCTTGCCCGCATCCGCGAAGCCGCCGAGACCTTCCTCGCGAACACCGTGATCGAGGACTTCACCGTCCGGATCGAGGAGGACGGCAAGTGACCACTCGCGTAGGCGTAGTCACTTTCCCCGGCTCCCTCGACGACCGCGACGCCCAGCGTGCGGTCCGCCTGGCCGGCGCCGAGCCGGTCGCCCTCTGGCACCGTGACAAGGATCTCCACCAGGTCGACGCCGTCGTCCTGCCGGGCGGATTCAGTTACGGCGACTATCTGCGCTGCGGCGCCATCTCCCGCTTCTCTCCGGTGATGGACACCGTCATCGAGCAGGCCAAGCTGGGAATGCCGGTCCTTGGTATCTGCAACGGCTTCCAGGTGCTCTGCGAATCCCACCTGCTGCCCGGTGCGCTCACCCGCAACGACTCGCTGCACTTCATCTGCCGCGACCAGAAGCTGCGCATCGAGAACGCCGACACCGCCTGGACCCGCGATTACTCGGCAGGCCAGGAAATCGTCGTCCCGCTGAAGAACGGCGAGGGCCGCTTCGTCGCCGACGAGCACGTCCTGGACGGACTGGAGGCCGAGGGCCGGGTCGTGGCCCGCTACGCCACCCAGGGCGCGGCGGCCGACGGATTCGGCAACCCCAACGGTTCGTACCGTGACATCGCCGGGATCACCAATGCCGCCGGAAACGTCGTCGGTCTGATGCCCCACCCCGAGCACGCCGTGGAGCCGCTCACCGGTCCGACCACCGAGGGCCTGGGCTTCTTCACCTCCGTCCTGAAGCAGCTGGTGAACGCCTGATGTCCCTCGACACCGTCACGAACGCCGAGCAGACCCCGGACTCCGCCCAGCCCTGGGCCGAGCTCGGTCTGAAGGAAGACGAGTACGCCCGGATCCGCGAGATCCTCGGTCGCCGCCCCACCGGCGCCGAGCTGGCGATGTACTCGGTCATGTGGTCGGAGCACTGCTCGTACAAGAGCTCCAAGGTGCACCTGAAGCAGTTCGGCGAGAAGAAGCCCGACAGCACCGCCATGCTCGTCGGCATCGGCGAGAACGCCGGTGTGGTGGACGTCGGCCAGGGTTACGCGGTCACCTTCAAGGTCGAGTCGCACAACCACCCGTCGTACATCGAGCCCTACCAGGGCGCGGCCACCGGCATCGGCGGCATCGTCCGCGACATCCTGGCGATGGGCGCCCGCCCGGTCGCCGTGATGGACCCGCTGCGCTTCGGTGCGGCCGACCACCCGGACACCCGGCGCGTGCTGCCCGGGATCGTCGCGGGCATCGGCGGCTACGGCAACTGCCTGGGCCTGCCCAACATCGGCGGCGAGGTCGTCTTCGACCCCTGCTACCAGGGCAACCCGCTGGTCAACGCGCTCTGCGTGGGCGTGATGAAGCACGAGGACATCCACCTCGCGCAGGCCTCCGGCGCCGGCAACAAGGTCATCCTGTACGGCGCCCGGACCGGCGGCGACGGCATCGGCGGCGTCTCGGTGCTGGCCTCCGAGACCTTCGACGCGACCGGCCCGGCCAAGCGCCCCGCCGTCCAGGTCGGCGACCCGTTCCAGGAGAAGCTGCTCATCGAGTGCACCCTGGAGATCTTCGCCGAGAAGCTGGTGAAGGGCATTCAGGACCTCGGTGGCGCGGGCCTGTCCTGCGCGACCAGCGAGCTGGCCTCGGCCGGCTCCGGCGGTATGCGGATCGAGCTGGACACCGTGCCGCTGCGCGACAACACGCTCTCGCCCGAGGAGATCCTCATGAGCGAGTCGCAGGAGCGCATGTGCGCGATCGTCGAGCCGGACAAGGTCGACCGCTTCCTGGAGATCTGCGAGAAGTGGGACGTCATCGCCACCGTGATCGGTGAGGTGACCGACGGCGAGCGCCTGGAGATCTTCTGGCACGGCGAGCTGGTGGTCGACGTGCCGCCGCGCACCGTCGCCCACGAGGGCCCGACCTACCAGCGCCCGTACGCCCGCCCGAGCTGGCAGGACGCGCTCCAGGCCGACGCGCCGACCGCCGAGCGCCTGGCCCGCCCGGCCGGCGGCGACGCGCTGAAGGCGGACCTGCTCAAGGTCGTCGGGTCGCCCAATCAGGCCTCCAAGGCGTGGATCACCGACCAGTACGACCGCTACGTGCTGGGCAACACGGTGCTCTCCTCGCCCGAGGACTCCGGGATGATCCGGATCGACGAGGAGACCGACCTCGGCGTCTCGGTCGCCACCGACGGCAACGGCCGCTACACCAAGCTGGACCCGTACACCGGCGCCCAGCTGGCCCTCGCCGAGGCGTTCCGCAACGTCGCGGCCGGCGGTGCCAAGCCGCTCGCCGTCTCCGACTGCCTCAACTTCGGCTCCCCCGAGGACCCGGACGTGATGTGGCAGTTCGCCGAGGCCACCCGCGGCCTGGCCGACGCCTGCCTGGAGCTCGGCACCCCGGTCACCGGCGGCAACGTCTCGCTCTACAACCAGACCGGCGAGACCGCCATCCACCCGACCCCCGTGGTCGCGGTGCTCGGCGTGATCGACGACGTCACCCGGCGCACCCCGATCGGCTTCGGCGAGGCCGGCCAGCTGCTCTACCTGCTCGGCGACACCGCCGACGAACTGGGCGGCTCCGCCTGGTCGCAGGTCGTCCACGACCACCTCGGCGGCCTGCCGCCCAAGGTGGACCTGGAGCGCGAGCGGCTGCTCGGTGAGATCCTGATCGCCGCCTCGCGCGACGGCATGATCGACGCCGCGCACGACCTCTCCGACGGCGGCCTGGCCATGGCGCTGGTGGAGAGCTGCCTCAAGGGCGGCAACGGTGCCCGGGTCGTGGTGCCCGAGGGCCTCGACCCGTTCGTGTTCCTGTTCTCCGAGTCGGCGGGCCGCGCGGTTGTCGCGGTGCCGCGCAGCGAGGAGGTCCGGTTCAACGACATGTGCGGCGCACGCGGCCTCCCGGTCGCCCGGATCGGTGTCGTCGACGGCGAAACCCTGGACGTCCAGGGCCAGTTCACCGTCTCGCTGGCCGAGCTGAGGGACGCCCACACCGGTGTCATCGAGGCCCTGCTGGCCTGAACTCCGGCCTGAGCTCAGGTCTGATCTCCGGGTAGCCGGGTCCGATCCGGCCAGGGGCGCGGCGAACCGTGCGACCAGCCCTCCGCAGCGGGGGCGTGGTCGTCCGCGGTTCCCCGCGCCCCTTCCCGTTGCCCTTGTTGTCCGGCTGCGCACCCCGCCGGTCCGAGGCCGGCGCTAGCCTGCCGGTATGGCCAAGCCCCGTGTGTACGACCCCGTCAAGGTCCGCGCCGCCCTCGCCGGGCAGACCGAGGCGCTGCGCGCCGCCGTCCACCGGCTGTGCGCCGACCCGGCGGCCGCCGAACTCCTCGACCGGCCGACCAGGCTCGGGGCGTGGAACGTCCGCCAGCTCCTCGCGCACCTGGGACAGGGCTTGGCGCAGCTGCCCGGCCGCCTCGACGACCCGGTGCCGCACGGCAACCCGCTCGGACTGGTCGAGTGGGTCGGTCTGACGCGGAGCGCCGCCCCGGTGGTCGAGGCGGCGGCGAAGGAGCATGCGCAGGGTGCCTTCGGGGGCTCACCCGAGCAGCTGGCCCGGGAGTTCGACAGTGCCGTCGAAGCGCTGCTGGGCGCCCTGGACAGCCGCCAGGTCGCCGAGCCGGGACGGCGGTTCGTGAGCCGATTCGGCCCGATGCTGCTGGCCGACGTCCTGGTGACCCGGCTGGTCGAGACCGTGGTGCACGCGGACGACCTCGCCGACGCCCTCGGCCTCGCCGAGTTCCCGCACGCCAAGCAGGCCGTGGCCGCGGTGACCCGGCTGCTGGCCGACGCCTTCGCCGAGCAGGTTCCCGGTGGTTCGGTGGAGTTGAGGATTCCCCCCTACGCCGTGGTGCAGGCCGTACCCGGCCCGAGGCACACCCGCGGCACCCCGCCGAACGTGGTCGAGACCGACCCGCTCACCTGGATCCGGCTCGCCACCGGGCGCACCGGATGGGCTGCCGCCGTCGAGTCCGCCGCCGTCTCGGCCAGCGGCGAGCGCAGCGGACTCGCCGAGTACCTGCCCGTCATGGGCTGACGGCCGGCCACCCCCGTCGTCCGCACTCCGACACCGACCCGGTCCGTTCCGGCGAAGGCCAAGTAAGCTCACCACCCGGCCGGAACAGGCACGGACGAGGGGGATTTGGCATGACCGAGCAGGGCCACGCGATACCGCCGCTGCGGGCCGGGCGCCGCCCGGCCGGCGCTGCGCTGCTGGGCTGGCTGGACGACGACCGCTCGCCCCGGCTCTGCCGGATCTCCGGCTCGCCCGGTTCGGGCAAGACCCACCTGCTGGAGTGGCTGATCCGGGTCGGCGGCGACGAGCTGGCCCCCGAGGGGCGGCGGCTGCACGCGGTGTTCCCCGCCGCCGGGGCGAGCGTGCGCGGAGCGGTCTGGGCGCTCGGCCACCAGCTCGGGGTGGTCGCCCGGAGCCCCGGCGACCTGCTCACCGCACTGGCCGAGAGCGACAGTCGTACCGTCGTCTGCGTCCCCGGCCTCAACCGGGCCGTCGACCCCGCCCGGCTGGTCGCCGAACTCCTCGACCCGCTGCTGCGCCTGCCCCGGGTCAGACTGCTGGTGGAGGCCGAGGAGGGCAGCCCGGAAGCGCTCGGCCTCACCGCCGTCGAGCAGCCCGCCGTTCTCGACCTCGACCAGCCGCAGTGGACCGACCGCGCCCGCTACGACAATTGGTGCGCGGGCCTGGAAGCCGATCCGGCCGGCTACCCGAGCCCGGGGGCCGCGCTCGGCCACAGCCGGCCCGACACATCCGCGACCGTGGCCCAACTGGCCGCCCGGGTACCGCGCCTGGCCGACGGCGCCCCCGACCCGTCCGCCGCCGGCGAACAGCTGCTCTCCGACCTGTGGACGGCGACCACCCGCGAGGGCAGCACCGGCCAACTGCTGGCCGATCCGCCCCTGCTCAGCTACGCGGGCCCGGTCGCGGTGACCGCAGCCCTGGAAGGCACCGGCGGCCCGATCCCGACCGCCTGGGCCGTGGCCGGACCGGCGCTGATCGCCGAACCCGACCCCGGCGTGCGGGCCGCCCTGCTGCGCACCCGGCTGCTCGGCCTGGACGACGTGGCCGCCGAGCGGCTCGCCGCCGTACCCGGACCCTGGCGCGGGGCCTGGGCGCTCTGGCCCAACTCCTCGATCGGCTGGCCCGGCGCGGTCGCCTCGCTGGCCCTGGGCGCGGGTGCCTACGCGGGCCAGCTGCTGCTCGCCGACCCGGGCGGCACGATCCGGACCGTCCAGGCCCAGACCGGTGTCCCGCTGGCCCGGGTGGCCACGCCGGGGCCCAAGCCGCTGCGGGCGCTCGCCGTCGCCTCCGACGGATCGGTCCTGCTGCTCGACGCCTGGGGCGGTCTGGAGGTGCTCCCGGCCCCCGGGAGCGGATCCGGTCAGCCCGCCGCCGTGGCGGGCCCGCTGGACGCCCTGCGCGGCGCCGCCGAGAGCGGCATGAGCGCGCTGGCGGTCGTCCCCGGCCCGTCCGGCTCGGTACCGGTGGTGGCCGACGAGTCCGGCTCGCTGCACTGGTACCAGGACGGCGCCGTACTCGGCGAACGCCTGCACACCGGCCCGGTCACGGCGCTCGCGGGTACGTCGGTGGACGGGCGCGCGGTGCTGGTCAGCGGCGGCTTCGACGGCACCGTCCGGCTCTGGAGCCCCGGCACACCGCCGGAGTCCGAGCCGCTGGACCGCCGTGCAGGACCGGTCGGCGCGGTCGCGGCGGCCGGGACCCAGGACGGTGCGGTGGTCGCCGCCGCGTGGGGCGACGGCCTGGTCCGGGTCTTCTCGGTGGGCCGTCCCGAGCCGGTACTGGAACTGCGGATCGGCTCCCAGGTCTGGGCACTCGCCCTGGCCGAGGGCCGGGTGGTGCTCGGCACCCCGGACGGGATCGCCGCCGTCGAGTACTGAGCCGGGGCACCGCGTCCGGCCGTGCGGGCCGCGCACACCGGGTGGGTGCGCGGCCTCGGACGATCGGCAGGGTGCGCGGGACAGGGCCGGCCGCGGCGCCCAAGGGCCGACGTACGGTCCGGGGTTACGGCACGCTCGGGCCGCTGATGTAGGTCCCGTCGGCGGTGTACGGCCAGGCGTTGGGCAGGCAGCCGTTGAGGCCGTAGATCTGCTGCATCATCGCGGGCGCGAGCTTGCCCTTGCCGGGGCAGCCTTCGTGGCCGTGGCCGATCCGGTGGCCGACCTCGTGGTTGACGATCAGCGCCCGGTAGTCGTCGATCGTGCCGGTGAACTGCGGCGAACCGGTGTTCCAGCGCTTGAGGTTGACCACCACCTGCGGGCCGACGTCGCAGTTCACCTCGCCGCCGGTGTTCAGTCCGCCGGTCGCGCAGATCGCGTCGACGGTGTCCGGAGAGGCGATCTTGATGGTGAAGTCGTACTGTCCGTCGGCGACCAGCTGGAAGCCGTTCTTGCCGTCGGTGGTCCAACTCCGCTTGTCGGAGAGGATGTTGTGGATCTGCTTGGCGGCTGCCGCGGCGTCGACCCCGATGCCGTCCTCGACCTGGACCTTGTAGCGGCGGATCTTGCCGTGCCCGACGGCGTCCCCGTCGGCGGTGGCGGTGGTGAAGGTGCCCTTGCCCTTGACCGGTCCCGGGTCCGCCGTGCTGCCGGTCGAGGCCGATGCCGGTGCCGATGCCGAGGGGGGTGAACTCGGGGACTCCACCCGGGCGCCGGAGGTGTCGGAGGCGTCCGCGCTCGGAGACTCGCTCAGCGAGGGGACCGCCCGTGCCTGGGTGGTGGGACCGGTGGACGGCGTGTCACCGCCGCCGCCGGGTATCAGCAGCGCGGCGGCCGCGGCCAGCACGCCGCCCGCCAGTACGAGCTGAATGACCAGTCGGCGTCGCTTGGCCTGTCGGCGGCGCCTGGCCTGCCGACGGTTCGGGGCGGCTTTGGACCGGCTCTTCGGAGTTGCTCGCACGCGTAAGCTCTCTGATCGCCCTACAGGGGTGATGAAACGTCAACTCGTTGACGGCACCGTCCACCCTTGCACGCCGCGCGCCGGGCTGTCCACGTACTCCGTATGCGCCGCGCGCGCAAGCCCTCCCGGGGCACAGAAGGTGTTCGAACGCTCTCGGACCGTGTGCGGGGGACGGATGGCAGACTTCACCCCATGACCAACTTCAAGAACCTGCTCGGTGGACCGGAGCCGACCCTGCTGCCCGAGGACGAGCAGCCGTACCGGATGCTCGGGGAGGAGTCGGCGTCCCCGACCCAGGTCGCGGCGGCGTTCCCGACCTTCTCGCTGGCCTGGGCGATGCTCGCGGACGACGCCTTCGACGCCGGTCGGGTGGTGGAGTCGTACGCCTACGCGCGCACCGGCTACCACCGGGGCCTGGACGCGCTGCGCCGCAGCGGCTGGAAGGGCCACGGTCCGGTGCCGTGGGAGCACCGGGGCAACCGGGGCTTCCTGCGCTGCCTCGCCGGACTGGCCCGCGCGGCCGACGCGATCAAGGAGACCGAGGAGGCCGAGCGCTGCTGGCAGTTCCTGCGGGACAGCAGCGAGGAGGCGTACGCCGAGCTCAAGCAGTAGCAGCCCGGCGCCATGCCGAAGGGGCGCCCTCCGCCGTCGCGGAGAGCGCCCCTTCCGGCTGTCAGGGCCTGGTTCGCAGGGCCTGGTTCGCCGGGTCCTACTTGATGCGGTTGCCGGCCGAGCGCAGCTGCTGGGCGGCCTCCAGCACGCGGGCGGCCATGCCGGCCTCGGCCAGCTTGCCCCAGGTGCGCGGGTCGTAGGTGTTCTTCTTGCCGACCTCGCCGTCGACCTTCAGCACGCCGTCGTAGTTGCGGAACATGTGGTCCGCGACCGGGCGGGTGAAGGCGTACTGGGTGTCGGTGTCGAGGTTCATCTTCACGACGCCGTTCTCCAGCGCGGTGGCGATCTCCTCGGCGGTGGAGCCCGAGCCGCCATGGAAGACGAAGTCGAACGGCTCGGCCTTGCCGTACTGCTTGCCGATCGCGTCCTGCAGCTCGCGCAGCAGCTCCGGCTTCAGCACGACGTTGCCCGGCTTGTAGACACCGTGCACGTTGCCGAAGGAGGCGGCCAGCAGGTAGCGGCCCTTCTCGCCCAGGCCCAGGGCCTCGGCGGTGCGGACGGCGTCGTTGACGGTGGTGTACAGCTCGTCGTTGATCTCGTGCGAGACGCCGTCCTCCTCGCCGCCGGTCGGGGTGATCTCGACCTCAAGGATGATCTTGGCGGCGCGGGCCTGGGCCAGCAGCTCCTCGGCGATGGCTAGGTTGTCGTTCAGGGTCTCGGCGGAGCCGTCCCACATGTGCGACTGGAAGAGCGGGTTCAGGCCCTTGGCCACGCGCTCGGCGGAGATCGCCAGCAGCGGGCGGACGTAGCCGTCCAGCTTGTCCTTCGGGCAGTGGTCGGTGTGCAGCGCGACGGTGACGTCGTACTTGGCGGCCACGATGTGCGCGAACTCGGCGAGCGCGACGGCGCCGGTCACCATGTCCTTGTTGTGCTGGCCGCCGAGGAACTCGGCACCACCGGTGGAGATCTGGATGATGCCGTCGCTCTCGGCCTCGGCGAAGCCGCGCAGCGCAGCGTGCAGCGTCTGCGACGAGGTGACGTTGATGGCCGGGTAGGCGAACTTGCCCGCCTTGGCCCGGTCGAGCATCTCGTTGTAGACCTCGGGAGTTGCGATGGGCATGCGAATCCGCTCCTGTCGGTGTGGGGCGCTCGGACGACGCTGTCCGAGGCGCGGTACGCCTGGGTCGAGGTGCGGCACCTGCTGGCCGACGCAACGCTGCGGTGCGGCTCTGGTACCTGGTTCGACGGTGCCAACCGCGGTACGTGGACGAGGGTGGTTCCATGACCGCGAGGCGGACACCTGTGCCATCTTCCCAGACTTGCCCCCCGGGTTCACCCAGCGGCCCGCCACTTGGGACACGAGCCGTCGGAAGCGACGGCTGAGGCCCGGGCCGGACCGGCACCTTCAGCCTCCCGCAAGCCTGGAGCGCTATCCTGCGCGCGTGGACACCATGAACCAGCTAGCCGTCAACGTGCTCGACGCAAAGTCGCTGATCTCGTCGCTGGGCGCCATCGGGCTTCTCGCGATCATCTTCGCGGAGACGGGCCTGCTGGTCGGTTTCTTCTTCCCCGGAGACTCCCTGCTGATCCTGGCCGGAGTGGCCTCCTCCAGCGCCGCCGCCTCGGTCCTGGGCGAGGGCGCCAGGCTCCCGGCGGCCGTGCTGTTCCTCGGCGCGCCGATCTGCGCGGTGGCCGGCGCACAGCTCGGCCACCTGATCGGGGCCAAGGTCGGACCACGGCTGTTCGACAAGCCGGAGTCGAAGATCTTCCGCCGGGAGTACGTGGTCAAGGCGGAGGAGTACTTCGACAAGTTCGGCCCGGCGAAGGCCGTGGTGATGGCACGTTTCATCCCGATCGTGCGGACCTTCCTCAACCCGGTCGCGGGCACGCTGGAGATGCCGGCCAAGACCTTCTTCGTGTGGAACCTGGTCGGCGGTGTGCTGTGGACCGAGTCCATGCTGATGATCGGTTACTTCTTCGGCGACGCGATGGCACCGGTGATCGACAAGTACCTGATCCCCGCGATGGCCCTGATCATCCTGATCTCGATCTCGCCGATTCTCGTCGAGGTGATCCGCGAGCGGAAGAAGAAGAAGGCCGGCCTGGTCGCCGAGGGCGGCGAGCCGGTGACCGGCGGTGGCCGCCACCGCAAGATCTGACCCCTCGGCTCGCGGCTCCGGGAGCGTTCCCCAAACGGACGACGGCCGGTGTTCCACGTGGTTTCACGTGAAACACCGGCCGTCGTCGTACCGACCGGTCGACGGTCGGTACGGGCTCAGAGGCCCAGGTCGTCCAGGGTGTAGGCGGTGTAGTACGGCAGGCCCGACTTCTCGATCGCCGGGGCCGCACCGCGCTCCACGATCACCGCGACGCCGACCACCTCGGCACCGGCCTCGCGCAGCGCCTCGACCGCGGTGAGCACCGAACCACCGGTGGTGGAGGTGTCCTCGACCGCCAGCACCCGGCGGCCCTTGACGTCCGGGCCCTCGATACGGCGCTGCAGACCGTGCGCCTTGCCCGCCTTGCGGACCACGAAGGCGTCCAGCTTGCGGCCGCGGGCGGCGGCGGCGTGCAGCATCGCGGCGGCCACCGGGTCGGCGCCCAGGGTCAGACCGCCCACGGCGTCGTAGTCCAGGTCGGCGGTGGCGTCCAGCATGACCTTGCCCACCAGCGGCGCCGCCTCGGCGTCCAGCGTGATGCGGCGCAGGTCGACGTAGTAGTCGGCCTCCAGTCCGGAGGAGAGGGTGACCTTGCCGTGCACGACGGCCTTGTCCTTGATCTGCGCCAGCAGGGCGTCGCGGTCGTTGCTCATGAGCAGCCAGTCTAGGGCCCGGCCGGCCGGCTGCCGTCCTGACCGGGCCCTCCGGCCCGGAGGCGGCGGGCCCGGACGGCGCGGGAACCTCAGCGGCGGCGCAGGGCGCGGACCAGGACCACCGCGCCGCCGAGCAGCGCCACGCCGCCGCCGATCACCCAGGGCATCGCGCTGCGCTCACCGATCGGACCGATGCCGACCGGGGCCGCGTCCGGACCACCCCAACGGGTGGCGGCACGGGCACGGGCGCTGCGTGTGGGCGGGGCGGGCGCGTACCGGCCGCGCGGCGGGGCGTGGTCCACCTCCTCGGCCGAGCGGCCGACGATGCTGCGGCGCACCGGGCCGGTGAGCGGCTCGTCCGGCGAGCCGAGGCCGTGCTCGTACTCCTGCTCGAACTCGAAGTCGAGGCCGGCCGGGGAGTCGGGGATCTCGGCGGCGGCGGCCGCCGCCTCGACGGCTGCCTCAGCCGCCTCCTGGGCCCCCTGGGCCTCGTCCGCCTCATCGGTCACGTCGGCCTCATCGGCTTCGGCGGCCGCACCGCTCTCGCCGGTCCCGGCCGACGCCGCTGCCCGGTCCGTCTCTGCTTCCGCTTCCTGTTCCTGCTGCGGTTCGTCCGCTTCGGCGGGCCGCTCGGCGGTGCTCTGAGCCCCGCTCTCCTCGCCGACGGTGGATTCGCCGGCTGTGGAGTCGGCGGCGGGTTCCTCCGGGGCCTTCGAGAAGACGGTCTCGTCCGAGAACGGGATCAGGTCGGAGAGGTCCTCGTCGAGGTCGCTGCCGAAGCCCGGGGCGTGGGCCTCCAGGTACACGACGGTGGCGCCGGGCGGCTCCTCGCCGCCGGCCTCGACGGCCAGCGCGGCGGTGAACCGGTCCAGCAGGCGGCGGCCCGCGGCGGCCAGGGTGGCGGTGTCCAGTTCGGCCAGTCGGCCGGTCGCGCTCAGGTCACCGGTGAACCGGACGGTGGTGCTCTTGTCCTCGTCGCCGCCCTCCGTCACGGAGATGCGGACGGTGGCGCTCGCCTCGCCGCTGCCCCGGGACTCCTGGCCCTCGGCGAACGCGGTGAGGACACCCTCCCGCCCCTCGATCAGCGAGAGCACACCCCGGTAGGTGATGGTGGAGCCGCCGATCCGCAGCCGGAGCCTTCCACCGATCTCGTCGCCGAAGGCGTACCTTGCGGCGGCCTTCCTGGCGGCGTTCTTCCGGCCGCCCTTGCCGGACTTCCTGGCGTTCTTCGGGGTGTCCGCGGCGGCGCCGGCGTCGGCGTCCTCCTCGGCGTCGGTGCTCAGCCCGGGGACGCAGCGGACCAGCAGTTCCGGATCCTGCATCGCCTGCTGGACGACGGTGGCCGGCAGCGGGACGACAACCTCATGCTCCATGCCCGCGAGCCTACCGACCCGTCCGGCCGGGGCGAGAGCTTGCGGGCAGGTTCGTCCGCCCGGTCGCTGCCCGGTCGCCCGACCGGCTCACGTTGTGCGTTCGCGCAGCTGCGGTGGGTGGTGCAGCGGGCGGCGCAACGGGCGGCGCGGCACTCGGGGCCGCTGACGGTCAGCCGAGCAGCGTGATCGGGATCGGGGGCTCGGCCGGCCGGCGGTCGGCCAGCAGCCGGGCGGCGGTGCGCAGTCCCTCGGCCGTCAGCGAGCGCGGTGCCGGGGCATCCGTGCCGAGGTCCAGGACGGGCTGTTCCCGGGCGGCCAGCACGAAGGCCGGATCGGGGAGCGGGCCACCCGAGCAGTGGTGCGGACCGCCCGCGCCCTCGTACGGGACGGTGTGCAGCCCGATCTGCCGAAGCCCGGCCTCGGCCGTCCAGAGCTCGGGGCCGACCGGGCCGGTCCGTACCGCCAGGCGTCCGTGCGGTGCCAGGCGGCGGGCCGCGAGGCCGTAGAACTCCAGCGACGCGTACTTCTCGCCGCGCCGCTCTTCGGCCTCGGGCACGTCCGAGACGACCACGTCGAACGGCTCGGCCGCCGACTCCCGGTCGGAGCGCAGCCAGTGCAGCGGGTCGGCGGCGACCAGCCGGACGCGCGGGTCGTCGAAGGCGTGCTCGCTGAGCGCGCCGAGCGCCGGGTCGTCCCGGACCAGGGCGGGCAGTGCCGGGTCCTGCTCGACCACCACCACCGACCGGACCTTGGAGTGCCGCAGGACCTCGCGCAGCGCCAGGCCGTCCCCGCCGAGCACCAGGACCCGCGCACTGGGACCGGACGCCAGCGCGGGGTGCACCAGCGCCTCGTGGTCCCGGTACTCGTCGGGGCCGCAGACGGCCAGCCGGCCGTCCAGGAACAGCTCCAGTGGCGCGGTGCCGTCCAACGGGCCTGCCCTGCGCTGCGGCGGCACCCGGTAGGCGGCCTCGGCGGCGGCGTCCGCAGGGGCGGCATCGGCCGGCCGGGCGGGCCCGCTCAGCACGATCTCCTGGAACCGGCTCTGGGTCGCGAAGCGGACCTGGGTGCCGTACAGGGCGTGCCGGGCGGCCCGTTCGATCGCGCCGGTGAAGGCAGCAGCGGCGGCCAGGGCGGCCAGCACCAGGCCGCAGCCGGTCCAGAGCAGCAGCCGGGCCCGGGGCGGCGGCTCCTCGCGGAAGAGCCAGAGCACCACGGCCGCTCCCGCGACGGCGTTCACCGCCCCGGTCAGCAGTGCCCCGGCGGCCTGGCCGAAGGTGGGCAGCAGCAGGAACGGGAAGGCCAGCCCGCCGATCAGCGCGCCGACGTAGTCGGCGGCGAAGAGGTCGGCGGCGGCACGGCCCGCGTCCTCGCGGCGGATCCGCTGGATCAGCGTCATCAGCAGCGGGATCTCGGCGCCGATCAGCACACCGATCACGAAGGTCATCCCGACCAGACCGGCCATGGTGGCCCCGTACCGGTCGAGCCAGGCCCAGCAGGAGTACAGCACCAGCACCGAGAGGCCGCCGACCAGGGCCAGCGCGCACTCGATCACCGCGAAGGCGGTGGCCGGGCGGCGGGCCATCCGCTTGGCGAGCAGCGAACCGACGCCCATCGCGAAGACCATGACCGACAGCACCACGGAGGTCTGGGTCACCGAGTCGCCGAGCAAGTAGCCGCCGAGGGCGACCAGTTCGAGCTCGTAGACCAGCCCGCACGCCGCACAGACGAACGCGGCGAGCAGCACCAGCGGCCGGGCGGGCCGACGCAGCCGTCCGCTCGGTATGGCGTCCCGGGCGCGGACCGCCCGTGCCCCGATCTGGCCGATCAGGGCAGGGTCTTCGGAGTCGAGGCCCGGCTGCACCGGCGGTCCCGCCGATTGGTTGATCATGAACAAACGCTAGGCGACGTACGGCATCAAAGGCTGCGCCCATTCGACGGACAATGCGGCACGCGGAGTTGACGACTCACCAGCACGGGTTACCTGCTTGACCCATCGGAGTGAAATCCCGGACCGTCCGCGCCCGAAGGAATGCCGCGCACCACCAGGGAGGATCGGGTGCAGACCAGGCGGCCCTCCTGCGGGTACGCGTGCCAGGTCCGCCACAGCACGCGGTCCGGGGCGTCCTGGGCCATCAGGGCGGTGAAGGCGCTCGGGTCGCCGGGGAAGATCCCGGCCAGCGCCCGGGGGTGGCCCTCGACCAGCGCCAGCAGCTCCTGGGCCCGTGCGGCGAAGATGTGCGGCGGGAGTTCCTCGATCCGGGCGGCGAACTCGTACTCCCAGCCCGCCACCTGCTTGGCCACCCGGGCCGGCAGCGGGGTCTGCCGCCCCGGCATGCAGGCGACGGTCTCCAGGCACTCGCCCGGCCCGGCCGCCAGGATCACCTGGTGCGAGGCGCCGAGCAGGCGCAGTTGCAGGGTGCCGCCGGCCCGCGGCGTCCGGGTGTCCTGGCCCGCCCGGCCGTCCGGTCCGCCGTGGCCGCCCTGGGCCGCTCCACCGTCCCGGAAGTCCGGGCGGTTCAGTCTCAGATTGCGCACCGCGAGCGCGGGCAGCGGATCGCCGCCCAGGCACCAGGCCAGGTCACCGGCGCGGGTGTCCGTGTAGGAGGTCTGCAGTGTGGTGAGCATGCTCGGCTCCGCTTTTCAGCTCCGTGCGCGCCGGCCGAGCAGCATCAGACTCCGCCGATGGGCGAGCTGTTAGAGGCTGTGCGGTCCCTGGCGCGGCCGACCGTGGAAGGAAGGATTCCGGCTGGAGATTCAGCAGCAGAGAAGCACGAATTCTCCGGGTCCGTCAGGGATTTACCCATCTTTGCCAGGCATTCACCGTTCCGGACGCAGCCGCGTTCACGGTCTGATCGGAGCAGTGAACGACTCTGTCCGATGCGCGCCCATTCGCGCAGGGTGTGCGCCGTGCAAGCCTCGCGTGTGCCTCGCGCGCCTGGGGTGACAGGTGGGGGCAGAGGGGCTGTTGTGAGCTGTGTGCTCCCCTTGCCGAAGGTCGGATCAGAAGGCTTTCCTGCAAAGTGCTTTCATGGAAAGTGGTCTTCTGCATATAACCGGCGCGGCACCGCCGCCCGCACCGCAAACCGGCCGAGGGCATGGCCGGTCCACGCAAGCAGCCCGACCGGTTGACGGGACGTCTCCCCCCGCTGCCCGGTCGCTACTACTGCTCACCCGCAGCGGGAACCTGCCACTCCGGAAGAGCCGACTGTGTCGGTCTCTTGGGCTCGGAAACGTCCGGACCCAGAGGTGTTCCGGACTCAGAGGCGCTGGAGGCGTTCGACGGCTTCCCGCAACACCTCGTCCTTTTTGCAGAAGGTGAATCGGACGAGGCTGCGGCCGGCGTCGGTGTTGTCGTAGAAGACCGAGTTGGGGATGGCGACGACGCCGCAGCGTTCGGGGAGGGAGCGGCAGAACTCCAGGCCGTCCTTCTCGCCGAGGGGGGTGATGTCGGTGGTGATGAAGTAGGTGCCCTGGGGGCGGTGGACCTCGAATCCGGCGGCTGACAGGCCGTCGGCGAGCAGGTCGCGCTTGCGGGCGAGGTCGGTGCGGAAGTTCTCGAAGTAGCTGTCGGGCAGGTGCAGGGCCTGGGCGACGGCGTACTGGAAGGGGCCGGAGCTGACGTAGGTCAGGTACTGCTTGGCGGTGCGGACGGCTGCGACCAGCGGGGCGGTGGCGGTCACCCAGCCGACCTTCCAGCCGGTGAAGGAGAAGGTCTTGCCGGCGGAGGAGATGGAGACGGTGCGCTCGCGCATGCCGGGCAGGGCGGCGATCGGGTGGTGCCCGCCGCTGAAGACCAGGTGTTCGTAGACCTCGTCGGTGACCACCAGCAGGTCGTGCTCGACGGCGAGCGCGGCGATGGCGGCGAGCTCCTCCGGGGTGAGGACGGTGCCGGTCGGGTTGTGCGGGGTGTTGAGCAGCAGCAGCCGGGTGCGCGGAGTGATCAGGGCGCGCAGCTCGTCCAGGTCCGGGCGGAAGGACGGCGCCCGGAGGGTGAGCGGGACGCGGACGGCGCCGGCCATGGCGATGCAGGCGGCGTAGGAGTCGTAGAAGGGCTCGAAGGCGATCACCTCGTCGCCGGGCTCCAGCAGGGCGAGCAGGGCGGCGGCGATGGCCTCGGTGGCGCCGGCGGTGACCAGGACCTCGGTGTCGGGGTCGTAGCCGAGCCCGTAGAACCGTTGCTGGTGCTCGGTGATCGCGGCCCGCAGCTCGGGGATGCCGGGGCCGGGCGGGTACTGGTTGCCCTGCCCGGTCAGTACGGCCTGCGCGGCGGCCTCGGCGATCTCGCGCGGGCCGTCGGTGTCGGGGAAGCCCTGCCCGAGGTTGATCGAGCCGGTCGCGGTGGCGAGGGCCGACATCTCCGCGAAGATCGTCGTTCCCATGCCCGCCAGCCGGCGGTTCAACAGCGGCCTCGCACCCATCCCGGCTCCTCACAGCTCGTCGTCGGTGTCATCCTCCGGCCACGGACGGTGTCAGGACAAGCCCCGCGGTGAGTGTTGGACAGGACGCGACGGGCCCGCCACCCCGGGCGGGGTGGCGGGCCCATGGCCGTGCGGGTGGGGTCAGCCCTCGTCGGAGGCGTTGCCCTCGCCCTGCTCGCCCTCGATCTCCTTCTGCAGGCCGAGGCGCTCGACGATCCACTGCTCGAAGCCGACCGCGGCCTGGGTCCAGTTGGCCGTGGTGGTGACGAAGTAGTCCAGGTTGACGCCGGTGCCGACGATCATCTGGGCCTCGCCGATCAGGCGGACCACGCCGTCCTCGTGGGTGTGGGTGTAGACCTTGGGCCAGAGGGTCTCGCGGTTCCACTCGTCGATCAGGTCGAGGATCTCGTGCTTGTCCTCGAGCGGGTACGCGCGGTCGTAGAAGGCGCGGACCGCGAAGAGCTCCTTCTGCTCGCCGCGGAACATGTAGTACACGCGGAAGCCGTCCCAGGGCGCGGTGAGGTCGCCCTCATCGTCCACCAGGTGCTTGAGCTGCATCTGGTCGAGCAGCTGCGTCACCAGGGCCTGGTCAGGGACCACCACGGGCGGCGGTCCGGCCGGGCCGCCACCGGGCTGGCCGCCCTGCGGGGGCTGCGGCGCGCCGAAGGAGGGGATGGACGACGGGTCGATGCTCATGATGGGAGGTCCTTCGTATTCTCAGTTCACAAGGGTGGCTGGGACTGAGGGGCCGCCCTTCCATGTCCCCATCCTGCCTCATTCCCGGCCCGCGACACAGGGGACGGCTGCGCGTCCGCCCGGAAGATCCGTAACCGGCCGGTTTGACCTCCCGCGACGGGTTCTGGGGCAGGTCCCGGGGCCGGGGCCGGGACGTGGGTGAGCCCCGGCCCCGGAGGGTCACTTCTGCAGTGAGGTGACCGGGTGCTGGGACCGTACGGTGAGCCGGTCGCCCGCCTCGTCGCGCTCGACCACCACGGTGTCCCCGTCGTGGACCTCGCCGGACAGGATCGCCCGCGCCAGCTGGTCGCCGATCGCGGACTGCACCAGCCGCCGCAGCGGCCGGGCCCCGTACGCCGGGTCGTAGCCGGTCAGGGCCAGCCAGTCGCGGGCCGCCGCGGTGACGTCCAGGGTGAGGCGGCGCTCGCGGAGCCGCTCACCGAGCCTGGCGACCTGGAGGTCCACGATCCGGCTCAGTTCGGCGGTGCCGAGGGCGTCGAAGACCACGATGTCGTCGAGCCGGTTGAGGAACTCGGGCTTGAAGGCGCTGCGCACGGTGTCCAGCACCAGCGCCTTCTTTCGCTCGTCCGGGGTACTCGGGTCCACCAGGAACTGACTGCCGAGGTTGGAGGTGAGGATCAGGATCGCGTTGCGGAAGTCCACCGTCCGGCCCTGGCCGTCGGTGAGGCGGCCGTCGTCCAGCACCTGGAGCAGGACGTCGAAGACCTCCGGGTGGGCCTTCTCCACCTCGTCCAGCAGCACGACGCTGTACGGGCGGCGCCGGACGGCCTCGGTGAGCTGGCCGCCCTCCTCGTAGCCGACGTACCCGGGCGGGGCGCCGACCAGGCGGGAGACCGAGTGCTTCTCGCCGTACTCGCTCATGTCGATCCGGACCATCGCCCGCTCGTCGTCGAAGAGGAAGTCGGCGAGGGCCTTGGCGAGTTCGGTCTTGCCGACGCCGGTCGGGCCGAGGAAGAGGAAGGATCCGGTCGGGCGGTCCGGGTCGGCGAGACCGGCGCGGGTACGGCGCACGGCGTCGGAGACGGCCCGCACCGCCTCGGTCTGGCCGATCAGGCGGTGGCCCAACTCCTCCTCCATGCGCAGGAGTTTGGCGCTCTCGCCCTCCAACAGGCGGCCGGCCGGGATGCCCGTCCAGGAGGCGACCACATCGGCGACGTCGTCCGGGCCGACCTCCTCCTTGACCATGGAGGTGCCGGCGTCCTCGTCCGCCGCCCTGGCCTGGGCGTCCGCCAACTCCTGCTCGGCGGCGGGGATCTCGGCGTACATCAGCTTGGAGGCGCGCTCGAAGTCGCCGTCGCGCTGGGCCCGTTCGAGTAGGCCGTGCAGGTCGTCCAGGCGCTCCTTGAGCTCGCCGACCCGGTTGAGGCTCTTCTTCTCCTGCTCCCACCGGGCGTTGAGGGTGCTCAACTGCTCCTGCTTGTCGGCGAGATCGCGGCGCAGCCGGTCGAGGCGCTCGACGGAGGCGGGGTCGGACTCCTTCTCCAGCGCCAGCTCCTCCATCCGCAGCCGGTCCACGGAGCGCTGGAGCTGGTCGATCTCGACCGGGGAGGAGTCGATCTCCATCCGCAGCCGGGAGGCGGCCTCGTCCACCAGGTCGATCGCCTTGTCGGGCAGGAAGCGGGCGGTGATGTAGCGGTTGGAGAGCGAGGCCGCGGCGACCAGGGCGGCATCGGCGATCTGCACCTTGTGGTGCGCCTCGTACCGGCCCTTGAGGCCGCGCAGGATCGCGATGGTGTCCTCGACGCTCGGCTCGCCGACCAGCACCTGCTGGAAGCGGCGCTCCAGCGCGGCGTCCTTCTCGATCCGTTCGCGGTACTCGTCCAGCGTGGTGGCGCCGACCATCCGCAGCTCGCCGCGGGCCAGCATCGGCTTGAGCATGTTGCCCGCGTCCATCGCGGAGTCGCCGCCCGCGCCCGCGCCGACCATGGTGTGCAGCTCGTCGATGAAGGTGACGACCTGGCCGTTGCTGGACTTGATGTCGTTCAGGACGGCCTTCAGGCGCTCCTCGAACTCGCCCCGGTACTTGGCGCCCGCGACCATCGCACCGAGGTCCAGCGCCACCAGCCGCTTGCCGCGCAGCGACTCCGGCACGTCGCCCGCGACGATCCGCTGGGCCAGCCCCTCGACCACGGCGGTCTTGCCGACGCCGGGGTCGCCGATCAGCACCGGGTTGTTCTTGGTCCGGCGGGAGAGCACCTGCACCACTCGGCGGATCTCCTGGTCCCGGCCGATCACCGGGTCGAGCTTGCCGTCGCGGGCGGCCTGGGTGAGGTCGGTGCCGTACTTCTCCAGCGCCTTGTACGTGCCCTCCGGGTCGGGGGAGGTGACCCGGGCGCTGCCCCGGACGTCCTTGAACGCGGCCAGCAGTGCCTTGGCCGCGGCGCCGTGCTGCTTCAGCAGGTCGGCGACCGGGCCGCCCTCGGCGGCCAGGCCGACCAGCAGGTGCTCGGTGGAGAGGTACTGGTCGTCCAAGTCCTCGGCGCGCTTGCCCGCCTCGCCGAGCACCGCCATGGTGTCCCGGGCGAGCTGCGGGGCGGACACGGTCGAGCCCTGGGCGCTGGGCAGCGTGCCGAGCTGCCGGCGGGCGGCGGCGGTGACGGCGGCGACGTCCGCGCCGACGGCTTCGAGCAGCGGGCGGGCGATGCCCTCGGGCTGCTCCAGCAGGGCCAGCAGGATGTGCACCGGCTTGACGTCCGGGTTACCTGCGGCGCTGGCCTGGCGGATCGCGGCGGACAGGGCGTCCTGCGTCTTGCTGGTGAACTTGCCGGCATCCACTGCGGACGTGCTCCTCTCATCGGGGTGACTGGTACAGCATGCACTAAGTTGAGTCTATTCCACTCAGCTTTCGGAAGGCCAGGGCCGCAACGGCCCGTACCCGAAGGCTCACCCCGGTGTCTGGCCGCGTCTGCGGGTGAGCCCGAGGAGGGTGCGGGCGGGCCCGGCGGGGCGGTGGCCGGTGGGCCAGACGGCGCGCAGCGGGCGGTGCAGGTCGACGTCGTCCAGCGGGACCGACACCAGCCGCCCGGTCGCCAGCTCCTCGCCCACGGCCAGTTCGCTCAGGCAGACCGGTCCGGCACCGGTCATCGCGGCGGCCTTGAGGGCGGTGGTGGAGCCCAGTTCGAGCCGGGGCGGCGCCGTGCCGCCGAAGGGCGCCAGCGCCCGGTCGAGCACCTCGCGGGTGCCGGACCCGGGTTCGCGCAGCACCAGCGGGGTCGCCGCGAGCTCCGGTCCGGTGACCGCCGAGCGGCGGGTCCACGGATGGCCCGGTGCGACCACGACCACCAGCCGGTCGGCGGCCACCACCGCGCCGGAGAGCCCGGGGGGCGTCCGCGGACCCTCCACGAAGCCGAGGTCCGCCTGCCCGGCCAGCACGCGGGCGGCGACGTCGGCGGAGTTGGCCGTCCGCAGCGTCACCGCCGTACCGGGGCTGGCCTCGTTCAGGGCCAGCAGCCAGCCCGGCATCAGGTACTCGGCGACGGTCAGGCTGGCCACCACCCGCAGCCGGGCGTCCCGGCTCCCGCGCAGCGCGTCGATGCCCGCGTCCAGCGCCTGGGCCGCCTCCACCACCTGGCGGGCCCAGGCCACCACCAGCTGCCCGGCCTCGGTCGGACGCGAGCCGCGCGGCGACCGCTCCAGCAGCGCGACCCCGATCTGCCGCTCCATCCCCTTGATCCGCGCACTCGCGGCCGGCTGGCTCACGCCCAGCTCCGCCGCCGCCCGGCCCACGCTGCCCAGCCGGGCCACCGCGAGCAGCAGCTCCAGCGCGCCGAGTTCGGGTACGTGCGGGGAGAGAGTCATAGAGCCAGGCTATGCCCCCATAGACCGGGCCGCGCTACCGGCGTCCCCGCCGGCCCGGCACGGTGGGGCCATGGCCACCCTCAGCACCGACCCGCTCCCGGCACGACTGCGCAGCTCCTCCCCCCGCAGCTCCTCGACCGACAGCTCCTCGCCCCGTCCCCCGGCGTACCGGCTCGACCTCGCCCAGCTCGGTCCGAACTGGTACGCCGCCGTGATGGGCACCGCGATCGTGGCCAACGGGTCGGCCGCCCTCCCGCTCCACCTGCCCGGACTGCTCGGCTTCGGCGAACTGGTCTGGCTGCTCTCGTGCGCCGCCCTCGCGCTGCTGGTCGCCGGCCGGGCCGTGCACCTCCTGCGGCACCGCGAGGCCGCGCGCGCCCAGCTGCTGGACAACCCGGCCACCGCCGTCTTCTACGGCTGCCCGCCGATGGCGCTGCTCGCCGTCGGGTATGGCACCCTCGCCCTCGGCTCCCGGCTGATCGGGACCGCTCCCGCGGTCGCCGTCGACCTGGTGCTCTGGACCCTCGGCACGGTGTACGCGATCGCTGCGGCCGCCGGCATCCCGTACCTGATGATCACCCGGCACGAGCTCTCCGCCCTCAGGGCCAACCCCACCTGGCTGCTCCCGGTGGTCGCCCCGATGGTGGCCGCCGCCCTCGGCCCGGCGCTCGTCCCGCAGCTGCCCGAGCCGTGGCGGGCCGCCATGCTCTACGGCTGCTACGCGCTGTTCGGCGCCAGCCTGCTGGCCGTCCTCGCGCTGCTGCCGGTGGTCCTCACCGGGCTGGTGCACAGCAAGCTGCCCGCGCTGGTGCTCACCCCGTCGCTCTTCCTGGTCCTCGGCCCGCTCGGCCAGTCCACCACTGCCGTCAACCAGCTCGCCGACGCGGCCAAATTGGCGGTTCCGCCGCTGGCCGGCGCCGCGAGCGCCTTCGCGATCCTGTTCGGCACCGCCATGACCGGCTTCGCGCTGCTCTGGCTCGGCATCGCCGTCGCCGCCAACCTGCGGGCGTGGCGCGCCGAAATGCCGTTCGCGATGACCTGGTGGGCCTTCACCTTCCCGGTCGGCACCATGGTCACCGGCAGCGCAGGACTCGCCCGCCACACCGGCTTCGGCGGCTTCACCGCCCTCGCCGCCGCGCTGTACCTGCTGCTCCTCGCGGCCTGGGCGGTGGCCGGTACCCGCACCCTCAGCGGCCTCGCGGCCGGACGGCTGCTGCGCTGAACCTCGGCTGACACCTGCCGCAGGTCGACTGCCGGGTGTCGAACCTCGGCTGCCCGGGAAGCCGTACCGAACGAGACCGTTTGGCCTGCCGTCAAGACCGCCTCCGGCTACCGCAAACAGCCGTAAACCCGTACAACTCGCGCGATCAGCCGACCTGTTGTGCTGCAGGTTCCTGCACTTGCGGGAACCTGCAGCACAGCGCCACTTGTTCCGCCGTCGCCGCACTGTGAGGGTGGAGGCACGCCAGGTCGTCCAGGCAACCGCAGCCTGCGGACGGCGACTTGCTCTTCATCGTGGGTGCGCAGGTCACGACCATGCCGACGCATCGGGGGAAGAGCGCCGGCTGGGACGCCATGTGTGGTGATGGCCCCCGGAACCGGACTCGGCGAGGCGTTGCTGCTCCGCCTCGCTGGAATCGCCTCGGCAATGGCGTGCCGCGGTGGGCTTCCCAGGGGCTTCAGAGTGCAACCGTGCCTGGCCAGGGAAGCCCGCCGCCACGGGGGCTCCAGCAGTTCCGCCGGTCGAGCCTGCTGAGATCATGATCAGACGGCAGAGGACAGCAGGGAACGGCAGAGGGAAGTCGGCAGGGAGTGCTCGAAGTGGCTGCGGATCCGAAGGCAGACCAGGGACCCGGAATGCCCGGCGCCGCCGCCCGCCGGTTCTATCTGGCGGTGCTCGCCGAAGGGGGCCGGATACCGGCCCGGAGTGTTCCCCGAGCCGATCGGGCGGCCCGCGACGAACTGGTCCGGATCGGCCTGCTGGTGGAGAACCCCATCGACGACTCGTACTTCGCGGTCAGCCCGCGGGCCGTCGCCGAACAGGCCGGAGTCAGGATGCGCTCGCAGGCCACCCGGCTGCTGCTGGAGGCGGAAGGGCTCCCCGCGGCCCTGGACGGGCTGGCCCGCGCGTACGACTCCGTCCCGAGAACCCCCGGGCGGCCGCCGGCCCCCGTGGTCCTCGAAGGCTCCGAACAGATCCGCCACCGGATCGCCGAGCTCGTCTCGGACTGCAAGCACGAGCTGCGCACCGCACAGCCGGGGCCGAGGAATCCCGAGACCATGGCCCTGGCCCTGCGGCAGGACCTCGGCCTGGTGCGGCGCGGCGCTTCGCTGCGGGTGCTCTACCAGCCGCAGGTGCTGGCCGAAGCGGCCACCGTGGACTACGCGGCCGCGGTCACCGAACACGGCGGCGACGTCCGGATCCTGGACGAGCCGTTCCAGCGGATGATCATCGTGGACCGAGCCGTTGCGGTCGTCCCGGCGGCCGACGACTACACCCGCGCCGCCTTCTTCACCGACCCGGCCGCCCTGTCGTTCCTGCTCGCCGTCTACGACCGCGACTGGGCCCGGTCCGAGACCGTCCGGTGGAGCGCCCCGAAGGCGCAGCCCGCCACCCGGGCCGTCCTCGACCGGGTCGCCCGCCTGCTCGCCGGCGGCCTCACCCAACGGGCCGTCGCCAGCAGGCTCGGCCTCAGCGAGCGCACGGTCGCCGGGCACATCGCGCGCCTGCGGACCCACTACGGCGCCCAGACCCTCTTCCAGCTCGGCTGGTTGATGCGGGGTGAGGGCTGTGGTGAGTGAGCCGGGCGCCTTCGCGCTGCCCTCCGAGTCCGAGCGGGGGCTGTACTTCGCGGTGCTGGAGCAGGGCGGCCGGGTGCCGTTCCGGGAGGTGTCGGAGGCCGACGCCCCGTCGGTGCTGCGCCTGCTGGAGCTGGGTCTGCTGGTCCACCACACCGAGGACGCCTCGCTGACGGCGGTGAACCCGCGCTCGGTGGGTGAGCGGATCAGCACCCGGCTGCGGGCCGAGGGCACCCGGATGCTGGTCCGGGCCGAGCAGATGCCCGCGCTGCTGGGGGAGCTGACGGAGGCGTACGACTCCTCCCCGCGCAAGGTCTCCCGGTCGAGCGAGGTCCAGCACGTCGACGACAAGGAGGAGATCCGCCACCGGATCCTCCAGCTCCAGGCCGACTGCCGGGCGGAGGTGCTGCTGGCCCAGCCCGGGGCCCGGCCGGCCGCCGTCCTGGTCGACGAGCGCGAGCGCCAGCGGGCCCGGCTGATGCTGGAGAACGGGGTCCGGGCCAAGCTGCTCTACCAGCCCACGGCCAGGGCCGACGAGGCCACCGCCGAGTACGCCGCCACCATGAGCGGGTGGGGGATGAAGGTGCGCATCCTCACGGAGCCCTTCGCCCGGATGCTCGTCTTCGACCGGACCGTGGCGGTGATCCCGGCCGCGGCCGACCACAGCAGCGCGGCCTTCATCGAGGACCCGGCGGTGGTCACCTTCCTGGTGGGCGTGTTCGAGCGGGACTGGGAGCGGGCCGAGCGGGCCCGGTGGCGGACCGGGAGCACCGCCGCGGGCCCGGCCCACGAGCAGGTCGGCCGGCTGCTCGCCCAGGGTCTGACCCAGCGCGTCATCGCGACCCGCCTGGGTCTGAGCGAGCGCACGGTCGCCGGGCACATCTCGCGGCTGCGCGAGCTGCACGACGCCGAGACGCTGTTCCAGCTCGGCTGGCAGATGCGCGGGAGCGAGGTGCTGCCGGGTGAGTGACCAGTCGTGGTCAGCCCGTCGCGACCTCGGGCGACCAGTAGCCGAACGGGCCGGGCGCCTCGGGCTCCTGGCGGGGCATCGGGAAGGCGTCGCCGGGGGCGGTCCAGAAGCCCTCGCGCAGCGACAGGGCCATGCCCGCCCAGTCGAGCGCGGTCTCCACGGTGTGCCGCAGCGCCTCCTGCGACCAGGTGTCGTCGAAGACCAGCGGCAGCACGGGCGCGACCTGCTCGATGGTGGCTATCAGCGGGTTGTGCGTGATCGCCTCGTCCACCAGCAGCACCACCGGCTTGCGCAGCGCGGAGGCCCAGCCGAGCTCCAGGCTCACACCGGCCGAGAGCGGGGCGCCGACGTAGGCGAAGACCAGGTCGGCGGTCTGCAGTGCGCGGAAGTCGGACGGCACCCGGGGTTCCGGCGCGCGGCCGGCCACGGTCCAGGCGTCGCTGTGGTGAGCGCTGTAGACGGCCGCGCCGCTGCGCAGCAGCGTCGAGCGGAGGGTGGTCAGCCTGGTCCGGCTGGCCAGGGTCACCACGCTGTCGGCCGGCCCGGTCAGCCGCATCAGCGGCGCCGCCAGGAACACCCGTGCGCGCCGACCCTCGGGGGTCTGGACGGCGCGCTGGCGCAGGTATGGCTCACTCATGTCGACTCCGGGGGGACGGCCAACCGGGGGAGGAAAGGCCCTGGCGGGCGGACGTGGTGTGGCGGGATCGGATCACTGCTGCTGCGAAAACACGCCCCTCGGCCATCGGCGTCTCGGGATCTCCGACGGGGGACGCGAAGCTCCGGACAAGTGTGGGGCGTGCACTGATCGTCTCCGGTCACGACTCATGGCGTCCACCGTCGCAGGGTGTCATCTCTATGTCTGGCAGTCAGATGACAGTGGCCGGAAGGTTCCGTTGCGGATCGTCGTGAAGTGGTTTCGTCAAGTGGGGTGTCATCTTTTTGCCTGGCGGAAGAATGACACCCCGTGTGATGAACAACTGTTTGCATGGCCTTGGCCGGTCAGGCTTTGATGGCTCAGGCACAGGACCATTCGGGGACCGCCGCCGGAGAGTTCAAACCGGTGACTAACATACGGCTGGTTATAGCAGATACATGACAAGGAGTGGCGACATGCGACGTGTTCCTCGGTTCGTGATCCATGGACTGGCGGCCACTGCACTTCTGTTCGCCGCGCCGGCCGTTCTTCCCGGCGACTGGGGCTGGAACCCGGCATCGCCCCAGGTCGGCTCTGTTCAGGAGCGAACGGGCGAACCGCAGAACCTGCACCTGGCGGACTGGGGCTGGAACCGTGCGGTAGTGAGCTCGGATTCCCCGTCCTCCGTGCGGACGCTGGCCGACGGTCAGGTCGCCGTCTCGAGCATGGACTGGGGCTGGAACTGATCCGGCAGCTCCGCCGGGCGGCGGGTGGCCGGCTCAGGCCTCGGGGATGAGGTCGTCGTTCGAGGCGAACAGATGCGGTGAGCTCATCGCCATCCGCCAGCCCAGCTGAAACAGCGTCTCCGCCTCGTACTCCTCGCGGACGTCGGCTATGTGCCGTGCCAGAGTGCGTTCACTGATGCCGAGGCTCCTGGCGATGACCCGGTGTCCCACTCCCTGGATCATCATCCGCAGGATCTCCGTGCGGAGCCTGGAGATCACCTCCTGGGGAACCTCCGTGGCACCGGGAAACGGAATTGCGCGGTCCCAGAGACCTTCGAACGAGAGCGTCAGATATGCCACGACTGCGGCGTCGTGGATGAACGCAGCCCGTTCGTAGTCGCCGTGCACCGGAATGACCGCGACTTCGCGGTCGACGATGATCAGCCGGGTAAAGGGCTCGGCGAGAGTCCGGACCTCCGCGCCCTGATCTGTCATGCGCTCGGCATATTGGCGAGTCGGTGCCGAGTAGCGCGCGCTCGGCTGATAGATCGTCCGGCGGGAAACTCCCCGGCGTACCAGCATGACGTCGCGATCGCCGATCCTGCGGATCAGGTCCTGCGGGCGGCTGCCCCCGGGCTGTGCGGTGAGGACCTCTTTGGCCGCGCCCTCGACGAGGGTCTCCAGGCGTTGATTGATCTCGGCCAGTCCGTGGACGTACTCCACCGGGCCGCCCTGCACGGTGGGCTGGCTACTCGCTCCGTAGGCCTGGCTGAGTTCCTGCAGGGCCGCGGGAAGTGCGACGGCTCGTGACAGGAAGGCGTGGGCCTGCTCCTGCCAGAAGGCGCCCAGGCGGCTTGCTATGCGCGACGGATCCGCGGCGATCAGAGCGGTCGGATCCTCGTTGTCCGGAGTCAGCAGGCCAAGCTCCAGCAGCTCGGCCTTCGATCGGGGGTCGGCATCTTCCCCCGAGGTCAGTCTGCCGCCACCGGCGACTATGCGGAGGTAGAGGGACTTGGCGGATCGGGAGAGCACGTCGGAGGGCTCAGCCTCGGACGGGGGTATGCCCGGGTCCCTCATACGCTGGCCTCCCATCCCTGTGGCTCGTACGGCGAGGCCGGCCACAGGTCGGACCGTCAACCGGGAATCCCAGCCCGCCACTGACCGTTGCGGCCGACTCATCAGGGAGCACTCTACGCATGAGCGCGAGCTGTTGGCACCCCACCAGCCAGTGGCGCCAACGGCTCGCGGATGCGTCGACCACTACCGTTTCGGGCGCCACACCACCAGGGCGCTGGACTGCTGGACCTGCTGGTACGGGACGAGGTCTCGGCGGTAGGAGGCGTGGACGGCGGCCTCGCGCTGCTGGAGGGTGGCGGCGGCGTCCTCCAGGGAGCCGGCCAGCTCGGCGATGCGCGACTGGAGGGCGGTGACCTGGTTCTCCAGCTCGATGATGCGCTTGATGCCGGCCAGGTTGATGCCCTCGTCCTGGGAGAGGCGCTGGACCTCGCGCAGCTGCTGGATGTCGCGGGCGGAGTAGCGGCGGCCGCGCCCCGCCGTGCGGTCCGGGCAGACCAGGCCGAGGCGGTCGTACTGGCGCAGGGTCTGCGGGTGCAGACCGGAGAGCTCGGCCGCCACCGAGATGACGTAGACCGGGGTGTCCTCGGTCAGCACGTAGTTGGCCCTGCCCACCGGGCCCGGACGGGCCGCGGCGGCCCGGCCGGGGCGGGGACCGCCCGGGAGGCCCTCGCCGAGCCCGACGCCGATCGGGTTGCCCGGGCCGATGTGGTCCTGGTTCATCTGATCACGCTCCCTCCGCCGCCTTGAAGAGGGCGGCTCGCGGGTCGTCCGAGGCGGTGGCCTCGCGATAGTGCTCCAGTGCGTTCAGTGCGTCGCCGGTGACGTTCCTGGGAACCATGACCTCCACGGTGACCAGGAGGTCGCCGCGGGTGCCGTCCTTACGGGTGGCGCCCTTGCCACGGGCCCGCATGGTGAGGCCGTTGGCGCTGCCGGGCGGCAGCTTGAGCTTCACCGCGGGACCGCCCAGGGTCGGCACCTCGATGGTGCCGCCGAGTGCGGCCTCGGGGAAGCTGACCGGGACCGTCACGGTGAGATTGTCGCCCTTGCGGCCGAAGACCGGGTGCGAGTCGACGTGGACGGTGACGTAGAGGTCGCCGGGCTGGCCGCCGCGCTCGCCCTGGGCGCCCTTGCCCTTGAGCCGGATGCGCTGGCTGTCCTGCACCCCGGCGGGGATCCGGACCTGCATGGTGCGTGCGGAGCTGGCCCGGCCGCTGCCGTGGCAGACGGTGCAGGGGTCGTCGACGAGCATGCCTCGGCCCTTGCAGTCACGGCAGGGCTCGGAGAGCGCGAAGGCGCCCTGGCCCCGGCTGACGGTGCCCGCGCCGACGCAGGTCGGGCAGACCCTGGGCGTGGTGCCGGCCTTGGCCCCGGTGCCCGAACAGACCCGGCACGGCGCCTGGCTGGTCATCCGGAGCGGGACGGTGGCACCGTCCACGGCCTCCTCGAAGCTGAGCGTGACCTCGGTCTCGACGTCCGCACCCCGGCGCGGCTGGGCCTGCCGGGTGCCGCCGCGGTTGAACAGCCCGCCGAAGACGTCGCCGATGCCGCCCCCGCCGCCCTGCGAGCCGCTGAACAGGTCGCCGAAGTCGAAGTTGTAGTTGCCGCCGGCCGGGCCGCCGCTGCGGAAGCCCCCGGAGCCGAACAGCGACCTGGCCTCGTCGTACTCCTTGCGGCGCTTCTCGTCCGAGAGGACGTCGTACGCCTCGGAGATGTCCTTGAAGCGCTCCTCGGCCTTGGCGTCACCCTTGTTGGCGTCGGGGTGGAACTCCCGGGCCAGCTTGCGGTACGTCTTCTTGATCTCGGCTGCGGTGGCGTCCTTGGGCACCCCGAGGACCTTGTAGTAGTCCTTCTCCACGTAGTCCTTGGTGCTCATGGCTGCCGCCACCTCCCAGGCCAGAACATATAACGGTCAGTGCTTGCGGATACGGCGCTGCGGAGCCGGTCGTCGTACTGCTGGACGACGTACGACTCCGCAGCGCACAGGGTGTCAGCTTTCGGCCGCACCGTCAGCCTTGTCGGACTCCGACTTCTCGGAGGCGTCCGGGCCGGAGGCGGTCTGGCTGCCGGGCTGGGGCTCGGCGACCGCGACCATCGCCGGGCGGATGATCCGCTCGCCGATCCGGTAGCCCGGCTGGAGGATCTGCACACAGGTGTCCTCGGTGACGTCCGAGGAGTAGCTGTGCATCAGTGCCTCGTGCATGGTCGGGTCGAAGGGCTCGCCCTCCTTGCCGAACTGCTGGAGGCCCAGCTTGGCGACGACCGTCTCCAGGTTGTCGGCGACGGACTTGAAGCCGCCCGTCACCTCGCCGTGCTCACGGCCCCGGCCGATGTCGTCCAGCACCGGGATCAGGGTCTCCAGGATGTTGGAGACCGCGATCTCACGGACCGTCATCCGGTCGCGCTCGACCCGCTTGCGGTAGTTCTGGTACTCGGCCTGGAGACGCTGCAGGTCGGCGGTCCGCTCGGCGGCCTCGCGCTTGGCAGCGGCGAGCTCGTCGGCGGAGGCGCCCGTGACGGCCTCCTCGGCGGCCTTGAGGACAGCCTCCTCGGCGGCGGAGTCGTCGCCGGGCTTGCCGCCCTGCGGCTTCTCCGTCATGCCGCACCGCCCTTGGGCTTGTCCTCGTCGACGATCTCGGCGTCGACGACGTCGTCGTCCTTGGCGGCACCGGCGGTGGCGTCACCGGCCGGGGCACCGGCGGCCTCGTTCTGCGCGTAGAGGGCCTGGCCCAGCTTCTGCGCGGTGGTGGAGACCTTCTCGGTGGCTTCGCGGATCGCCGCGATGTCCTCGCCCTTGAGCGTCTCCTTGAGCTCGGTGATCGCCGTCTCGACCTCGGTCTTGACGTCGGCCGGGAGCTTGTCGGCGTTGTCGGCGATGAACTTCTCGGTCGAGTAGACGAGCTGCTCGCCCTGGTTGCGGGTCTCGACGGCCTCGCGGCGCTTGGTGTCCTCCTCCGCGTACTGCTCGGCCTCGCGACGCATGCGGTCGACCTCGTCCTTCGGCAGCGAGGAGCCGCCGGTGACGGTCATCCGCTGCTCCTTGCCGGTGCCGAGGTCCTTGGCGCCGACGTGCATGATGCCGTTGGCGTCGATGTCGAAGGTGACCTCGATCTGCGGCAGGCCGCGGGGGGCCGGCGGCAGGCCGGTCAGCTCGAACATGCCGAGCTTCTTGTTGTACGCGGCGATCTCGCGCTCGCCCTGGTAGACCTGGATCTGCACGGACGGC
>NZ_JYJF01000880.1 GCF_000955975.1 Saccharothrix sp. ST-888
CGCCGCCGCGATGATCACGCCGATCAGGGTCGCGCCGCGGAACCAGGGCGCCTTGACGTACGTGCCGTCGCCGATGTAGATGGGCACGTGGTAGACACCCGAGATGCTGGCGTTGTTGAACGAGCACGGCAGGGCGTCGCAGGCCGACCCCCCGGCCCACGCCGCAAAACCGGCTGACTACCCCGCTGCTCAAGCACTCATAGTGAAGGAATCCTGAGTCAAGGTACGCACCATTACGTACGCTCCCACACCGCTTTGCCAGCTATTCGTCTCATTCAGCAGCCGGGAGGCTGGGAGTGAATGAACGATGATTAC
>NZ_JYJF01000881.1 GCF_000955975.1 Saccharothrix sp. ST-888
CCACCACGCCTCGCGTGGGCGGGTCTAGCTTAACTCCCGAGGCGACGACGCGCGCACGGTGGACCGGCTGGTACAGGGGATCCAGCAGGCGGCGGTCGAGCGCGGCGGGCGCCACGGCGTCCGGGTCGTGCTGACCCGCGAGTCGTACACGCCTGTCGTCGACTTGGACGGTCCGCTGCGCGACCGGGTCGCGAAGGTGCTGGACGTCGTGCCCGGCCTGCCCACCGGGGCGGGACACGACGCCGGAATCCTGGCATCGGCGATCCCGACCGCCATGCTGTTCGTGCGGAACCCGAGCGGAGTCTCGCACTCCCC
>NZ_JYJF01000882.1 GCF_000955975.1 Saccharothrix sp. ST-888
ATCCGTGTGGCGGGAGCGAACTGGGGAGTCGTCGGGGGAGGCTGCGCGGACCCGGATTGCGCAGTCGGAGCCAAGTAGTGCTAGAGTTCTTCTTGTTGCTACGGGCGATTAGCTCAGCGGGAGAGCACTTCGTTCACACCGACGGGGTCACTGCCTCGATCCCAGTATGGCCCCCCGAACGGCACCGCAGATGTCGGCCCCCGCCCCGGAAATGCTCGGGGCCCGACACGCCGTTGCATGCCCGCCTTGTCCGCTTCCGGCCTACCCGGCAGCTGATCCGCAAACCGCATTCGTGTGGGGCGAGCGAACGCGGG
>NZ_JYJF01000883.1 GCF_000955975.1 Saccharothrix sp. ST-888
TCAAGGCCAACCAGCCCGGGCTGCACCGCAGGCTCCGGTCACTGCCGTGGAAGGACGTCACCGCCCGCCGCTACGACCGCGAGACCGGCCACGGCTACACGGAGACCCGCGTGACCAGGGCCCTCACCAACACCGAACGCGCCCCGGACTTGCGGCGCGCGCTCCAGGCCGTGCGCCGCCCGCGCCACGGCACGGACCTCAAGACCGGCGCCGGCGGCCGACCGACCAGCCACGCCATGACCGGCCTGACCTCGCAACATGGCTCGCCCACGCGGCGCGGTCAGCTCGACACGTCACCGTGGACGACCGCGGAC
>NZ_JYJF01000884.1 GCF_000955975.1 Saccharothrix sp. ST-888
CAAAGGCCAGGGAGTCAGACCAGCAAGCTCGCAGGTTGCCACAGCCGCTCGTCGGTCGAGCCCTCCTGTCCGGGGCCCTCACCCGGTGGAGGCATCCCGTCGTGGTGCGTCAGGGGCGGCTTACGGAGAACGTCGCAGTCCCGCTGCGACTACGGGGCCTGGGTCGCGCCTCCAGCGCGTAGGCCCGGTGGGCGCCGAAGCGCACGCCTGGCACGCCGACCGCGGCAGCGGCGAGCCGGTATCGACGGGCCGGTGATGACCCGGCGTACCGGGCCAGCGCGTCGGCGCCGCCTGCACGCACATTGCCGTCCTTG
>NZ_JYJF01000885.1 GCF_000955975.1 Saccharothrix sp. ST-888
TATCACCACGGTTGCATTTGCTCCTACCCGGCGGCGTCGGCCTGCAGGCGCGTGCGGCTGCACTGCTCGGTCCAGCGGGAGCGTAACTCAGCTTGGCCGTGGAGCCTCCCTGTGCTGTCGTTGGGCCATTCGACGTCGTCACTCACCAACTTCAACAGGACGTCAGCGTCTGGTAGCACGTCCAGCAACACGGCCACGACGCTATCGTGAGCGATTTCGCCCGCGCCGACTGCCGCCCTTGTCCCTCCCGCGACAAGTGCACCACCGCGGCCAAGGGCCGTCGCATGCTGACCCTACGACCCCGCGAGCTGCAC
>NZ_JYJF01000886.1 GCF_000955975.1 Saccharothrix sp. ST-888
GCCCGCCCCCCCAACGCCCCGACCGCGCCGAGGATCCTGAAGCGCCGCCTTGCGGGCGGCGCCACCGCCGTCGCGCTGGTCAACCAGGACCCCGGCAACTGCGCCATGCCCAGCACCCCGCTCGGCGCGCTCGGCCCGACCGGCTCCAGCTACGGTTACAAGGGGAGCTGGAGCGGCGCTACCCGCACCACCACCGGCACCATCGGCCGCAACTGAATCCGCGCGCACGGCGTCGCGCTCTGCCGGATCAGCAGCGGCACCGGCGGCACCGGCAGCAGCCACGCGGGCATCGTCGGCGACGGCAGGTACCGCGC
>NZ_JYJF01000887.1 GCF_000955975.1 Saccharothrix sp. ST-888
CTGCTGCTCGGTGGCCTCGGCCCAGCGGGCCGTGCCCTGCTCGCGCCAGCACCGGTCGACGTACGCGTTCAGGGCCAGCTGGACCTGGCGCTGCACCGACTGGCCCACGCCGATGGCGGTCCCCCGGGCCAGGCCGCACACGCCCACCCCGCGGCAGCCCCAGGCCGCGCCCCCCCCGCCGCGTCCGCGGCCCCGGCCTGGGACATGCCCCGCGCCGGCGAGCTCGCCGCCCGCGACTACCTCGCGCTGGCCCTCTCCGGCCTGGCCCGGGAGACCGACATCGGCGTGGTCCAGTCGGTGCAGCGCCAGGTCCA
>NZ_JYJF01000888.1 GCF_000955975.1 Saccharothrix sp. ST-888
ATCTGAGGGTGTTCGGCGATGTAGCGCAGGTCCTCGTCGAACGACCCTCCATCGTCGTCACGGCATTAGGTGCCGTTCACATGCGTGGTGTGGAACTTCCGGGTGCAGTGCGGGCAGTATATGGTACACGCCTCGGTGATCAGCCTGATCACCCGGTCCGGGTATTTGTGCACCACCCGGTTGCTCTTGGGGTACACGGTGTGACCGACCGGATCGACCTCCGCGCCTGCGAACTAGACCAGCTCAGCGGACGCGGGCACGGCCTGCTGGCGGACGCGGCAGGCGGGGTCGTCGCGATCGCTCAGGGAAGCGC
>NZ_JYJF01000889.1 GCF_000955975.1 Saccharothrix sp. ST-888
GGCGGAGGTGGATGCCGGAGTGGGGTGCGCGCGCACCGGCGGGGGGCGCGCCGCGGAGAGCACGCGGGTGGGGCGGGTGAGCCGTCGGCGGACCGGGGCGGTCAGGGGGACTGACCGAGGCGGGGTAGACCGGGCGGGGGAGCGGGGCGCGCTGCGGTTGACAGGTTCGCCGGGGACTACATGCCGGTCGGCATGACAAGCGAAATGCTGCGCACGGTTCCCCGCCCGGCGCACCGAGCAGTCGGAATTCGGAAAGCAGTCGGCCCCGGCCATCGCGCGGTCGCCGGGGCCGACTGTTGCCGGGTCCGGCCCG
>NZ_JYJF01000090.1 GCF_000955975.1 Saccharothrix sp. ST-888
GGCACGGCGGCGGCGCCTTCTCCGGCAAGGACCCGTCCAAGGTCGACCGCTCCGCCGCCTACGCGATGCGCTGGGTGGCCAAGAACGTGGTCGCCGCCGACCTCGCCACCCGGTGCGAGGTCCAGGTCGCCTACGCCATCGGCAAGGCCGAGCCGGTCGGCCTGTTCGTGGAGACCTTCGGCACCGCGCGGGTGGCGCAGAACCGCATCGAGCAGGCCATCGCCGAGGTCTTCGACCTGCGCCCGGCCGCCATCATCCGCGACCTGGACCTGCTGCGGCCGATCTACACGCAGACCGCCGCCTACGGCCACTTCGGCCGCGTGCTGCCCGACTTCAGCTGGGAACGCACCGACCGCGCCGCGCGGCTGCGTGCGGCCGTCGGCTGACTCCCGCCCGCTCCCGAGGAGGGCCGCCGTGCGCATCGCCGTCACGGGTTCCATCGCCACCGACCACCTGATGGCCTACCCCGGCCGCTTCGCCGACCAACTGGTCGCCGGGCACCTGGACCGGGTCTCGCTCTCCTTCCTGGCCGACACCCTGGAGATCCGGCACGGCGGTGTGGCGGCGAACATCTCGGTCGGCCTCGGCCGGCTGGGGCTGCGGCCCCTGCTGGTGGGCGCGGCCGGCGGTGACTTCGCCGAGTACCGCCGGTGGCTGGAGGCCAACGGCGTGGACACCGGGCCGGTCCGGGTCAGCGACTCGCTGCACACCGCCCGCTTCGTGTGCACGACGGACGCCGAGCAGAACCAGATCGCCACCTTCTACCCGGGCGCCATGTCCGAGGCCCGGCAGATCGTCCTGTCCGCGGTGGCGCAGCGCGCGCAGGGGCTGGA
Source organism: Saccharothrix sp. ST-888 (assembly GCF_000955975.1). Taxonomy (GTDB): domain Bacteria; phylum Actinomycetota; class Actinomycetes; order Streptomycetales; family Streptomycetaceae; genus Kitasatospora. The sequence continues at coordinate 834 of NZ_JYJF01000090.1, forward strand.
CCTGGTGGTGGTCGCGCCGGGCGATCCGCAGGCGATGGTGCGCCACACCGAGGAGTGCCGAGGGCTGGGGGTCCCCTTCGCGGCCGACCCGTCGCAGCAGCTCACGGGCCTGGCGGCGGAGGACGTCCGCCGACTGGTGGACGGCGCCCGGCTGCTGTTCGGCAACGAGTACGAGGCGGCGCTGCTCCAGCAGCGCACCGGCTGGGACGCGAGCGGACTGCTGGCCCGGGTCGGGGCCCGGGTGACGACACTCGGCCCGCAGGGCGTGCTGCTGGCCCGCCGCGGCGAGCCCGAGCTGCGGATCCCGGCCGTCCCGGCGGCCCGGGTCCTCGACCCGACCGGGGCGGGCGACGCCTTCCGGGCCGGGTTCCTGGCCGGCACGGCCTGGCACTGGCCCCTGGACCGGGCCGCCCAGCTCGGCTGCGCCATGGCCACGGCCGTGCTGGAGTCGGTCGGCACCCAGGAGTACGAGCTGTCCGCCGCGGACCTGTCCCGCAGGATCGAGGCCTGCTACGGAACCCCGGCCGCCCGCGCGATCGCCCGCCGGCTGGCCGCCGTGCGGTGATCCGCCACGGCCGCACCGGCCCCGGGCGGCCGAAGCCGACCGCCCGGGCCCGCCTGCGGTTCAGGCGACCGCCGCTGCGGCCATCCCCGCCCGCACCGGATCGGCGACCGCCAGCTCGGTCAGCGCCCGCCGGACCTCGTCGGCGATCGGAGCCTCGTCGAGCACCGACACCGCCTGCGCCCGGCGGTCCTCGATCATCGCCTCGATCGTCGCCCGCGCGCCGGTCTCCTCGACGACGGCGCGCAGCGCGGCGGCGCCCGTCTCGTCGAGGTCCGGGTCGCCGTGGTGGCGTTCGAACACCTTCAGCTGCGCGGGAGTTGCGCGCTCCATCGCCCAGGACAGCAGGATGGTCATGCATCCGTTGCGGAAGTCGTCGGTGCTGGACTTCCCGGTGAGCCGCTCGTCGCCGAACACGCCCAGCAGGTCGTCCTGGAGCTGGTACGCCTCACCCACCGCCTCGCCGAAGCGCTTGAAGGCCGAGATGACCTCGGCCGGCGCGTCCGCCAGTTCGGCGCCGAACTGCAGCGGGTACATGGTGTTCGACCGGGCGGTCTTCAGCAGGGCGACGTTCATCGCCTTGTCCAACGAGGGGGCGCGGCGGGCCCGTTCCGCCATGTCGAGGTACTGGCCCAGCCACACCTCGGACCGCAGCAGGTCGTTGGGCAGCCGGCGGGTGGCCAGCAGGCGCGGGTCCATCCCGCTGGCGAACATCAGCTCGTCCGACCAGGCCCAGGCGATGTCGGTCAGGCAGAGGGTCTGGACGAGCCCGTAGTGGTCCGGGTCCCCGTGCCAGCCCTGCTCCAGGTGCTGGTCGGCGAGGCGGCGGTGGAGGGCGGGCAGCCCCCGGCGGGTGTCGCTGCGGTCGAAGATGTCGTCGACTATGAGCGCCGCCCAGTGGAACAGTTCGAGGGCCGCGCCGACCGTGATGATCTCCGGGCAGTCCTCCCGGCCCCCCGCCTGCCAGCCCCAGTAGCACCACATGCCCTGCAGGCGCTTGCCCCCCTCCAGCACACAGTCCTTGATCAGGTGTGCGGCCTCGCCGGCCCGGAGCTCACCCAGCTCGACGATCTTCCGGTCGAGGAAGGTGGTGAGCTCGGCATCCACCCGCGCGGGGATGTTCCGGGCGTGCGTGGTGGGGAAGGGTGTCATGTCGGCTCCTGAGTCCATGGGTTCGTGGCCGGCGGCACGGGGGGCGGCCGGCTGCGTGCGGTGCGGTGGTCGCGTGCGGGTCTGCTCAGACCGGCTGGAGCGGCCCGTCCAGCCAACAGGTCTCGTACGCCTGTCCGTTGGCTCCGGCCCGGATCGCGGCCGCGCTGATCGGGGAGATCGGCCGGGGCAGCCGGTCGGTCGGGAACCAGCCCAGCCGTCGGCACAGCTGGGGCTCCCGGTTGACCGGTGTGCCGGTCCAGCGCCGGGCGGTGAAGAAGGCGGTGAGCGCCCGGATCGAGGCGCCCTCGCGGTAGTCCACGGTCACCACGTGCCGGAGATCGGCCAGGTCGATGCCGAGGCCGAGTTCCTCGTGGGCCTCGCGCACCATCGCCTCCGGCAGCGTCTCGTCCGCCGCGAGGTGGCCGGCCGGGACGTGCCAGTAGCCGTCGGCCCACCTGGTGCCGGAGCGCAGTGCCAGCAGCACCCGGCCGTCGGCGTCGTAGAGCAGCAGGTTGACGCCCAGTGAGGTCCGTTCCGGTTCCTGCGGTCTCACAGCACACCTCTCCACTTCCGTTGATTGGCCGAAAGACGCTGCCGATTCACGGAACCGGTGCAGTTTCCTCCCTGCTGCTGCACGGGATACGGGGACTGCTTCGGCTCCGATGCTGGAACGGAATCGGCGGTCTCGGCCCTGAGCTGCCCCGTTGGTGCCCATTACGCCATGTCTGAAACCGTCCGCACCAGGGTTGTCGAGCAGGAGCGGGCTCAAGTCGCCTCAAACCGAAAGGATTGAGCCAGATTGTGGCAGGTTCAGTTCAGGCGCCCTGAGCTCCGGCGACAACCGCCCTGGCCGGAGGACAATCTGATCAATGATCAAGTCAAGGGCGAACATGGCCGATTGTTGTGGCCGACAGCACGGGTCCCGCTATGATCCGTGTGGCGCAAACGTTGTGTACCGATTGAGCTGGATTGCCCCGAGGCGTCCCGGTTGATCCTGCCGATGCCCGCACTGCGGTCCAGCCGGCCGACCCGCCTCCGAGACCGGAGGCGTGCGCCACCCTTCGCCCGATGGTCGTCAACTCCCCGAGGATGCAGATGGTTCGCGCTGGATCACCACCTGGAAGCGAACGAGTAGCCTCCGCTGCCATGTGGGTGCTTCCTCCCGCGGTGCTGGCCGCTTTCGTCTCGGTCGCGGTGTACGCCGTGCCCACGGGCTCCCGGACGGCGGTCTACCTGTGCGGAGCGGCAGTCGCCGCAGCCGTGGCCCTCGCCGTGGCGGAGGCGGCGCGGCGCTCGCGCGCGGCGGCCGCCGCCCGGGCACAGGCCGCCGAACTCGGCCACCGGATCGCCGATCTGGAAGGCCAGTGGCGGCAGCGGATAGTCGAGCACGAGGCCGAGACGGTCCGGCTGGCCGAGGTCGTCCTGCCGGAGGCCATAGCCCGGATCCAGAGCGGTGGTTCGTCCGGGGACGTCCTGCGCGGCTCCGCCGGCCAGGCCGGCCCCGACCCGCAGTTCCGGGCCGCCCACCAGACCCTGCTGAGCGCCGTGGTCGACGCCGTGCAGGCCGAGGAGGACCTCCGCGACTCGGCACAGCGCTCCTTCGTCAACATCGCCCGCCGGGTGCAGGCGATCGTCCACCAGCAGGCCCAGGACCTGCGGCAGATGCAGGACCGGCACGGCCGTGACCCCGAGGTGTTCGGCGACCTGCTGCACCTGGACCACGGCACCGCGCTCATCGGCCGGCTGGCCGACAGCATCGCGGTACTGGGCGGCGCCCGGCCGGGCCGCCAGTGGCACCGTCCCATTCCGCTCTTCAGCGTGCTGCGCGGCGCCATGTCACGGATCGTCGACTACCAGCGGGTCGACCTCCACTCGGTGTCCGAGGTCGCCGTGGTCGGACCGGCGGTCGAGCCGCTGATCCACGCGCTCGCCGAGCTGCTGGACAACGCCACCCGCTACTCCCCGCCGCACACCCGCGTCCACCTGACCGCCATCGAGATCCCCTCCGGGATCGCGGTCGAGATCGAGGACAGCGGCGTCGGCCTGAGCGAGGAGGCCCGCCGCCGGGTCGAGCGCGTGCTGTCCGACGCCCCCACCGGGCTGGACCTCGCCGACCTCGGTGAGGCACCCCGACTCGGCCTGTCCGTGGTCGGCCGCCTCGCCCGGACCAACAACTTCCGGGTGTCCCTGCGTCCTTCCGCGTACGCCGGGGTCCGCGCGGTGCTGGTCATCCCGTCGGACCTGATCACCACCGTCCCGGCGACCGCACCCCTTTCCGGAAACGCCGGTGTGCCTGCCGCCCGGCAGCTGCGCGGCCCGCAGCCGATGATGGCCGGAGACTTCGTGGACGAGCCGTCCGAGGTGGAGCGCAACGCACACGGGCTGCCCCAGCGGCGCCGGCGCACGGTGCCCGTCGTCCCGGCCGGGCCGCGGTCCGTGACCGGACCGGCCGCTGCTCCCCGGGCCCAGCCGCCGGCGGCTCCGCCGGTCGAGCCCGGCCTGTGGATGGCAGCCTTCCAGAACGGCGTGTCCGGCGGGAGCGGCACCACCGCTCCCGACCGCGCCGCCAGTGACGAGTCGTCAGACAAGGGTGAATAGCAATGATGCACCACCGGCCCAACATCGACTGGATGCTCAAGGATCTGGCGATGAGCGTTCCGCAGACCCGCCACGTGGTGGTTCTGTCGTCGGACGGCCTGCGGATGGCTCAGTACGGCACCGACACCGACACGGCGGACCGGCTCGCGGCGGCATGCGCGGGCCTGCAGAGCCTGTCGACCGCCGTGGCCGCCGAGTTCCCGCACGGCGACGGCCGGATGCGGCTGGTGGTGATCGAGGTCGGTGGCGGCTTCTTCTACCTGATGGCGGCCGGCGCCGGAGCGTACCTGGCGGTACTGGCGGACGACGGTGTGGACCCGGGTTTGATCGGCCAGTGCATGCGTGACCTGGTGGCGAGGATCGGCGAGCATCTGACCAGTCCGCCCCGAGTCGACGGGTTGGCCGGATGACGTTACCGAACCAGCGCTGGCACAACTCCGGCCCGGAGCGCCTCTACGTCATCACGGCCGGCCGCAGCCGACCGCCCGAGGAGGCCGTGGTCGACCTGGTGACGCTGATCGTGGCCCGCGCCACTCCGCAGCCGAGCATGCAGCCGGAGCACGCCGCGATCCTGCGGATGTGCCACGCCCCGCTCTCGGTGGCGGAGATCTCGGCGCACCTCTCGCTGCCGATGAGCGTGGTGACCGTGCTGCTCGCCGACCTGCTGGCCACCGACCGTGTGGAGGCCCGGGCCCCGATCCAGGCGGCACGGCTGCCGGACCTCGAACTGCTGGAAGCGGTGATGCATGGACTACAGAGACTCTGAGACGGACGCCGAGCCCCGCGGGTTCGTCGAACCCGGTCAGGTGCAGACCCTGGCGGCCAGTACCACGGCCGCCGTCAAGGTGGTCATAGTGGGCGGGTTCGGGGTCGGCAAGACCACGCTCGTCGGCGCGCTGAGCGAGATCCGGCCGCTGACCACCGAGGAGACGATGACCCAGGCCGGGGTCGGCGTGGACGATGTCGCGGGCGTCGAGCGCAAGACCTCCACCACCGTCGCGATGGACTTCGGCCGGATCAGCCTCAACGAGCAGCTGGTGCTGTACCTGTTCGGCACCCCCGGGCAGGAGCGGTTCTGGTTCCTGTGGAACGGCCTCTTCGACGGCGCGCTCGGCGCGGTCGTCCTGGTCGACACCCGCCGGCTGGAGGTCAGCTTCGACGTGATCGGGCGGCTGGAGGAGCGCGGCGTGCCGTTCGTGGTGGCCGTCAACGCCTTCCCGCAGGCGCCGGTCCACCCGGTCGCGGAGCTGCGCGCGTCCCTCGACCTGCCCGACTCGGTCCCGATAGTGGACTGCGATGCACGGGACCGCGGCTCCTGCCGTGACGTCCTGCTGACCCTGATGCGCTACCTGCACACCCTCGCCGCCTCCCCGGAGCAATCGTGACGACCCTTCCCCCCGACCACACGGCGGCCGGTTCGGCCTTCGTCCCGCCCCCGGGGTGCCCGGCGCACGCCGCCGGGGCCGGCGGACACCTGCCGACCGCGGCGAGCCTCGGTGTGACACCGCTGTACGGCCCCGTCGCGGAGGCCGACCCGATGGGCCTGTACGAGCAACTGCGGGCCCAGCACGGCCCGGTGGCCCCGGTGCTGCTGGACGGCGGGGTGCCGGCCTGGCTGGTGCTCGGCTACCGGGAGAACGTCGAGGTGACCCGTGCACCCACCCGGTTCTCCCGCGACCCCCGGCTCTGGCGGGACTGGCAGGAAGGGCGGATCGCCCCGGACTCCCCGCTGCTGCCGATGATGGGCTGGCGGCCCGACTGCGTCTCGGCCGACGGGCAGGAGCACCAGCGCCTGCGCGCGGCGGTGACCGAGAGCCTGGGCCAGTTCGACCGCCGCGGGATACGCCGCCACGTCCAGCGCTATGCCAACCAGCTGATCGACGGCTTCTGCGCGGACGGCAGCACCGAACTGCTGAGCAGGTACGCGCAGCACGTGCCCATGCTGGTGCTGACCCACCTCTTCGGCCTGCCGGAAGAGGCCGGACCAGAGCTGGTCGAGGCCAGCGCGGCCCTGATCAAGGGCAACGAGAAGGCGGTGTCCGGCAACCAGTTCATCCTGGACACCCTGCGGCAGCTGGTCGAGGACAAGCACGCCAACCCGGGCCGCGACTTCGCGTCGGCACTGATCGGCCACCCCGCCGAACTCACCGACGACGAGGTCCAGCACCACCTCCGGCTGGTCATGCTGGCGACCAACGAGACCACCACCAACCTGATCGCGAACACCCTCAGGATGGTGCTCACCGACTCCCGCTTCCACGCCTCGCTGACCGGCGGACTGATGACCGTCTCGGAGGCGGTCGAGCAGGTGCTCTGGGACGAGCCGCCGCTGATGGTCTGTCCGGGCCGCTGGGCGACCGGCGACACCGAGCTCGCCGACCGCCACATCAAGGCGGGCGACCTGCTGCTGCTCGGTCTGGCCGCCGGGAACGTCGACCCGGCCGTCCGCCCCGACCCGACCGCCCGGCTCCACGGCAACCGCTCCCACCTCGCCTTCAGTCGGGGGCCGCACGAGTGCCCCGGCCAGGACATCGGCCGGGCCATCACCGACTCCGCCGTCGAGACCCTGCTGACCCGGCTTCCGGACGTCCAACTGGCCGTTCATGAAGCCGAGTTGAGCTGGACCTCGTCGACCTGGGCACGGCACCTGAACGCGCTGCCCGTCCAGTTCGCCGTCAAGCCGCCCACCCCGGGCCGGCCGGCTGCCGAGCAGGAGCCCGCGCCGACGCCTGCCTCTGCCCCGGCCCCTGCTTCGGTCCCTGCCCCTGCCCCGGCAGCCGTCGAACAGCAGAGCCGGGCCCCGCAGCAGACGTCGCCGTGGGGATGGCTCACCGGCTGGCTGCGGCGGCGCTGACCGCCGGGCGGCTCCGCCGGCACGGCTCGGGCACCATCCACTCGGGTGGTGCCCGGCGGCCGGCCGGCGGAGCCGCCCAGCAGGACACCCCGCACCGCACCAGCACGGCGGCGTACGGCCGGGCCGCCCCGGTCCGGACGACCGGACGTGTCACCGGGACGCCAGGGACGCCACCTCGTCCGCCGTCGGGAACGACGCCTGTGCGCCCTCCCTGGTGACGGCCAGCGCCCCCACCCGTGCGGCGAAGGCCGCCGCGTCCACCAACTCCTCGCCCGCGCCGAGCCGCCAGGCCAGGGCCGCGGTGAAGGCGTCACCGGCACCGGTGGTGTCCACGGCGTCGACCTGCACGGACGGCACCCGCCGCACCGTGCCCGCGTCCGCCACCAGAGCCCCCTCCGCGCCCAGGGTGATCACCACCGAGCGCGGCCCGAGCGCGAGCAGTGCCCGCGCCCGGTCCTCGGGGGCTCCGCCCGGGTGGGCGTTCCCCAGCACCACGGCGGCCTCGTGCTCGTTGACGATCAGCGGATCACAGGCCGCGAGGACGTCGGCCGGCAGCGGCGCGGGCGGCGACGGGTTCAGCACGAGACGGGTGCCCGCAGCCAGCATCCGGACCAGCTCCGCGACGGTGCCGAGCGGGATCTCCAGCTGCGTGGACACCACCCGCGAAGCCCCCAGGAGCGGTGCCGCGTCCCGTACGTCCTGCGGAGTCAGGTGCGCGTTGGCCCCGGGCGACACCACGATGCTGTTGTCCCCGGACGGGTCGACCGTGATCAGCGCGATCCCGGTCGGCGCCCCGCCGGTGAGGACCCACGCCGTGTCGACACCGGCCCGGTCGAGCGAGTCCCGCAGGAGCCGCCCGTGCCCGTCGTCGCCGACCCGGGCGAGCAGGGCCGTGCGGGCCCCGAGGCGCGCGGCGGCGACCGCCTGGTTGGCGCCCTTGCCACCGGGGTGGACGGCCAGCTCGGAGCCGAGCACGGTCTCCCCGGCGGCCGGCCTGCGCTCGACACCGATCACCAGATCCGCGTTGGCCGATCCCACGACCAGCAGGTCGTACTCGTACATCGGGTGTCTCCCTCCCCTCCGGGACCGCTGCCCCGGACCTCTGAACGCCCCTCAGGACCGGGCTGTCCGAAGCTCGCCACGTTAGCCGAGGTCACGACTTTCACCGGCACCTTCACCGGCACCTTCACCGGCACCTGCACTGGCGCCTGCACCAGCGGCGGGACTGCGCGGGGTCAGTCCCACGGGCCAGGTCCGCTCGCGGCGTCCGGCAGCAGGGACTGCTCGGTCCAGATGACCTTGCCCCGGGCCGCGTAGCGGGTGCCCCAGCGGTCGGCGAACTGGGCGACCAGGAACAGCCCGCGGCCGCCCTCGTCCGTGCTGGAGGCGTACCGCAGGTGGGGTGAGGTGCTGCTCGCGTCGGAGACCTCGCAGGTCAGACAGCGATCGCAGAGCAGCCGGACGGTGATGGGCTGGGTGCCGTAGCGGATGGCGTTGGTGATCAGCTCGCTGAGGATCAGCTCGGTGATGAACGCGATGTCCTCCAGCCCCCAGTCGGCCAGTTGACGGGAGCACTCCGAGCGGATGCGGGAGACGGCCGCGGGGTCGGAGGGCACCTCCCACTGGGCGACCTGCTGCGGGGGGAGCAGGCGGGTGCGGGCGACCAGCAGCGCGATGTCGTCGGTCGGGTGCGGGGGCAGCAGGGCGTCGAGGACGTCGTCGCAGGTCTGCTCGGGGGTGCGGTCGGGGCGCTCCAGCACCGCGAGCAGGAACTGGGTCCCGGCGTCGATGTCGCGGAAGCGGTCGTGGACGAGTCCGTTGGTGTAGAAGACGATCCGGGTGTCCTGGGGGAGTTCGAGCTCGATCGCCTCGTAGGGCATGGTGGCCAGACCCAGGGGCGGGTTCTCCGGTACCTCGGGGAAGCGGGTGGTGCCGTCGGGAGCGACGATCACGGGTGGCGGATGGCCGGCGCTGGCCACGGTGCAGCTCCCGGTGACGGGGTCGTAGATCGCGTACAGGCAGGTGGCTCCGGTGATCGTGCCGCCGTTGTTCCCGACGGTGTCGTCCCGGTCGATGGTGGTGACGAGTTCGTCGAGGTGGCCCAGCAGCTCGTCGGGTGCCAGGTCCAGGCTGGAGAAGTTGTGGACCGCGGTGCGCAGCCGGCCCATGGTGGCGGCGGCGTGCAGTCCGTGGCCGACGACGTCGCCGACCACCAGCGCCACCCGTGCGCCGGGCAGCGGGATGATGTCGAACCAGTCGCCGCCGACCCCGGCCTGCGCCGGCAGGTACCGGTAGGCGGCCTCCAGCGCGTTCTGCTCCGGCAGGCGCCGGGGCAGCAGGCTGCGCTGCAGGGTCACGGCGACGGCGTGTTCGAGGGTGTAGCGCCGGGCGTTGTCGATGCAGACCGCCGCGCCGGCCACCAGCTCCTCGGCGAACGAGAGGTCCTCGTCGGTGAAGGGCTTGGAGATCCGTCCGCGCCAGAAGTTGGCGATCCCCAGCGTGACGCCACGCGCACGCATCGGGACCGTGATCAGCGAGTGGGCACCGAGGGCGAGGATGCCCGCGGCCCGCTCCGGGTCCTGCACCCGCCAGCTGTCGCCGGTGGACAGGTCGGCCACCAGGGCCGCCCGGCCGCTCGCCAGGCTCAGGGCCTGCGCTGCGCTGGGGTCCCACTCGATGCGCTCGCCCACCCGGTAGAGCGGCCGGTTGCCCTCGATGCCGAGCGAGGCCGTGCGGCGCATCGGAGTGAGCGGGTCCGGGCCGGGTTCCGCACCGTTCAGGACCGGCTCCAGCAGATCGACCGTGGTGATGTCCGCGAACCGGGGGACGGCCACCTCGGCCAGTTCCCGCGCGGTGCGCTCGACGTCCAGGGTGGTGCCGATCCGGGTCCCCGCCTCGTAGAGCAGCCGCAGCCGCTCCCGTGCCACCTGCGCCACTCCCGCGACGGCCCGCAGCTCGGTGGTGTCCCGCAGGGTCGCCACCCAGCTGGGCGGCCCTCCGAAGGCACTGGTGGGCCTTCTGTTGACCGCGAGCAGCTGGTCGCCGACGGGATGGATCTCGTCCGCGGCGGAGCGGCCCGAGGTCAGCAGCTCGGCAACGGCCGGGTCCAGGCCCAGGGCGTCGACGCGCCGGTGTTCCGCGTCCGGGGGAAGGGTGAGCAGGCGCCGGGCCTCGTCGTTCGCGAGCAGCAGCACCCCGCCGCCGTCGGTGATGAGGACACCCTCCCGGACGGCGTGCAGCACCGCGTCGTGGTGCTCGAACATGCGGGTGATCCCGGCCGGCCCCAGGCCGTGCGTCTGGCGCCGAAGCCGCCTGCTCATCAGCGCCGCCCCGGCCGTGGCCAGCAGCAGGGCCGGCGCGGCGGAGCCGAGCAGCAGCGGCAGCCGGCGGTCGACCGTGCCCGCCACGTCCCCGGTCGTGATCCCGGTGGTGACCATGCCGGCGAGCTTCCCGGTGGGGTCGGTGACCGGGACGATGGCCCGGACCGCTTCGCCCAGGCTTCCCCGGTAGTCCTCGGTGAACGCCTCCCCGGCGGCCGCCCGCGCGATGTCACCGTCGGCGCGCTTGCCGATGAGACCCGGCTGCGGGTCGGTGTACCGGATGCCCTCGGGGGACAGCACCGAGACGAAGTCGAGGCCGGCCTCCGTGCGGATCTTCTCGGCCGGCGCCTGGAGCAGCGCGGTCGGGTCGGGGGCCCGCAGTGCCTGCACCATCCCGGGACTGTTCGCGAGGGCCTGGGCGGCGGCGAGCGAACGGTCGCCGGCGTCGAGGCGGGTGCTGGTCTGTGCCTGGACCACGAGTGCGGCCGCCGTCGCGGCCACCAGCAGGACCACCACCGCAAACTGCCACAGGAACATCTGCCCGGCGACGCTTCCCACCCCGAACCAGGACCGCCGCCCCGGCTCGCGCGATGGCCGTGGGCCTTCCCCCCGGGGTCCGACGTGCTGTCCGTCACCGCCGATTCGCATGCTGGACTTCCCACCTTCGTTGATGGAACGTCAGAACTACAGCACATGATCAAGCCCGCGATCCGGAAGCCGGACAGGACACGGCGGACGGCGCGCTGTTCGACGCCCGGGCGCCGCGCCCGGGGCTACGCCCGGTCGACCGGGTAGCGGAACGCGCCGGGCGGCACGGCGAGGCCGGGCAGCCAGGTCCCGAGGACCAGCGTCGACGGGTGGAACATCGGGCCGGGCAGCGCCTCGACCGGGAAGCGCTCCCAGCCCGCGCAGGCGTGCGGCTCGGTGACGTACGCGGGGACGTCGGTCGGCGGGGCCAGCACGGCGGCGGTCAGCCGGGGGCGGCCGAGCTGGTGGTCCAGCAGGACCGCGAGCACGCGCATCTGCTCCGGGGGCAGCACGATCCCGGTCTCCTCGGCCAGCTCCCGGGCGGCGGCCTGCTCGAAGGACTCCCCGGGCTGGTCCACCTTGCCGCCGGGCAGGCTCCAGGTCGGCGTCTCACCTGCGGTGATCCGCCGACCGAGGAGGACCCGGCCGTCGGCGGTGGGGACGATCACACCTGCCCCGAGCATGGGTGCTGTCATCGTTCCCGTCCCCTTTTCTGGTTGCGATTCCCTGGTGGCAGTTCCCCGACTGCCGTTCCCCGACTGCCGTTCCCCGGCTGTCGACGGGCGGAGCCCGCTGCGGCTGCCGAGGGGTGAACCTGCCGCGGTGCGCCTACCAGGCGGCCTTGGCGTAGTCCTTGAGGAAGCAGCCGTAGAGGTCCTCGCCGAGTTCGCCGCGGACGATCGGGTCGTAGACCCGGGCCGCGCCGTCCACCAGGTCGAGCGGGGCGTGGAAGCCCTCCTCGGCAAGGCGGATCTTGTCCGGGTGCGGACGCTCGTCGGTGATCCAGCCGGTGTCGACGGCGGTCATCAGGATGCCGTCGTTCTCCAGCATCTCGTCCGCGCTGGTGCGGGTGAGCATGTTCAGCGCGGCCTTGGCCATGTTGGTGTGCGGGTGGCCGGCGCCCTTGTAGCCGCGGGCGAAGACGCCCTCCATGGCGGACACGTTCACCACGTACTTGCGGCGGGCCGGGGAGGCGGCCATCGCCGGGCGCAGTCGGCTGATCAGGATGAACGGCGCGGTGGAGTTGCAGAGCTGGACCTCCAGCAGCTCCACCGGGTCGACCTCGGAGACCGTCTGGATCCAGCTGTTGGTCGCGGCGAGATCCGGGACCAGGCCCCCCGCGTCGATCGCGGTGCCGGCCTCGATCCGGGCGGGCGAGGCGGAGCCGCTGACCAGCGCGAGGCCGGTGACCTCCGCCGGGGTGAGCCGGTCGGTGGAGTCGGTGGACTGGCCGGGCAGGGCGCGCAGGTCGACACCGCCGCTGCCGAAGCGGCCGATCACGGTGGACGTCGGCAGCTCACCGGCCGGGAGCGGCGCGGACTCGGCCGCCACCAGCTCGCGGTAGGCCCCGGGGGAGCGGCGGACGGTCTGCGCCGCGTTGTTGATCAGGATGTCCAGCGGGCCGTCGGCCGCGACCTCGTCCGCCAGGGCCACGACCTGGGCCGGGTCGCGGAGGTCGATTCCGATGATCTTGAGCCGGTGCAGCCAGTCCGCGCTGTCCGGCATCGCGGTGAAGCGGCGGATCGCGTCGTTCGGGAAGCGGGTGGTGATGGTGGTGTGCGCGCCGTCGCGGAGCAGCATCAGCGCGATGTACATGCCGATCTTCGCCCGGCCGCCGGTGAGCAGCGCGCGGCGCCCGGTCAGGTCGGTACGGGCGTTGCGGCGCTGGTGGTTGAGCGCGGCGCAGGTCCGGCAGAGCTGGTGGTAGAAGGCGTCGACCTCGACGTACCGGCCCTTGCAGGTGTAGCAGCTGCGCGGGCGCTCGAGTATCCCGGCGATCTCGGTCGTGGTGACGGTGCTGAGGCCCATCACGCCCCGGGTCTCGTCGTCGATCCTGCCGGGTGCGCCGGTGGCGGTCCGGGCGGTGACGGCCCGGTCGTTGGCCGTCTTGCGGGCCCGGGTCTCCTGGCGGCGGCGCTGCTTGAGCGTGCGGAAGAGGCCGCCGACGGCCTGCCGGACGGTGATCGCGTCCGGGTGGTCCACGTGCAGCTCGTCGAGCTCGGCGAGCACCTTGAGGCAGAGTTCGAGCCGCTCGGGGTCGATGCCGGGGCCGAAGTCGATCTCCTCCTGCTCGCCCGGTACCCCTACTGCCTGCTCGTCTGCCTGTTGGTCCGCCTGCATGGCCGCGCCCGCCGTCATCCCTGCCTACTGCTTCCCGCTCGTCCTGCCCGTATCAGCCGTACCGGCGAACTCTACGTGAGAGCCCGGCGGCGGGGCGAAAGTCGATTGAGATGTAACGGATGCATACGGCTTGCAGCACTTACGGATCGTGGCTAGATTGGTAATAGGTCTTCTAGGTATAAACCTATTACCGATCTGTGGGGAGTGGGGCATGACCGTCAGCGTCGATGTACAGCACTGGAACGCCTGGCAGCGCAGCTGGGACCGCCAGCAGGCGTGGTACCTGCCCGACCGCGAGGAGCGCTTCCAGGCGATGCTCGACGTGGTCGAGGCCGTCGCCGGACCCGAACCGCGCGTCCTCGACCTCGCCTGCGGCACCGGGAGCATCAGCGAACGGCTGCTCGCCCGCCTGCCGGGCGCCGTGAGCGTCGGCGTCGACCTCGACCCGGCACTGCTCGCCATCGCCCGCGGGCACTTCGCCGCCGAACCCCGGCTCACCCTGGTCGCCGCCGACCTCACCGACCCCCACTGGGCCGACCGACTCCCGCCCGACCCGTTCGACGCGGTGGTCACCGCCACCGCCCTGCACTGGCTGCCGGCCGATTCGTTGCTGCGCCTCTACCGCGACCTCGCCGGCCTGCTCCGCCCCGGTGGTGTCCTCCTCAACGCCGACCACGCCCCCGACCCCGGCATCCCCGCGCTGAACGCCGCCGACGAGGCGTTCCAGCGCCGCCGCCAGGAGCGCGAGCGGGCGGAGGGCGTGCTCGACTGGGCCGAGTGGTGGGAGTCCGCCTCGGCCGACCCGCTGCTGGCGGAGCAGGTCGCCGCCCGTCGGGCCATCTACGGCTCCCACACCGATGCCGAGAGCCGCTCCGCCGACTGGCACGTGGCCCGCCTGCGGGAGTCCGGCTTCGCCGAGGCCGGGGTCGTCTGGCGGAACGTCAGCGACGCGACGGTGGCGGCGATCCGGTAGCCGACCGGGTGGCCGGGGCTCTCAATCCTGCCGTGCGGTAGTGGAGTTGCCGTCCGTCCCGGCCCCCGGTCTCCCCGGTGCTGATCCGGACGGTGGTGCGCGGTGAGCGATGAGTGAACACCCGGTGGTTCCCGGTAATTCCCGGTGGTTCCGGTGCGACAGGTCTGGGCGGGAGCCCCGATGTTCGGTAGAACTGCCCATGGTTGTCGACGCCGGATGGGTGGAGGGCACATGGGAGTTGACCGCAGGGGCTTCTTGAGGGCATCGGTTGCGGCGGCCGCCGCGGGCGCCGTTGCGTGGACGGCTGCCGTGCCGGAGGCGACGGCGGCTTCGGCGACGGCGGCCGGGCTCTCGCCGGGCGACTGGATGGCCCGGCTGGGCGACGCCACGCCGCTGTCCCGGCTGACCATCCCGGGCACCCACGACTCCTGTGCGCGCTACGGCGGAGCGCTGACTGAGTGCCAGACTCTCTCCATCCCACAGCAGTTGGAGTCGGGCATCCGCTTCCTCGACATCCGCTGCCGGTCGATCGGCGGCTCCTTCGCGATCCACCACGGGCCGGTCTACCAGCAGGTGATGTTCGGGGACGTACTCGTCGCCTGCGCCGCGTTCCTGGCGGCCCACCCGGGCGAGAGCGTCCTGATGCGGGTGAAGCAGGAGTACTCGCAGGTGAGCGACGCGGACTTCCTCGCGGTCTTCAACGACTATCTCGACAACCGGGGTTGGCGCGGCCTGTTCCACCTGGGCGACAGCCTGCCCACGCTCGGCGCCGCCCGTGGACGGGTGGTGCTGATCTCCGACGTCCCGACCCTCCCGGCCGTCGGCTGGTTCGGCTCCCGACTGAACCTCCAGGACAACTGGACCGTCCCCACGCTCTTCGACCGCCCGCGCAAGTACCAGGACGTGGTCGACCAGATCAACCGGGCGGCGGCGGCCGGCGGCCCCGACGGCCCCCTGTTCGTCAACTTCCTGAGCGGGTCGAGCGCGGGTTGCTTCCCGACCGACTGCGCGTCCTACGTCAACCCGCGGGTGCAGAGCTACCTCGGCGGCTTCGCCGCCGGCCACGGCCACCCGCCGCTCGGTGTCCTCGTCATGGACTTCCCCGAACGCCATGCCCCCGCCCTGACCTCGACCCTGCTCGACTGGAACGCCTAGGGCGCCGGCCCGGGGGAGGACGGGTGCTGCGGCCGAGGCAGCGGAGAACACCCCGGCGGGGGCGCCGTGTCGGTCACGGTGCCCCCGCCGGGGTGGTGCCGCCGGAGCGTCAGCCGAAGGCCTGCTCGATCCGGGAGCGGTCGACGCGGTAGGGGCCGGGGTCGCTCTCCAGCCCCAGGTCGTGGGTCACCTCGCCCAGCACGGCCTGCTTGTTGACGTCGTCGGTCAGCGCGCCCGAGGCCGCGCCCCAGGCCGCCTGCCCGGCCCGCTTGCCGAGGACCTTGGGGCCGAGGCCCTCACCGGTGTGCACGTCGTCCGGGTCGACCCCGAGGGCCTGGCCGAACTGGTCCTTGGCGTAGTCCGTGACCTTGCCGTCGGCGTAGCTGACGGCCTTGCGGGTGGCGTAGTCCTTGAGGCCGTCGCCGACCCCGTCGAGGGACTTGTTGCGCCAGGCGTCCTTGCCCAGCTTGCCGAGGCCCTCGCCGCCCTCCTCGAAGTCCTTGAGGCCCTGGACCGCGGTCTTGACGTTCTTGAGCTCGGTGGCGGCCTTCTTGATGTCCTCCACCTTCCGGACGGCCTTGACTGCGGAGCCCAGGTCCTTGAGAGCCTTGAGGATCTTCTCCAGATTCTCGGCCAGTTCGGTGGACACCCGCGCGACCCGGGCGACGAAGACCGCGATCTCGGCCTCGCTGATCAGCGCGTCGGCGATGAGGCCGATGCCCGCCGTCAGTATGGCGATCACCGCCTCCGCCGCCAGCGAGACGATCAGCGCCTCGATCGCCTCGCTGATGATCTCGATGATCATGCCCTCGGCGAGCGCGCACTCCTGGGCCGCCGAGTTGATGATCTGCGCGGTCTGGAGCATGCCCTCGGCGGTGGAGTCGAGGGCCTCGACCACCTCGCCCATGTGGCGTCCGAAGGCGTCGGAGGCGGTGCCCTCCCACTGCGCGGACAGCGGCACGACGTTGCCCCGCAGCTGCTCGGCCACGTACTGCACGGCCTTCGCCTGGGCCTGCCACTCCTCGGCGGCGGCGTTCAGCTCGTCCAGGTTGCCGGTGACCTTCTCCAGCTCGTTCATCAGACCGGACTTCTCCAGTGCGTACTGGACCGCCTCGTCCAGCATGCCGCCCAGGCCGTCCCTGGAGGGGTGGGTGGCCGGGGTGAGCGGAGTCACCGGGGCCGGGTAGTTGTTCTGGGCCCAGGTGTAGGCCGAGCTCCCGTACGGCGTCAGTCTCGTCCCGCCGTACGGGCTGGGGGTGCCGGGCGCCAGCGGGTACGCGCCGGTCGTCATGCCGAGGCTGCCGACTGCCGCACCGACCCCGGCGCCCACCGCACCGCCCACCGTGCCGATGGGCCCGCCGACGGACCCGGACTCCGAGCCGCTGCCGGACGAGCCCTCTCCCGCACCCTCGGAACCGTCCTCGGACTTGCCGAAGATCGCCTCCTTGGCCTTGTCCACGGCGAAGGTGCCGAGTGCCTCGGAGCCCTTCTCCTTGACGGTCTCGCCGGTCTTGCGCGCGAAGCCCTTGAACCAGCCCTCGTCCGGCTCGCTGACCGACGGGTCGTCACCCTCGGGCTCGCCCCCGCCGCCCGGCTCGTGACCCGGGGTCTGGCCGGAGCCGGAGCCGGAGCCGGTGCTGGAGCCGGGCGTGTGGCCGCTGGGGGTGTGGCCGCCCGAGCCGGAGCCGTCGTCCGCCGGGGGACGGCCGTGCTGCCCGCCGGTGACGGGCCCGGTGGGCGGGGTGGGGTCGCTGGGGTGCGGGGCCGGCTGGTGGCCGTGGTCCGGGTTGTGCGAGGGCGACGGCGAGGGGGCCGGCGACGACGTGTGGCCCGAGCCGTGGGACCCCGAGCCGTGGGACGACGAGCCGTGGGAGGACGAACGGGTGCTCACTGTCCGCCCCCGAGGGTGGTGCTGATGGCCTGATCGTGCTCGGCGTAGTTCTGCGCCGAGTGGTTGAGCCCGGTCGCCGTCCCGGTCAGGGCCTCCATGAGATCCGAGAGGTTCTGCCGACTCGCGTCGGCGTGCTCCCGGTAGGTCTGCGCCAGGTTCTGAGCGTTGGGCAGGTGCCCGAACGCGTCGGGGGAGACGGCGATACCGGAGATCGCCATCTGAGCCCGTGCGAGCTGTTCCTGTTGCTCGGTGGTCGTCGACGCATACCGACCGAGAGCTTCGGGCTGAACCCGAAACCCGGTGTCCCCCATGGCCTTGGCCTTTCCTGTGAAGCAGCGGTGAGCGGCTCATCCTACTTATGCGGTGTTGACACGCCTGACCCAGTGCCACCTCCGAACGCGGCCTCCCGGCGGCGCGGCGGACGGCCGTCCGGCATCCGGGGCGGCTTGGGTAAAGAGTTCCTCCCACGGGCCGCCGTGGCGCGGACCCGAGGGCGGACCCGGTCCACCCGTAGGGCCCGCCCGGACCACGGGTTTTGCGGTCTGCCACCGATGTCCCGGGCGCTGCCGGCCGCCCGCCGGGGTGCTTCCGGCGGGGCCGTCCCGTCCGTTCGTGGCGGAACCGGGGAGATCCCGACGGCGTCCGTCCGGACTATGCACAAGATCGTGAATGTTGATCGGGGGGCCCGGGTATGACGGACACGGCCACGCGCTACCTCTGTCTCGTCAGGTACGGCGAGGCCACGCCGGACGAGAGCGGGCTCACCGGGAACGGTCGCCGCCAGGCCGTGCCGCTCGGTGAGCGGCTGCGGAACGTCCCGCTCTCGGTGATCTGCCACGGACCGCTGCCACGGACCGCTGCCACGGGCGGCGCAGACCGGCGAGCTGATCGCGGATCAGCTCGCCGGTGTTCCCCTGCACCGGACGGAGCTGGCCGGCGACTACCTCCCGTACCTGCCGCAGCGGGCGGAACTGCCGCCGGACTCGGCCGATTTCCTGCTGCGGCGGCTCGCCGGGTTCCCGGCGGAGGAGTGTGAGCGCGGTCCGCTGCTGGCCCGTCAGGCGCTCGCCCGGTTCACCGGTCCGGTCGCCGGTGACCACCCCCGCCACGAGTTGGTGGTGACCCACAACTTCCTCGTCGCCTGGCTCGTCCGGGCGGCGCACGAGGCCCCGGAGTGGCGCTGGATGAGCCTCGACCACGGCAACGCCGCCCTGACGGTCATCCGTTACGCACCCGGACGACCCTCCGCCGTGCTGCTCCGGAACGACATGGGACACCTCCCCGAGGAGCTCCGCTGGACCGGCTTCCCACCCGGGTTCTGCCGCTGAGCGGACCGAGATCGAAAGTTCATCAGAAAAAAAGTGTTATCCGGGCCAGGCCCGCTGATCTCCCAAAACGTCGGCACAAGCAGCAGTACCCGACCGAGAGCCGACGGGGAGACAGACATGGGACGTAGAGGAGCGGCGCACAGCCGCCGGAAGCGCCGGACGATGCTGGCCACCGCAGCGACGGTGACCGCAGGGCTCGTTGTCGGTGCCATTGCCTTCGGTGCCGTGGGCGACGGCGGGTCGCGGACGGCGATGTCCGACGAGGCGCTGAGTCAGACCGTCGCGGTCCAGGCGGTCGAGCCCACCCCGGCCTCGACGCCGATGCACCAGGAGGCTCCGGCACCGATCCACTCGATACCCAAGAGCGACCCGGACCGGGGCATGGTCTACACCGGCCTGACCCCGGCCGCCCAGGGGGACCGCTGCGTGGGGGTCTACAAGGTGTCGGCGGCGGACCTGTGCACCCACGGTCCGGACGTGGCGCCCAAGGGCGTCGACGTCGCGAAGGCGGTGCCACCGGCGGTGGCGGCCGCACCCGCACCGGAGCTGAAGAGCGGCAGCGCCGCCGCCGCGCCGTCGTCGACCGATCTGCTGACGGGCACGCCCCCGGTCCTGGACGCCCAGACCGGTACCGTGCTCGGCGGCTCGCCCTCCGCCGCGCCCACGACCGCGGCCGCCGCGGCAGCGCCGGCCGCCGGTACGGCCGCGGCTCCGGCGGCCGGCACGGCGGTGGTCTGCGACGGTGACGGAAGCACCGGCAACCGGGTCCAGGTGCTGTACGTCCACGCCCCCGGCCAGGACCGCTTCGGCCAGTACCAGGCGTCGTTCAAGAAGTGGGCGGCCGACAGCGACGAGATCTACAACGCCAGCGCCGCCGAGACCGGGGGCGTCCGGCACATCCGGTACGTCACCGAGTCCGACTGCACGGTGTCGGTGCTGGACGTCGAGCTGTCCGCCGACGCCCTCCGGGAGTTCGGCTCGACCAACGACGCGCTGGCCGCCCAGGGCTTCAAGCGCCACGACCGCAAGTACATGATCTTCGCTGACACGAACGTCTACTGCGGGATCGGCACCTTCAACGGTGACGAGCGGCCGGGCCAGGACAACACCAGCAACTTCGGCCCCTCGTACGGCCGGACGGACTCCGGCTGCTGGAGCGGCTCCACGGCCGCCCACGAGCTCGGCCACAACCTCGGTGCGGTCAACAACAGCGCCCCGCACAGCAGCAAGGCCGGTCACTGCACCGACGAGTGGGACCTGATGTGCTACTCGGACGCGCCGTACTACCCGCAGATGCAGACCATCTGCCCGAACCGTGACCACGACGAGCGGCTCGACTGCAACCACGACGACTACTTCAACACCAACCCGGAGCCGGGCAGTTACCTCACCACGCACTGGAACATCGCCAACAACCAGTTCCTGATCGCGGGCGGCGGCACCGGTCCGAACCCCAACCCGAGCCCCAGCCCGACCCTCAAGCCGACCGGCCGGCCGACGCCGACCGCCACACCGACGCCGTCGCCGACCCGGACCGCCGGACCGACCGGCCAGCTCGTGACGGTCGGTCAGATCACCCAGAACTCGGCCTCGCTGAGCTGGCCGCAGGCCGCCTCCGCATCCGGCTACGACCTCTGGGTGAACGGGCGCGCCCTCGGCACCGTCCGCGGCACGGTCGTCCGGCTGACCAACCTCCGCCCGGACACCGACTACAAGGTCGCGATCGCGGTCCGTGACCAGAGCGGCCACGCGGGCCAGCCCGGCCGGGCGACCGCCTTCCACACCCTCTCCGCGGGCGGCAGCTCCCTGCCGACCGGCAAGCCGTACGTGATGGTGAACAGCCTGACCGGCCAGGCGGCCGATCTGTGGGGCGGCTCGTTCAACGACGGGACCGTGCTCATCGGCTACCAGCGCACCGGCTACGCCAACCAGCAGTGGCTGTTCGACGACGCCGGCACGGGCGACGGGTACGTGCGGATCCGCTCGGCGAAGACCGACAAGTGCCTCCAGGTGGGCGGGGACCTCGACCCCGGTCAGTGGGTCGCCCAGCAGTCCTGCGGCAAGGACTCTTCGCAGCAGTGGAAGGTGACGGCGAAGGGCAGCGGTTACCTGCTCACGCCGAAGGGGTCGGACCTGGTGCTCGGCCTCAGCAAGCGCTGGTACTACGGCGGTTGGCTGCTGGAACTGCAGAAGCCCGACGGCCAGGCCTACCAGAACTGGACCGTCCAGGCCGCTTCCTGAGCCGCCGGTATCGGTCCGCGGCGGGGGCGGAGCCTTCCGTCCCCGCCGCTCCATTTCCCTTTTCGGCACCGGGAGGAACCTTGCCGACGTCCCATCGACCCACTGCCCTCACGGCCGCTCTCGCAGCCGTCGCCGCGGCGGCCGCACTGCTGTTCTGCGGAGCCGTGCTGCTGGCCGTATCGAGCCCCGCCGCCGCACACGGCGACTCCATCAGCCTTCGGATCTCCGGCCGGGCGGACGGCCACCCGCTGGTGGTGGCCAGTTGGGAGAACGACGGCGACCCGGTCACCGAGCCCGTCGCGGCCACGCTCAGCGGGCTTGCGGCGGACGGCCGTTCGGTCGGGCCGTGGCGCCTGACCGCCGTCCCGGGCGCCGAGGCCACCTACACCACCGACCAGGCGCTGCCGGCCGGCAGCTGGCAGATCACGGTCGAGGCGGGTTTCCCGGCCCTCGGCCGCGGCGAGGCATCCCTGACCGTCACAGCCGTCGCCGACCCGCCGACCGCCACCCAGCCGTCGCCCGCCGCCGACCCGTCGGCCGGAGCAACCGTGCGGCCGCCCTCGGCGGGACCGTCCGCACCGACGGCTTCGACGGCTTCGACTGCCGGGGCCGCCTCGCCGTCCGCAGCTGCCGGTTCCGCGGACCCCTCGGCCTCCCACGGCAGTTCGGGCGGCTGGACCACCGGCATCGCGATCGTCGTCGCGCTGCTCGCCATCGTGCTCCTGGCCCTGGTGGTGCGGCTGCGCCGCCGTCGAACACGCAGCCGCTGACCGCCGGACACCGCCCCTGCCGACCCCGCGGCACACCGGATCCCCCGCCTCCGTCCAACTCCAGAGCGCCGGCCTCAACGGCCCGTACCTCGCCGATCTTCTCTGCACCAACGCCGGGTCAGGTCAGCTCACGGATCGGTGGACGCGAAAGGACGTGAGGCGGTCAGGCTCGATGTCTGGGAGCCGATCGGGGACCGGTGGGTGAGCTCGTCCTGTCTGGCCGTGCGGGGAGGTCGACGACTGGCAGTAGTCGCCCGTCGGATGTGTCAGCTTGCGTGATGAACGAGGAACAAGAACAAGATCATCGGGTGAGCGTGGCCAGCACTGCGGCACCGAGGAAGAGCACGCCTCCGATAAACAGGCCAACGATCCGGGATCGGCGGTGCTTCGGGGTGAACACCCTTGCACTCTCCGACTGTTCGGGAAGATAGACGACCGGCACATGGGCTCCGAGGTCCAGCCCCAGCCCCGTCCCCGTCGCCGCGGGCCGGAACCTGACGGGTCGGCCCTGCCGGTCGGTGAACTCGATCACAGGCGTCAGGAAATCGTCCGACGGCGCCTGCTCCTGGTCCACCACCACCCCTTCGGCGTGAACGCCGTACCGACGCAGCCGCGCTTGCAGCCGCACCTCCCGCACACCACCCCACAGGCACAGCAGGCCCGCAAACGCGCAAAGCCCGACGCGCGTGGGGCGACGGTACGGCGGTGGCCGCGGATGGCACCCACATGGACACCTACCTGAACAACCTGGTCGCCGAGACCTCAGTGCGTTACGGCCGGTCCGGCGGCATCGCCTACCATCACATCGCCGACACCTACATCGCGCTGTTCACCCACTTCATCCCGTGCGGCGTGTGGGAGGCGGTCTACATCATCGAGGGGCTGCTGAAGAACGAGTCCGAGCTGCAGCCGACCACGATCCACGCGGACACCTAGGGCCAGAGCTTCCCGGTCTTCAGCCTCGCCCACCTGCTGGGCTTCGAGCTGATGCCCAGGATCCGCAACTGGAAGGACCTGGTGTTCTTCCGCCCGACCAAGCAGACCTCCTACGTCCACGTCGACACGCTGTTCGGCCCGCCCGGGCGCAACGTCATCGACTGGGACCTGATCGAGTCGCACTTCAAGGACCTCATGCGGGTGGCGCTGTCGGTGCGCGAGGGCAAGATCTCCTCCGTCCTGCTGCTGCGGCGCCTGCGATCGGGCTCGCACAAGAACGCTCACTACGCGGCGTTCCGCGAGGTCGGCCGGGTGATCCGCACCATCCAGCTGCTGCGCTACCTGACCGACCCACAGATGCGTCGGCGGGTGACCGCCGCGACCAACAAGGTCGAGGCGTTCAACGGCTTCTCCGAGTGGGTGCGCTTCGGCAACCGGGGCGTCATCGCCGACAACGACCCTGCTGAGCAGGAGAAGGCGGTCAAGTTCAACGCCCTGCTTACCAACTGCTTGATCTTCCATAACACCCTGGACATCGCCCAGGTGGTGCGCGAGCTGCAGGCCGAGGGCTGGAAGGTCGACCCGGAGGACCTGGCGGAGGTCTCGCCCTACCTGACCGAGAAGATCATGCGGTTCGGCGAGTACTCCACCCACGAGCTCGACCTGCGCCCGGAGGCGTACGAGCCGCACCTGGACGTCGACTTCACCAAGCTCGACCCGCAGGACCTGGCCACGGCTTCCTGATCGTCACCGCCGCTTCGGAAACGGGTGGCCCCGGCCCAGCCGGTGCCACCCGGCCGGGCCGGGGCCAGCTTGCCGTTTATATGCCTCGCCGGTGTCGACGGAACGACCACGATCGCCGACGGCGGCTACCCCGGCACTGGCCTGGTCATTCCGCACCGCTGACCCCAAGGGCGGCGAGCTCACCGGTTGGCAGGTCGAGCACAATCGCGAGCACGAACGGATCCGAGCCCGCATCGAGCACGTCTTCGCCCGAATGAAGACCTGGAAGATCCTGCGCGACTTCCGGCTCAAGGGCGACGGCGTCCACCACACCATGCTCGTCATCGCCCGCCTCCACAACCTCCTCCAGGCCGCATAGCCGAGCCCGACAAGCGGGCCGGCTGATCCTGTCCCGAACGGCTCAGAGATCAGTTACGGGACAGCCCTTAGTCAGCTGCGGCCTCGTCCGCGATGGGGAGCACGAGCACTGACGGGTGGTGAAGCGAGATCCGAACTGGTATGAGGCGGGTAGCCGTTGCCGTGGGCTCGCCGGTTCCGGTGTTGCGGGCGAAGCGTGGGTGGGCTCCACCGCTGATCTGCAGGCGGATCCGGTGCCCGGCGGGGAAACGGTAGGCGGTGGAGCTCATAGCGACGGTGACGGTGGCCGGGCTCTCTTCATCGGGCTGGAGCCGTCGAAGGCCGTCGCAGACGTTGGTGGAACGGTTCTGGGGGTCGATATCGCAGAGCCGGGCGAACACGTCGGCGTGGCCGGTGTCCGTACTGATCTGCAGGATCGCGCTCACTGGTCCAAGGATGGTGACCGGCTCGGGGAGCGGCGCCGTGGTGAAGGTCAGTACGTCGTTCCGCGCCTCCAGAGGGCGGTTGTCCGCCTGCGCGGCCTTCCCGGCGACCAGGGCACCGCCGAGGGAGGGAGTCGGATCGGCCGGGTCGTAGCGGAAGGACAGCGGCTCGGTCGTGTCCTCCGGCGCTCGGGAGGCCAGGGTGCCGCCGGTGTCGACGTACCAGTGCCGGTCCCGACGGGCCGGCGGCCAGTCGGGCAGGTCCTGCCAGGAGCGCTGGCCTCCGGGGAGGTGGACGCGAACTCTTGTCGGCCGTAGGCCGGAGGAGTCACCGCACAGGTGGGCCCGCAGCCAGGCAAGGCTCTCGGTGAAGACCTCGGGCCAGCCCTGCTGGAGCGCCGACTGATGCGACCAGGGGCCGACGAGCAGGGCCGTTTCACAGCCGGCACGCCGCAGCCGCTCGTACTGCTGCAAGGTCTGGTCGAGATGCACGTCGTGCCAGCCGCCTATCAGGGCGGTCGGCACCCTCAGGCCGTAGGCCGCGGACCCCACGTCCGCGCCGTCCCAGTGGACATCCCCGGCGTCGGGGTGCGCCATGGCCCCGTCGAGGAACGGCACCGGGCCGCCGAGAGCAGGCCGGTATGCCTCGGCGAGGGGGAGGTCAGCGGCGGCCTTTCGCATGTGGCGCTGCAGCCGCAGGGTCGCCCGCAGGAAGCTCGGTACACCCCGGTGCTGCGTGGTGAGGCCCATGGCGACGACGAGCGCGTTCTCCAGGGCGAACGCGCCGCCGGGGTGGAAGAAGCCGTGCGGGTCGTGCATGCCGATCTGGACCACCATCGCGCGCAGCTCCCGGGGCGGATCCATGGCGAGTGCCCACTGGACGTAGCCGAGGTAGCTGGGGCCGATGGTCCCCAGGACACCGGAGAACCAGGGCTGTTGGCGCAGCCAGGCGACGGCGGCCTGACCGTCGGCGGCCTCGTTGCGCCAGAGGTGGAAGTCGCCGCCGGAGCCGCCGGTGCCGCGGCAGCTCTGGAGGACGACGTGAAAGCCCTGCTCGGCGAGGAGAACGCCGTACATCGGCGCCCAGGGGAATCCCCGGCCGTAGGGCGAGCGGACCAGCAGTGTGGGGAAGTCCCCGTCGTCCAGCGGGAAGTAGTGGTCGGTCAGCAGCGGGCTGCCATCTGCTGCGGGTACGACGAGGCCCGGTTCGTAGGCGATGTCGTGCAGTTTTGGCGGCAGTCCCCGCATGGACCGTCGCATGGCCCTGGTGCTCAGGGGCGGTTTCTTCCCGACTGGGCGGCGCGTGGGCATCGTTACGGTGCCTCGATTCTGGGGTGGGGCGGTCTCTTATTTCCCGTACGATGTACGAGAATAGCCCATGATTGGATTGACCGTCAGAAGGAGGGAGGTGTCACCATGGCCCGCGCAGACTCAGCAGCCCCATCGGGCACCCGCGCCGGGGTGGATCCGGAGGCGCTCTGGTCGGCGGCCGAACGGCCGCGACGAGGCAGGCCGCCAGCCCACAGCCGTGCCGAGATCACCGCAACCGCCGTCGCCATCGCCGACACCGAAGGACTCACCGCCGTCACGATGCGCGCGGTCGCGGCCCGGCTCGGCGCCGGAACCATGTCCCTGTACAACTACGTCCCCAGCAAGGAGACGCTGCTGGAGCTGATGATCGACGAAGTGAGCGGCGACCACCGGTTGCCGGCCAAGCCCTCCGGCGACTGGCGCTCCGACCTCCGGCGGATCGCCCATGAGCAACGCGCCATCATGCGGCGTCACCCGTGGCTTCCCGCCGCACTCCCGGCCCGGCAGACCCTCGGCCCGAACACCCTCGCCGTCCTGGACCACGCGCTCGCCGTGCTGACCCCCACTGGCTTGGACGCCCAGGCGCGGCTGGAGACCTTCACCCTCCTCACCGGGTTCGTGGCCAGCCACATGTCGTACGAACTCGCCCAGGAGCGGGCGATCGAAGCCACGGGGCGGACCCCCGGCGAAATCCTCGACGCCCAGGCTCGCTACCTTTGCTCCGCCGTCGCCAACGGTAACTATCCCCATCTCGCCCAGACCCTGGCCGCACCCAGCGGTCACCAGAGCCCCCAGGCGGTTTTCGATCGCCTTCTTGACCGCGTGATCAATGGGATCGCGTCGGGAGCATGACATCAACCAAGCGGGTTGATCATCGCGCCGAGATTCAACAAACCATCGTTAATTGAAGGAAGTCGGGCAAACACCTTGAAGGCCCCTCAGATCCTTCAAAAACTCCTTCAAAAACCGAGGCAGTTCAACAACCCGGGAACACCCTTTTCTGACAGAACCCCAGCGTGAACACGCCCTCCGAGCCGGACTCGTTCGACCTCCTGGTCGCCGAACCCGCCCACCGCACCGAGATCCTCATCGGCTACGCCCGGGTCTCCACCGGTGGCCGGAAGCTCGACCGTCAGATCGACGCCCTCACCGCGGCCGGCTGTCGGCGGATCTTCGCCGACAAGAAGTCCGGCAAGGACGGCTTCCGCCACGAGCTGAAGGCGTGTCACGCCTTCCTCGCCGCCGGCGACACCCTGGTAGTCCCCGCCCTTGATCGCTACGGCCGGTCGCTCAAGGACCTGGTGAACATGGTCGGCGAGCTGCGGCGCCGCGAGATCGGCTTCTGCTCGCTGCACGAGCGCCTGGACACCACCACCCCCGGCGGCCGGCTCGTCTTCCACGTCTTCGCCGCGCTCGCCGAGTTCATCCGCGAGCTGATCGTGTCCGGCACCCGCGAGGGCCTGGACGCCGCCCGCGCCCGCGGCCGGGTCGGCGGCCGGCCCACCGTCGCCACCCCCGAGATCATCCGGGCCGCCCGCGACATGCTCCCCAACCCCGAAAACTCGATCACCTCGATCGCCAAGCTCCTCGGCGTCAGCCGGGCACCCTCTACAACCACATCCCCGACCTGCAGGAACTCCAGAGTCGCGCCCGCAGGCCACGGCGACCACTGGGCAGCTGTGCCGGCAGCCGAGGCCGCGTTGGCGAGCCAGTTCCGTCGGATCAGGGCGGAGATCCCGACCTCCTCTCAGACTTGAGCCATGCCGCCGTCGACGCTCAGGTCCATGCCGGCACAGAAGCTGCTCTCGTCGGATGCGAGGTAAGGAAGAGGGAGGCCGCGGCGACTTCCTCGGGGCGTCCCATGCGTCCGAGGGGGATGGCCGGTGTGAAGGCTGCGCATCCGGTGGATGAGCCGGGTGCGCCGTCCTGAACCGTCACAGCACGCCCTCGCACTGCTGCCGTAGCCGCTCGGGGTACTGGCCGTATCTGCCGATCGTCAGATACGGCTCAATGAACTCCCGATCCACATCCGTCAGTTGCGATCGCGTCACACAACACGAGCTGCCCGATCAGGCTCCGCCACGAGGGCGAATCCCAGAAATCGATCACAACCCGATACGTGCCCTGGGCTGAACTCAACTGACACCAGCACAGGTCGGCGTGCCGCACCGATGACAAGTAGCGTTTGGAGTCGCACCCACCCGGTCGGGCTGATCCACGGCCTCCCTCTTCCGCACGTCCGGATATCCGAACCTGCCGATAGCGGCCGTCCGCCGAGCCGTCCACGCCGCGATGGGTATCTCGGCGGGCGCGCCGCTGCGGGCGTCTCGGCGGGTGCTTCAGCGCGCCGCGAAGGTCGGCAGTTTCGCCACGCTGTCGGCCACGGCGGCGAATCCGTAGTCGAGCATCTCCCGCTCGTACCGCTCCACCGCGGGCAGCAGCTCCGCCTCGCCGCGGTGGACCGCGGTGAGCATGCGGCAGAGCAGTGCGGCGTCCCGGAACGCGGTGTTGGCGCCCTGGCCGCCGCTGGGCGGCATGACGTGGACGGCGTCGCCGAGCAGGGTGACCGGGCGGGTGCCCCAGTGCGGTACGGGCTTGGCATAACCGATGGTCAGGGGTGAGCTGTTGACCACATCGGAATGCCGGACCAGCTCGACCAGGTCGGGGTGCCAGCCGTCGAGGAGTTCGAGCAGCACGTCGCGGGTGGCCGCCCAGTCGCCCGCGACCAGCCGGGTGTTGTCCGGCAGGAGCATGGCCCAGCGCAGGTAGCTGCCGGTCTGCGGAAGGACGACGTCGGGCGCCAGTTCGGCGGCTGCGAGGTGCGGCGGACGGCGGAAGTCCATCTTGCCGAGCAGGATGTTCGCCTCCGGGCCGCGTACGAGGGTGCCGTATCCCGGCACCAGGGCGGCGAACCGCTCGGTCAGCGGGGTGCGTCCCAGCACTCCGCCGCCGCCGACGGTCGCCACCTCGGCGTGGGGCAGGAGTTGGCGCCGCACGGGGGAGCCGACGCCGTCCGCGCCGACCAGCAGGTCGCCCTCGGCGGTGCTGCCGTCGGCGAAGACGGCGCGTACGGTGCCGTCGGCGAGTTCGGTGTACTCCACCAGGCGCTTGCCGAACTCGATCCGTTCGCCGAGGCCGGACAGCAGCAGGTGGCGCAGCACGTGCCGGTCGGTGGCCATCCCCCCGTGCATCGGGTCGAGCCGGGCGAGCTCGGCGAGCCGGTGGTCCACCACCCGCCGCTCGCCGCTGAGCTCCCCGGTGCTGGCCTCCAGCAGCGGGTGCAGCCGAGGCGGCAGGCACTCCAGCAGGCCCGCCAGACCGGGGCCGCCGAGCCCGATGCGGAACCCCTGGTAGCGGCTGTCCACGGAGGCTTCCCGCTCGTAGATCCGGACGTCGATGCCGGCCCGGAGCAGTCCCTGGGCCAGGCAGAGCCCTCCGATGCCGGCCCCGATCACCAGTACCCGCATGGTGTTCCCCCTTCACTTGAACACTGTTCAACCCGAACGGTGTTCAAGTTACTTGATCGCTGTTCAAGTGGCAAGATGCAGCGGCGGAGAAGAGTCGGCCGAGGAAGGGGAGACCATGCCGCTGCGGCAGAACGACGTGCTCCGGGGGGCGATGGAGCTGCTCGACGAGGTCGGGCTCGACGAGCTCACCATGCGCCGCCTGGCGGACCGGCTCGGCGTCCGGGTGGGCGCGCTCTACTGGCACTACCCCAGTAAGACGGCTCTCCTGGACGCCCTCGTGGAGCAGATCATCGCCGAGGCGCTCGCGGGGTGGGAGCCGGTGGCGGGTGAATGGGACGACCGGCTGCGGGAGTTGGCGGGCCGGGCCCGCGCCGCGATGCTGGCGCACCGGGACGGCGCCAGGCTGACGGCCTCGTTCGTCGAGCCGCCGCCCTCGGGGGTGGTCTACATGCGCACGCTGATCGAGGTCCTGTGTGCGGCGGGCGCCACCGAGCAGGGTGCGGCGGCCGGTGCGGACACGGTCACCAGCTTCGTCAACGGCTACACCCTGGAGGAGCAGGCCCGGAAGGTGGGCAGGGATGCGCCGGAGCAGCGGGACGCGCTCTTCGGGATCGAACTCGGCATCGTCATCAGCGGCATCCGCACCGAACTGCTGCACCGCTGAGCGGGGCGCGCAGGTCGGCTGACGGTACGTCGGAACGCTGACCTGCCGCGTCCGGAGGTCGCGCCCAAGTCGCCCTGATCGCCGGTGACTTCGGCCCTTCGCGCCTCTGTACGCGGGCGCTGCGCCTGTGGTGACATGGACGCGCCAATCCTCGTGCAACCCGAGATCCATGGAAGATCGGAAGGGAATGCCATGGGAGTACGCCTGCTCGCCGTCAGCGGCATCGCCGCATCGCTGCTCGGCTCGTCGCTTCTCGGCTCGCCGATCTCCGGCGCCAGCTGGTCGACGACGTCGCCGCCGCCGGACAAGATCGTCATCGACGTGGCGACGGTGAACGGCTCCGGCTGTCCGGCCGGGACGGCCGCCATCGCGGTCTCACCCGACAACACCGCCTTCACGGTGACGTACAGCAACTACCTCGCGCAGGTGGGCGTCGGCTCCAAGCCGACCGACTTCCGCAAGAACTGCCAGCTCAATCTGGATGTGCACGTCCCCCAGGGCTTCACCTACGCCATCGCCGCCGCCGACTACCGGGGCTTCGCC
>NZ_JYJF01000890.1 GCF_000955975.1 Saccharothrix sp. ST-888
GGTCGGGAGTCCGTGGTGCGTCTGAAGGGGTGCAATGGTGGCCGAGATCACTGCCGGTGGCCGGTGGCCTGGGTTATTCTCGGAGACATCATGCGTTACGGGCTGCTTCATCTTAGCTGCCGCGGCGACGGCCTGTAGTTCAGTTAGGACGGCTGCCGTGCCGCTGGGGGTTGTGTGGCGGCCGATGACTCCTCGGTCAACCGCGCCTACGACAGCCTCGGCGCGACCTTCGCGCTCTACGAGACCGTGTACGCCAGGAACTCCATCGACGGCGCCTGGCTGCCGCTGAACGCCACGGTCCACTACGGGCAGG
>NZ_JYJF01000891.1 GCF_000955975.1 Saccharothrix sp. ST-888
GCCGGGCGTCGCGAGCACCCCTGTTGGACAGCAGGCCGAGCAGCGCCGCCGCGAAGGCGATCACCGCGGCGACCGCGAAGGCCATCGACATGCCGCTGACGAAGGAGGTGTGCACCGCGTCCGCCATCGCGTGCACCGCCTGCTCGGGGGTGCCGTGCGGGGCCGGGGTGGCGATGCCGAGCGGGGCGGCGTGGTTGGGCTGCTCGCCCTGCGCGCCCTCGGCGGTCGGCGGTCCGGCCTTGGACCAGTTGCCGGGCAGCGCGCTGGAGACCGTGGAGGCCATCACCGCGCCCAGCACGGCGGTGCCCAGGCG
>NZ_JYJF01000892.1 GCF_000955975.1 Saccharothrix sp. ST-888
CGGTTGGGCCGGGTCACCCGGATCCCAGTGAATCCGGCGCAGTGGCCGGCCATCCCCCGGCGGGTTGCGGTTGCGGGGCACACCGTACATGTCGGCTGGTTCACCACGGAGGAGGACCCGCACGTGATCATGGTGTTCTCCTACGCTCCTCTCCAGCTGGAGCTGCTGGGCGTTCCACCGTCGACGGACGCCGTCGACGGCGCTCGCTGATGTCCGAAGCGGCTGATCCGGCGAGCACCGGGACCGCGAGGGCTTTGCTGGAGGCCGGTGGGGACGGCAATGTCGTAGCAGGGGAGTCCCGCTCCGATGTCCT
>NZ_JYJF01000893.1 GCF_000955975.1 Saccharothrix sp. ST-888
GCCGTGCGCCTCCACCGCATCGACCTCATCGGCCGACAGACCCGCATTCGCCAGCGCCTGACGGATCACCCGCTGCTGCGACGGACCGTTCGGCGCAGTAAGGCCGTTCGACGCACCGTCCTGGTTGATCGCCGAACCCCGCACCACCGCCAGCACCGGGTGCCCGTTCCGGAGGGCGTCGGAGAGCCGCTCGACGAGCAGCATGCCGACACCGTCACCCCAGCCCGTGCCGTCCGCGTCCGCCGAGAACGCCCGGCAGCGGCCGTCCGCCGAGAGCGCCCGCTGACGACTGAAGTCGACGAACACCTCGGGG
>NZ_JYJF01000894.1 GCF_000955975.1 Saccharothrix sp. ST-888
ACGGACGCCTTCACTCTCCAGGGTCTGCACGGCGTCGTGGAAGCGGACGGCCTCGCGGACGTGGCGCACCCAGTACTCGGGGGTGACCAGCTCGTCGGCCACCTCGCCGGTCAGGCTGGAGACGATCGGGATCCCCGGTTCCTGGAAGGTCAGACCTTCCGCGACCGTACGGAACTCCGCCACCATCGGCTGCATCAACGGCGAGTGGAACGCGTGGCTGAACATGAGCCGCTTGGTCTTCGGGCTATCAGCGGTCAGCTTCTGTGCCACACGGATAACCGCCAACTCGCCGCCGGAAATCACCACCCAACAC
>NZ_JYJF01000895.1 GCF_000955975.1 Saccharothrix sp. ST-888
CTCGTGGCTCAGGGCGTCGCGGAGCAGCTGTCCTCCCGCGTGTCGTTCCGCCGTGCCATGCGCAAGTCGATGCAGGGCACCATGAAGTCCGGCGCCAAGCGCATCAAGGTCCAGTGCTCCGGTGGTCGCGGCGGCGGGCTGGGGCAAGGGCCCGGCGGGTGGGGAGGGGGGTCGGCGCGGCCGGGGTGGGGGGCGCCGGGGTGGCGAGGGGGGTGGCCGCGGGCGGCGTGCCGCCGCGGCGGGGGCCGGCGCGGCCTCGGGGACTGAGGCGGCGGCTGCCGAGAAGACCGGAACGGAGGCCGGACCCCATGC
>NZ_JYJF01000896.1 GCF_000955975.1 Saccharothrix sp. ST-888
CGATCCGCACCGAACTGCTGGACGTCCTGAAGGACGTCACCCCGCAGGCGGGCCGGGTGCCGCTGCTGTCCACGGTGACGGGCGAGCTGGTCGACGGTTACGGCATGGACGCCGAGTACTGGTACACCAACCTCCGTACCACCGTGGAGTTCGACGACGCGACGCGTGCGCTTCTCGAGGAGCACGGCGTCGGGACCTTCGTCGAGGTCAGCCCACACCCCGTGCTTGCGATGGCTGTCCAGGAGAGCATCG
This sequence comes from Saccharothrix sp. ST-888, assembly GCF_000955975.1. GTDB lineage: Bacteria > Actinomycetota > Actinomycetes > Streptomycetales > Streptomycetaceae > Kitasatospora. The sequence continues at coordinate 253 of NZ_JYJF01000896.1, forward strand.
AGGCGGCCGGCCGGGACGCGGTGGCGTTCGGGACGCTGCGCCGTCACGAGGGCGGTCTGG
>NZ_JYJF01000897.1 GCF_000955975.1 Saccharothrix sp. ST-888
CCGGCCCCCCGGCGCCGGGACGCCGCCCGCAGGCGCGAACTGCTGATCCGGGCGGCGATGGAACTCTTCGCGGAGCGCGGCTTCGACCGCACCACCATCCGCGAGATCGGCGAACGGGCCGGTGTGGACCCGGCGTTGATCGCCCGGTACTTCGGCGGCAAGACCCAGCTCTACCTGGCCACCGTCCGGGAGGAGCAGGGCACCGCGACCCCGGCCGAACTACTGGAGGAGGAGCGCCTGCGCACCCTGGTCGAACGGCTGTCCCGGCGCGGCCCCGGCCCGTCCTTCCAGGCCGCGGTCATGCCCGGGGAC
>NZ_JYJF01000898.1 GCF_000955975.1 Saccharothrix sp. ST-888
GGCGACACCAGCTCGCTGCGGACCGGTCTCAGCGCCACCATCTCGGTGGTCGCCGGAGAGTTCGAAAACACGCTCTCCGTCCCGACCGCCGCACTCTCGGGCACCGGCACCAGCCGGACCGCGACCGTGGTGCACGACGACGCCAGCAACGAGCGGGTAGACGTCACGGTCGGTGTCGAGGGCGACTCCACGGTACAGGTGGCCTCCGGACTGACCGAGGGCGAGCGCCTCCAGCTCACCGCGACCACCGCGGGCCACGGCCACGGCTTCCCCAGAGGTTCCTTCCGCGGCGCGGGCGGCGCCGCTGGCGGC
>NZ_JYJF01000899.1 GCF_000955975.1 Saccharothrix sp. ST-888
CCACTGCAGTCGGCAGCCATAGGCACCAACGACACCTACAGCGACGCGTTCACCCAACCCGGCAGCTACCCCTACTTCGGCTCCATCCACCCGTTCATGACCGCGACCGTGGTGGTGACCCCGGGACCGAGCCCACACCCGACTCCAGCGGTGGCGTCGAACACGGCATGACCCGCCGCCAGCTCAGGCGGCACTCCGCCCGGTTAGGTCGTGCCGTGGTCCGGACCGTCCCCGCGGGAGGGGTGATCAGTCACACACCCCATTCGTCCAACGCGGCCCCGGCGGGCCGCGCCGACCTGCGGTTCGTGCAGG
>NZ_JYJF01000010.1 GCF_000955975.1 Saccharothrix sp. ST-888
CGGACTGGCGGGCATCGCCACGGACTTCGGCGTCTCGGTGGAGGAGCCGGGCCGGGCGGCGGCACCGGCCGCCGCCGCGCCCCCGAAGCCGGTCGTCCCGCCCGCCGCGCCGGGCGCACTGACCAAGGTCACCCTGGACAAGGGCAAGGTCAACCTGGTCAAGGGCGGTTCGGTCTCGCTGGAGAAGAACGGCAAGCCCTTCCTCTCCTCGGTCCGGATGGGCCTCGGCTGGGAGGCCGCCGGGCGCGGCCGCAACATCGACCTGGACGCCTCCTGCATCGCCTTCGACGCCCAGCGGAACAAGATCGAGACCGCCTGGTTCATGAAGCTGAACGTCTTCAACGGCGCCATCGCCCACTCCGGTGACAGCCTCACCGGCGAGGGCACGGGCGACGACGAGGCGATCACCGTCCACCTGGACGGCCTGCCGCCGGAGGTCTGCGGCCTGGTCTTCGTGGTGAACTCCTTCTCCGGCCAGAAGTTCACCGACGTCAAGAACGCCTACTGCCGTCTGCTGGACGCCGGTTCGGGCCAGGAACTGGTCCGCTTCGACCTCAGCCACGCCGAGGCGAGGACCGGCGTGGTGATGTGCAAGCTGATCCGCCAGTTCTCCGGCGAGTGGGTGATGACCGCGGTCGGCGAGTACGTCGACGCCAAGACCGCCCGCGCCATGGTCAAGCCTGCGGCCGCCATGCTCTGACGGACCGTCCGGGGCAGCCTGCCCCCGAGGGGCGCACACCCTTCGGGGGCAGGCTGCCGAGGTGTCGGCTCGGCCACCGTGGGCCTCCGGGGCTCCGACGGCCGAAGAAACACCGAGGGCGGCCCCCCTGCCATCGGGAATGCCGCCCTCGGTCGTCCAGGGTGTGCGTCAGCCGCGCGTGGCCATCGCACGGAGGAAGAACGTCAGGTTGGCCGGGCGCTCGGCGAGACGGCGCATGAAGTACCCGTACCACTCCTGCCCGTACGGCAGGTACACGCGCATGGTGTTGCCCGCGTCGGCCAGCCGCAGCTGCTCCTCCGGGCGGATGCCGAAGAGCATCTGGTACTCGTAGCTGTCCCGGCTGCGGCCGTTCCACTCGGCCAGCTGGCCGGCGATCTTGATCATGTTGGGGTCGTGCGAGGCCACCATCGGGTAACCCTCGCCCGCCATCAGGACCTTGAGCGCGCGGACGTAGGCCAGGTCCACCGCGTGCTTGCCCTGGAAGGCGACCGACTCGGGCTCCTTGTAGGCGCCCTTGCAGATCCGCACCCGCGAGCCGGGACCGGAGAAGTCCCGGCAGTCGGCCTCGGTGCGGCGCAGGTACGCCTGGAGCACGACGCCCAGCCACGGGAAGTCGGCGCGCAGCTCGCGGGCGATCGCCAGGGTGGAGTCGGTGGTGGTGTGGTCCTCCATGTCCAGGGTGACCGTGGTGCCGGCCTCCTTGGCCGCCTCGCAGATCCGCCGGGCGTTCTCCAGCGCGATCTTCTCGCCGTCCACCGGCAGGAACTGGCCGACCGCCGAGAGCTTGACCGAGACCTCGGCGTCGGCGGCGAGGCCGGTCTCCTTGAGGGCGGTGAGCAGGTACTCGTACGCCTTGGCGGTGTCGGCGGCCTGGCTCGCGTCCTTGGTGTCCTCGCCGAGGTGGTCGAGGGTGACCTTGCGGCCGGTGGCCACCAGATCGTCGGTCGCGGTGACGGCCTGGTCCAGCAGTTCACCGGCGACGAAGCGCTCGACTATCGCGTGGGTGGGCGGGAACTTCTCGACGACGGTGCGCACCTGCGGGGAGCGGGAGGCGGCGAGGAGGGCGGAGCGGAGCATCGGTACTCCTGGAGACGGTTCAGCAGGCAGGGGAGAGAGGAGCGGGGACGGCGGCCGAGGGTGGGAGGACCGCCGTCCCCGGGGCGGGCCCGGTCGGCTCTTGGCCGGCCGGGCCCAGGATCGGACCTGGTCAGCCCATGTGCGGGTAGCGGTAGTCGGTCGGCGGGACGAACGTCTCCTTGATGGAGCGGGTGGACGTCCAGCGGGTCAGGTTCTGCTTGGCGCCGGCCTTGTCGTTGGTGCCGGAGGCCCGGCCGCCGCCGAAGGGCTGCTGACCGACGACGGCGCCGGTCGGCTTGTCGTTGATGTAGAAGTTGCCGGCCGCGTTGCGCAGCTTGTGCATGGTGTACTGGACGGCCTCGCGGTCCTGGGCGATGACCGCGCCGGTCAGACCGTACGAGGAGACCGACTCCATCTGCGTGAGCATCTCGTCGTACTTGTCGTCCTCGTAGACGTACACCGAGAGGATCGGGCCGAAGTACTCGTCCCGGAAGTACTCGGCGGCCGGGTCCTCGCAGACCAGGACGGTCGGGCGGACGAAGTAGCCGACCGAGTCGTCGTACGTGCCGCCGGCCAGGACCTCGACCTCGGGGTCGGCCTGGGCGCGGTCGATCGCGGCCTTGTTCTTGGCGAAGGACCGCTCGTCGATGACGGCGCTCATGAAGTTCGCCAGGTCGGTGACGTCACCCATGGTCAGGCCGTCGACCTCGGCGCGGAACTCGTCCTTGAGCTCGGCCCAGAGCGAGGCCGGGACGTAGGCGCGGGAGAGCGCCGAGCACTTCTGGCCCTGGAACTCGAAGGCGCCGCGGGTCATCGCGGTCTTCAGCACGCCCTTGTCGGCGGACGGGTGGGCGACCAGGAAGTCCTTGCCGCCGGTCTCGCCGACGATCCGCGGGTAGGTGCGGTAGCCCGCGATGTTGGTGCCGACCTCGCGCCACAGGTGCTGGAAGGTCGCGGTGGAGCCGGTGAAGTGGATGCCCGCCAGGTCCCGGTGCTTGAGCGCGACCTCGGAGACGGCCAGGCCGTCACCGGTCACCATGTTGATGACGCCCTTGGGCAGGCCGGCCTCCTCGAAGACCTGCATCAGCAGGTGCGCGGAGAACTGCTGGGTCGGGGACGGCTTCCAGAGCACCACGTTGCCCATCAGGGCCGGGGCGGTGGGCAGGTTGGCCGCGATGGCGGTGAAGTTGAAGGGCGTGATCGCGTAGACGAAGCCCTCCAGCGCGCGGTGGTCGCTGCGGTTCCACACGCCGGGCGAGGAGATCGGCTGCTCGGCGATGATCTGCCGGGCGAAGTGCACGTTGAAGCGCAGGAAGTCGACCAGCTCGCAGGGGGTGTCGATCTCGGCCTGCTGGGCGGTCTTGGACTGGCCGAGCATGGTCGCGGCGGCCAGCGTCTCGCGCCACGAACCGGCGATCAGGTCGGCGGCCTTGAGGAAGATCGCGGCGCGCGAGTCGAAGGAGAGCGCCTGCCAGGCCGGGGCGGCGGCCAGCGCAGCGTCGATGGCGTCCCGCGCGTCGTCCTGGGTGGCGTTGCGCAGGGTGCCGAGCCGAGCCGCGTGGTTGTGCGGCTGGACGACGTGGATCTCGGAGCCGCCGCCGAGGCGGCGCTCACCGTTGATCGTCATGGTCAGCTGGATCGGCTCCTGGCCGCCCAGCTCCTTCAGCTTGGCCTCCAGGCGAGCCCGTTCGGGGCTGCCGGGGGCGTAGCTGTGGACCGGCTCGTTCACCGGCGCGGGGACCTGGGTCACAGCATCCATGGCGCACGCTCTCCTTCTCGTCATGGGAGCCGACGAGGGTCGCACGTCGGCCATGGACGAACCGTATTCCCCCAGGCCGGAGCACTTGATTGGCCGGGCGGCTAAAGTCATTCGGACAGAGTTGTCCGACCGGACGAAGGAGGGCCGACCGCATGTCAACTCCGCAGGCTCCCTCCCCCGGCTCGCCCCCAGCCGCCGTCTCCGGGCTGCCGCTGCGGCAGCTGCTGATGTCGCTCGGCGAGCCCCTGGTGGAGCTCCAGGCGGCCCCGGCCGGCCTGGACGTCCCCGTCCGGGACGTGGCGATCCTCGACCCGGAGGACCCGGCCACCGCCGCCCCCGGCGAACTCGTCCTGGCGATCGGCGCCCGGGGCCGGGCCGCACTGCCCGCGCTGCGCGCGGCCGGCCGGGCCAGAGCCGCGGCCGTCGCGGTCAAACTGGACGCCCCCGGCCAGGCGGACGCGCTGCGCGAGGCCGCCACCGATGCGGGGGTGGCGCTGCTCTCGGTCCGCCGGGAGACCCGCTGGGAGCACCTGGACTCCCTCGCCCGGGCGATCATCGCCGGTCCGGACGCCCCCGAGACCCCCGAGCACAACGCCGGCGACCTCTTCTCGCTCGCCCAGACGGTCTCGGTGCTGACCGGCGGCATCGTCTCCATCGAGGACACCTCCAGCCGCGTCCTCGCCTACTCGCGCTCCTCCGACTCCGACGAGGTCGACGACCTGCGCAGGCTCTCCATCCTCGGCTGGCAGGGTCCGGAGCCGTATCTGTCCAAGCTCCGCGAGTGGGGCATCTTCCAGCACCTGCGCAGCTCGGACAGTGTGATCGCGGTCGAGCCGCACCCGGAGCTGGGCCTGCGCCGACGCCTGGCGATCGGCATCCGCGCGGGTGCCCAGCCGCTCGGCACCATCTGGGTGCAGGAGGGTGCCCAGCCACTCGCCCCATTGGCCGAACAGGCGCTGGTCGGCGCGGCCCGGGTGGCGGCGGCGCAGCTGGTCCGGCGCAGACGCGAGCTGTCGGCGGACGTCCGGCTGACCCGGACCCTGCTCACCGGCCTGCTGGAGGGCTCCACCGGGCCGCAGTCGCTGGCCACCCACCTGGGGCTCGAACTGCGCCGCCCGGCCACCGTGCTGGCCTACGCGGCGGGCTCCCCGGGCGAGGGCCGCAGCCTCGAACTCGCGATGAGCGAGGTCACCGGCCTGATCTCGGTGCACACCGCCGCCCGGCACCGCAGCGCGCTGCTCGCCCCGATCGAGTCCCGGGTGTACGTCCTGCTCCCCGAGCTGCCCGCCGGACTGCCGATGGCCACCGTGCGCAGCTGGGCCCAGGAGGTGGTGGCCGCCGCCGGCGAGCACCTGGGGGTGCGGCTGCGGGCGGCGATCGGCTCGACGGTGGACGGCCTGGCGGCGGTACCGGAGTCCCGGGCGCAGGCGGACCGGATCCTGGACGCGATGCGCCGCGGCGGGGTCGACCTGGACGTCGCCGCGCTGATCGACGTCCAGGCCGAGGTCCTGGTCAGCGAGGTGCTGGCGCTCCTCCAGGACCGCCAGGGCCTGCGCGACCCCCGACTGTCGGCGCTCACCGAGTACGACCGCCGGCACGGCACCCGGCTCGCCGAGTCGGTCCTGGCCTGGCTGGACGCCCTCGGCGAGGTCCGGGTGGCGGCGGACTCCCTGCACATCCACCCCAACACCCTGCGCTACCGGGTCCGCCGTGCCGAGCAGTTGACCGGTATCGACCTCGCCCAGCCCCAGCAGCGCCTGCTCGCCATGCTCCAACTCCGCCTCCCCGCAGAGGAGTCGGGCCACTGAGCCGGTCGGTCCGAGCCGACCGGTTCAGCCCCGGTGGCAGCGCTGCCAGGGGCCGGTGATGGCCAGCATGATGCCCGGCTCCTGGATGTTGGCGAACAGCGTGTCCCCGTCCTCGGAGAAGGTCACCCCGGTGAACTCGCTGAACTCGGGCTTCTCGGCCGTGCCGAGGTTGAGCTCGTTGCGCGCGATCGGGAACGTCCGCCCGTCGTCGGTGGTGCCGAACAGGTGCTGCACCCCCTCGCCGTCCTCCGCGATCACCAGTCCGCCGTACGGCGAGACGGTGATGTTGTCGGGGCCGTCGAAGTTGCCGTGGTCGCCCGCCGGGTCGGCGTTGACCCCGAGCAGGACCTTGAGGGTGATGGTGCGCCGGCTCGGGTTGTAGAACCAGACCTGGCCGTCGTGCTGCACCGGGCTCTCCGAGCGGGCGAAGCTGGAGACGAAGTAGCAGCCGCCGTCACCCCACCACATGCCCTCCAGCTTGCGGGCCCTGGTGATCTCGCCGTCCTTGAACTGCTTGCGCACCGAGGTGGTGCGGGCGTCCCGGTCCGGCACCTTGACCCAGTCCACGCCATAGGTGGTGCCGATCCCGGCCGCCCGGGACAGGTCGTCGACCAGCTTGCCGTGCGAGTCGAAGACCTTGAACGCCTCCAGCACACCGGCGTCGGCCGCCAGGGTGCGCAGCCTGCCCTTGCCGTGCCGGAACCCGGCCGGCGGGGTCCAGCGGAACAGCAGGCCGTTCGGGTTGGACGCGTCCTCGGTCAGGTAGAGGTGGCCCCGGCGCTCGTCCACCACGACGGCCTCGTGCGCGTAGCGGCCGAGGGCCTTGATCGGCCGCGGGTCGCGGTTGGCGGACTGGTCGTACGGGTCGACCTCGAAGATGTAGCCGTGGTCCCTGGTCATGCCGTTCTGGCCGGCCCGGTCCTCGGTCTCCTCGCCGCTCAGCCAGGTGCCCCACGGGGTGCGGCCACCGGCGCAGTTGGTGGAGGTGCCGGCGATGCCGACCCACTCGGTGACCTGCCGCCCGTGGTTGCGGACCTCCACCACGGTGCAGCCGCCCGCCGCGCCCGGGTCGTAGACGTGGCCCTCCAGCAGCGGCACCGGGTGCGGCCAGTCGGCCCGCGGGCCCTTCAGCTCGTGGTTGTTGACCAGCAGGGTGCTGCCGTGGTGGCCCGCGAAGGCCGCGGTGCCGTCGTGGTTGCTCGGGGTGGACTCGCCGGTGACCAGCCTGGTCTTCCCGGTCTGGGTGATCACCCGGTACGAGAAGCCCTTGGGCAGCGCCAGCAGGCCCTTCGGGTCGGCGACCAGCGGGCCGTAGCCGAGAGCGGTCCCGCCTCCCCGGGCGGCGGCGGCCTCGCCACCGGCCGGAGCGGCGATCGCGCCCGGGGCGGAGGCCAGCACCTCGGCGCTGCCGGCCACGAGCACACCGGCCCCGAGCAGCGTGGAACGGTGGACGAAGTCCCGTCGGGACAGCGGCACGGCGGTCACTCCTGAGTGGTGGCGTGGGGTCGCCGCCCGGCCGGCGGCGGCCGGTGGCGGCGGTGCGACGTCGAGCAGACTCCGCGCCGCCGGTGAACCCGGCATGAATCCGGCCCCACACCCCCATGGCCTTTTGCCAACCGATTCCCTGCACATGACTATTGCTTTACCAGGTTTCCCCGGCGCATCATGAAACCGCCCCGGGCGCACTGCTCGGACGTGCCCTCGGCGCGGGCACCCGCACGCCCGAGCCGACAGCGCGTCCGAACAGTGCGCCGGGGTCCAACCCCCGGGCGCCACCGGCCGGTTCAGTGCTGCGTGCGCTCCACCCGCCACTGCTCCCACGCCGTCAGCCAGGCCTCCTGGGCACCGGTGGCGTTCCGTGTACCGTCCGACCAGATCCGGGTCCAGGCCCGCTGGGCCGGCAGGCTCGGCACCTCGCTCGCGAACGCCGTGTACCGGACCACCTCCTCCACCGCGGCCCGGCCCTCCGGGGTGCCGACGGCCCAATCCGCCTGCTGGGCCAGCCTGGTGAGGTGGTTGACCATGGTGGTGATCGACTCGCCCGCCTCGTCCCTGCTCTCCGAGGCGAGCTTCATCTGCTGCCGCACGGCGGCCTCCCAGCGGACCGCCGCCGCCTCGCCGCGCGAGCGCCGCGGCACCCGGGGCGGCCGGTCGTCGCGGATCTGGGCGGCGATCGCGAGCGACTCCCGCACCGCGTGCTCCACCACCGCCCGGTGCGCCTCCAGGCCGACCACGGGCGGCAGTTCGCGCTCCTCCAGGGCCACCCGGCGGGCCTGCTGGGCGGCCAGCTTCCGCATCAGGTCGGTCCGGCCCAGGATGTAGCGCTCGAAGTCCTCGATCCGCTTCAGCTCGATACCGCCCGGCGGCACCCCGCGCCCGGTCACCGTGACGGTGATGCCGTCCACCCGCAGACGCCCGGCCCAGACCGGCTTCCGGCGGCTCTCCGCCGCGCCGCCGCGGGACTCCTCGGCGCCGGGCTCCACTCCGGAGACCGCCTCCGAGACCGCCTCGGCGAGTTCACGGTCCGCGCTCCGGGCGCGGCCCTCGTCCCTGGCCCGGTCCTCGTGGATCTGGACGGCCCTCGGCTCGCCCTCGACGGTGATCCACTCGCGCAGGGCCCGCACGCTGCCCGGACCGTCGCCCTCGTCGATGCCCAACTGCTCGAAGACCCGGTCGCGTTCGTCCTCGACCACGTCCTCCAGCTCCGGCAGCCGGTCGGCATCGGTCCCGGGCCGGTAGGTGCGGACGGTCACATACGGCCCCTCGGCCGAGCTCCAGTCGCCGGAGCGCACCTCGACCCAGCCCAACTCGCCGCTGCGGAACTCGTACTCGGCCAGCGCGTCACTGTCCTGGCTGCCCTCCGCCACCTCGGCGTCACCGCTGGACGGCGCACTCTCGCCGCCGGGCGCCGGGTCCGCGCGGTGCACTCCCCCACCCCTGGAAGCGCGATCCACCCCGTAGACCGGGAAGTCCGCGTCCCCGAGCACCTGACGGCTGTACTCCTCGTGGTCGGCGTAGAAGTCCTCCGGTCCCTGGGGCCTGCTCGCGCTCTGCCTCTTCATCCTGTGCCGCACCCCCGCGTGTTCGCCTGGCCGTCGGTCCCGGCCACCACTGCTCCGGGCCTGGCCCGGCGCACCGGGGCCGCGTCCGCCCCACGATACGTCGGAAGCACCTGCTGGGCCATCAGCTTCCCTCGTACGGTTGTCAGATGGCCCACCCGGCCACGTTCGGGCCGGATTGTCAGTAGCCTTGCCTACCCTGAGCGGCATGACAGCACCGAAGAACTTCCCCGCCAGGATCAGCATCGTCACCCTCGGAGTCGCCGACCTGCAGCGCAGCACCGAGTTCTACGAGGCCCTTGGCTGGCAGCGGTCCAGCGCCTCCAGCCCGGAGATCGTCTGGTTCCGCACCGCGGACTCGGCCCTCGGCCTCTTCCCCACCGAGGCGCTCGCGGCCGACGCCGGGGTGCCGGTGACGGGCGAGCCGTCCTTCCGCGGTGTCACTCTCGCGGTGAACCTCGAATCACCCGAGTCGGTTGACGCCGCCCTCGAAACGGCCGTCGCGGCCGGCGCCACGGTGGTCAAGCCCCCGTCCGGCAGCGGCTGGGGCGGCTACTCCGGCTACTTCGAGGACTTGGACGGCCACCTCTGGGAGCTCTGCCACAACCCGTTCTTCCCGTTCACCGAGAGCGGCAGCCTCGACCTGCCGTGACGGCTCGCCACCCCGGGGGCAGCGTTGGATCCCAACCACTACCACCTCACCTCCGTCTGGCGGGTGCCCGCCGAGCCGCAGCGGGTCTACCGGGCCCTGGAGGACGTCGCCCGCTACCCGCAGTGGTGGCCGCAGGTCCGTACGATACGGCAACTGGACGAGCACACCGGTGAGTTGACGATCCGCTCGGCCCTCCCCTACACGCTGCGCATCACCGTGCGCGAGCAGCACCGGGCCCCGGCGGCCGGTCTGCTCCAGGCCGCGCTCGGGGGCGACCTCCAGGGCTGGTCACGCTGGCGGGTGAGCCCGGCCGGCCACGGCGCGGGCACCCTCGTGCGCTTCGAGGAGGAGGTCCGCCCGGCCAAGCCGCTGATGCGCCGCCTCGCCCTGATCGCCCGCCCCCTCTTCCTCGCCAACCACGCCGCCATGATGCGGGCCGGCGAGCGCGGCCTCCGCTCCCACCTCGCCTGACCGGCAGCGGCGCGGCGGCCGGGGGCAGGGAACCGCGCGGCCGGCCCGGTGAACCCACCCGGCCACCCGCACGGTTCCCCACACCCCGGTGCGGGGCTACTTGCCCCGGCGGGAGCGGGCCTTGAAGGCCGCCTTCCTGGCCTCCTTGGCGACGCCCCGGTCCCGGTGCAGCTCACCGACCGCGTCCAGCACCTCCGCCGTGTACGGGTGCTCGATCCGCCACAGCTCGGCGAAGAAGCCCGCCGGGTCGTCGTCCACCGGCAGCCCGTCCACCAGCTGCCGCAGCGCCTCGCTCTCACCCTCGCCGGTCAGCAGCTGCGCGGCGAAGGTGTCCACGATGGTCCAGAGCACCACCCCGTACTCGGGCGCGGCGACCTCCAGCCCCTGTTCGAGCAGCCAGGCCCGGACCCCGCCGGCCAACTGCGGGTCGTCCACCACCTCCTGGGCGGCGGGCCGGGCCCCGGCCCCGAGCTGCTCCAGCGCGGACAGGCAGAGCATCCGCCGCACCGGACCGTAGGGGTCGGTGCCCCGGGCCGCCGCCAGCAGCTCGCGCGCCGCCCGGACCGGCTCGCGGTCGGCCAGCCAGACGGCCAGCTCCCGCTCGGGCAGCACGTTGTCGGTCTCGGAGATCCCGCGCAGCAGTTCCTCCGCCGTCCCTGCGGCCAGCTCGCCGACCAGCGGGGCCTCGAAGCCGTCCTCCAGCAGCCACTGCCGCACGCCGTACTGGCCGAGCGCGGTGAGCCTGACCATGCCGAACCGGGCGGCCTCCGCCTCGTCCAGCGGGCCCTCGCCGTCCACCGCGGGCTCCTCGCCCGACTCCTCCTCGAACAGCTCGGGGTCGATCGGACGGTGCTCCAGCAGCCCGAGCTCGGCCAGGTCGCCGAGCATCGGGTCCAGCGTCACCATCAGGTCGGTGATCTCGCCGAGCATCTCCTCGTCGGGCTCCTCGCCCTCGGGCACGACCAGCAGCGCGGCCAGCACCCCGAGCGGCACGGTCTCCTGCCCCGGCTCGGCGAAGGCCGTGGTCTCGTAGAGCACCTGGAGCGCCTCGTCCAGCAGTTCGGCGGCCGCCTGCCGGGACTCCTCCAGCTCCGCGAGCCCGGCCTCGTCGGTCTCCTCCGCCGCCTCGGCGCCCTCCTCGCCCTCACCCTCGCCCTCCAGCGGGAGCGAGTCGGCCTCGGCGGACAGCTCGCGGACGATCCCGGCGGCGGTCAGCCACAGTTCGAGGACGGTCTCCGGGTCACCCTGCTCGGCGTCCGCCAGATCGGGGCCCGGGATCGCGACGTGCTCACCGTCGGCGGTGGTGCCGATCTCGACGAGCTCCAGGTCGCAGGCGAGGGACCAGGCCCGCATCGCCTCGATCACGGCCTCCTCGGGCGCGTCCCCCTGCTCCGGGGCCAGGCCGAGCAGCCGGGCGGCCGGGGCGCGGTCCGGCCCGGTGAGGTCACCGAACTCGTCCACCGGACGGTGCGGTGCGGCCCAGCGGGCCAGCTTCAGTGCGTGGTCGATCAGCGGTACCGCGAGCGCTGCGGCCGCCAGCTCCGCCTCGGGCGGCAGCAGGACCGGCGGGACGAGCACGACCGCGTCGTCCATGTCGTCCTCCTCGCGGCCGTGCGCCGCGAACGCCCCGTACAGATCTGCCAGCTCGTAGTCGGCGGGCAGCAGACCCTCGGCCTTCGCGCCGGGCCCGCTCTCCGCCGGGTTGTCGGGCTTGGTGCGACGTCGTCCGGCCATCGTGCGCGTTCTCCCGTACTGACATTGTCGTAGTGGTGGTGCTCACAGAGCCTCGCAGTGGCCGCGTCCGCCGTAGCGGCGGTCACCGCACCACAGGGCCGGGTGGGTGCCGGTCCATCTACTCAGCGTAGCCGTCGGGGCGCCCGTGTGCCCGGCCGATCGGCCCTCGCGCCGCCGCCGGACAGTACCAGCACGTATCCTTCGCTTGGCGCAGTGCACAACCCCGCACCGCCACCGGGCAACGACGCCCACCCCACCCTCCGCGCCGCCCCCTCCCCATGCCCGCCCACGGGTCGTCGGGACGGATCCGGCAGGAGGGGGTATCGCTCACCCGCGCCGCCGGCGACTCCGACTCCGGGCCACCACCCCAGGCCCTGCCCGGGCCCGGTTGCGCCCGGCCACAGGAGACCCCTGCCATGGCGGACCTCTCCCCTGCCGGCCCCGGACTGCCCACAGCGCAGTACCCGGTACGCCGGCTCTCGGAGGCCCTGCTTCCCCTGGAGCTCGCACCACGCACGCAGCTCCAGCTCGCCGCGATCAGCCGCTGGAACGCGGTCCGCGGCATCCGCGTCGGCCTCGTCGCCGCCGCCCTGCTGCTTCTGCTGATCGGCGCCAATCTGGCGACCCCGATCTACCCGGTGCTCCAGCAGCGCCTCGGGCTCACCGCGCTCGACACCACCATCCTCTTCACCGTCTACGTCTTCGCCCTGGTACCGGTCCTGGCCGCGGTCGGCCACTGGTCGGACCACCTCGGGCGACGGGCGATGATCCTGCCCGCCGTGACCCTGGCCGCCGCTGGCGACGCGCTCTTCGCCACCGCGGGCAGCTTCGGCCAGCTCGCCGCGGGCCGGGCCGTCCAGGGCATCGCGGTCGGGCTCTCCACCGGGGCCGCCGGGGCCGCCCTCGGCGATCTGCTGCCGGACCACCAGACCCTGGCCGCCAAACTCACCCTGGCCTGTTCGGCGGGCGGTGTCGCGCTCGGCCCGATCGTCGGGGCCCTGCTCGCGGGCGGCAGCAACCCGCTGCTCACGCCGTTCCTGGTGCACGCGGTGGCCCTGCTGGCGCTCTGCATACCGCTGGCGCTGGTCCACCCCAGGATGCCCGGCGGGATGCGCCCCGAGGCCACCCCGCCCCGCATCACCACCCCGGCCCACCTGCGGCCCAGGCGGCTCGCGCTGCCCGCCACCGGCCGCCGCGAGTTCCTGCTCGCCGCCGGGGCCGGCTTCGTCTCGTACGCGGTCTTCGGGGTCTACCTCAGCCTGGCGCCCGCTTTCTCCGCCACGCTGCTGCACAGCGGCTCGCACCTGACCGGCGCGGTGGTCGCGGCGCTGCTGCTCGGCTCCTCGGCCCTCGCGCAGCTGCTGGTCCCGCCGACCGCCGACCGCCTGGTGATCGCCCTCGGCATGACCGGTCTGGCGGCCGGCCTGGGCATGGTGGTCGCCGCCGGATACAGCGGCACCCCGGCGCTGCTCTTCATCGGCAGCGTCCTCGGCGGCGCCTGCCAGGGTGTGGCGTTCCGCTCGCTGTTCACCAGCGCGGTCGCCGCGATGGACCCCGAACGCCGGGGCAGCGAGCTCTCCGCCCTCTGGGTCATCGTCTACCTCGGCAGCTCGCTGCCGATCGTCGCCGTCGGCGCCCTGGTCCGCTCCTACGGCCTGCTCCCGGCCGTCAGCGGCTTCGCGGCCCTCGCCGCGCTGGCCTGTCTGGGCCTGGCGGGTGCGGTGGTCAGGCGGAGCCCGTCCGCCTAGGCACACCGGGGGGCAGGGCCGACGCCACGGAACGCCCCCCGACATGCCACTGCCGCGTGATCCCTCGGGATCACGCGGCAGTGGTGCAGCTCAGTGGATCAGACGTTGAAGCCGAGCGCGCGGAGCTGGTCGCGGCCGTCGTCGGTGATCTTGTCGGGGCCCCACGGCGGCATCCAGACCCAGTTGATCCGCAGGTCCTTCACCAGACCGTCGGTGGCGGTCTTGGCCTGGTCCTCGATGACGTCGGTCAGCGGGCAGGCCGCCGAGGTGAGCGTCATGTCGATGGTGGCCACGTCGTCCTCGTCGATGTGGACGCCGTAGATCAGGCCCAGGTTGACGACGTCGATGCCCAGCTCGGGGTCGACGACGTCCATCAGGGCCTCGGTCAGGTCCTCGACGGACACGGTGCCCGCGCTGGTGCCCACCGGCCCGTCGGGGCTGCTGTCGGCAGCCGGGGTCTCGGTCTCGCTCATGGATCAGTCCTTCAGTCGTTGATGGCGGGCTGCTCGGCGAGCGCCTTGGCGGTGGCGTCCTTCCAGGCCATCCAGCTCAGCAGGGCGCACTTGACCCGGGCGGGGTACTTGGAGACACCGGCGAACGCGACCGCGTCCTCCAGCACCTCCTCGTCGCCCTCGCCCTGCCCCTTGCTCTGCATCAGCTCCAGGAAGGCCTCCTGGATGACCTGGCCCTCGCCCACGGTCTTCCCGACCACCAGGTCGTTCAGCACCGAGGCGCTGGCCTGGCTGATCGAGCAGCCCTGCGACTCGTAGCTGACGTCGGCGACCACGGAGCCGTCGAGCCTGACCCGCAGGGTGATCTCGTCACCGCAGGTCGGGTTGACGTGGTGCACCTCGGCATCGCCGTCCCGCAGCCCCTTGCCGTGGGGGTTGCGGTAGTGGTCCAGGATGATCTCCTGGTACATCGAGTCGAGCTTCATATCGGTGAATCCAGCCCTCAGCCGAAGAAGTTGCGGACGTGGTGCAGGCCGGCGATCAGCGCGTCGACCTCCGCCGGCGTCGAGTACAGATAGAACGACGCTCGGGTGGTCGCCGGAATTCCGTACCGCAGGCACACCGGCCGCGCGCAGTGGTGGCCGACGCGCACGGCGATGCCCTGCTCGTCCAGCACCTGGCCCACGTCGTGCGGGTGGATGTCGCCGAGGGTGAAGGAGATCGCGGCACCGCGGTCGACGGCCGTACGGGGGCCGATGATCCGCAGGTCGGGGATCTCCAGCAGGCGCTCGACCGCGTACTCGGTGATCGCGTGCTCATGCGCGGCGATCTTGTCCATGCCGATGTTCGACAGGTAGTCCACGGCCGCACCGAGGCCGACCGCCTGGGCGATCGGCGGGGTGCCCGCCTCGAACTTGTGCGGCGCGGGGGCGTAGGTGGACGAGCCCATGGTGACGGTCTCGATCATCTCGCCGCCGCCGAGGAACGGGGGCAGGTCCTCCAGCAGCTCCTGACGGCCCCAGAGCACGCCGATGCCGGTCGGGGCCAGCATCTTGTGCCCGGTGAAGGCGACGAAGTCGGCCTCCAGCGCCTGGACGTCCAGCACCATGTGCGGGGCGGCCTGCGAGGCGTCGATGAGCACCAGCGCACCGACCGACTGGGCCTTGCGGACGATGGTCTCGACCGGGTTGACCGTGCCCAGCAGGTTGGAGACCAGGGTGAAGGAGACCACCTTGGTCTTCTCGGTGATCAGCTCGTCGATGTTGGAGAGGTCGAGCCGGCCCTCGTCGGTCAGCCCGAACCACTTCAGCTTCGCGCCGGTGCGCTGCGAGAGCAGCTGCCACGGAACGATGTTGGAGTGGTGCTCCATCTCCGTGATGACGATCTCGGCGTCCGCGTCCACCCGGTACGGCTCGTCGGCCCAACCCAGCATGTTCGCAACGAGGTTGAGGGACTCCGAGGCGTTCTTGGTGAAGATCACCTCGTCCCGGCTCGGCGCGTTGATGAAGGCCGCGACCTTGTCCCTGGCACCCTCGTACAGCGCCGTGGCCTCTTCGGCCAGCACGTGCACACCGCGGTGCACGTTGGCGTTGTGCCGCTCGTAGTACGCGGTGAGGGCCTCCAGCACCTGGCGGGGCTTCTGCGAGGTCGCCGCGTTGTCCAGGTACACCAGGGGCTTGCCGTCGTGCAGCACCCGCTGCAGGACCGGGAAGTCCTTGCGGATCGCATCGGTGTCGAGCAGCCCGGTCAGCGCCGAGCCGGTATGGGTTGTCACTCGGAAGCGCCGCCCTTCACGTAAGCCTCGTAGCCCTCGTTCTCCAGCTTGTCGGCGAGCTCGGCGCCGCCGGACTCGACGATGCGGCCGCCCGCGAAGACGTGGACGTAGTCGGGCTGGATGTACCGCAGGATGCGGGTGTAGTGGGTGACCAGCAGGGTGCCGACCTCGCCGGTGGAGCGGACCCGGTTGATGCCTTCGGAGACGATCCGCAGCGCGTCGACGTCCAGGCCGGAGTCGGTCTCGTCGAGGATCGCGATCTTCGGCTTGAGCAGCTCCAGCTGGAGGATCTCGTGGCGCTTCTTCTCGCCACCGGAGAAGCCCTCGTTGACGTTGCGCTCGGCGAAGGCCGGGTCCATCTGGAGGGCGGCCATCGCCTCCTTGACCTCCTTCACCCAGGTACGCAGTTTGGGGGCCTCGCCGCGGACGGCGGTGGCGGCGGTGCGCAGGAAGTTGGAGACCGAGACACCCGGGACCTCGACCGGGTACTGCATCGCCAGGAAGACGCCGGCCCGGGAGCGCTCGTCGACGGACATCTCCAGCACGTTCTCGCCGTCCAGCAGGACCGAGCCGCTGGTGACGGTGTACTTGGGGTGGCCGGCCAGCGAGTAGGCCAGGGTGGACTTGCCGGAGCCGTTCGGGCCCATGATGGCGTGGGTCTCGCCCTGCTTCACGGTCAGGTCGACGCCGCGCAGGATCTCGCGCGGGCCGCCCTCGGCGTCGACGGAGACGTGCAGGTCACGGATTTCAAGCGTTGCCATGTGTACTCAGGACTCCTGGTTGACGGAGACGAGCACATCGTCCCCTTCGATCTTTACGGGGTAGACGGCGACCGGCTTGGTGGCGGGCAGCCCGGACGGCTTGCCGGAACGCAGGTCGAAGCTGGAGCCGTGCAGCCAGCACTCGATCATGCAGTCCTCGACCTCGCCCTCCGAGAGCGAGACGTTCGCGTGCGAGCAGATGTCGTTGATCGCGAACACCTCGCCCTCGGTGAAGACGAGGGCCACCGGCACGCCGTTGAGCTCGACGCGCTTGGGCACGTCCTCGTGGAGGTCACTCAGCGAGCAGGCGCGCAGGAAGCTCATCCGACCGCCGCTTCCAGCTCGGCCTCGATCTTCTCCATCAGGTGGTCCTGGATCTCGGCGACGCCGATCTGCTGGACCAGTTCGGCGAAGAAGCCGCGCACCACCAGGCGGCGGGCCTCGTCCGCCGGGATGCCGCGGGCCTGCAGGTAGAAGAGCTGCTCGTCGTCGAAGCGGCCGGTGGCCGAGGCGTGCCCGGCGCCGACGATCTCGCCGGTCTCGATCTCCAGGTTCGGGATCGAGTCGACCCGGGCACCGTCGGTGAGCACCAGGTTGCGGTTGTGCTCGTAGGTGTCGGTGCCCTCGGCGGCGGCGCGGATCAGCACGTCGCCGACCCAGACCGCGTGCGCGTCCTGGCCCTGCAGAGCACCCTTGTAGACCACGTTGGACCGGCAGTGCGGGGTGTCGTGGTCGATGATCAGGCGGTGCTCCAGGTGCTGGCCGGCGTCGGCGAAGTACAGGCCGAAGAGCTCGGCCTCGCCGCCGGGGCCCGCGTAGCGCACCCGGGGGTGGATCCGGACCAGGTCGCCGCCGAAGGTGACGACCACGGACTTGAGCGAGGCGTCCCGGCCGACCAGGGCGGACTGCTGGGCGGTGTACACCGCGTCGCGCTCCCAGTCCTGGACGGAGACGAAGGTGAGCTTGGCGCCGTCGCCGACCAGCAGCTCGACGTTGGCGGCGCGGGTGCCGCTACCGGTGTGGTTCAGCACCACGACGGCCTCGGCGAACGGCTTGACCTCGATCACCACGTGCGCGAAGCGGACGCCGCCCTCGCCGTGCACGTCGATCTTCACCGGCTCGGTGAGCACCGTCTCCTTGGGGACGGTGACGACCAGCGCCTGTGCGAAGGCGCTGAACGCCTGCGCGGCGACCCGGTCCACCGGCGTACCGGCCTTGCCCAGGCGGGCGTCGTCGCGGCCGACGGTCTCGGCGGTGACGCCGTCCGGCAGGGCCAGCTCGATCTTGTCGGTGCCCTCGCCGGCCCGCGCGGCGGCGGCAGCGGTGCCGTCGTGCAGCCCGCCCAGGCGGTGCATCGGGGTGAAGCGCCAGTCCTCCTCGCGGCCGGTCGGCAGCGGGAAGTCGTTCACGTCGAACGAGGGCTTGACCGCGACGCGGGCGTCGATCGGCTGCTGGACGGTGGCCCGACCCGTGCCGGGACCGGCCAGCTTGTCACCGGCTCCGGTGGTCCCGACCTCGATCGAACCGGCGGTGGTGGCACCGGAGGTGTTCTGAACGTCAGCCATGGCTGTTCGTAGTGCTCTCTTCCTCAAAAGTGTGGATGGACGGCGTGCGGCCGGGCGTCAGCCGACCGAACCCTCCATCTGCAGCTCGATCAGCCGGTTGAGCTCCAGCGCGTACTCCATCGGCAGCTCACGGGCGATCGGCTCGACGAAACCGCGGACGATCATCGCCATCGCCTCGAACTCGGTCATGCCGCGGCTCATCAGGTAGAAGAGCTGGTCCTCGCTGACCTTGGAGACGGTCGCCTCGTGGCCCATCGACACGTCGTCCTCGCGGACGTCCACGTACGGGTAGGTGTCCGAGCGGGAGACGGTGTCGACCAGCAGCGCGTCGCAGAGCACGTTGGACTTGGCGCCCTTGGAGCCCTCGCCGATCTCGATCAGACCGCGGTACGAAGTCCGGCCACCGCCGCGCGCCACCGACTTGGAGACGATGTTGGAGGAGGTGTTCGGCGCCATGTGGACCATCTTGGCGCCGGCGTCCTGGTGCTGGCCCTCGCCCGCGAACGCGATCGACAGGGTCTCGCCCTTGGCGTGCTCGCCCATCAGGTAGACGGCCGGGTACTTCATGGTGACCTTGGAGCCGATGTTGCCGTCGACCCACTCCATGGTCGCGCCCTCGTACGCCACGGCGCGCTTGGTGACCAGGTTGTAGACGTTGTTCGACCAGTTCTGGATGGTCGTGTAGCGGCAGCGGCCGCCCTTCTTGACGATGATCTCGACCACGGCGCTGTGCAGCGAGTCCGAGGAGTAGATCGGCGCGGTGCAGCCCTCGACGTAGTGGACGTAGGCGTCCTCGTCGACGATGATCAGCGTCCGCTCGAACTGGCCCATGTTCTCGGTGTTGATCCGGAAGTAGGCCTGCAGCGGGATGTCGACGCGCACGCCCTTCGGCACGTAGATGAACGAACCGCCGGACCACACGGCCGTGTTCAGCGCGGCGAACTTGTTGTCACCGGCCGGGATGACGGTGCCGAAGTACTCCTTGAAGAGCTCCGGGTGCTCCTTCAGCGCGGTGTCGGTGTCCAGGAAGATGACGCCCTGCTCCTCCAGGTCCTCGCGGATCTGGTGGTAGACGACCTCGGACTCGTACTGCGCGGCGACACCGGCGACCAGGCGCTGCTTCTCCGCCTCCGGGATGCCCAGCTTGTCGTACGTCGCCTTGATGTCCGCGGGCAGGTCCTCCCAGGACTCGGCCTGCTTCTCGGTCGAGCGGACGAAGTACTTGATGTTGTCGAAGTCGATGCCGGACAGGTCGGAGCCCCAAGTCGGCATGGGCTTCTTGCCGAACAGCTTCAGGCCCTTGAGCCGCAGGTTGAGCATCCACTCGGACTCGGACTTCTTCGCCGAGATGTCCCGGACGACGTCCTCGCTGAGCCCACGCTTGGCTTCGGCACCCGCGACATCCGGGTCCGCCCAGCCGTACTCGTAGGTGCCCAGGCCCTCGAGCTCCGGGTGCGAAACGGTGTCAGTCATGCGAGGTTCCTCCGCGCGGACGCTGAATTCTGATCGGTAGACGTAGACGTACCGGCAGTCGGCACGGCATCGGGCGCCTGGCGTGGGCCGGGCGACGATGCGGCACCGGGTGCCGGCACATAGGTGGTGCAGACCCCGTCGCCGTGGGCGATGGTGGCCAGCCGTTGCACGTGGGTGCCCAGCAACTGGGAGAAGACCTCGGTCTCCGCCTCGCAGAGCTGGGGGAACTGCTCGGCGATGTGCGCGACCGGGCAGTGGTGCTGGCAGAGCTGGGCTCCCGCCGGAGCCTTCGCGGCAGCGGGGGACGGCACTCGCCGCACGGTGGCAGCGTACCCGTCGGCACTCAGCGCCTGGGCGAGAGCCTCGGTGCGCTCCTCGGGCCCGGCCTGGCCGAGCACGGTGAGGTACTTCTGGCCCTGCTTGCCGAACCGGGCGCGGGCGAAGGCGGCGACCGCCTCCTCGCCGGCCTTTCCGCCGCCCACCGCGTCGGAGATCCAGCGCAGGGCGTCGGCGGCCAGCTGGTCGTACGCCTGGTAGAAGGCGTCCCGGCCGGACTCGGTGAGGACGAACACCTTGGCGGGGCGGCCCCGGCCCCGGTTGCCGTAGACCCGCTGTTCGCGGGATTCGACCAGACCGGTGGCGAGCAGCCCGTCGAGGTGGCGGCGGACGGCCGCGGTGGTCAGCTGAAGCCGGCTGGCCAGGTCGGCGGCGGAGGAGGGCCCGTGGTCGAGGATCGACCGGGCCACCCGGTCCCGGGTGGCGCGGTGGCCGTCCAGCAGGACCTCGGTCGCCGTCGCGGGCACGGCACAGCCGGGGGCCGACTCGGCCTCCTGCTGATCAACCTGCTCGCGCATGTTTTTCACAACACGATTGTTGCGTAATTCCTTCCTCGGAGACAAGCCGTGATCCACGCCTCATCCATGGCATCCATCACGCAGGCAAGCCTTACCTGACCTGCGAAAACGATCACGGCACGCGGTGTCGGGCCGCCTCCGGCGGTCCTCTTACACTCGCCGGTATGCAGAACGAACCGGCTGTCGCGGTGACCGGGCTGGTCAAGCGGTACGGCGACAAGACCGCCGTGGACGGCCTCGACCTGACCGTCCCGCGCGGCGCGATCACCGCCGTGCTCGGCCCCAACGGCGCGGGCAAGACCACCACCATCGAGACCTGCGAGGGCTACCGCCGCCCCGACGCCGGCGCCGTCCGCGTGCTCGGCCTCGACCCGATCGCCGACGCCCGGCAGCTGCGCCCCAGGGTCGGCGTGATGCTCCAGGCCGGCGGCGTCTACGCGGGCGCCCGCGCCGTCGAGATGCTGCGGCACACCGCCAGGCTGCACGCCGATCCGCTGGACGTGGACGCCCTGGTCGAGCGCCTGGGCCTCGGCTCCTGCGGCCGCACCAGCTACCGCCGCCTCTCCGGCGGCCAGCAGCAGCGCCTGGCGCTGGCGATGGCCGTGGTCGGCCGCCCCGAACTGGTCTTCCTGGACGAGCCCACCGCCGGGCTCGACCCGCAGGCCCGGCGCGCCACCTGGGACCTGGTCCGCGAACTGAAGCGCGACGGCGTGACCGTGATCGTCACCACCCACCACATGGACGAGGCCGAGGAGCTCGCCGACCAGGTCGCCGTCGTCGACCGCGGCCGGGTGATCGCCACCGGCAGCCCGGCGGAGCTCCGCGGCCCCGAGGGCGAGAGCAGCCTGCGCTTCGAGGCTCCCGCCGGGCTCGACCTCGCCGCCCTGCGCAAACTCCTGCCGGAGGGCGTCGCGGCCGACGAGATCAGCCCCGGCCGCTACCGGGTCGAGGCCAAGCTCGGCCCCGAGGTGCTCTCGGCCATCACCGAATGGTGCGCCCTGGCCGGTGCCGCCCCCGAACGGCTCACGGTGCAGCTGCGCAGCCTCGAAGACGTCTTCCTCGACCTGACCGGACGGGACCTGCGCTCATGACCACCTCCTACTCCCCCGCCCCGGGCGCCGCACCGGTCGGCCGGATGCTGCTGGCGCAGACCGCCTTCGAGACGAAGATGCTGCTGCGCAACGGCGAACAGCTGCTGCTCACCGTGGTGATCCCGACCGTGCTGCTGGTGCTGTTCAGCGCCGTGGACGTGGTCTCGGTGGACGGACCCGGCAGACGGGTGGACTTCCTGGCACCCGGCCTGCTGGCCCTCGCCGTGATGTCCACCGCCTTCACCGGCCAGGCCATCGGCACCGGCTTCGAGCGCCGCTACGGCGTCCTCAAGCGGCTCGGCGCCTCCCCGCTGCCGCGCTGGGCACTGCTGACCGCCAAGACCGGCTGCGTCCTGATCACCGAGATCCTCCAGGTCCTGCTCCTCTCGGCGATCGCCCTCGCCCTCGGCTGGTCCCCGCACGGCAACCCGCTGGCCGTGGCCGGCCTGCTGGTGCTGGGCACCGCCGCCTTCTCCGGCCTCGGCCTGCTGATGGCGGGCACCCTGCGGGCGGAGGCCACGCTGGCCGCGGCCAACCTGGTGTTCATCCTGCTGCTGCTGGCGGGCGGCGTGGTGGTCCCGCTCAGCAAGTTCCCGTCCGCCGTCCGGTCGGCCCTGGAGCTGCTCCCGATCAGCGCCCTCTCCGACGGCCTGCGCTCGGTCCTCCAGTACGGCTCCGGCATCCCCTGGTCCGACCTGGGCATCCTCGCCGTCTGGGCCGTCCTGGGCCTCGGCGCGGCGGCCCGCTTCTTCCGCTGGGAGTAGCACCGTCGAGGGGTGACCAGTCAGGGGCGCGGGGAACTGCGCGAATCGGAAGGGCACTTCGCGCAGCTGAACCCGATCGGACAGTTGCACGTGCAACTCGCTCGATCGGGTTGAGGTGCGGCCCCGTGCCTTCCGCCCCGCGCAGTTCCCCACGCCGCTGAGTGGTGATCCGAGTGCCCTGGATGCGCTCGCTCTTCTCTATCGTGGGTACGTGACCTTTCATGGCTGGCCGGCCGAGGCGCTCGAGTTCTACGAGCACCTGGAAGCCGACAACTCCAGGACCTTCTGGGACGCGCACCGCCCCACGTACGAGGAGCACGTCCGCGCCCCGATGGCCGATCTGCTGGACGAGCTGGAGGACGAGTTCGGCCCCGGCAAGATCTTCCGGCCCAACCGCGACGTCCGGTTCAGCGCCGACAAGTCGCCGTACAAGACCCACATCGGCGGATACCTGCGCGCCGGCGGCTACATCCAGCTCTCCGCCGACGGCCTGGCCTGCGGCAACGGCATGTACCAGCTCGCCTCCGACCAGCTGGCCCGCTACCGCACCGCCGTTGCCGAGGACATCACCGGCGCCGAACTGGAACGCGTCATCGCCGAGGTCGAGCAGGCCGGCCCCGGCGTGCACGGCCGGGACGCCCTGAAGACCGCGCCGCGCGGCTACCCGAAGGACCACCCCCGGATCGAACTCCTCCGCTACAAGGGCCTGGTCGCCTGGCAGGAGTGGGAACCGGCCGCCTGGCTCGGCACCCGCACCGCCGTCGAGCGGATCACCGCCTTCCTGCGCGCCTCCCGGCCCCTGAAGGACTGGCTCGACCACCACGTCGGCCCGAGCGAGCTCCCCGAGCGGTAGTTCGGTCAGTGGCGGCGCGACCGGCGGCGGGTGGCGAACAGCAGTCCGCCAGCGCCAACGGTCCCGCCGTGCCGCATCCGCCGCTGTCCCGCCATGCCCGTGTTCCCTCCCGAACGACCTTGCCATGGACGGGCGTTGACAGTTCCGACCACCCGGAGCCAGGGCCTGCGGTGGGGCGCTCTACCGGTCCGGGCGCACGGTGCCACCCCGTCGGACTCCGAATGTCCGTGGGCCAACAGCCCACCGCAGCAAGGGACTCCGGCACCTGCGACAACAGAGAACGTGACCGGGCGGTGTGCATGCACGTCGCCCGGGCACGTCACCGGGCCCTGCGGCCCGCCGTCGGGGAGGGTGATCGGCTGCCGCCTCCGCTGTCTTCGGCCGTGACCGTGGCGCTGGCGGAGGGGCGGCCGAGGTCGGCGCGGCCGAGGCAGCACGCACGTGTCGGCGAACCCGGCCGCGAAGTCGATCGGGGACGAGCCCGCAGGGGCCGCCCCGGTACGCGCCTCCGGACGCCCAGAGCCTACCTGCTCCCCGGCGTGGGCACCGTTGCCGTGCATCACCTCGGCGCCCCGCCCCGGTCCGGCCGCGGCCCGGATCGGCCCGCGCCGCCAGGTGCGGCCCCGCACCAAGATCCGGCATAAGCCGACCTAGGATGAACGGGTGCGTACCCCCTCCTCCCTCCTCGCCGACCGCTGGCAGCCGTCCGCCGAGACCGTTCGCCGGGCCGCGCTCGCCGCGCTGGTGATGAGCGTAGTGATCGTGCTCACCGGCGGCGCCGTCCGGCTGACCGCCTCCGGCCTCGGCTGCACCACCTGGCCACGCTGCACCGGCGAGAGCCTGACGCCGACGCCCCAGATGGGCGTGCACGGCATCATCGAGTTCACCAACCGGATGCTCACCTACGTGCTGTGCGCGGCGATCGCCTGGGCCACCCTGGCCGCCCGCTGCCACCGCCCGTGGCGGCGCAGCCTCACCAGGCTCGGCTGGGCCCAGTTCTGGCTGGTGATGAGCAACGCCGTGATCGGCGGCATCACCGTGCTGACCGGCCTCAACCCGTACATCGTCGCGGTCCACATGGTCGCCGCGATGGGACTGGTCTGGGTCGCCCTGCTGATGTGGGAGCGCGGCAAGGAGGGCGACGGCGCCCCGCAGCAGCTGGCCTCCCAGCCGCTGGTGCGGCTCTCCCAGGCGATGGTGGCGGTGATCGGCCTGCTGGTGCTGGTCGGCACGGTGGTGACGGGAGCCGGCCACCACCCGGGCTCCTCCAGCGACGGCGGCAAGCCGGTGGACCGGATCCCGATCGACTACGACCGGCTCGTCCAGGCCCATGCCGACCTGGTGTTCCTCTCGGTCGGCCTGGTGATCGCCACGGTGTTCGTCTTCGCCGCGGTGAAGGCTCCGCCGGCGGCCCGCACCCGGGTCCGCGAGCTGCTGGTCCTGCTGCTCGCCCAGGGCCTGCTCGGCTTCGTCCAGTACTTCACCGACGCACCCGAGGTCATGGTCGGCCTGCACATGCTGGGCGCCGCCCTGGTGTGGGCCGCCGTCCTGCGCGTCCCGCTCGCCCTGCGCACCCGCGCCGGCGAGCCGGTCCCGGCCGCCCCGGCCGAGAAGACCCTCCAGGCCGCCTGAGCAAGAAGAGCACGAAGAGCAGAAGAGACGCGCCAGGGGCGCGGGGACCGCGCTTTCGCGCAGGTCCCCGCGCCCCTGTGTGCTCTGCCGGGCTTCCCGGCGGGGGAGCTTCAGCCGCCGAGCTGGATCCCGGCCATCCGCTTCCACTCGTACGCGCCGGTCTTCACCTTGAGCCCCAGCTCGCCCTCGAAGCTGTCGTGCAGCGTCAGCCCGGACAGTTCGGCGGCCCGGCGGCCGATGGCGTAGGTCGGGGCGACCTGGTCGCCCCACGCGCCGTCCGCGCCGACCAGGACGATCCGGGTGGCGGTCCGGCCGACGTACTCGACCACGCCCTCGGCGCTGCCGCCGTGCTGCCGGGCGAAGCTGTCGATGTGCTTGGCGATGCGCTTGGCGCGGCGCTCGGCGCGCGCGTCCTGCGGGGCGGTGGTGACGGTCTCTGCGCTGCTCATGCCCGCATGCTACCGACCGGTAGTCGGACTGGCGACGGGAGCGCCGTGTGCGGCGGGCCACACGCCCCACCGTCCTCCCGCCGACACCCCCGGCGGCACCGGCGGCACCGGCGGCATCTGACGGAGAACCTCCGGCCATCTGACACAGAAAAGCCCGACCTGGGCAGGTCGGGCCTTTCCGGAGGGTCGATCAGAGGAACGGATCCACCGCGACGACTACGAAGAGTAGTGAGAGATAGGTGATGGACCAGTGGAAGAGCCGCATCTCCTTCAGCGCCGCTCCCACGATCCCGGCCTTGGCCCGGGCGTACAGGCCGTGCGCCTCCTTGAGCCAGAAGGCACCGAGCACCACCGCCGCGACCGGGTAGAGCAGCGTGGTGTGCGCCAGCGGCCACAGGGCCAGCGAGACGGCCACCATCACCCAGGAGTAGATGACGATCTGCCTGGCCACCGCCAGGTTGCCCTTGAGCACCGGGAGCATCGGCACCCCGGCCCGCTCGTAGTCCTCACGGACCTTCATCGAGAGCGGCCAGTAGTGCGGCGGCGTCCAGAAGAAGATCACCAGGAAGAGCACCAGCGCCGACCAGGACAGCGAGTCGGTCACCGCCGCCCAGCCGACGAAGACCGGCATGCAGCCCGCGATACCGCCCCAGACGATGTTCTGGGTGGTGCGCCGCTTCAGGCCGAGCGTGTAGACGAAGACGTAGAACAGCAGAGCGGACAGCGCCAGCCCGGCGGACAGCCAGTTCACCAGCAGTCCGAGGAAGAGCGTGGAGCCGACCGCCAGCGCGATGCCGAAGACCAGCGCCTCGCGCGGCGACACCATCCCGGTGACGATCGGGCGGCGCTCGGTCCGGGACATCACCGCGTCGATGTCGCGGTCGATGTACATGTTGAGCGCGTTGGCGCCACCGGCCGACAGATAGCCGCCGACCACGACATACAGGACCAGCAGCAGGTTGGGCACCCCACGCTGCGCCAGGAACATCACCGGGACGGTGCTCATCAGCAGCAGCTCGATGATCCGAGGCTTGGTCAGTGCGACGAATGCCCCTACGCGGGCCCCGAACGGCCGGCGCGCAGGGCTCGCCCCGACCGCCCCGGCAGGGCGGCTCTCGACGGCGGTCACGAACACCCCAACTCAAGATGAATCTTCACAGGCGCCCTTGGGACCGCTTGGTTGCCGTCACGACCGCGCTGCGCGTACCACGCCACCTTAGACGCTCCATATCTCCGCACCGGCCTCGGGGTACCCCGGCGAGGCGCACGCGCACACCGCCGGGTGAACCCCCGCAAACCGCCCGCTCGCCCGTCTTGTCCTGTGGACGCGCAAAGCCGACCGATCCGGGTCAGGGTAGGACAAGGTGTGTGCGGCCTCCTCCGGGAATCGCGGCCACGAACTCCTGGTTGTCCCGGCACGCAGGGTGAGGCCCGCTCTGGCGGTAGGCTCGCACAGAGAAGCGGGATCAACCCTCCGTGACCGGCACCTAAATAACGTCAGGCCCACAATGACGTGGCCGACCGGTCCCTCACGGGGTCACTCTTCATTTATGGAAGGAGCCCTGACTCAGGGTGAGCACCACGCCGACGAACACATTCGAGTGGACCGACCTGGACCAGCGGACGGTCGACACCGCCCGGGTCCTGGCCATGGACGCCGTCCAGAAGGTGGGCAACGGCCACCCGGGGACGGCCATGTCGCTGGCCCCCGCGGCGTACCTGATCTTCCAGCGTTTCCTGCGCCACGACCCCACCGACCCCTCCTGGGTCGGCCGCGACCGCTTCGTGCTCTCGCCCGGGCACACCTCGCTGACGCTGTACACCCAGCTGTACCTCTCGGGCTACGGGCTGTCGCTGGACGACCTCAAGGCCTTCCGCGTCGCGGGCAGCCGCACCCCGGGGCACCCGGAGCACGGCCACACCGCCGGCGTCGAGACCACCACCGGCCCGCTGGGCCAGGGCATCGCCAACGCGGTGGGCATGGCGATGGCCGCCCGTTACGAGCGCGGTCTGTTCGACCCCGAGACCCCGGCGGGCGAGTCCCCGTTCGACCACACCATCTGGGCCATCGTCTCCGACGGCGACCTGGAGGAGGGCATCTCCGCCGAGGCGTCCTCGCTGGCGGGCCACCAGAAGCTGGGCAACCTGGTCGCGCTGTACGACGACAACCACATCTCGATCGAGGGCGACACCGAGACCGCCTTCTCCGAGGACGTCCTGGCCCGCTACGAGGCGTACGGCTGGCACGTCCAGCGGGTCACGCCGAAGGCCGACGGCGACATCGAAGTGCAGGCCCTGGCGACCGCGCTGGACGCGGCCCGCGCCGAGACCGGCCGTCCCTCGATGATCGCGATGCGCACCATCATCGCCTGGCCGGCCCCGAACGCCCAGGACACCGCCAAGGCGCACGGCTCGGCACTCGGCGAGGCCGAGATCGCCGCCACCAAGAAGGTGCTGGGCTTCGACCCGCAGAAGCACTTCGAGGTCTCCGAGGCGGTCGTCAACCACGCCCGCGAGGTGGTCCAGCGCGGCAAGGCGAAGCGCCACGAGTGGGAGAAGGGCTTCCACGCCTGGCGCGAGGCCAACCCGGAGCGCGCCGCCGAGTTCGACCGGATCACCGCCGGCGAGCTCCCCGACGGCTGGGAGAAGGCCGTCCCGGTCTTCCCGGCCGGCAAGGACGTCGCCACCCGCAAGGCCAGCGGCGACACCCTCAAGGCGCTCGGCGCGGTGATCCCGGAGCTGTGGGGCGGCTCGGCCGACCTCGCGGAGTCCAACCTCACCACCATCGACGAGGACAGCTCCTTCCTGCCCGAGGGCAACGGGCTGAAGTCCGCCAGCCCCTACGGCCGGACGATCCACTTCGGCATCCGCGAGCACGCCATGGGCTCGACCATGAACGGCATCGCGCTGCACGGCAACACCCGGGTCTACGGCGGCACCTTCCTGGTGTTCTCCGACTACATGCGCCCGGCCGTCCGCCTCGCCTCGCTGATGAAGCTCCCGGTCACCTACGTCTGGACGCACGACTCGATCGGCCTCGGCGAGGACGGCCCGACCCACCAGCCGGTCGAGCACCTGGCCGCGCTGCGCGCCATCCCCGGCCTGTCGGTGGTCCGCCCGGCCGACGCCAACGAGACGGCGGTCGTCTGGCGCGCCATCACCGAGCGGCACGCCAGCCGCCCCGGCCCGGTCGGCCTGGCGCTCACCCGCCAGGGCGTGCCGACCTTCGACCGCGAGGTCTTCCACTCGGCCGACGGCGCCGCCAAGGGCGGTTACGTGCTGGCCGAGGCGTCCACCAGCGCCCCGCAGGTGATCCTGATCGGCACCGGCTCCGAGGTCCAGCTCGCCGTCCAGGCGCGCGAGGCCCTGGAGGCCGACGGCATCGCCACCCGCGTGGTGTCCATGCCCTCGATCGAGTGGTTCAACGAGCAGGACCAGGCGTACCGCGACAGCGTGCTGCCGCCGAACGTCCGGGCCCGGGTCTCGGTCGAGGCCGGCATCGCCCAGGGCTGGCGCGAGCTGGTCGGCGACGCCGGACGGATCATCAGCCTGGACCACTACGGCGCCTCCGCCGACTACAAGGTGCTGTTCAACGAGTTCGGCCTGACCGCCGACGCCGTTGCCAACGCCGCCCGCGCCTCGCTCCGCACGGTCGAGGCCGTCTCCCGCTAAGAGGCACCTGGGCCGGGGCAGCCGACCGCACATCGGGTACCCCGGCCCGTCTGACCACCCCACAGCAGACGAACGAAGACGAAGAAGAGGATGAAGCACCATGACTGACGCACTGAAGCGCCTCAGCGACGAAGGCGTGGCGATCTGGCTGGACGACCTCAGCCGCGACCGGCTGAACACCGGGAACCTGGCCGAACTGGTGCAGAGCAAGCACGTGGTGGGCGTCACCACCAACCCGACCATCTTCCAGAAGGCCATCGGCGGCGGCAGCGCCGCCTACCAGGGCCAGCTGAAGGACCTGGCGGTCCGCAAGGTCACCACCGACGAGGCCGTCCGCATGATCACCACCTCGGACGTGCGCGACGCGGCCGACGTGCTGCGCCCGGTCTACGACGCCTCCAACGGCCGCGACGGCCGGGTCTCCATCGAGGTCGACCCGCGCCTGGCGCACGAGACCGAGCCGACCGTCGCCGAGGCGAAGCAGCTGTGGTGGCTGGTCGACCGTCCGAACGTGTTCATCAAGATCCCCGCCACCAAGGCCGGTCTGCCCGCCATCTCCGCCGTGCTCGCCAAGGGCATCAGCGTCAACGTCACGCTGATCTTCTCCCTGGAGCGCTACCGTGCGGTGATGGACGCCTACCTGACCGGTCTGGAGCAGGCCAAGGCCGCCGGTCTCGACCTCTCGCAGATCGAGTCGGTCGCCTCGTTCTTCGTCTCCCGCGTGGACACCGAGATCGACAAGCGCCTGGACAAGATCGGCGGCGAGGCCAAGCAGCTCCGCTCCAAGGCCGCGGTGGCCAACGCCCGCCTCGCCTACCAGGCGTACGAGGAGGTGTTCTCCAGCGACCGCTGGAAGGCCCTGGAGGCCGCCGGTGCCAAGGCGCAGCGTCCGCTGTGGGCCTCCACCGGCGTCAAGGACCCGGCCCTGCCGGACACCATGTACGTCACCGAGCTGGTCGCCCCCGGCACCGTGAACACCATGCCCGAGGCCACCCTGGACGCCACCGACGACCACGGTCAGGTCACCGGTGACACCATCACCACCAACTACGCCGACGCCAAGGCCGTGATGGACGCCATCGCCGCCGCCGGGGTCGACTACGACGATGTCGTCCAGGTGCTGGAGGACGAGGGCGTGCAGAAGTTCGAGCAGTCCTGGAACGAGCTGCTCGACACCGTCACCGCCAGCCTGGCCGGCTTCGCCACCGAGAAGTGATCTCACCCGCTCACATCCACCGAAAGCGGAGCCACTCCAGTGAGCACTGACTTCCCCGAGGTCGAGCAGGGCGAACCCCCGCTCGTGTCCTCGAACCCCCTGCGGGATCCCGCAGACCGACGGCTCCCGCGCATCGCGGGGCCGTCGGGCCTGGTCATCTTCGGTGTCACCGGCGACCTGTCGCGCAAGAAGCTGATGCCGGCCATCTACGACCTCGCCAACCGCGGTCTGCTGCCGCCGGGCTTCTCGCTCGTCGGCTTCGCCCGCCGCGAGTGGGAGGACGAGGACTTCGCCAAGGAGGTCCACGACGCGGTCAAGCTGCACGCCCGCACTCCCTTCCGGGAGGAGGTCTGGCAGCAGCTCGCCAAGGGCATGCGCTTCATCCAGGGCAGCTTCGACGACGACGACGCCTTCGAGCACCTGCGCAAGACGATCGAGCACCTGGATGCCGCGCAGGGCACCAGCGGCAACTTCGCCTTCTACCTGTCGGTGCCGCCGAAGTCCTTCCCGATCGTGGTCCAGCAGCTCAAGAAGCACGGCCTGGCCGACCCGCCGCAGGGCTCCTGGCGCCGCGCGGTGATCGAGAAGCCGTTCGGTCACGACCTGGAGAGCGCCCAGGAGCTGAACCGGATCGTCCACGAGGTCTTCCCCCGGGACGAGGTCTTCCGGATCGACCACTACCTGGGCAAGGAGACGGTCCAGAACATCCTGGCGCTGCGGTTCGCCAACACGATGTTCGAGCCGATCTGGAACCGGTCGTACGTCGACCACGTGCAGATCACCATGGCCGAGGACATCGGCATCGGCGGCCGCGCCGGGTACTACGACGGCATCGGCGCCGCCCGGGACGTCATCCAGAACCACCTGATCCAGCTGATGGCCCTCACCGCGATCGAGGAGCCCGCGTCCTTCCACCCGAAGGCGCTGGTCGCCGAGAAGCTCAAGGTGCTGAGCGCGGTCAAGCTCCCGACCGACCTGGGCAAGCACACCGTGCGCGGCCAGTACGCGGCCGGCTGGCAGGGCGGCGAGGAGGTGCTCGGGTACCTGGACGAGGACGGCATCGACCCCAACTCCAAGACCGACACCTACGCGGCGATCAAGCTGGAGATCAACAACCGCCGCTGGGCCGGGGTCCCGTTCTACCTGCGCACCGGCAAGCGCCTGGGCCGCCGGGTCACCGAGATCGCGGTGGTCTTCAAGCGTGCCCCGTACCTGCCCTTCGACGCCTACGCGACCGAGGAGCTGGGGCAGAACGCGCTGGTCATCCGGGTGCAGCCGGACGAGGGCGTGACGGTGCGGTTCGGCTCCAAGGTGCCCGGCACCTCCTTCGAGGTGCGCGACGTCACCATGGACTTCCAGTACGGCGAGTCCTTCACCGAGTCCAGCCCGGAGGCGTACGAGCGGCTCATCCTGGACGTCCTGCTCGGCGACGCCAACCTGTTCCCCCGGCACCAGGAGGTCGAGCTCTCCTGGCAGATCCTCGACCCGATCGAGAAGTACTGGGACACCCACGGCAAGCCCGCCCAGTACCCGGCCGGGACCTGGGGGCCCGCCGAGGCGGACGAGATGCTCGCACGAGACGGCAGGAGCTGGCGTCGGCCATGAAGATCGACCTGACCAACACCACGTCCAGCAAGATCAACGCTTCGCTGATGGACGCCCGTCGGGCCAGCGGAGCCGGCGCCGCCGGCATGGTGCTCACCCTCGTCATCGTCACCGACGAGGGCAGTGCCTACGACGCGCTCAAGGCCGCCAACGACGCCTCGCGCGAGCACCCGAACCGCACCCTCGCGGTGATCAAGCGCGCCGGGCGCTCGCCCCGGGCCCGGGCCGAGACCCGGCTGGACGCCGAGATCCTGGTCGGCTCGGACGCCGGTTCGGGCGAGACCGTCATCCTGCGCATGCACGGTGAACTCACCGCGCACGCCCAGTCGGTGGTGCTGCCGCTGCTGCTGCCTGACGCCCCCGTGGTGGTCTGGTGGCCGGAGAACGCACCGCAGCACCCGGCGCAGGACCCGCTGGGCGCGCTCGCCCAGCGCCGGATCACCGACGCGGTCACCGCGGAGTCCCCGGTCGGCCAGCTCGCCCAGCGGGCCGAGAGCTACGCCCCCGGCGACACCGACCTGGCCTGGACCCGGATCACCGGCTGGCGCTCCATGCTGGCCGCGGCCCTGGACCAGCACCCGGCGAAGATCGTCTCCGCCGTGGTCGAGGGCGAGCCCTACAACCCGAGCGTCGAGCTGCTCGGGCTGTGGCTGATGACCCGGCTGCGCGTCCCGGTCGAGCGGGTGGTCACGGCAGGGCCCGGGATCACCTCGGTCACCCTGCGCACCAAGGACGGCGCCATCGTCCTGGACCGCCCGGACGGCCTGATGGGCACGCTCTCCATGCCCGGCTCGCCCGACCGCCAGGTCGCGCTCAAGCGCCGGGAGACCTCGGAGCTGATCGCCGAGGAGCTGCGCCGCCTCGACCCGGACGACATCTACGCGACGGCCGTCCGCACCCCGGTCGACCGGCTGCAGGAGCCCGCTCCGGCGGACCCGCAGTCGGCGGACCCGCAGCCGGCCGCGAGCACGGACGGCGAGGCGGCGGACGGCGCAGCCGATCCAGCCGATGCAGCCGATGCAGCGGCGGACGACAAGGCCGAGAAGGGCGCCGCGAAGAAGGCGGCGCCCCGGAAGCGGTCGGCATCGTGACGGCTGCCGCCACCCCGCAGCTGGTCGTCCACCGCGACAAGGAGCTGATGGCCGAGGCGACCGCCGCCCGGCTGATCACCCGGATCGTGGACGCCCAGGCCGCCCGTGGCACCGCTTCGGTGGTGCTCACGGGCGGGCGCAACGGCAACGCCCTGCTCGCCGCGATCGCCGCCTCCCCGGCGCGCGACGCGGTGGACTGGGCCAACCTGGAGCTCTGGTGGGGCGACGAGCGTTTCGTCCCCGCCGCGGACCCGGACCGGAACGCCGTCCAGGCACGGGCCGAACTGCTCGACTCCGTCCCGCTCGACCCGGCGCGGGTGCACGAGATGCCCGCCTCGGACGGGGTGGACGGCTCCGACGTGGAGGCCGCCGCCGCGCGCTACGCCCAGGAGCTGGCCCATGCGGCCGGCCCCGGTGACCACGCCGGTGTCCCGGCCTTCGACGTGCTGCTGCTCGGCGTCGGCCCGGACACCCATGTCGCCTCGCTCTTCCCCGAGCACCCGGGCGTCCGGGAGAGCGAGCTGACCGTGATCGGCGTGCGCGGGGCGCCCAAGCCGCCGCCCACCCGGATCTCGCTCACCCTCCCGGCCATCCGGGCGGCGCGCGAGGTCTGGCTGCTGGCGGTCGGCGAGGACAAGGCCGACGCCGTCGCGATGGCGCTCTCCGGGCCCGGCGAGATCCAGGCGCCGGCCTCCGGCGCCCGCGGTCTCAGCCGCACCCTGTGGCTCCTCGACCGCACGGCGGCCGCGAAGATCCCGACCGGCCTCTACCCGCCGGCCTAGCCGCCGGGGGCACTCGGGGCTGAACAGCGGTGCCCCGCACCGCCGTTCAGCCCCGTTCCGCCGTCCGGCGCACTGTCTACAGCGACCGGCGGGTACGGACCAGCAGGAACACCACCAGCGCGGCGGCCAGCACCAGGCAGATGCCGGACTCGACGCCCTGCAGCGGCCAGTAGTCCGAGGCGCGGTGCACGTCGCTGTACTCCCTGGCGTCGCCCAGGCAGGCCGCGTAGTCGGTGCTGGAGGTACAGGCGTCGATCGGCAGCCGGGTGCCGTCCGGGCGCAGGTAGCCCTGGCCGAAGCCCCACATGTCGTTGGGCAGGGCGGACTGCGGGATCAGCACGGTCTCCCCACTCCACAGGTACGGACGGACCATGGACATCCCGTACTGGAGTGCCGCGACCACCGCGAGGGTGACGCCCATCGCCGGGACCACCCGGCCCAGCAGGGCCCCGACGGTCGCGCCGACCGCCAGCGCCAGCAGCACGGTGGCGATCAGCGTCGGCCCGCCGGAGACGATGAACGCCCGGCTGGACCAGGCCACCCCGGAGACGTCGTTGGCGGAGGGCTGCCACAGCCAGCGGTAGAGCAGCACCGGCGCCGCGGAGCCGACCGCCCCGATCAGCCCGACGGTGACCAGCTTGGCGAGCGTCCAGCGGAGTCGGCCGACCGACTGGGCCAGGACCAGCCGCCAGGTGCCGCTCTCCAGCTCCCGGGCGAACAGCGGTGCCCCCACGAAGACTCCGGCCGTCGCGGGCAGCAGCAGGAGCAGCAAGCCGATCCCCTTGAGCAGCAGACCGTAGCTCCCCCGGAAGTTCGCCACCGCCTGCTGCATGCCCGGCACCTGGCACCGGGAGTCCGCGCTGATCTCGGCGCAGCCGGCGATGTGGTTGCTGTCGATGTAGCCGACCATCTCGCTGCGCAGGAACGGGAAGGCCACGGCGGCCACGGCGATGACGGCCAGCCAGAGGACGACCGTCAGCCGCTGCTGGCGCCACATCAGCCAGCGGAGGCTCTGCGGGCCCGACTGCGGACGGGCCGGTGGACGCGTCCCGGTGCCGGTGGCGGTGCCCGGGTGGGTGCTCATGCTCATGCCGCCACCGCCGCAGCGGCCGGGCGGGCCTCGTCGGTGAGCAGGGCGGGCACGCCGGAGGCGCGCAGGTGGGCCAGCAGGAGTTCCCCCAGGGTGGGCGTCTCGGCGTGCCAGCCGCCGGGCAGCGGACCGTCCGGGCGGAGCAGTGCGGTGAGCTGGCGGCCGTTGCGGCGGGTCTCGATCACCTGGTGCGAGGCGAGTTCGGCCGGCGTCCCGTCCTCGGTGACGGCCGCGGTGACGAGCAGGTGGGCGTCGAGGAGCTCCTCGATGTCACCCGCAAGGAGGACCTTGCCGTCGGCGAGCAGGACCAGGTAGTCGCAGGCGTCCTCCAGCTCGGCGACCACGTGCGAGGACATCAGGACGGTGGTGCCGCGTTCGGCGGCCTCCGCCATCAGCAGGCCCATCAGCTCGTGGCGGGCCAGCGGGTCGAGGTCGGACATCGGTTCGTCCAGGATCAGCAGGTCGGGCTGCTTGCCGAGGGCCACGGCGAGCGAGACCCGGGTGCGCTGGCCGCCGGAGAGCGAGCCGATCCTGGCGGAGTGCGGGAAGCGGCCGCCGGCCAGCAGTGCCTCCGCCTTGGCCTGGTCCCAGCTGGGGTTGAGGTCGCGGCCCAGGCGCAGGGTCTCGGCGACGGTGAAGCCGCCGTAGAGCGGCTTGTCCTGGGCGGCGTACCCGATCCGGCCCTGGTTCTCCGGGGCGTCCAGCGGGCGGCCGAAGAGCTCGACGGTGCCCTCGGTGGGCGCCAGCAGGTGCGCGGCGATCGACATCAGGGTGCTCTTGCCGGCACCGTTCGGGCCGACCATGGCGCAGATCCGCCCGGCGGGCAGCCGGAAGGAGCAGTTGCGCAGGGCCCAGCCGCGCCGGTAGCGCTTGCCGAGGCCGTCGGCCTCCAGGGCGGTCGGCCGGGTCTCGGCGTGCTCGCCGAAGTCGCCCGAGTACAGCTCGGTCATAGGTTCCCCTTGTCTTTCCCGGCCGCGTCCCCTGGACCGGCCGTGAATTCCTCGTCGACCACGGCCGCGACCAGCGCGGTGACGTCGTCCCGGTCCAGCCCCGCCTGCCGGGCCCTGGCGGCCCAGGCCGCCAGTTCGGCCCGCAGCGGGGAGTCGGGAGCCGCCTCCTCGTGCGCGAGCGTGCGCAGGACGAAGGTGCCGAGACCGGGGCGGGGGGCGACGAGCCCCTCGCGTTCGAGTTCCCGGTAGGCCTTCAGCACCGTGTTCGGGTTGATGGCGGTGGCTTCCACCACCTGCTTGGCGGTCGGCAGCCGGTCCCCCGGCACCAGCAGGCCGAGCCTGAGCGCCTGCTTGGTCTGCTGCACGATCTGGAGGTAGGTGGCGACACCACTTCGCCGGTCGATGCGGAAGTCGACCACTTGCACCACCGTTTCACTAATTGATTAGTGGAATGGTGGTGCAAGAGAGCCCCGCTCGTCAACCGAAGCCGACGACGGGGCTCATCGAGGTGAAAAAAATAGGGCCGGGCCAACGGCCCAGCCCTGGTTACTGCGGTGACGCTCGCTCAGATCTCGCCGCGCAGCTTGGCGAGCGCCTCGGCCAGGATGGCCTCGCCGTCCGCGTCGGTACGGCGCTCGCGGACGTACGCGAGGTGGGTCTTGTACGGCTCGTTGCGCGAGGGCGCCGGCGGGTTGTGCTCGTCCTGGCCGGCCGGGAAGCCGCAGCGCGGGCAGTCCCAGGTGTCCGGGATCGCAGCCTCGGCCGCGAAGCTGGGACGCGTCTCGTGCTTGTTGGCGCACCAGAAGGAGATCCGGTTACGGGGGGCGGACTCGCCGCGCTCCGCCTCGCCCATCGGGCCGGCGCCTACTCTGCTGCCACGGATGGCGTTGCCACTTGCCACGGTCTGACTCCCTGCGTATCCACTGCCGCCCGCCGCTATCTGCGGACGGTGGCGAAGTCGTCCCAGTGTAAGCGGGAGTTAAGGATCTGCCACCACCGCCTCCGGGCGCATTTCAGCATAAGCGCCCGGGAGACACACCGTCAGATCCTCGGTCGACCCGGCCGGGCCGGAAGACCGGTTGCGCGCGGGCAACCGCAGCCGGACTACTTGTACTTGAGCAGCAGGCCGAGCACCACGATGCAGGCGAACCAGCCGATGCCCACGATGATGGTGATGCGGTCGAGGTTGCGCTCGGCCACCGCGGAGCCGCCGCCGGCCGACATCGCGCCGCCACCGAACATGTCGGACAGGCCGCCGCCCTTCCCCTTGTGCAGCAGCACCAGGAGGACCATCAGCAGACTGAAGATGATCAGGGCAATCGAGAACCCGAGAACCACGGCGGGGACCAACTCTCTCGTAATCTTCGGCGAAGGGGCCGGGCCGCAAGAAGCGGTCCGGCCCCAAAGCCTACGTTGCTGCGGCGGCGTTAGCCTACTGCCTGCTCGCGGTAGCGCACGATCTTGACGAACTCGTCGGCGTCCAGCGAGGCGCCGCCGATCAGGGCGCCGTCGATGTCGGCCTTGGCCATCAGACCGGCCGCACTGGAGGACTTCACCGAACCCCCGTACAGGATACGGACCTTGTCGGCCAGCTCGGCGTCGTACAGCTCGGCCAGGCGGACCCGGATCGCCGCGCAGACCTCCTGGGCGTCCTCCGGGGTCGCCACCTCGCCGGTGCCGATCGCCCAGACCGGCTCGTACGCGACGACGATCTGCTCGGCCTCGGCCGCCGGGATGTCCTTCAGCGCGCCGTCCAGCTGCGCCAGGGTGTACTCGACGTGGGTGCCGGCCCTGCGGATCTCCAGCGGCTCGCCGATGCACAGGATCGGCAGCAG
Organism: Saccharothrix sp. ST-888; assembly: GCF_000955975.1. GTDB lineage: Bacteria > Actinomycetota > Actinomycetes > Streptomycetales > Streptomycetaceae > Kitasatospora. Next base: position 36,939 of record NZ_JYJF01000010.1, read on the forward strand.
GCCGTTGCGGTAGGCCGCCTTGACCTTGGCGTTGACGATCTCCTCGTTCTCGCCGTGGTACTGGCGGCGCTCCGAGTGGCCGATGGCCACGTAGGTGCACTTCAGCTTGGCGAGCATCGGGCCGGAGATCTCACCCGTGTACGCACCGGAGTCGTGCGCCGAGAGGTCCTGGGCGCCGTACTTGATCTTCAGCTTGTCGCCGTCGACCAGGGTCTGCACCGAACGCAGGTCGGTGAACGGCGGCAGGACCGCCACCTCGACCGCCTCGTAGTCCTTGTCGGCCAGCGCGAAGGCCAGCTTCTGGGTGTGGGCGATGGCCTCGAGGTGGTTGAGGTTCATCTTCCAGTTGCCCGCCATCAGCGGGAGACGCGTGGTCATACGATCAGCCTTCCAGGGCGGCGAGACCGGGAAGAGTCTTGCCCTCCAGGTACTCGAGGCTCGCGCCACCGCCGGTCGAGATGTGCCCGAACTTCGTCTCGTCGAAGCCCAGGATGCGGACGGCCGCGGCGGAGTCGCCGCCGCCGACCACGGTGAATGCGTCGCTGTCCAGCAGGGCCTGGGCGACGGCCTTGCAGCCCTCGGCGAAGGTCGGGTGCTCGAAGACGCCCACCGGGCCGTTCCAGAACACCGTCGCGGCGTCGGCCAGCTTCGAGGCGAACAGCTCCCGCGTCTTCGGGCCGATGTCCAGGCCCTCCTTGGTCGCGGGGATCTTGTCCGCGTCGACGATCTCGAAGTCCGCGACCGGCGCGTGCGTCTTGGTGTCCGGGAAGTGCGCGGAGACCGCGACGTCCACCGGCAGGACGAACTCGACGTTGTCGGCCTTCGCCCGCTCCAGGTACTCCAGGACGGTCGGGATCTGGTCCTTCTGCAGCAGCGAGATGCCGACCTCGTGGCCCAGGGCCGCGAGGAAGGTGTACGCCATGCCGCCGCCGACCAGGATCTTGTCGGCCTTGCCCAGCAGGCTGTCGATCACGCCGAGCTTGTCCGAGACCTTGGCGCCGCCGAGCACCACCACGTACGGCCGGGCGACCTCGTCGGTCAGGCGCTTGAGCACACCGACCTCGGTGGCGATCAGGTCGCCGACGGCGTGCGGCAGGCGGGCCGGCAGGTCGTAGACCGAGGCGTGCTTGCGGTGCACCGCGCCGAAGCCGTCGCCGACGTAGACGTCGGCCAGGCCGGCCAGCCGGTCGGCGAAGGCACCGCGCTCGGCGTCGTCCTTGCTGGTCTCGCCCGCGTTGAAACGCAGGTTCTCGAGCAGCGTGACCTCGCCGTCGGCCAGGGCGGCGACGGTGGCCTTCGCGCTCTCGCCGACCGTGTCGGTGGCGAACGAGACGGACGTGCCGAGCACCTCACCCAGGCGCACGGCGACCGGGGCGAGGGAGAACTGCGGGTCGGGCTCGCCCTTCGGGCGGCCCAGGTGCGAGGCGACGACCACGCGGGCGCCGCACTCCAGCAGCTTGGCGATGGTCGGGGCGACGGCGCGGATCCGGCCGTCGTCGGTGATCCTGCCGTCGGACAGCGGGACGTTGAGGTCGGCGCGGACGAACACCCGCTTACCGGCGACGTCCAGGTCTTCGATGGTCTTCAACTTCGGTCTCCCGGGGAGAAGGTAGCGCCTGGCGACGGCACAGCACCGTGCCGTGGGGAAGAGTGAGGGTGCGCAGAGGAAGGGCCCGGACGGCTCAACTGCCCTCCGGGCCCTGCCCCTTACATCACGTCAGCTCCGGAAGGTCAGAGCTGGCCACCGACGAGGGTGGTCAGGTTGACGAGGCGGTTGGAGTAGCCCCACTCGTTGTCGTACCAGCCGAAGACCTTGACCTGGTTGCCCTGGACCATGGTCATCAGGGAGTCGAAGATCGTGGAGAACGGCGAGTTCACGATGTCGGAGGAGACGATCGGGTCCTCGGTGTACTGCAGGATGCCCTTGAGGCTGCCCTCGGACGCCTTCTGGAAGGCCGCGTTGACCTCCTCGACGGTGACCTCGCGCTCCAGGGTCACGACCAGGTCCGTGATCGAGCCGGTCGGGACCGGGACGCGCAGCGAGGTGCCGTCCAGCTTGCCCTTGAGCTCCGGCAGGACCAGCGCGGTGGCCTTGGCGGCACCGGTCGAGGTCGGGATGATGTTGATCGACGCGGCGCGGGCGCGGCGCAGGTCCTTGTGCGGGAAGTCCAGGGTGACCTGGTCGTTGGTGAACGCGTGGACCGTGGTCATCATGCCCTTGACGATGCCGAAGCTCTCGTTCAGCACCTTCGCCAGCGGCGCCACGCAGTTGGTGGTGCAGGAGGCGTTGGAGATGACCGTGTGGTTCGCCGGGTCGTACTTGTCGTCGTTGACGCCCATGACGATGGTGACGTCCTCGTCGGTGGCGGGCGCCGAGATGATGACCTTCTTGGCACCGGCGGTGACGTGCTTCTTGGCCGCCTCGGCCTTGGTGAAGATGCCGGTGGACTCGATGACGACGTCCGCGCCCAGCTCGGCCCAGGGGAGGTTGGCCGGGTCACGCTCGGCGATGACCTTGAAGGTCCTGCCGTCCACGGTGATGCTGTCGGCGGTGTGGCTGACCTCGCCCGGGAAGGTGCCCAGGATCGAGTCGTACTTGAGCAGGTGTGCCAGGGTCTTCGTGTCGGTCAGGTCGTTGACACCGACGATCTCGATGTCCGCGCCCTGGGCCTTAACCGCACGGAAGAAGTTGCGGCCGATGCGGCCGAATCCGTTGATGCCTACCCGGATCGTCACGAACCGATCTCCTTATTAGGTACGTCGGCGCTATTGCCGACGGGGTGGAATTTGGGATGTCCCCGACCACCCATGACCCTACCTCTCCCGGGCTCGCCTGGGCACATCGCCTCTCCGTCAAGCCCATGGTGTGGCGGCCCCGCAGGCCCTCCCCGAGCCCTCGGTCCCACCCCGGCAGGGCAGTTGGTCAAGCCCGCCGGACAGCCTGCGACCTGCGCCGGTGACGCGGGGGGGGCGGAACGGGGTCGGCCGCCCGGACGCGGAACGGCCGGTGCCCACGATGTGGGACACCGGCCGTTCGGACAATGAAACGGTGCTACTCCGTCAACAGGATCCGTCAATCGGATCCGGTCAGTTGAGCGCCATCTCGTCGGTCAGGTTGGCCTCGGTGCTGGGCAGGCCCAGCTCGGCGGCGCGCTTGTCGGCCATCGCCAGCAGCCGGCGGATCCGTCCGGCCACCGCGTCCTTGGTCAGCGGCGGGTCGGCCAGCGCCCCCAGCTCCTCCAGCGAGGCCTGCTTGTGCTGCATCCGCAGCTGACCCGCGGCGGCCAGGTGCTCGGGCACCTCGTCCCCGAGGATCTCCAGTGCGCGGGCCACCCGGGCACCGGCCGCGACCGCCGCGCGGGCCGAGCGGCGCAGGTTGGCGTCGTCGAAGTTGGCCAGCCGGTTGGCGGTGGCCCGCACCTCGCGGCGCATCCGGCGCTCCTCCCAGGCCAGCACCGACTCGTGCGCGCCCAGCCTGGTCAGCAGCGCGCCGATCGCGTCGCCGTCCCTGATCACCACCCGGTCCACCCCGCGCACCTCGCGGGCCTTGGCCGGGATGCCCAGCCGCCGGGCCGCGCCGACCAGCGCCAGGGCCGCCTCGGAACCCGGACAGGTGATCTCCAGGGAGGAGGACCTGCCCGGCTCGGTCAGCGAGCCGTGCGCCAGGAAGGCCCCGCGCCAGGCCGCCTCCGCGTCACACGTCGCCCCGGAGACCACCGCCGGGGGCAGACCCCGGATCGGCCGCCCACGCCCGTCCACCAGCCCGGTCTGCCGGGCCAGCAGTTCGCCGTCCTTCACCACCCGCACCACGTACCGGCTGCCGCGTCGCAGGCCGCCGGGGGCCATCACCACCAGGTCCGAGGAGTGTCCGAAGATCTCCAGCAGGTCCTTGCGCAGCCGCCGCGCCGCCATGCCGGTGTCCAGCTCCGCCTCGATCACGATCCGGCCGCTCACAATGTGCAGACCGCCCGCGAATCGCAGGATCGCCGAGACCTCCGCCTTGCGGCAGCAGGCCCGGGTGACGGGGAGCCGGCTGATCTCGTCCTTCACCGCTGCCGTCATCGCCATGGGCCGATCCTTCCATGTGTCCGGAAAATCCGGTCGTACGCAGCCGCCAAGAGCTCCGGGTCGTGTCGCGGCGTCCCGTCGGTCCTGGCCACCTTGCCGAGGACCAGGGCGGCGCCCATCCGCTCGGCGGCCTTCTCCAGGCCCGCCAGATCGGCCACCCCGAAGGCCCCGCCGGTGACCGCCCGCTCATCCACCAGGATCGCATCCACCGCCAGCTCCGGAGCGTGGTCGGCGATCACCTCCAGGTGACGCTGCGGGGTGAAGCCCTCGGTCTCCCCGGGCTGCGGGGCCAGGTTGAGGGTCAGCAGGCGGCGGGCCCGGGTCTCGGTGAGCGCCTTGGCCAGCTCGGGGACCAGCAGGTGCGGCAGCACGCTGGTGAACCAGGACCCCGGGCCGAGCACCACCCAGTCCGCCTCCAGCACGGCCTCCACCGCCTCCGGCACGGCCGGCGGCTCCTCGGGCAGCAGCCGGATCGACTGGACCGTACCGGGGGTGACGGCGACGTCGGCCTGGCCCCGGACGAAGCTGATCTCGTCCGGACGCTCCGGGTCGTGACCGCGCACCTCGGCCTCGATGTCCAGCGGGACGGCCGACATCGGCAGCACCCGGCCCTGCACGTTGAGCAAGCGGCCGACCCAGTTGAGCGCCTCCACCGGGTCGCCCAGCTTCTCCCAGAGCGCGACGATCAGCAGATTGCCGACCGCGTGCCCGCCGAGCTCGCCGTCGCCGGTGAAGCGCTGCTGGATCACCTCGGACCAGGTGCGGCCCCAGTCGTCGTCGCCGCAGAGCGCCGCCAGCGCCTTGCGCAGATCCCCGGGCGGCAGCACACCGAGCTCGGTGCGCAGCCGCCCGCTGGATCCGCCGTCGTCGGCGACGGTGACCACGGCGGTGAGCTCGGTGGTCAGCCGGCGCAGCGCCGAGAGCGAGGCAGACAGCCCCTGGCCCCCGCCCAGCGCGGTGATTCTGGGTGCGCCGGGGCGAGGCCTGGGTGCCGCCTGTTCTCGCCGGTCGGCAGACCTGTGCTGGAGCTGCTGCCGCACTGGCGAGTATCCCGTCACACCGACCCCACGTTCCTGTTTCATACCCCGGTGAGCGGCCGGCGGGGCGGTGGTGTCACTCCCGCAGGCTCACTCCCTGCCCATGTCGCGGTGGACCAGCACCGTTTCGACGCCGTCCGCGATCAGACGCTTCGTCAGACGCTCGGACATCGCGACGCTGCGATGCTTGCCACCGGTGCAGCCTACGGCAAGGGTCATGTAGCGCTTGCCCTCCCTGCGGTACCCCTCGGTCACGATCTTGAGGAGCTCGGCGTAGCCGTCGAGGAACTCGTTGGCCCCGGGCTGCTCGAAGACGTAGTCGGCGACGTCGCCGTCGGTGCCGGTCCGGGCCCGCAGCTCGGGCACCCAGTGCGGGTTGGGCAGGAATCGGCAGTCCACCACCAGGTCGGCGTCGACCGGGAGGCCGTACTTGAAGCCGAACGACATCACGGTGGCCCGCAGCTCGGGCTCGTCGTGGTCGCTGAACTGCGCGTCCATCTTGCTGCGCAGCTGGTGGACGTTGAGGTTGGAGGTGTCGATCACCAGATCGGCCTCGCCGCGCAGGTCGCGCAGCAGCTCGCGCTCCTGGCTGATGCCGTCGACGATCCGGCCGTCGCCCTGCAGCGGGTGCGGGCGGCGGACCGACTCGAAGCGGCGCACCAGGGCGTCGTCCGAGGACTCCAGGAAGACCACCCGGAGCCGGACGCCGCGCTTCTCCAGCTCGTCCAGGGAGGTCAGCAGGTCGTCGAAGAACTTGCGGCCCCGGACGTCGACCACGACGCCGATCCGGGGCACCGCGCCCTGGGAGCGGGCGCCGAGGTCGACCATGGTCGGGATGAGGGCCGGCGGGAGGTTGTCCACGACGAACCAGCCCAAGTCCTCCAGGCACTTGGCGGCGGTGCTGCGGCCGGCTCCGGACATCCCGGAGATGATCACCAGCTCTGGGACGCTCTCGCCCCCGGCCTTCGGCTGGGAGGTCCCCCCCTGCTCGGACACTGTCACTTCGGTTCCCCGCTTTCGGTGGTTCTGCTGAGGAGAACGCGTCTGGCGTCGCCCGGGCATCCCTGTCTCACCCGCGGGAGTGAAACCGGAGCGCGGGGACTGACGGGCGGCGTCGGCCGTCACGGCGTCTCCTGCGGTGCGTCGTCTTCAATGATCTCGCCGGTTGCGGTATTCACCGCAGGTGCTGCCGGTGTACGGGAGGCCAACGCTGCGGCAACAGTTTCCGCCGTCCGCCTGCCGATACCCGGGACCTCGCAGAGTTCGTCCACGGTGGCCGCGCGCAGCTTCTTCAGCGAGCCGAAGTGCTTGAGCAACGCTTTCCGGCGAGTCTCGCCGAGACCGGCAACGGAGTCCAGCTCCCCCGCCGTGAACCGCTTGGCGCGCTTGCTGCGCTGGTAGGTGATGGCGAAGCGGTGCGCCTCGTCGCGGACCCGCTGGAGCAGGTACAGGCCCTCGCTGCTGCGCGGCAGCACCACCGGGTCGTCCTCGCCGGGCAGCCAGACCTCTTCCAGGCGCTTGGCCAGCCCGCAGAGTGCCACGTCGTCGATACCCAGCTCGTCCAACGCCCGCTTGGCGGCGGCGACCTGGGGCTGACCGCCGTCGACCACCAGCAGCTGGGGTGGGTAGGCGAAGCGGCGCGGACGGCCGGTCTCGGGGTCGACCGGGCCGCTCGCGGCGGTGTCGGTGGTGTCGTCGTCCTGCTCGGGGACGGCCCACTCGCCGGTCTGCTCGCGCTCCTGGAGGTAGCGGCGGAAGCGCCGGCTGATCACCTCGTGCATCGAGCGGACGTCGTCCTGGCCCGCGAACCCCCTGATCTGGAACCGGCGGTACTCGCTCTTGCGGGCCAGCCCGTCCTCGAAGACCACCATCGAGGCGACCACGTCGTCACCCTGGAGGTGCGAGATGTCGAAGCACTCGATCCGCAGCGGGACGGAGTCCAACTCGAGGGCGTCGGTGATCTCCTGGAGGGCCCGGCTGCGGGTGGTCAGGTCGGAGGCGCGCTTGGTCTTGTGCAGCGCCAGCGCCTGCTGGGCGTTGCGCTGGACCGTGGCCATCAGGTCCTTCTTGTCGCCGCGCTGCGGCACCCGCAGGTCGGCCTGGGCGCCGCGCAGACCGGTGAGCCACTCCTGGACCGGCTCCAGTGGCCGGGGCAGCTCGGGGACCAGCACCTCGCGCGGGACGGACTCGGTGCCGCCGCCGTAGAGCTGCTGGAGCGCGTGCTCGACCAGAGCGGCGGTGTCGACGTCCTCGACCTTGTCGGTGACCCAGCCGCGCTGACCGCGGACCCGGCCGCCGCGGACGTGGAAGATCTGCACGGCGGCCTCCAACTCGTCCTCGGCGAGGGCGAACAGGTCGGCGTCGGTGCCGTCGCCGAGGACCACCGCGTTCTTCTCCATCGCGCGGGTGAGGGCGGCGATGTCGTCGCGCAGCCGGGCCGCGCGCTCGTACTCCATCGCGACGGCGGCCTCCTGCATCTGCTGCTCCAGGCGGCGCAGGTAGCCGCCGGTGCGGCCGGCCATGAAGTCGCAGAACTCCTCGGCCAGCGCGGCGTGTTCTTCCTGCGAGACCTTTCCGACGCAGGGCGCGGCGCACTTGCCGATGTAGCCGAGCAGACAGGGGCGGCCGACCTGCCGGGCGCGCTTGAACACGCCGTTGGAGCAGGTACGGACGGGGAAGACCCGCAGCATCAGGTCGACCGTCTCGCGGATCGCCCAGGCGTGCCCGTAGGGACCGAAGTAGCGCACGCCCTTCTTGTGCGCCCCGCGCATCACCTGGACCCGGGGGAACTCCTCGCCCAGGGTGACCGCGAGCTCCGGGTAGCTCTTGTCGTCGCGGTACTTGACGTTGAACCGGGGGTCGAACTCCTTGATCCAGGAGTACTCCAGCTGGAGCGCCTCGACCTCGGTGGCGACCACCGTCCACTCCACCGAGGCGGCGGTGGTGACCATGGTCGCCGTCCGCGGATGCAGGCCCGCGATGTCCTGGAAGTACGAGGAGAGGCGCGGCCGCAGACTCTTGGCCTTGCCCACGTAGATGACCCGCCCGTGCGCGTCACGGAACTTGTAGACACCGGGCGAGGTCGGGATCGCACCGGGCGCCGGGCGGTACGTGGAGGGGTCGGCCATGCCTCTACCGTACCGATCCGCACCGACACTCCGGAGGCCGTCCCGAACACCGGTCACGGTGACCGGTGTTGTAAGGGAGCGGCGTGGACCGGCGGCTCAGGCGGGGGTGACCTCGAGGCTGCCGCCCTGCACGGTGACCTTGTACTCCGGCAGCGGGCTCGGCGCCGGGCCGTCCTGGACGGCACCGTCCGCGACCGCGAAGCGGCTGCTGTGGCAGGGGCACTGGATCTGGCCGTTCGCGACCTTGTCCACGACGCAGCCCGCGTGCGTGCAGACGGCGCTGAACGCCTTGTACTGACCGGCCGTCGGCTGGGTCACCACGATCTTCTTCTCGCGGTAGACCGTGCCGCCGCCGACCGGGACGTCCGCCGCCGGGCCGACGGCGACCGGACCGGCCGGCTGGCCGGCGGACTTGGTCGACTGGTCGGTGGACTTGGTCGAGCCGCTGTCGGAGGCGGCCGGGGAAGCGGAGGAGGAGCAGCCGCTGACCGCGACTGCGCCGCCGACGGCCAGCACGGCGCTCGCGCCGCACAGCAGCGTCCGGCGGGAGGTCTCGGGCGTGGCGGCGGTGGGGTTCTCGACGGCCTCGGACATCGGTGGCGTCTCCCTCGGGGCGGGGTAGGGGCAGGACCGGCGGCAGTCTATGCCCGCAACCTTTGAACGCCCGAGGAGGGCGGCCGCCCGCCCGGGGCGCGGGGAAGCACGGCCGGCCCCGCGCCCCGGGGCGCCCCCTACTTCTTCGCGGCGGCCCGCTTGCGGGGGGCGGCCTTCCTGGGCTTGGCCGGTGCCGGGGCGTCGACCTGGCCGTCGACCAGGATGTCGCGGAGGAACTTGCCGGTGTGGCTGGCCGTGGTCGCGGCGATCTCCTCGGGCGTGCCCTCGGCGACCACCGTGCCGCCGCCGCTGCCGCCCTCGGGGCCCATGTCCACGACCCAGTCGGCCGTCTTGATCACATCGAGGTTGTGCTCGATGACGATCACGGTGTTGCCCTTCTCCACCAGGCCGTCCAGCACCTTGATCAGCTTGCTGATGTCCTCGAAGTGCAGGCCGGTGGTGGGCTCGTCCAGCACGTAGACCGTCCGCCCGGTGGAACGCTTCTGCAGCTCGGAGGCGAGCTTGACGCGCTGCGCCTCACCGCCGGACAGCGTCGGCGCGGACTGGCCGAGCCGGACGTAGCCGAGGCCGACGTCGTTGAGCGTGCGCAGGTGGCGGGCGATCGCCGGGACGGCCTCGAAGAAGTGCAGGGCCTCCTCGATCGGCATGTCCAGCACCTCGGAGATGGACTTGCCCTTGTAGTGGACCTCCAGCGTCTCCCGGTTGTAGCGGGCGCCGTGGCAGACCTCGCAGGGGACGTAGACGTCCGGCAGGAAGTTCATCTCGATCTTGATGGTGCCGTCGCCGGAGCAGTTCTCGCAGCGGCCGCCCTTGACGTTGAAGGAGAAGCGGCCCGGCAGGTAGCCGCGGACCTTCGCCTCCTGGGTCTCCGCGAAGAGCCTGCGGACGTGGTCGAACACACCGGTGTAGGTGGCCGGGTTGGACCGCGGGGTGCGGCCGATCGGCGACTGGTCGACGTGCACCACCTTGTCCACCAGGTCGGTGCCGGTGATCCGGGTGTGCCGGCCGGGGACGCTGCGGGCGCCGTTCAGCTCGCGGGCGAGGTGGGTGTAGAGGATGTCGTTGACCAGGGTGGACTTGCCCGATCCGGAGACACCGGTGATCGCGGTGAAGGTGCCGAGCGGGAAGCCGACCGTGACGTCCTGGAGGTTGTGCTCGCGGGCGCCGTGCACGGTGATCTGCCGCTTCCTGTCCCGGTCGCGGCGGGCGGCCGGGATCGGGATGGAGCGCTTGCCGGAGAGGTACTGGCCGGTCATCGACTCCTGGTTGGCCAGCAGCTCCTTCAGCGATCCGGAGTGCACCACCTTGCCGCCGTGCTCACCGGCGCCGGGGCCGATGTCCACCACCCAGTCGGCGGTCTTGATGGTGTCCTCGTCGTGCTCGACCACGATCAGGGTGTTGCCGATGTCGCGCAGCCGGACCAGGGTCTCGATCAGGCGGTGGTTGTCCCGCTGGTGCAGGCCGATGGACGGCTCGTCCAGCACGTACAGCACGCCGACCAGGCCGGAGCCGATCTGGGTGGCCAGCCGGATGCGCTGGGCCTCGCCGCCGGAGAGGGTGCCCGCGGCCCGGTTCAGCGAGAGGTAGTCCAGGCCGACGTCGACCAGGAACCGCAGCCGCTCGTTGACCTCCTTGAGCACCCGCTCGGCGATCTGCTTGTCCCGCGCGGTCAGCTTCATGGCGCCCAGGAACTCGGCGCAGTCACTAATCGACATCGCCGAGACGTCGGCGATCGACTTGTCCTGGATGGTGACCGAGAGGATCACCGGCTTGAGGCGCGTGCCCTGGCAGGCCGGGCAGGGCACCTCGCGCATGTACCCCTCGAATCGCTCCCGGCTGCTGTCGCTCTCCGCCTCGGAGTGGCGGCGGGTGACGAACGGGATCGCGCCCTCGAAGGAGGTGGTGTAGGAGCGGTCGCGCCCGTAGCGGTTGCGGTAGCGGACCTCGACCTGGGTCTTGTGCCCGTACAGCAGCGCCTTCCTGGCCCGGGCGGGCAGCCCGGCCCAGGGGAGGTCGGTCCGGAAGCCCAGCTCACCGGCGAGGGCGTCCACCAGGCGCTGGAAGTACTCCTTGGTGTGGCCCTGGGACCACGGGTGGATCGCGCCGTCCTCCAGCGAGCGCTCCGGGTCGGGGATGACCAGCTCGGGGTCGACCTCCATCCGGTTGCCCAGGCCCGAGCAGTCCGGGCAGGCGCCGAACGGGGAGTTGAAGGAGAAGGAGCGCGGCTCCAGCTCCTCGAAGGAGACGTCGTCGTACGGGCAGTAGAGGTGCTCGGAGAACATCCGCTCGCGCTCGGGGTCGTCCTCGGGCAGATCCACGAAGTCGAGCACCACCATGCCGCCGGCCAGCTTGAGGGCCGTCTCGACCGAGTCCGTCAGACGCCGCTTGGCGCTCTCCTTGACGGTGAGGCGGTCGATGACCACCTCGATGGTGTGCTTCTCCTGCTTCTTCAGCGTGGGCGGCTCGGTCAGCTGGACGGTGGTGCCGTCCACCCGGGCGCGGGCGTAGCCCTTGGACTGGAGGTCGGCGAAGAGGTCGACGAACTCGCCCTTGCGCTCGCGCACCACCGGGCTGAGCACCTGGAAGCGGGTGCCCTCGGCGAGTTCGAGCACCCGGTCGACGATGGCCTGCGGGGACTGCTTGGCGATCGGGCGGGAGCAGTGCGGGCAGTGCGGCTTGCCGATCCTGGCGAACAGCAGGCGCAGGTAGTCGTACACCTCGGTGATGGTGCCGACCGTGGAGCGCGGGTTGCGGTTGGTGGACTTCTGGTCGATCGAGACCGCCGGGGAGAGGCCCTCGATGAAGTCCACGTCGGGCTTGTCCATCTGGCCGAGGAACTGGCGCGCGTACGAGGACAGCGACTCGACGTACCGCCGCTGGCCCTCGGCGAAGATCGTGTCGAAGGCCAGCGAGGACTTGCCGGACCCGGAGAGCCCGGTGAAGACGATCAGGGAGTCCCGCGGCAGGTCCAGCGAGACGTTCTTGAGGTTGTGCTCGCGAGCACCGCGGACGATGAGGCGGTCTGCCACTGCTTCTGGCGCCTTTCCCGGGGGAGATGGCTTCGACGACTGCGCAGCCGGCCGGCGATGGGGCCGACTCCACAGTCAAGTGAGCAATCGAGTGATTTCTTCCAGCTTGCCGCATGTCAGCCTATAGCTCAGACGTTCGATTATCGAGCCTGTCCAGCCGAGACCACCCGAACGAGTGAAGGGCCGCCCCCGCGCCCCTCCCCCAGTGGGAGAAACCCCCTGCTCAAGAGCCTCGCGGCCCGGTAGCGTCACCAATGTCAACGAGCACGTACCCGTCCGGGCAACGCTCCGGCCGGGCACCGCACTGGAGGAACCATGGCCGATGCCGAGACCGTCACCGCTGCCCTGAAGGCCGTCGCGGAGTCCACCGGGCGGCTGCTGCGCACCGTCACCGAGCTGGACCCCGGGAGCCTCGGGGAGCCGTCCGCGCTGCCCGGCTGGAGCCGTGGCCATGTGCTGGCCCACCTCTCCCGGAACGCCGACTCGCTGGTCAACCTGCTGGACGGCGCCCGGACCGGCCGGGACATCCCCCAGTACGCGAGCGAGACCGAGCGCGAGGACGGCATCCGGTCCGGCGCCGTCCGCCCGCTCACCGAGCAGCTCGTCGACCTGAAGGCCAGCGACGCACGGTTCACCGAGGCCGCCGCCAAGCTGTCCGACGCCGCCTGGAGCGCCTCGGTCCGGCACCGCAGCGGCGCGGTCTTCCCGGCCTCGCACCTGCTCGCCAAGCGCCGCCAGGAGCTGGAGTACCACCATGTCGACCTCGCCGCCGGCTACGCCCCCGAGCACTGGACCGAGGGCTTCGCCGCCGCCGAACTGGTCCGCCTCGCAGGGCAGTTCGCCGTGGCGTCGGTCCCGGCGGTACTGCTGGTCGCCGAGGACACCGGCACCCGGGCGCAGCTCGGCCCCGTCGGCGCCGAGCCCGAGCTGACCGCCGAGGGCCCGCTCCGGGCGCTCACCGCCTGGGTCTCCGGCCGCTCGGCCGGAGCCGGCCTGCGGGTCCGGCGCGGCGGCGAGCGGCTGCCGGACGCCGTCTGCGCACTGCCGGAGCTTCCGCCGCTGGGCTGAGCGGGCCATGATGCAGTTGACCGGCACGACCAGTGGCCGGTGCCGGGGCCCGGGTACGGGTGCCCGGCACCGACCCAGGACTGACGAGGAGCAGCGACGCGATGACGTACCACGGAGCGGTGAAGGTCGGCGGCCCGCCGGACGTGCGGGAGCTCGCCCACCTGATCATCACCAAGATCGCGGTCGGCCCGTTCGAGAACAACGCGTACCTGCTGCGCTGCCGGGCCACCGACGAGCAGCTGCTGATCGACGCCGCCGCCGAGGGGCCGCTGCTGCTGGAGTCGGTCGGCGAGCAGCTGGCCACCGTGGTCACCACCCACCAGCACCACGACCACTGGGCCGCGCTCGGCGAGGTGGTCACCGCGACCGGTGCGCGGACGGCGGCCGGGCGGATCGACGCCCCGGGCATCCCGGTGCCCACCGACCTGCTGCTGGACGACGGGGACGTGCTGCGGGTCGGCCAGGTCGAGCTGCGGGTCCGCCACCTGGCGGGCCACACCCCGGGCGCGATCGTGCTGATCTACGACGACCCGCAGGGCCACCCGCACGTGTTCACCGGTGACTGCCTCTTCCCGGGCGGTCCCGGAAGGACGACACAGCCGGAAGACTTCAAGTCGTTGATGGAAGCGCTGGAGGGCAAGGTCTTCACTCTGCCAGACGAGACTTGGATCTACCCCGGCCACGGGAACGACACCACTCTCGGCGCGGAGCGTCCGCAGCTCCAAGAGTGGTGGGCTCGCGGCTGGTAGCAGCTGAAGGGGCCGCCTGCGCACGGCGGCCCCACCAAGGTGTTAGCGCACCACGGCAGGGCCTCACCGAACTCACCTGAGTCGCCAGGGAGCCCAGCTGTGAATTACCTTCTCATGCCCCGCAAGTCCCGCGTGGCCTCGCTCCGCGACATCGCCGGCAGCATCTCGCGCGCCGTCCGCGGCGTCACCGCCCCGCCTCGCTCTTCGAGCTCCCGGCCGCCCGGCCGGTCGAGCTCGCCGAAGACCCCGCCGACGTGTACGGGCTCGACGACATGCCCGCCCTCGCCGACATCGAGGCTGCCGCCGCCGAGTACAACCGGGCCGCCGACCTGGGCGCCATCCGCGTCATCTTCAAGCAGCACGGCCTCGGCCCGGTCCCGATGAAGTCCTCGGCGCCGTCCCTGAAGGTCAAGCGAGCCCCCGCCCTGACCGCCCCGGTCGAGTCCGAGACCCTCACGGCGGTGGCCCCCGGAACCGGACTCTGCCTCGACCCACCACCGTCACCCTGAAGAGCCGACCTCGGCATCCACGAGCGGCCGCCGAGCGGGTCCGCCAGGACGCGGCGGCCTTGGCGAAGCGCACGTTGCCGCCCTGGGCAGGGTGTAGATACGGATTTCAGGCGCCGGCCCAGCCGATCGGGTGAAATGCGACCGCAGTTGGCTGACTCTCCCCGAGGCGGGGAATGCCTCGCTCGGTCCTCTCAGGCAGGGCGCCATTCCCCACGTGCCCATGACTGGGACGAACAGCGACCCCCCTCCCGCCTTCCGAAGGAGCAGATATGCCTGCTTGTAAGCCTGCGGCGCGCCTCGCGCAAGCTCTGTGTCTCGGCATCGTTTGCCTTGGCGTCTCCAGTTCCCCGGCTGCCGCGCAGACGGCCGTCCCCTGCAACGCTGGTGCCCTCGCAGCCGCGATCACCGCCGCCAACTCCACGGGCGACACTCTCGTTCTCGCCTCGGGGTGCACCTACGCCCTGAGCACCCCGCTGCCGCACATCACCGGGCGTGTCGTCATCGACGGCAGCCGCAGCACGATCACCCGGTCGTCCGGACCGGCGTTCCAGGTGCTCGTGGTTGACGCGGGTGGAAACCTCAACCTGCGCCAGGCTTTCATCACCAACGGCGACGGCACCGGAACCTTCGGCGGCGGCATCGCCAACTCCGGGATCCTCACCGTCCGGGAATCCGTGATCAGCAACAGCCATGCCGACTTCGCGGGCGGCATCGGCACTAACACCGGGGCCACCACCACCCTCGTGAACACCCAGGTTGTGGACAACCAGGCGACGCAGAACGGCGGAGGCCTGACCAACGATGGCAGTCTGACCCTCATTCGCACCCAGGTCACCGGCAACACGGCCGGCTTGCAGGGCGGCGGCATCGGCAATACCGGTACCCTGCGGTTGCAGGACAGCGAGATCAACAGCAACCAGGCGAACACCGCCGGCGGGATCGTCAACTTCAGCGGCGGGGCCACCGACCTCTTCCAGAGCCACGTCAACGCGAACACCTCGGTCAACGCGCCTGGTGGCATCAGCGACGCTGCTGGCAGCGTCGCTCTCGTCGCCAGCGATGTCAGCGGCAACTTCCCCACCAACTGCGCCGGAAGCCCGCTCTCCATCGCCGACTGCACCGGCTGAACGCAGAGGCCCGGACGGTAGCACCCCACACCTCGAAAACAGGCACCTACGACTCCGGGGTGCAACGCGGAAGCCCCGCACCGTCTGGTGCGGGGCTTCGTGGCGGCCGGGCGCCTGCTACAGGCCGATGCTCGCCAGTGCCAGGCATCAGGGCAATGGGCGGATGGCCGGGTCCCGTTCGTGGCTCATGCGGAGACTTCCTCGGTCACCGGGTCCTGGGGAGCGGCGGCGGCCTGTTGTGCGGCGACCTTGGCCATGGGGTGGTCGGCCGGGGCGCCGCGGTCCCGGTCGTAGCCCCTGGCGGCCCGGCTGGCGGACCACCAGCGGCCGTGCCGGTTGGCGCTCTCCTCCGGCGCGCCGGCGGTGCGGGCGGCGCTGTAGCCGGAGGCGCGCCAGCCGTGCGCGGCGAAGGTCCGGCCCTGCTCGTCCTCGGCCAGGTCGGCGGCCTCGGTGAGCCACTTGCTGATGTCGTTGACGGTGGCGGCGGCGAGCTGTTCGCGAATGCTGCCCCAGCGGCCGACCCTGCGCAGCAGCCGCCCGCCGGTGATGCCGCGCTCGGCCCGCTCACCTACCAGGAGATCCTGGCCGGCGTCGCCAACACCGTCGGCCGACGCGGGCCCGGGACCTGAACACAACGACCCTCTTGCCGGCTGCTGCCGCGCGGGGGCCGAGTTCGATCGCGGCGGCCATGAGGCGGTCGTAGTCCGGTCGCTCGTCCGAGAGGGCACTCAGATCGTTGTCTGAGTACTCGCCGTAGAGGTGCCAGTCCTGGGCGTCGCAATGCGCGCGGAGGTCTCCCTGTTGACGCTTGACCCCGCGCCGCTGGTCAAATGGATCTCCTGAGATGCGGGAGTAGGCGAGGGCAAGGAACGCGCTTTCAGGCAGCTCGAACCGAGTGGGCGTCATGGCTGACATATTTTGCCCCTGGAGGCCCTTTACTCCCCCTGGCGGGATCGGCAGCACCCAGAAGGACCCGGAGCGGTTCGCCCGGCTGTTCCGGGACGTCCAGGAGAAGATCTTCGACGCGCTCCCGGACGAGACCTGGGTCCACCCCGGCCACGGCGCCGACACCACCCTCGGCGCCGAGCGCCCGCACCTCGGGGAGTGGCGCGAGCGCGGCTGGTGAGAGCGGTCGGGGGCGCGGTTCCCCGCGCCCCCGACCCCCGGCTAGCCCTTCGCCTCGGCGAGGCTCTCCTGCGCCGCCCGGCGGGAGGCGATCAGGCTGGTGGTCGTGGTGACGGCCAGGACCGCCACGATGAAGCCCAGCGAGAACGGGACACCGATCTCCGGCACGTGCACGCCGCTCTCGTGCAGCGCGTGCAGCACCAGCTTGACGCCGATGAAGCCGAGGATCACCGACAGGCCGTACGAGAGGTGGACCAGCTTCTTCAGCAGGCCGCCGATCAGGAAGTACAGCTGGCGCAGCCCCATCAGCGCGAAGGCGTTGGCGGTGAAGACGATGTACGGGTCCTGGGTCAGGCCGAAGATCGCGGGGATCGAGTCCAGCGCGAACAGCACGTCGGTGGTGCCGATGGCCAGCATCACGATCAGCATCGGCGTCATCAGCCGCTTGCCGTTCTCGCGGATGAGAAGCTCGGTGCCGTGGTACCTGTCCGTCGAGGGGAAGCGCCGCTCGATCGACTTGAGCAGGCGGTTCTCCTCGAACTCCGCGTCCTCCTCGTCGGCGCGGGCTTCCTTGACCAGCTTCCAGGCGGTGAAGATCAGGAAGGCGCCGAAGATGTAGAAGACCCAGGAGAAGGTGGTCACCAGGGCGGCGCCGCCAGCGATGAAGACCGCGCGCAGGACGAGCGCGATGATCACGCCGACCATCAGCACCCGCTGCTGGTAGATCCTGGGCACCGCGAACTTGCTCATGATCAGAATGAACACGAACAGGTTGTCCACGCTGAGCGACTTCTCGGTGATGTACCCGGCGAAGAACTCACCGGCCGGCTGCGAGCCGGAGTGCCACCACAGGAAACCGCCGAACAGCAGCGCCAGGACGACCCAGACCACCGTCCAGGTCCCGGCTTCCTTGATCGACACCTCGTGCGGCTTACGGCCGCCGATGAAGAAATCGGCCACGACCAGTGCGATCAGCACACCGATGGTGCCGACCCAAAGGCCCACGGAAACGTCCATCCTCTGCTCCTCCGGCAAGTAGGCGAGTCATACACGTCACTGCCGGAGGTCTCTTCCGCCCGTGTGCCCCCACACGAGAACACACGGGCCAGCGCCCCGGGGCGCACCACCACAGAAAGGGGGCACCCGTGCTGACGGGACAACTGCGGGGGAATACTCCCCTCCGCTGCCGTCAACACTAACAGAACTCCCAAGAGAAGGTAAAGAAGGTAAAGAATTGTCAGGGGGGACCTGCGGGAAGTGCCTACAGGTAGGGCTCGATCGCGGGCAGCAGGTCCTGGAACGTCCGGGACTTGGCCGGGACGCCGATGGCCTGCATGCCCCAGCCGCCACCGGGCTCCCGGAAGACCTTGGCCATGATCTGGCCGGTGTGCGGGCCGCCGCCGGTCAGCTCGTAGCGGGCCAGCTCCTGGCCGGTGCTCTCGTCCACCAGGCGGCAGTGCGCGTTCTGCACCTCGGTGAAGGTCTGACCGGTGTAGGAGCTGACGGTGAAGACGATCTGGGTGATGTGCGCGGGGACGTGCGTCAGATCCACCAGGATCGACTCGTCGTCGTCGCCCGCGCCCGCCCCGCCGACCAGGTTGTCCCCGGTGTGCCGGACCGAGCCGTCGTTGCTGATCAGGTGCTGGAAGAAGACCACGTCGGACGGGGTCTTCTCGGCGTAGAGCAGGGCGGAGGCGTCCAGGTCGATCTCCCGCCTGCGCAGGCCGAACAGCCCGCGCCTGGGCGCCGCCGCCCAGCCGAGGCCCATCCGGACCACACTCAGCGACTCGCCCGAGCCCTTCTGCAGGCTGACTCGTTGGCCCTTGGCCAGATTCACCGACACGGTGCTGTCCTCTCTCTCCTCAGCCCGGCGGGCAGGTCGCCCGCTGCGGCTGCACGGCGGATCACCCCGTTGCCGTCCCCCGGCTGAGGCCCCCAAGGTGCTCGCCTCCCCCGTCGGCACCGGCGCCCGGACAGGCCCCGCACCTGCGAGGGAGTACCCGCAGGCCAGCCTAGGGCCTGCGGGTACACGTCTGTCGATGGCCTACCCGCTCGCACCGGGGACGAGACCTCGCCGCCGCGGAGAAGTCAGGCCATCCCGGCCTCGCGCATCTGCCGCAGCTCCTTCTTCAGCTCACCGATCTCGTCCCGCAGGCGGGCCGCGACCTCGAACTGGAGCTCCGCCGCGGCGTTGTGCATCCGGTCCGTCAACTGCTGGATCAGATCCGCGAGTTCGGCCGCCGGGAGGCTCTTGGCCGGCTTGCGGTCGGCGCCCAGCGCGGGCACCGGAGCGCCCTTGCCCTTCTCCCTGCCGCGGTAGCCGGTGGCGAGCAGTTCCTCGGTGTCCATGTCCTCGCGGGCCAGGGTGTCCAGGATGTCGCCGATCTTCTTGCGCAGCGGCTGCGGGTCGATGCCGTGCTTCTCGTTGTACGCCTGCTGGACGACGCGGCGGCGGTTGGTCTCCTCGATCGCCAGCTCCATCGCCGGGGTGATCCGGTCCGCGTACATGTGCACCTGGCCCGAGACGTTACGGGCGGCGCGGCCGATGGTCTGGATCAGCGAGGTGCCGGAGCGCAGGAAGCCCTCCTTGTCCGCGTCCAGGATCGCCACCAGGGAGACCTCGGGCAGGTCGAGGCCCTCGCGGAGCAGGTTGATGCCGACCAGTACGTCGTACTCGCCGGCCCGCAGCTCGCGCAGCAGCTCGACCCGGCGCAGGGTGTCGATGTCGCTGTGCAGGTAGCGGACCCGGATGTCGAGGCCGAGCATGTAGTCGGTGAGGTCCTCGGACATCTTCTTGGTCAGCGTGGTGACCAGGATCCGCTCGTCCTTCTCGACCCGCTTGCGCACCTCGTGCACCAGGTCGTCGATCTGGCCCTCCGTCGGCTTGACGATCACCTCGGGGTCGATCAGGCCGGTCGGGCGGATGATCTGGTCGACCACGCCGTCGCCGCGCGAGAGCTCGTACTTGCCGGGGGTCGCGGAGAGGTAGACCGTCTGCCCGATCCGGCCGAGGAACTCCTCCCACTTCAGCGGGCGGTTGTCCATCGCCGAGGGCAGCCGGAAGCCGTGCTCGACCAGAGTCCGTTTGCGGGAGGCGTCGCCCTCGTACATCGCGCCGATCTGGGGCACCGTCACATGCGACTCGTCGATCACCAGGAGGAAGTCCTCCGGGAAGTAGTCGAGCAGCGTGTTGGGGGCCGTGCCGGGCTCGCGGCCGTCGAAGTGCATCGAGTAGTTCTCCACGCCGGAGCAGCTGCCGATCTGGCGGAGCATCTCGATGTCGTACGTGGTGCGCATGCGCAGGCGCTGGGCCTCCAGCAGCTTGCCCTGCTTCTCCAGGGCGGCCAGGCGCTCCTCCAGCTCCTGCTCGATGCCGGTGATCGCGCGCTCCATCCGCTCCGGGCCCGCCACGTAGTGCGAGGCGGGGAAGACGTAGACGGAGTCGTCCTGGCTGATGATCTCGCCGGTGAGCGGGTGCAGGGTGTAGAGCGCCTCGATCTCGTCGCCGAACATCTCGATCCGGACGGCGAGTTCCTCGTAGACCGGGAAGATCTCGACGGTGTCGCCCCGGACCCGGAAGGTGCCGCGGGTGAAGGCGACGTCGTTGCGGGTGTACTGGATGTCCACGAAGCGGCGCAGCAGTGCGTCCCGGTCGATCTCCTCGCCGACCTTGAGCGGGACCATCCGGTCCACGTACTCCTGCGGGGTGCCGAGGCCGTAGATGCAGGAGACCGAGGCCACCACGACCACGTCGCGGCGCGTCAGCAGCGAGTTGGTGGCCGAGTGGCGCAGCCGCTCGACCTCCTCGTTGATCGAGGAGTCCTTCTCGATGTAGGTGTCCGTCTGCGGGACGTACGCCTCGGGCTGGTAGTAGTCGTAGTACGAGACGAAGTACTCGACCGCGTTGTTGGGGAGCAGCTCGCGGAACTCGTTGGCCAGCTGGGCGGCCAGGGTCTTGTTCGGCGCCATCACCAGGGTGGGACGCTGGAGCTTCTCGATCATCCAGGCGGTGGTCGCCGACTTGCCGGTGCCGGTGGCACCGAGCAGGACGACGTCCTTCTCGCCCGCGCGGATCCGGCGCTCCAGCTCGGCGATGGCCGCCGGCTGGTCGCCGTTGGGCTGGTAGGGGCTGACGACCTCGAAGGGCGCCACTGACCGCTCGATACTCGTGATGGGTCGCACGAGTCCACCGTACGACCCGCCACCGACAACGCGGACCGGCAAGTCCCGGTCACGGCCGCAGGGCACGCAGGCCCGGGACCGCTCCGGCGGGCCGGCGCCGGAGCGGTCCCGGGCCTGCGTCAGGCGGTCCTGGCGCTGTCCCGGGCCAGGGCGACCAGGCGGGATATCGCGCGCAGGTACTTCTTGCGGTAGCCGCCGCGCAGCATCTCCTCGGTGAAGACCTGGTCGAAGGGGAGGCCGGAGGCGGTGATGGGCAGCTCGCGGTCGTACATCCGGTCGGCGAGGACGACCAGGCGCAGCGCGGTGGACTGGTCGTCGACCTGGTGGACACCGCGCAGGAAGACCGCCTGGACGTCGTCCAGCAGGGCGCCGTAGCGGCTGGGGTGGACGGCCTTGAGGTGCTCCAGCAGACCGTCGAAGTCGTCCAGCGAGGCGCCCGGGGTGCGCGCGGCCCGCTCGGTGACCACCTCGTCGGTGTACGGCGGCGGGGCCTCGGGCAGGCCGCGGTGGCGGTAGTCCTGGCCGTCGATCCGCAGCGGGCGGAAGTGGGCCGACAGGCCCTGGATCTCGCGCAGGAAGTCGGCGGCGGCGAACCGGCCCTCGCCGAGCTTGTCGGGCAGCGTGTTGGAGGTCGCGGCGAGCTTGACGCCGTTCTCGACCAGGCGGCTGAGCAGGGTGGAGACCAGCACGGTGTCACCCGGGTCGTCCAGCTCGAACTCGTCGATGCACAGCAGCCGGTGCCCGGACAGGGTCTCGACGGCGCCCTTGAAGGTGAGCGCGCCGACCAGGTTGGTGAGCTCGACGAAGGTGCCGAACGCCTTGGGGCCCGGCGTGGCGTGCCAGAGCGAGGCCAGCAGGTGGGTCTTCCCGACGCCGTAGCCGCCGTCGAGGTAGATCCCGGCAGGGCCGCTGGGCGCGGGGGCGGCGCGGCGGAACCAGCTCCGCCTGGGGGCGGCGCTCCCGCTGTTGAGCGAGGCGGCGAACTGCTCCAGGACCTGGACGGCCTCGTACTGGCTGGGCTGGGACGCGTCCGGCAGGTAGCTGCCGAAGCTGACGCCGGCGAACCGCGGTGGCGGCACCATCTCGGCGACCAGCCGCTCGGCGGGCACAAGGGGCCGGCGGTCGGCGAGGGCGACCGGGCCGACGGCGGCTATGGCGTCGGCGGACGCCGGGGCGGCCGTGGTGTCGGGGTGTGAGGCAGCGGGCACGTCAGTAAAGGGTACGCGCCTCCGTGGAAGACTCGGTCCCATGCATCAACTGATCAGCCCGCTCGGCCCGCCCCGGCAGGACGTCTCGTCCCTGGAGTCGCTGGCCGCCGTGTACGCGTACCCCGAGCAGGTCGGGCAGGGCCGGGCCTGGCTGCGGGCCAACATGGTCGCCTCACTGGACGGCAGCGCCCGGCTCGAAGGGCTCTCCGAGGGCCTGTCCGGGGACGCCGACAAGCGGATCTTCGGGGTGCTGCGGGCACTCTCGGACGTGGTGCTGGTCGGAGCCGAGACGGTCCGCGCCGAGGGCTACCGGCCGGCCCGGGCCCGGGCGGAGTTCGCGGCGGCCCGCAAGGCGGCCGGGCAGACGCCGGCCCCGGCCGTCGCGATCGTCTCCCGCAGTCTGGCGCTCGACCTCTCGGCACCGCTGTTCACCGAGCCCGTGGTGCGCACGGTGGTGATCACCACCGAGGACTCCCCCGCCGACGCCCGCCGCGCGGTGGCCGAGGTCGCGGACGTGGTCGTCGCGGGC
The DNA here is from genome assembly GCF_000955975.1 of Saccharothrix sp. ST-888. Lineage (GTDB taxonomy): Bacteria > Actinomycetota > Actinomycetes > Streptomycetales > Streptomycetaceae > Kitasatospora. The sequence continues at coordinate 59,313 of NZ_JYJF01000010.1, forward strand.
GAGGGCTCGGTCGACGTGACCCGGGCGGTGGCCGCGCTCACCGAGCGGGGCTGGACCCGCCAGCTGACCGAGGGCGGCCCCCGGCTGCTCGGGGAGCTGGTGGCGGCCGGGCTGCTGGACGAGCTCTGCCTCTCGCTGGCCCCGCTGCTCACCGGGGGCCAGGCACCGCGGATCGCCCAGGGCACGGAAATCCCTGGCGTGCAGCGGATGCGGCTGGTGTCATTGCTGGAGCAGAAAGGTTTCCTCTTCACCCGGTATCTGCGCCCGGCCGACCCGGTTTCCCCGCCCGTTCGAGATTCGGCCCGGTGACCCGGCCCACCCGTGGCTCATGTGGCGCGTGTGCAGCGTGAGGAAAGCATCCGCCGGGCACTATGGGAGGGGACACCGGACCCGGGGGCCTGCAACTGCGAAGGGACTCACGTGTTCAAGACGGTACTGATGATCGAAAAGGCGCTCTCCGACGCCGATGTGGAACTGGTCACCACGCTCCACGGCGACGAGGAGGTCTCGTTCGTCGTCCTGATGCAGCCCCGCGGCAAGCAGGACGAGCTGCTCCGCGCCCTCGACGACGTGGCCCTGGGCCACCTCGACAAGGCGGTGCACGAGCGCGAGGAGTCCGAGACCCCCACCGTCGCGAGCGAGTCCCTGGAGCACAGCCTGCGCCACCTGCGGACCGCCGGAGCCGAGGCGAGCGGCGAGGTGGTCGAGGAGAATCCGCTGAACCGGCTGCGCGAGGTGGTGGAGCAGAGCAGCGCCGACGAGGTCCTGGTCCTGACCTCCCCGCACTTCGTCGAGGAGTTCTTCCACCGCGACTGGGCCTCCCAGGCGAGACACAAGGTCGGCGTCCCGGTCCTCAAGCTGTTCGCCAGCGACTCCTGAAGGTCCCCGTCCCGGTAGTGCAGAATCGTCCTTGCGGAACGCCCGCAAGGACGATTCGCGTTTCACCATGCCCGACCGCCCCACTCGGCCACGCCCGCCGGCCCGACCTCGTACGGAGCACGCCTTGAACGACGCCGCGCACGACCTGCACGCCCCGCACTTCATCGGAATCGGCGGCGCCGGCATGTCCGGGCTGGCGAAGATCCTCGCGGTCCGCGGCGCCAAGGTCTCCGGCAGCGACGCCAAGGAGTCCGAGACCGTCCTGGCGCTGCGCGCCCTCGGCGCGGACGTCCACGTCGGCCACGCCGCCGAGCACCTCCCGACCGGGACCAGCAGCGTCGTGGTCTCCAGCGCGATCCGCTCCGACAACCCCGAGCTGGCCGCGGCCCACCAGCGCGGCATCCCGGTGGTGCACCGCTCCGACGCGCTGGCCGCGCTGATGGGCGGCCGCCGGGCGCTCGCCGTCGCCGGCACGCACGGCAAGACCACCACCACCAGCATGCTCGCCGTCAGCCTCGCCGAGCTGGGCCTGGAGCCCTCGTACGCGATCGGCGGCGACCTGGACGCCCCCGGCTCCAACGCCCACCACGGCGCCGGGGACATCTTCGTGGCCGAGGCGGACGAGAGCGACCGCAGCTTCCACAAGTACGCCCCCGAGGTCGCGATCATCCTCAACGTGGAGCTCGACCACCACGCCAACTACGGGTCGATGGACGAGATCTACGAGTCCTTCGAGACCTTCGTCGGCCGGATCGTGTCCGGCGGCACCCTGGTGATCTCCGCCGACCACGCCGGTGCCCGCGAGCTGACCTCCCGGGTGCGCGGCCGAGACGGGCTGAACCTGGTCACCGTCGGCTCCGCCGAGGACGCGGACGTCCGGGTGCTCTCGGTGGTCCCGCGCGGCATGACCAGCGAGGTCACCGTGCAGCTCGACGGCGCCGAGCTGACCTTCACCGTCTCCGTCCCCGGCCGCCACTACGCGCACAACGCCGTCGCCGCGCTGGCCGCGGGCGTCGCGCTGGGCATCCCCGCGCAGGACCTGGCCAAGGCGATCGGCAGCTACACCGGCGTCCGCCGCCGCCTCCAGCTCAAGGGCGAGGCCGCGGGCGTCCAGGTGATCGACTCCTACGCCCACCACCCGACCGAGATGACCGCCGACCTGGAGGCGATCCGCGAGGCGGCCGCCGGGCGGGTGCTGGTGGTCTTCCAGCCGCACCTGTTCAGCCGGACCCAGCAGCTGGCCGAGGAGATGGGCCAGGCCCTGGCACTGGCCGACGCCTCGGTGGTGCTCGACATCTACCCCGCCCGCGAGGACCCGATCCCCGGCATCACCAGCGAGCTGATCATCGACGCCGCCCGCCGGGCCGGTGCCGACGTCCGCGCCGAGCACGCGTTCGCCGCCGCGCCCGCGCTGCTGGCCGGGCTGACGCAGCCGGGCGACCTGCTGCTCACCATGGGTGCGGGCGACGTCACCAACCTGGGCCCGGAAATCCTCGAGCACCTCGCGAGCGTTGCAACCAACGCCTGACCCGAGCCCTGCCGCGACGAGGAGCCCGCGATGAGCTACGAGATCGAGAAGTCCGACGCCGAGTGGCGCGCCCAGCTCAGCCCCGAGGAGTACCGCGTGCTCCGCCAGGCCGGCACCGAGCCGGCGCACGTCGGCGAGTACACCGACACCAAGACGGTGGGCGTGTACAGCTGCCGGGCCTGCGGAGCCGAGCTGTTCAGCAGCGAGACCAAGTTCGACAGCCACTGCGGCTGGCCCTCGTACTACGCGCCGCTGGCCGAGGACCGGGTGGAGTACCTGGCCGACGAGTCGCACGGCATGCGGCGGGTCGAGGTCCGCTGCGCGCGCTGCGGCGGCCACCTCGGGCACGTCTTCGAGGGCGAGGGCTACGGCACCCCGACCGACCAGCGGTACTGCATCAACAGCATCTCGCTGACCCTGAAGCCCGCGCCGTAGCCCGCCCCGTGACCCGCCGCGGGGGCGCCCCTGAGCCGGGGCGTCCCCGCGGGGGCATTGCCGGACACGTGCCGGTGGGCCCGGCTCATCTGCCAGACTGATCATCTGTCAGAACGGGCGAGAGAGGGACCAGGGGTGGCACGGCGACGCAGCTCAGGAGTACTGACCATACTGGCTGAGGCGCAGCGCCAGCAGGCCCGGCAGCAGGAGGCGCAGCGGCGGGCCGCGGTGGCCGCCCAGCGGCAGTACGAGCGGGAGCAGCGCGAAGCCCAACGGGCCGCCGCGCAGGGGCAGAAGGAGGCGCTCCGGGCCTACCAGCAGGGCCGGGAGGCGGACGCCGCCCGGCGCACCGCCGAGCTGGACGAGCGGGTGGCCACGCTGCGCGGCGTGCTCCAGAGCGGTCTGGGCGGGCCGGTGTTCGCGCTGGCGAACCTGCAACGCCCGGCCGTGGTACCGCCGTTCGACCCCGGCCCGCTCGGCGTCCCGGTCCCGGTGCCGGACCAGACCCGCTACCTGGTGCCGCCGCTGACGGGCCTGCAGGCGATGAACCCGACCGCCCGGCGCCAGTACGACGAGCAGGCCGCGCACGCCCGGGCCCGGTTCGAGCAGGACTGGCACGCCGCCCAGGCCGCCGACCAGCAGCGGCGGCAGCAACTCGACCGCTACCGGGCGCAGTACGAGGCCTGGGCCGCCGATCGCCGCCGGGCCGCGACCGGCCACGCCGAGCAGGCCGTCCGGCTGGCCGCCGAGCTGCAGAGCGGCTCGGCGGCTGCGGTGGCCGAGTTCTTCGAGACCGCGCTGGGCTGGCGCGAGGACTGGCCGGAGGGGTTCCCGCAGGACTGCGTGACCGCCTGGGACGAGGCCGCCGGGCAGCTCGTGGTGGACTGGCGGCTGCCGGGCTTCGAGGTGGTCCCGGAGACCGCCAGGTACCGCTACGTGAAGTCCACCGACCAGGAGGCCGAGGTCGCCCGCTCCGCCACCGAGCGGAAGGCCGTCTACCGCGAGGTGCTGGCCCAGTGCGCGCTGCGGGTGCTCGCCGAGCTGTTCCTGGCGGACGCCGACGGACGCCTCGCCTCGGTGGTCTTCAACGGTTACGTCGAGGCGGTCGACCCGGCCACCGGGCGGGAGGAGCAGCGGTACCTGGTCTCGGTGGCGGTCGAGCGGGCGGTCTTCGGCGCGGTCGCGCTCGACCGGGTCGAGGCGATCGACTGCCTGGTGGACGGCTTGCAGGGACGGCTCTCGGCCCGGCCGGAGAAGCCCGAGGCGGTACGGACCGAGCGGCTCGCCGAGGCGGTCGGCAGCTTCGGGGCGGACGGCTCCGACGAGGACCCCGACCTCTTCGAGATGGACCCGCTGGAGTTCGAGAGGCTGCTCGCCGAGCTGTTCCGGCGGCTCGGCTACCAGACCCGCACCACCGAGCGCAGCGGGGACGACGGCGTGGACGTCATCGCCGAGAACCCGGACCCGATCACCGGCGGCCTGTTCGTGATCCAGGCCAAGCGCTACCGCAAGACGGTGAGCCCGACCGCCGTCCGCGACCTCGACGCGACCATGGCCCACTTCGGCGCCAACAAGGGCATCCTGGTCACCACCTCGGGCTTCGGCCCCGGCTCCCGCCGCTGGGTCGAGGGCAAGCCGCTGACCCTGATCGACGGGCCGATGCTGGTCCAGCTGCTCAAGGAGAACGGGCTGCCCGGACGGCTCGGTCCCGCCACCCTCTCGCTTCCGGCCCAGAACGTGCCGGCGCACAACACACCGGCCCAGGCCGCACCGGCCGGGGCCGCCGCGCCCGCCGGCGAGCCGGTGCTGCTCACCCCCGGCGCGAACGTGGTCCTCCCGGCCGCCGAACTCGCCGAGCTGACGGTGCGGTTCGGCTCCGCCGGGGCCGAGGCCGACCTGACGCTGCTGCTGCTCACGGCCGACGGCACGGTCCGCGGCGACGAGGACTTCGTCTTCTACCACCAGCCCGGCGCCGAACGCGGGGCCGTGGTCCTGCACCCCAGGCAGAGCGCGGGCGGCGAGGGGACCACCGAGAGCGCCGCCGTACGGCTGCTCGCCCTCCCGGCGGCGGTGCACCGCGTCGCCGTGTCGGTGAACATGGACACCGACACCGGCGCGAGCTGCGCCGAGCTGCTCGGGGCGACCCTGGAGGTGCGCGGCGCCGCAGGCTCGGCCTGGGCCTTCCGGCCGCCCGCCGACCCGGCGGTCTCGGCGATGCTGGTGGCCGAGCTGTACCGCCACCGGGCGGGCACACCGGACGAGGTCTGGAAGCTGCGGGCGGTCGGCCAGGGCTGGTCGGACGGCCTGGCCGGGCTCGCCCGGGCGCACGGGGTGCAGGTGTCCTGAGCGGCACCCGGCCGGCCGGGGCAAGCCCCGGCCGGCGCCTCCGCTAGCTCAGTTCGCGGGTGTACTTCCACTCGCTCGCACACCGCTCGTACCCGAGCCAGGCGTTGATCGCCAGCATCGGCGCGTTCGTCGCGTCGTTGCTGGTGTAGGCGTCGGTGAAGCCGGCCGCGCGGGCGCGGTGCAGGGAGTGGGTCTTGGCGAGCTTGGCGAGACCGCGCCCCCGGTACTCGGCGCCGGTGGTGGTGAACGCCGACCAGTAGCGGCGGGCACCGTCCGAGTGGACCGCCGCGAAGGCGGCCGGCCGGCCGTCCAGCACGGCGACGGTGGTGAGGTCCCGGTCGAGGTCGGGGCGGCCCCAGATCGCGGTGAGCCACTCCTGGTAGCCCTGGTCGGCCGAGTCCAGCTCGCCGGGCTCGTCGCCGGTGCCCTCGATGTCCAGCAGGTAGATCGGGTGCGGGTCGTCCAGGAAGTCTGCGGCCGTGCGCAGTTCGACGCCTGGCGGGAGCTCGGGGACGGGCCGCAGGGCGGCGGTGAGGTCGAGGTGCGCGAAGTGCGCGCTGCGCCCGGCCAGGTAGCCCCGGTGGGCGGCGAAGGTACGGGCCTCGGGCTCGTCGTCGACCCAGGCGTGGACCCGGCTCACCCCGTGCGCGGCCAGGTGCTGCTCGGCCGCCGTGAGCAGGGCCCCGCCCACGCCCCGGCCCCGGTACCCGGGCAGCACACTGGCATTGGCGCTGCCCTGCCCCTTGGTACTGCTGTCCGCGTGCACCGTGCAGCGGGCGGTGCCGACCACCCGGCCGTCCAGTTCGGCGACCAGCAGGCGGTAGTGCTGGTCGGGGGCGGCGTTGGCGACGGTCCAGCGGACGGCGTCGGGCGTCATCAGGAGGTGCGGGCGGCCCGCGCTGTACGCGGCGGAGGCCGCCTCGGCGTCGGCGGGGCGGAAATCACGGATCATCAGAGTCATATGCCGGCCACGGTAGCCACCGGTCCGATTCCGCGCACCCGGTTTTCTCCACGTGCCGGAAAGCTCAAGTTCAGCTCTGAGTTTGCCGGGTGCGGGTTGGCAACCGGCCGACCCGGATAGACCCTCAGCAAGGGGACGTGAGAGCGCAACGACGCCCTCTCTCCGGTCTGATGACACGTACATCCCATTTCTCTGACTCAATTGTTCCGTCCGACGCTGTTCGGCGAGCCCTCCGAAGGGGCGGATCCTTATGACGTCTTCTGCAAGTACCTTGCCCCGGCTGGGAGTCGGGATCGGCTGGCGGGCAGAGATCGACACCGTGGTGGAGCGGCTGCCCGGCCTGGACTGGGTCGAGGTGGTCGCCGAGAACCTCTGCCTCGACCACCTGCGCGCCGGTGAGCTGCCCGAGTCGCTGCGGGTGCTGCGGGAGCGCGGTGTGGCCGCCGTCCCGCACGGGGTGGCGCTGGGCCTCGGCGGCGCCGAACTGCCCGATCCCGACCGCCTGTCGCGGCTGGCCGCAGCGGCCCAGGCGCTGGAGGCCCCGCTGGTCAGCGAGCACCTGGCGTTCGTCCGGGCCGGCGGGCTGGAGGCGGGCCACCTGCTGCCGGTACCGCGCTCGCGGGACTCGCTGCGGGTGATCGCGGAGAACGTCCGGATCGCCCAGCAGGAACTCCCGGTGCCGTTGGCGCTGGAGAACATCGCCGCCCATCTGGCCTGGCCCGAGGACGAGTTCAGCGAAGGCGAGTTCCTGGCCGAACTCGTCGAGCGGACCGGTGTCCGGCTCCTGATCGACGTCGCCAATCTGCACACCAACCGGGTCAACCTGGGCCTGGACGTCGCCGCCGAACTCGACCGGCTGCCGCTGGAGGCCATCGCCTACGTCCATGTCGCGGGCGGGATCGAGGTCGACGGGGTCTGGCACGACACCCACGCCCACCCGGTGACCGGGCCCGTCCTGGACGCCCTGGCCCAGCTCTGCGAGCGGGCCGTACCGCCCGGCGTCCTGCTGGAACGGGACGACCACTACCCGCCGCCCGCCGAACTGGCGGGCGAGCTCGACGCGATCCGCGCGGTACTGGACGGGGAGTTGGAGCATGTCTGAGCACTTCGAGTACCTGGCCGAGGGGGGCGACCCGGAGCTGGTGGTGGCCCGGGCACGGCTGGCGCGGCGTCAGGCTGAGCTGCTGTCCGCACTGGTCGCGGGCGGCCCGGTGCCGGAGGGTTTCGACCGGGAGCAGGTCCGGATCCAGGCCCAGGGCCTGCTCGCCAAGCGCCGCGACACCGTGGCCCGGGTGGCGCCGGAGGTCCCGCGGATCCTCGGCGCCCAGTACCGTCCGCTGTTCCGCAGGTACGCGCGGCAGGGGCCCGCCGTCGGGGGCTACCGGGCGGACGCACGGGCCTTCGCCGAGTGGGCGGTCGACTGGGCCGCCGTCGGCGCACCGGACACGCCCTGGCGGCCCGCCCTGGAGCGCTGGCTGCGGCCCGCCGAACCGCCCCGCCGCCGCTGGCGCCGCTTCCACGGCTGACCGGGGCCGCACCGCCGGCCCGGTCGCCGCACCCGTACCCGCACCCGCACTCGCCGCCACCGCCCACGGCAGGCACCCAGCACCAGCACCAGCACCAGCACCAGCACCAGCACCACACCGGACCGCCTCACCCGGCCCGGTGGTTCGACTCACGTACGGGGGAACCGAGATGTGGTACACCGAGTTCGCCGCCGCCACCACCCTGCTGGTGGGCGCGGGCCTGTGGACGTCCGGCGCGCTGCAACGGATGCGCCGGGTACCGAAGCCGCAGGGACTGCCCGGTCGCGGCCTGCCGCTGCCGGACGCCGCCTTCCTCGCGGGCGGCCCGGTCCGGGCCGCCGAGGTGGTGATCGTCCGGATGCAGCAGGAGGGCCGGCTGATCGTCTCCCGGGACGGGCTGGCCACCGTGACCGACCCGCAGCCGAAGGACCCGGCCGAGGTCGTGCTGATCGAGGCCGCCGGCCCGAACCGTCAGCGTGAACTGGCCCTGCTGCAAAGGGCGGTGATGCGCAGCCCGGAGATCCAGCAGATCGGCGACCGGCTGGCCGAGCGCGGGTTGATGCGGCGGCCCGAGCTGTACCGCGCCGTCGTCCGGGCCCGGCGGCTGCTCCAGTTCTCGCTGCTGGTCACCGTGGTGCTGGGGGTGCTGACCACCGTGCTCTGGGCCACCTTGCCCACACCGGACCGGGATGCCAGTACGCCGCCGTTCTTCGCCTTCTTCGGCCTGCTGCTGCTCGGCGTGGTCTGGCTGACCGCGACCAAGCCGGGCAGGAGCCGGGTCACCCCGGCCGGACTGCGCCAGCTGAGCCTGATGAAGACCGGTTCCTCGCCGTGGCGGCCGGCCGTCGGGGCCAGTGCGGCCACCGCGCTGCTGCTGGGCGCGGTCGCGCTGGACGGTGTGGAGACGCTGGAGGACGAGGACCTGCGCAGTGCACTGAAGGACCGGGTCCGCTCGGCGGCCGGCGGCAGTTCGGACGGCGTCGGCTACGGAGCCGCCTTCGGCGCCGACGCGGGGGCGGCGGTGGCCTGGTGCTCGTCCTCCTCGCCCGACAGCGGTTCCGGCGGCTCGCACGGCGGCTCGCACGGCTCGTCCTGCGGATCGTCGAGCGGCTGCGGTTCCTCCTCGGGCCACAGCGGCGGCTCGTCCGGCCACAGCTGTTCCTCGAGTCACAGCTGCTCGTCGGGGCACAGCGGTTGCTCGTCCAGCAGCTGTTCGTCCGGGAGCAGTTGCGGCTCCGGGTGTGGTTCGTAAGCCGCCCAGCGGTCACAGTTCGATATCACGAATCAGAAATTCACTTCCCCGAACGGCCGGTCAGGTCTAGAAACAGCCCCATGTGGTTGCTCTTTCTGATACCCGCCTTCCTGGCCGCCGCGCTCTCCTGCCTCCGGCTGGTCAGGGTGACGGCAACCGCAGACGCACTCTCCGGGGCCGAGACCGGCCGGCCCTCCGACGCCACCGGGATCGGCCTGTACGAGACCGCGTACCTGGCCGGCGGCCCGGTGCGGGTGGTCGATCTCGCGCTGGTGCTGATGGCCGCCCAGGGGCGGCTTCACCTGGCGCACACCGGCTGGACCAGCGTCGTGGACCCGCAGGGCCGCAACCGGCTGGAGCGCACGCTGATCGAGAGCATCGGCCCCGAGGGCCAGTGCCGGACGGCCGATCTCCGCGCCGAACTCGCCACCAACCCGGCCGTGCTGGAGATCGGCGGACGGCTGGTGCTGGCGGGTCTGGCCACCCCGGCGATCGTCCAGGAGGCCACCTCGACGGCGGTCCGCCAGGTGCGGCAGGCACTGCTGCTGAGCCTGCTGCTGCTCGGGGCGTCCATCGCACTGACGCCCGACCGGGGGGAGGCAGGGGCCGCCGTCGCCTGGTTCGCCCTGCCCCTGGTGCTCACCAGCGGGACGCTGCTGATGGCCCGGGTCGACGTCCACCCCTACACCCGCTGGGCCACCCACGCCGGGCAGCAGGCACTGCACGCGGTCCACTCCGACCCGGGCGGCACCGAGCAGGAACTGCTCACGGCCGTCGCCATGGTCGGCCCCGCCGCCCTGCCGGACGCCCGGCTCCGCGCGGCCCTGCGCAACTAGGCCGTGTCTGACAATTCGCGTCGGATCAGCGCCCGGCGGGAATTGTCAGACACGGCCTGGGGCCCGTCTTCAGGGCGCGGGGCGCCGCAACAGCGGCCCCGCGCCCTGGGGTTGCTCGGACCAGGCCGCTCAGACCAGGCCGCTCAGCAGCTCGGCGACCGGCTTGCGGCGGCCCGTGTAGAACGGGACCTCCTCGCGGACGTGCAGCCGGGCGCGGGACGGCCGCAGGTCGCGCATCAGGTCGACGATCCGGTGCAGCTCGTCCGCCTCGAAGGCGAGCAGCCACTCGTAGTCGCCGAGCGCGAACGAGGCCACCGTGTTGGCCCGCACGTCCGGGTAACCGCGCGCCATCTTGCCGTGCTCGGCGAGCATCGCGCGCCGCTCCTCGTCGGGCAGCAGGTACCACTCGTAGGAGCGCACGAACGGGTACACGCAGACGTACTCGCGGGCGAGCTCGTCGGCGAGGAACGCCGGGATGTGCGACTTGTTGAACTCCGCCGGGCGGTGCAGCGCCATGTTGGACCAGACCGGCTCCAGGGCGCGGCCGAAGCCGGTGCGGCGGAAGCGGTTGTACGCCTCCTGCAGGTTGTCCGAGTCCCCGGAGTGCCACCAGATCATCACGTCGGCGTCGGCACGCAGACCGGACACGTCGTAGGTGCCGCGCACCGTGACGTCCTTCGCGGCCAGCTGCTCGAAGAGCTCCTCGACCTCGGCCGCCAGCGCGGCGCGGTCCTCGGGCAGCTCGCTCTTGAGCTTGAACACCGACCACATGGTGTAGCGGATGACCTTGTTGAGGTCGCGGGCCTTCTTCTTCTCGGGCTGCTGTTCAGTGGACTCAGTCATGCGCCCATTGTCCCTTCCGTGACGTGTGTGCCGGTCGCCGGGGTCAACACCTCGCCGACCGCCCGGCGGGCACTGGCGATGCAGGCGGGAATCCCCACCCCGTCGTAGGCGGCACCGCAGACCGCGAGGCCGCCGACCCGCGCCACCTGCGCGCGGATCCGCTCCACCCGCTCCAGGTGGCCCACCGGGTACTGCGGCAGACCACCCCGCCAGCGGGTCACCGCGGTGTCGTACGGCCGCGCGCGCAGGCCCACCGCCGCCCCGAGGTCGGCCAGCGAACGGGCGACCAGCTCCTCGTCCGGCAGGTCCAGGGCCTGCTCCTCGCGGTGGCGGCCCAGCGAGGTGCGCAGCACGAAGGTGTCCGGCGCACCGCGCTCCAGCCAGCCCCACTTGTTGGAGGAGAAGGTGGACGCCTTGATCGCCCGGCCGTCGGTCGGCGGCACCAGGAAGCCGCTGCCGGTCAGCGGCACGTCCAGCTCCTCCCGCCGGAAGGCCAGCGTGACCAGGGCCATGCCCGCGTACTCGACGGCCTCCAGTTCGGCCGCCGCACCGGGGGCGTCGGTGCGCAGCAGCCGGGCGGCCTGCGGGGCCGGGACGGCCAGCACCACCGCGTCGGCGTGCAGGCTCTCGCCGCCGGTGACGACCCGCCAGCCCTCGGGGGTGCGGCGCAGCTCGTCCACCGGGCTGTCGGTGCGCAGGTCGGCGCCGGCCTTGCGGCAGGCGGCGGCGACCGCCTCGGGGAGCGTGCCGATACCGCCCTCGATCCCCTGGAACACCGGCCCGGCGCTGGTGGGCCGCGTCGCCAGCTCGTGCACCCCGTCGAGCAGCGAGCCGCCGCTGCGGGCTACCGGCAGCAGCGCGGGGACGGCGGCGCGCAGCGAGATCTCGTCGGCGTGCCCGGCGTAGACGCCGCCGAGCAGCGGCTCCACCAGCCGGTCGACCACCTCGCGGCCGAGCCGCGCGGCGACGTACTCGCCGATCGGGACGTCGGTGTCGACCGGGGCGGTGGCCTGCTCGTGCCGGGCCCGCTCCAGCCCCGGGTCGGAGAGCACCCCGGAGGCGGCCAGCGCGTCCAGGTCGCCGGGGACGCCCATCAGCTGTCCACCGGGGAGCGGCCGCAGCCCGCCCCTGGTCCAGATCGCGGCCTTCGCCGTGCTCGGCGGCTCCAGCACCTCGGTCAGGCCGACCTGCCGGGCCAGCTCCACCGCCTCGGGACGCCGGGCGAGCATCGACTCGGCCCCGAGATCGACCCGCACTCCGCCGACCTCACCCGCCCGCAGCTTCCCGCCGAGCCGCCCCGACGCCTCCAGCAGCGTGACCCGGGCATCCGCGCAGGCCACGAACGCGGCCGTCAGGCCGGCGATGCCGCCACCGATCACCACGACATGAGGTTCAACCATGCTTCGCAGTCTTGCAGAGCTCACACCCGCGCCCGCGCCCGGTGCACCGCCGACGGCGCTCCGGGGCGTCCGGACCGTCCGCCCGCTCGCACACGCGCGGAGAGATTTTCCGGGCGAGGCTGTCACATCCGGCCCGGCTGTCCCGTCTGCCTGGTGTGCCGCCGAGGTGGCGGGGGACGAACGGAAGGGCAGGGCAGTGGAGAACACCGTGCTGGTGACCGGGGCGACCGGAGTGCTGGGGCGCGAGGTGGTGGCGCGGCTGCGGGGCGCCGGGGTGCCGGTCCGTGCGCTGACCCGGCGGACGGAGCTGCCCGAGGATCCCGGGGTGGCGTGGTTCACCGGCGATCTGGCGACCGGTGCCGGGGTGGACGCGGCGGTCGCCGGCGTCCACACGATCGTCCACTGCGCAAGCGACGCCCGGCACTTCAGGCAGGACATCCCCGCGCTGCGGAACCTGATCGCCGCGGCGAGGCGCGCCGGAGTCGAGCACGTCGTCAACATCTCGATCGTCGGCGTCGACCGGATCACGTACCCGTACTACGCGGTCAAGCTGGAGGGCGAGCGGATCCTGGAGGCGTCGGGGCTCGGCTGGAGCAACCTGCGCGCCACCCAGTTCCCGGAACTGCTCAACACGGCACTCGGGTTCCTCGCCAGACTCCCGGTGGTCCTGGCCCCGTCCGGGACCGGGTTCCAGCCGGTGGACCAGGGCGAAGTGGCCGACCGGCTGGTCGAGTTGGCGCTCGGCGGACCGGCGGGCCGGGTGCCGGACCTGGCCGGCCCGCAGGTGCACCCGGCGACCGAGCTGGCCCGGAGCTGGCTGCGGGCCGCGGGCAAGCGCCGCCCGGTGCTGGCGGTGCGCATCCCGGGGAAGGTGGGTGCCGGCTTCCGCGCCGGTGTGCACACCGCCCCCGACCGCGCGGTGGGCCGGCGCACCTGGGAGCAGTACCTGGCCGAACGGGTCGCCCGCTGACCGCACACCCGCCGGCCGGGGGCCCCGGCGGCAGACCGACGCCACCGGGGCCCCGGTGGGTCAGCGGGCGCTGGTCTCGTGCACGAACTCGACCAGCCTGGTCAGCGCGTCCGGGTCCATGCTCGGCATGACGCCGTGGCCGAGGTTGAAGATGTGGCCGCTGTCGCCGAGCGCCTGAGCCGCGTGCAGCACCTCGCGGGCCTTGGTCTCGACCACGTGGGTGGGCGCGAAGAGCACGGCCGGGTCGAGGTTGCCCTGCAGGGCCTTGTCATGGCCGACCCGCTCGGCGGCGACGTTCAGCGGCACCCGCCAGTCCACGCCGACGACGTCCGCACCGGCCTGGCCCATCAGCCCGAGCAGCTCACCGGTGCCGACGCCGAAGTGGATCCGCGGCACGCCGTAGGAGGCGACGGCGTCGAAGACCTTGGTGCTGGCGGGCATCACCGAGCGGCGGTACTCGTCCGGGGCGAGCGCGCCGACCCAGGAGTCGAAGAGCTGGACCGCCGAGGCGCCCGCCTCGATCTGGATCTTCAGGAAGGCGGAGGTGATGTCGGCCAGCCGGTCGACCAGCGCGGCCCACAGCTCGGGCTGGCCGTACATCATGGCCTTGGTCTTCTCGTGGCTCTTCGACGGGCCGCCCTCGACCAGGTAGCTGGCCAGGGTGAACGGCGCACCGGCGAAGCCGATCAGCGGGGTGGAGCCGAGCTCGTCCACCAGCAGGCCGACGGCCTCGGTGATGTACGGCATGTCGTCCGGCTCCAGCGGGCGCAGCCGCTGGAGGTCGTCGAGGGTGCGGATCGGGTCGGCGATCACCGGGCCGACGCCCGGCTTGATGTCGACGTCGATACCGACCGCCTTCAGCGGCACCACGATGTCGCTGAAGAAGATCGCCGCGTCCACCTTGTGCCGCCGCACCGGCTGGAGGGTGATCTCCTTCACCAGCTCGGGCCGCATGCAGGAGTCCAGCATCGGGATGCCCTCGCGCACCTTGAGGTACTCGGGCAGCGAGCGGCCAGCCTGGCGCATGAACCACACGGGCGTGTGCGGCACCGGCTCACGGCGCGCGGCGCGCAGGAGCGGGGAGTCGTACGCCGCGCCCCGGCGCGCGGGGGGCTGCTGACCGGTCTGGGCTGGCGGGGTCGCCGCGGAAGTCTCACTCACGGTCCAAATCTTCGCATGTGCCCCGGACTGCCCCCTCGGCGGTGAGTCGTGCGTTCCTCCAAGATCTTCGAGCGGACCGGCCCCGGCACGCCGCAGGTGCGAAATATGCTCGGATTGCGGCGTCGGCCGACCTAGGCTTCCGCTCATGGCAGCGGTCGGCGGGCACCCCGCACACGGTGGTGGAACGGGCAAGGAGTCGGCGCCGATCGAGTTCCGCGCAGCGGTCGAGGCACTCGGCACGGCGCGGCTGCGGCCCGAGCTGCAGCTCTCGGCCGCCCCGGCACCCCGGCGGCTGGCCCCGTACGCGTACGCGCTCACCGCCACCGTCGAGGTGGAGGGCGAGGAACTGGCGGACGGCCGCCTGGTGCTGCTCCACGACCCGGCCGGGCAGGAGGCCTGGCACGGCGACTTCCGGGTGGTCACCATGACCCGGGCCGAGCTGGAGCCCGAGATCGCCGACGACCCGATGCTCTCCGAGGTGGGCTGGGCCTGGCTGCTGGACGCCCTGCAGACGCACGGCGCCGGCTACACCGAGCCCGGCGGCACGGTCACCCATGCCTCCTCTCACTACTTCGGCGCGCTCGCCGACCGGGAGCCGTCCACCGAGATCGAGATCCGGGCGTCCTGGACCCCTGCGGACGGCCGCTTCGAACGGCACCTCGCGGCCTGGGGCGACCTGCTCTGCGCCTGCGCCGGCCTCCCACCGAGCGCGGTGGCCCCGCCGCCGGACGCCCCGTCACTCGGCGGGGTGGTCCCGATGCCCGCCCGACGGCGCCCGCGCTCCCACTGAGGAGCGACGGGCGGCCCGTTCGACGCCGGCGCGGGGCAAAGCCACCCGCAGGACTGACGGCGTGTGAGTTAACTCCTGCTCTGCGTCAATTCGCCGTCCGGTCCTGATCGGCATGCGCTGCTTTCGATCGAATCTGTGCGATTCCGAGGCATGTCGCATCAGTCACCTGCGCGATTTGTCCGTATTGTTACTCACTAGATCGTGATCTTTCGCTAAAGCCGGGCACGGTTGATGCCGAAGGTGTCTGTGACCCTTTCCAAACGCGGAACACTCCGACCGCCCCCTCGGGGTTCCGTCCGCCACTCCCCGCAGGAGGCCCCTGGTGTCGGTCCTTCTTGAGCACCCCACAAACGTGGTCGCATACCGCCCGACGAAGCCCACCGCCATGGTGGTCATCGCTGATCCCCGTGTCCGAAACACCGTCACCCGGCATCTCTGGGCGCTCGGTGTCCGTGATGTCATCGAAGTCTCCTCGATCGCCGAGGCCCGCCCCCGGGTGGCCACCCCGCGCGACATCTGCGTTGCCGACGTCCACCTCCCGGACGGCTCCGGACTGACCATCCTGGCCGAGACCCGTGCGGCGGGCTGGCCCAATGGCCTGGCGCTCTCCGCCGCCGACGACATCGGCGCGGTCCGCAGCGCGCTCGCCGGCGGCGTCAAGGGTTACGTGGTCACCGGTACCCGGACCAACATCGCCATGCCCGGCCGTCCCGGGATGCCGCTCGGAGCCGCCGGGCTGGGCGGCCGGATGCGGCGTCCCGGGATGCCGGGCATGCCCGGTGCGGTCGGCGCCACCGGTGCACCCGGAGCCCCCGGTGCTCCCGGTGTGCAGCCCGCCGCCTACCGGGAGCTCTCCGGCCGCGAGGTGGAGGTGCTGCGGCTGGTCGCCGAAGGACAGTCCAACAAGGCGATCGGCGTCGCCATGGGCCTGTCCGCGCTCACGGTGAAGAGCCACCTCGCCCGGATCGCCCGCAAGCTGGGCACCGGAGACCGGGCCGGGATGGTCGCGGTCGCGCTGCGGACCGGCATCATCCACTGACGTCCACCGATATCCGCGTGCCATACCTCGCTGTCGACAGTAGCAACAGGCCACGTGGCAGCCCGGAGGAACGTTTCCTCCGGGCTGCCGCCCCTCCGGCTCGGCTTTCGGGTGACGGGCCGAAACAGCGTCCCAGGCCCTGTCTGACGGGCCCGAGGGCCGCTGGCATATGTCCGAATACGGTCTGACCAGTCCGACAACACTCCCGGTTTCGGGTGCCGTCGTACCCTTGGGGGGTGACCGACGCCGTAGCAGCCATCCCAGAAGAGACAGCCCCGGTCCCGCTCCTTGAACCCAGGGAGGGGCTCCCGCCCGTTGTGGTGGACGAGAGGGTGCTTGCCGAGACGATCGCAGCCTTCGCCGCCGGCAGCGGTCCGGTCGCCGTCGACGCCGAGCGGGCCTCCGGCTACCGCTACGGGCAGCGCGCGTACCTGATCCAGCTGCGGCGCTCCGGCGCCGGTACCGCGCTGATCGATCCGATCGCCTGCCCGGACCTCAGTGCGCTCGGCTCCGCGCTGGCCGACACCGAATGGGTGGTCCATGCGGCGAGCCAGGACCTGCCCTGTCTGGCCGAGGTCGGCATGCGGCCGCGCCGCCTGTTCGACACCGAGCTGGCCGGCCGGATCGCGGGCTTCCCCAGGGTCGGGCTCGGACCGATGACCGAGAGCGTGCTCGGCCTCTCGCTGGCCAAGGAGCACTCGGCGGTGGACTGGTCGACCCGTCCGCTGCCGGAGCCCTGGCTGCGGTACGCCGCTCTGGACGTCGAGGTGCTGGTCGAGCTGCGGGACGCACTCGAACAGGAGCTGGACGCCCAGGGCAAGCTGGGCTGGGCCCTGGAGGAGTTCGCCGCCATCGCCGATGCGCCCAGGCCGGCCCCCCGGGTCGATCCGTGGCGCCGCACCTCGCAGCTGCACAAGGTGCGCCGCCGCCGCCAGCTGGCCGCCGTCCGCGAGCTGTGGCAGGCCCGGGACCGGGTCGCGCGGGAGCGGGACGTCTCACCCGGACGGGTGCTGTCGGACGCGGCAATCGTGAACGCGGCGCTCGCGATGCCGCAGGGCGTGCCGGCCCTGCAGGCCGTACAGGGCTTCGGGCCGCGAGTGAACCGCAGGCAGCTGGAGCAGTGGCTGACCGCGCTGGACCGGGCCAGGGAGATTCCGGAGGCCGAGCTGCCGCCGGCGACCGCGCCGCACGACGGGCCGCCGCCGCCGCGGGCCTGGGCCGAGAAGGACCCGGTGGCCGCCGCACGGCTCTCCGGCGCCCGGGCGGCCGTCACCGAGCTGGCCGAGGCCAAGCGGCTGCCGGCCGAGAACCTGATCACACCGGACCTGGTCCGCCGGGTCTCCTGGGAGCCGCCCGCCGCAGCCACCCCGGAGGCCGTCGCAGAGGCGCTGCGGGCGCTGGGCGCCCGCCAGTGGCAGGTCGACCAGGTGGCACCGGCCATCTCGGCCGCCTTCGTCAAGGCGGCCGACGGCACGGCCCAGGGCTGAGACCGCCCGGGCCGACTGCCGTCCAGGGGTGCGGGGAACCGCACGAGATCACGGACAGCGGTGCCGTACCGGCCTTCGGGCCGCTGCGGTCGCCGGTGCCGCCGGTTTCGCGCCGTTCCCCGCGCCCCTGGTGGTTCACCCGGCCGCCCCGGCGGGCTGTGCAGATCGGACGTGGTGCGGGACACACGGGGTGATCCGGGTGCTGCCCCTGGGCAAGGTAGTTACCGGCGGGTAGCATGACCGTGAAGCAGCGCCGCTCCAAACCTTGGGACGTCGACTGCGTTAAACGTCATGTCCCCTGGGAGGAGAGCCCCCGTGCCTCGTACCGCGAGGGACGTCGTCTTCGTTGACGGCGTCCGCACCCCGTTCGGCAAGGCCGGCCCGAAGGGCATCTACCACGAGACCCGTGCCGACGACCTGGTGGTCAAGTGCATCCGCGAGCTCGTGCGCCGCAACCCGAACCTGCCCGTCGAGCGCATCGACGAGGTCGCCGTCGCGGCCACCACGCAGATCGGTGACCAGGGCCTGACCATCGGCCGTACCGCCGCTCTGCTCTCCGGTCTGCCGAAGTCCGTCCCGGGCTACGCGATCGACCGGATGTGCGCCGGCGCGCTGACCGCCGTGACCACCACCGCCGGCGGCATCGCCTTCGGCGCGTACGACATCGTGGTCGCCGGTGGCGTCGAGCACATGGGCCGCCACCCGATGGGCGAGGGCGTGGACCCGAACCCGCGCTTCGTCTCGGAGAAGCTGGTCGACGAGTCCGCCCTGTTCATGGGGATGACCGCGGAGAACCTGCACGACCGCTTCCCGCACCTGACCAAGGAGCGCTGCGACGCCTACGCCGTGCGCTCGCAGGAGAAGGCCGCCAAGGCGTACGCCAACGGCGACATCCAGCCGGACCTGGTGCCGATCGCGATCCGCAACACCAACCCCGAGGTCGGCGAGACCGGCTGGGGCCTGGCCACCACGGACGAGCCGATGCGCCCGGGCACCACGATGGAGAGCCTGGCCGGTCTGAAGACCCCGTTCCGTCCGCACGGCAACATCACCGCGGGCAACTCGGCCGGTCTGAACGACGGCGCCACCGCCTCGCTGCTGGCCGCCGAGGACGTCGCCGAGGAGCTCGGCCTCCCGGTCAAGATGCGCCTGGTCTCGTACGCCTTCGCGGGTGTCGAGCCCGAGGTCATGGGCATCGGCCCGGTCCCGGCGACCGAGAAGGCGCTGGCCAAGGCCGGTCTGACGATCGACGACATCGGCGCGTTCGAGGTCAACGAGGCGTTCGCCGTGCAGGTGCTGTCCTTCCTGGACCACTACGGCATCGCGGACGACGACGAGCGGGTCAACCCGTACGGCGGCGCGATCGCCTTCGGCCACCCGCTGGCCTCCTCCGGCGTCCGGCTGATGAACCAGCTGGCGCGGCGCTTCGAACAGCGCCCCGACGTCCGCTACGGCCTGACCACCATGTGCATCGGCTTCGGCATGGGCGGGACCATCATCTGGGAGAACCCGCACTTCGAGGGTGGTAAGTGACCATGAGCACCACTGAGCTGCTGCAGCGCGGCGCCGAGCTGTTCCCCGGCGAGGTCGTCACCACCGCGCACGTCCGCCACCTCGACCTGCCGCTGCAGGCCGGGAAGCTGGCGCTGATCACCCTGGACAACGGCTTCGACCACACCAAGCCGACCACCTTCGGTCCGGGCTCGCTGATCAAGCTGTCCGAGGCGCTGGACCAGGTCGAGGCCGAGGCCGCCGAGGGCACGATCGCCGCGGTCGCCATCACCGGCAAGCCGTTCATCTTCGCGGTCGGCGCCGACCTCAAGGGCGTCGAGATCCTGAAGGAGCGCGAGGACGCGCTGGCCATCGGCAAGGGCGGCCACGAGGTCTTCAAGCGGATCGCCGCACTGTCCGTCCCCAGCTTCGCCTTCTACAACGGCGCGGCGATGGGCGGCGGTGTCGAGGTCGGCCTGCACTGCACCTACCGCACCGTCAGCTCGGGCGTCCCGGCGTTCTCGCTGCCCGAGGTCTTCCTCGGCCTGGTTCCCGGCTGGGGCGGCTGCAGCATCCTGCCGAACCTGATCGGCCCGGCCAAGGCCGTCAAGGTCATCATCGAGAACTCGATGGCCCAGAACAAGCAGCTCAAGGGCAAGGAGGTGTTCGAGCTCGGCATCGCGGACGCGATCTTCGAGCCGGCCGACTTCCTGGAGCAGTCGCTGCTGTGGGCCGCGAAGGTCCTCAAGGGCGAGACGGTCGTCGAGCGCGAGGAGATCGACCGCGGCAAGGCCTGGGACGACGCCGTCGCCTGGGGCCGGATGGTCGCCGACGCCAAGGTGCACGGGGCCGCTCCGGCCGCGTACCAGGCGCTGGACATCATCGCCCAGGTCAAGGACCAGGACCTGCAGGCCGGTTTCGACGCCGAGGACGTGGCGCTCGCCGACCTCATCATGAGCGGCGAACTGCGCAGCGGCATCTACGCGTTCAACCTGGTGCAGCGTCGGGCCAAGCGCCCGTTCGGTGCGCCGGACAAGTCGCTGGCCCGTCCGGTCGCCAAGGTCGGCGTGGTCGGCGCGGGCCTGATGGCCTCCCAGCTGGCGCTGCTGTTCGCCCGCCGCATGGAGGTGCCGGTCGTACTGACCGACATCGACCAGGAGCGCATCGACAAGGGCGTGGGCTACGTCCACGGCGAGATCGACAAGCTGCTGGAGAAGGGCCGGATCGGCAAGGACAAGGCCAACAAGCTCAAGGGCCTGGTCAGCGGTCACCTGGACAAGGCGGTCGCCTTCGGCGACGCGGACTTCGTGATCGAGGCCGTGTTCGAGGAGATGGGCGTCAAGCAGAACGTCTTCGCCGAGCTGGAGGCCGTGGTCTCGCCGACCACGATCCTGGCCACCAACACCTCCTCGCTGTCGGTCACCGAGATGGCGTCCAAGCTCCAGCACCCGGAGCGCGTGGTCGGCTTCCACTTCTTCAACCCGGTCGCGATCCTGCCGCTGCTGGAGATCGTCCGTGCGGAGAAGACCGACGACGCCTCGCTGGCCACCGCCTTCGGCGTGGCCAAGAAGCTGAAGAAGACCGCGGTGCTCGTCAAGGACGCCCCGGCGTTCGTGGTGAACCGCATCCTGCTCCGCTTCATGGACGCGATCCAGGGCGCGATCGACGAGGGCACCCCGATCGAGACGATCGAGAAGGCCGTGCTGCCGCTCGGCCTGCCGATGTCGCCGATCGTGCTGCTCGAACTGGTCGGCCCGGCCATCGCGCTGCACGTCTCGGAGACCCTGGCCGGGGCCTTCCCGGAGCGGTTCACCGTCTCCGAGAACCTCAGCAAGCTGGTCAAGGCCGGCAAGCGCGGCTTCTACACCTGGGTGGACGGCCAGCAGGTCCTCGACCCCGAGGTGCTCGAACTGCTCTCCTTCGGCGACACCGTGCTGACCGAGGAGCAGGTCCGCGAGCGGGCGCTGGACGCCGTCGCGCAGGAGATCGGCCTGATGCTGGACGAGGGCGTCGTCGGCGAGGCGCAGGACATCGACCTGTGCATGATCACCGGCGCCGGCTGGCCCTTCCACCTGGGCGGGATCACCCCGTACCTGGACCGTGCGGGCGTCTCGGAGCGCGTCAACGGCAAGCGCTTCCTGGCTCAGGGCGTGGCCTCGGTGCCGGCCGTCTGACACCCTCACGGGCCGAAGGACAGGGCACCGGCGCCCGTAGGCGAGTGAGGACAGCAGCGCCTGGGCAGCCAACCCACCGGGCCGGGACCGCAGTTGCGGTCCCGGCCCGGTGGCGTACCCGGGTGCCGGTATCGAACTCGTGGACGGTCAGACGGCCTTCGGCTAGGGTTGACCGTCTGTTTGCCCAATCACGATCAAACCTGCAGAGGAATTCGGTATGCAGTACGGAGCGCCTCGCCACCCCAAGGTGTTTCTGGCAGGTGATTCCGGTGTGGCGACCCGCCCGGCGAGCCTCGTGCCGATGACCGGCTGGGGCCAGACCATGCAGCTGTTCCTGCACCCCGAGATCGAAGTGGTGAACTGTGCCCGGCACGACACCAGTTCCAGGAGCTTCGCCGACTCGGGCCGCCTGCAGTGGATCCTCGACCAGCTGATACCGGGCGACTACCTGCTGGTCTCCTTCGCGCTGGGCGACAAGAAGACCGACGCGGAGCGGCACACCAAGCCGTTCGGCTCGTACCAGGACCAGCTGCGCCGGTACATCGAGGGGGCGCGCGACCGGCTGGCCCACCCCGTGCTGGTGACCGGCCACGAGCGGCGGACCTTCGACCCGCACGGCAACCTGCGCTGGTCACTGGGCCAGTACGCGATGGCGATGCGCGAGCTCGCGGCCCAGACCTGCACCCCGCTGGTCGACCTGCACGCCCAGAGCCTCGACTGGTGGAACCAGCTGGGTCCCGAGGGCACCAAGCAGATCTTCCTCCAGCTGGAGCCGGGCGAGCACCCCAACCACCCGGAGGGCGTCAGCGACGACACCCAGCTGCGTCCAGTGGGTGCCGTCGAGTGCTCCCGCTTCGTCACCCGCTCGCTCGCCGAGCAGGGCATCGTGCCGCCGCACTGGGTGGTCAACCTGGAGACGCCGCAGTTCCCGCCGGAGGCGCTGGGCTGGCTCGACGACGCGACGTACGAGGCCCTGGCGCACGCCCGTACGGTGCCGACCGGAACCGTCCGGTGAGCGTCCTGTGCAGCCCGGCTCCGATCCGAGGAGAGTCCCGCCGATGGAGCATCTGATAGCCCGCGTCCAGGCCGTCCACCAGACCCGCCCCGAGCTGTCGATGACGGCCGACCTGACCTCGCCGGCCGACCCGGCCCTCCCGCTGCTTCCCGGGCAGCGGGTCGACTTCAGTCTGACCGTGACCCCGGTCGGGCACGGCTTCCGCTACTACGCCTACGTGATGGAGGAGCCCCTCACCGGGCTCGCCACCCTGAAGTCGATGCGCGGGTTCGGGCACATGGAGAAGGCGCAGAAGTACGGCACCTACACCCGGGCGAACACCCCGCGCACGCTGACCTTCAGCCTGGAGATCAAGCAGGCCGTCCCCGGCGACGGTGTGCTGCTGCCCGCCATCTCCGCCGGTGTGATCGCCGCCGAGGGCCAGAAACTGAGCGGCTGCCAGCCGATCGCGCAGCGGGCCTACCGGGTCGTGCCGGCCCTCGCGCCGCCGAAGCTGCTGGTGGTCGCGCCCGGGATGAACGGGATGCTGCCGGGCCTGGCCCACGAGTTCGGCCCGGACGCCCGGCTGGTCGGCGTCTCCCCGCCGCGCCGCGGCATGGTCGGCATCGCCCCCGACGGCAGCGTCACCTACTTCCCCGAGCAGGGCTTCATCGGCTACGACCGGCTCTTCTACACCGTGGAGAACGGCTCGCGCGGGATCGCCCGGGGCGAGATCACCGTCTTCGTCGGACACCCGTACGAGATGCCCGGCCTGCTCGCGGCACCGACCGGGTACCTGCAGCCCGGGACCATGGCCAGGTAGGAAGCAACCCCTACGTGACCACCCATCGCGGCCGAATCGCCGTGGCCGCCGTCGCGGTCGCCCTGGCGATCCTCTGTGCCTACCTCGGCGTCCGGTACTCCGCCGACGACGCGGCCACCGCCTGCCCGGACGGCTCCTTCTGCCTGTACGGCGGCCAGGACGCGCACGGCCCGGTGCTCTCCGGCGGCCCCCTGGCCACCCACGAGGACCGCGCCGGATCCGGCGACGGCGCCGTCCACTCCGTGCTCAACCGCAGCACGTACTGGGCCTGCCTGTACGAGAAGGCCGCCTTCGGCGGGGCGGTGAAGACCTTCGCCCCCGGGGCGAAGGAGAGCTGGGACGGCTTCGGCCGCGCCCCGGGCGGCGGGTTCGGCTCGGTCAAGCCCGCCAAGTCCCAGGCCGGCTGTCTGAACGGCTACGAGCGGTGCCCCGAGCGCTCGCTCTGCCTCTTCCAGGAGCCCAGCGGGCGCGGCCCGATGAAGTCCTGGGCCGACGACGCCTCCCGGTACGGCGACGACTGGCCGGGCCACGCGGCCTCGGTGTGGAACCGTTCCGTCTCCACCGCCTGTCTCTACCGCAGTGCGGGCTACACCGGCCAGTGGACGGTCGGCGGGAAGCGGTACGCCGCCTTCGTCGTCCCGCCCGGCAACAGCGTCACCCTCACCGGTCCGTACGCCCAGGCGGTGGGCTCGCACAAGCTGGTCACCGACCCGGACGCCTGCTGACCCCGCCTGCCGACCCTGTCGATAAGGATCCGATGAGTACCCGTTTTCCCGCCGGGCTGCGCCGACTCGCCATGGCCGGTGCGGTGGTGGCGGCGGTCGGGGTGCTGCCGCCACCGCCCGCCTCGGCGGCCCGGGCCGAGGACCTGCTGGGCCGGCCGTCCGCCGTCACCGTGCTCGCCCCGGGTCTCACCCGCACCACCTACCCGGGCGGCGACAACAGCTGGCTGACCGTCAACGTGCTGCGGATCGACCCGGACGCGGCGCCGCTGACCCTGCGCAGCACGGTGGGCGAGGCCGCCGGCAGCGCCGAGCCGGTGAGCCGGCAGCTCTCCCGGCCCGACCTGGCGCCGCCCGCGCTCGCCGGGGTCAACGGCAGCTTCTTCGACGACGACCTGATGAAGAAGTACAACCTCCCCGAGGGCGACCCGGAGGGCGTCTCGATCCAGGGCGGTGCGCTGCTGAGCGAGGCGAGCGGCGGCGGTGTGCTGCTGCTGCAGCACGGCCGCCCGTACATCACCACGCTGAAGACCGACATCACGCTGGCCGCTCCCGGGGCGACCACCGAGGTGCACGGCATCAACCGGCATCCGGGGCGGATCCCGTGGGAGATGCCCGTCTCCCGCAAGGGCGACCGCGCGATCGGCTTCCAGGGCGACCTGGAGGCCGACCCGGGCAGCCAGGTCTTCACCGACCCGGACGAGATCGTGCTCTTCACCCCGGAGTTCGGCATCCCCACCCCGGCGCCGCTGGCCGGCTCCGAGGCGCCGGCCGCCGCCGACCCGGGCGTGGAGGTGGTGCTGGACCACAGCGGCACGGTGCTCTCCTTCCGGCAGGGGCGCGGCGGTACCGACGTCCCGGCCGGGGGCAGGGTGCTCCAGGGCATCGGCCAGGGCGCCGAGTGGCTGACCAGGCATGCGCAGACGGGCCAGCAGCTCACCCTCACCGAGAAGGTGACCGACGTCCGGTTCGGCGACGAGATCCCGCTCAGCCGCTCGCTCTTCGCGGTCTCCGGGCGGCTGATCATGCGTCAGGACGGCAAGAGCGCCTACACCGGCTCCGGCGGCGACCGGCACGCCCGGACGGTGGTCGGGGTGGACGGCGAGGGAAAGGTCCTGATCGTCACCGTCGACGCCGACGACGACCACCCCGGGATGGACTACAAGCAGCTCGGCACCCTGCTGGAGGCGCTGGACGCGACGGACGCACTGAACATCGACGGCGGCGGCTCGACCACCCTGGTGGTCGACGGCTCACTGGTGAACAAGCCGTCGGACGGCGTCGAACGCCCGGTCGCCGACTCGGTCTACGTCGGTCCCGGCGGCTACGGCGTCCCCGCCTAGGCTTGCCGCGCCGGTCCGCGCCGGGGTTCCCGGGGCGTCAACCGTCGCCTTCGGCAGGCGGATTCCGGAGTCGACCGTACGAGCGGGCGCTGGTTTAGACTTCTGGGGCTTCCCCGGGGGAGGCGGACGTCTACAGGGGCAGGCCGGCAATTCCATGAACTCAGCACTTCCCACACCCGTGCCGAACATGGCGACGGTCGACCGGCGCGCCGTGGTGTCCGGCACCGACACCTCGGGACCCGTGCCGGTGGAGTACAAGTTCCGCCCCGCCGACGGCGACGCCCGGCACCTGATCGTCATCTTCTCCGGCTTCAACGCCCCCAACGGCTACCACTTCGCCGGACGCTCGCTGAACGACCTGCGCGCCAACATCCTCTGGATCCGCGACCACTTCGACGAGCACTACAGCTACTACATGTGCCGGGACATGTCGTTCGACATCGAGTTCTCGGTGCTGAACCTGATCGACCGCACGCTGGCCGGACTCGGCCTGACCCGCGACCAGGCCAGCCTGCTGGGCGTCTCCAAGGGCGGCAGCGCGGCCCTGTACTACGGGCTGAAGCACGGTTTCCGGAACATCGTCACCGTCGTCCCGCAGTTCCTGATCGGCGACTACGTCAGGGACCGCGCCGTGACCGGCCGCTACATGATGGGCACCGACATGCCGCAGCAGCATGTCGACGCCCTCAACGGCGCCATCACCGAACAGCTGAAGGCCTACGGCGCCCAGGGGCACAACGTCTACCTGTTCACCTCCGAGGCGGACGAACAGTACGAGACCGAGATCAACCCCCACCTCAACCTGTTCTGGAACTGCGCCAACTTCAACCTCATCCGGACCAACTCCCCGATGGTCCGCCAGCACGGCGAGGTCTCCGGTTACAACCTGCCGATCATCTCCGGCGTGCTGGCCGCCCTCACCGACGGGGCCCAGCCGCGGATCGGCTTCCTGGAGAACGGCGACCAGGCGGTCGACGAGCACGGCCGGCACCACTTCCTCGCCGAACTGCGCCGGTCCGAGACCCTGCTGGCGGTGCTCCAGAAGCAGGACATCCGCGGCAACAACCTCCAGCTCAGCGGCCATGCCTTCATCCCCGGTGACGCGGGCTACGGGCCGGTCCAGACGGTGAAGCAGCTGGTCCTGGAGAGCGGCGGCCGGGTGCTGGAGTTCCCGCTCGCGGCGACCGAGGCCAAGTACACCTACAGCCGCTACTACGACCGCTACGCCTGCGACTACCCCGACGCCGGGTTCGAGCCGGAGAACAAGGCCGGGATACCGCTGAACGGCATACCCGGCGGCTCGTACGAGCTGTCGGTGCGGGTCAGCAGTCCGGCCGAGGGGATCGACCGCCGTACCCCGCTGGTCGCCCAGCGGCCCTTCGACCTGCGCCGGCCCACCGGCGGGATCGAGGTCTGCCTGGTCGGGGACGAGCAGGGGGTGCGGCTGATCCGCCGGCCGATCGTGGGCCACTCCTCCCAGGAGACCGCCTTCTCGATGGAGAAGAGCTGGCAGAAGGAACGGATCTTCCACGTCGAGGGCGTGTTCTTCGTCCACGGCCTGGAGGCCGCCGAGCGCGGGCACTCGACGTACTACCTGGTGCTGCGCAACGCCCGGGCGACGTACTCCTACCGGCTCGGGATCTCGCGCAAGGCGCCCGTGGTCCGGCCCCATGTGCGGCGCGGTGACTACGGCAACTACGAGTTCGGCTACTTCGCGACCTCGGGCTACAAGGGCATCGACCTGAAGAACGCCGCCACCGGGGAGTACGAGGTGCACATCTCGATGAGCCGGGGCGGGTCGCTCTTCTCGGTCGCCGCCGGCGCGATCACGCTGGCCTGAGGGCGGCGCGCCGCCGGGGCGCGCCGCGCTCAGCGCTTGTTGAGCGCCTCGATCGCGTGGAAGACGCGCTCGCTGTTGCGGGTGTCCCGGGGGCCGAAGAAGGCCTCCACCCGCTCGCGGTACGGGCTCTGCATCACGAAGCCGCCGGCCATCGAGGCGATCACCTCGTCCACCGCGTGCTCGACCGTGCGGCACGCTGGTCCGAAGCCCTCGTTGAGGATGTTCAGGTACCCGAGCCGGTAGTGCTTGCTGTAGAACTCGTCGAAGTCGAAGGGGACGTAGACCAGCGGCGTCCCCATGTAGACCACGTCGAAGAACACCGACGAGTAGTCGGTGACCATCAGCGAGCACTCCTTGAGGGCGTCCTGCACGTCACGGGTGGCCGGGTCGGCCACCTCGACCGAGGGGTGGCCGGTGCTGAAGTGGTGCAGGTACGGCCGGATCTCGTAGTGCGGGAAGAACTCCAGCGTCACACCGAAGTGTTCGAGCGCCGCGAGCAGGCGCGGGTGCTTGATGAACTCGGAGAAGAAGCGGTAGTACTCCGAGGAGGCGAACGGGATCTTCGGCTGGGCCGCCCGGTTGTAGGAGGGCGCCACGATGTCCCGGCGCCAGGTGGGCATCAGCAGGATCCGCCGGTCCTTGCGCACCTGCTCCAGCGCGTCGAAGCGCGGCAGACCGGTCTGCGCCACCCGCCTCGTGCCGTAGCCGAACTCCTCGGCGATGTAGCGGTTCTCGGCGGCGGCCGAGGTGACGAACATGTCCACGCTGGTGACGTGCCGCTGGGCGGACTGCGAGACGTCGTTGTAGATGACACCGTGCTGCAGGAAGACCCGCTTGTAGCGCAGCAGGTCGCCGTAGGTGGCCAGGTAGGCGCGCTTGTGGGTGCCGCGCGGGGTGAGGTACGCCTCCAGGTCGTACGGGCTGATCAGGTTGGTGGCGTGCAGCAGGTAGAGCCGGTGCCGGGTGGACCCGTGGGCCAGCACCTTGCCGTACTTCTTGACCTTGCCCCAGTCCGGACTGGTCCGCTCGATCACGTAGTAGGCGTTGCGGCGCCTCTTGTTGCTGCGCATCCAGCGGAAGAAGTGCAGGCCGTTGTCCTGCGCGGTGTCCTGGCGCTCGCCGATGATCCAGATGTTGCGGTGGTGCAGCAGCGGGTAGGTCAGCCAGTAGCCGAGCCTGGTGCGCCAGCCCTTGCGTCCCGGCAGGCTCCGGCGCAGCTGGCTCGCCCCGCGCCGGAGGGCGCCCGGCAGGCGGCCGAAGGCCGAGCCGGCGAGGACGTCGAGGCGGACGGTGCCGTGCGCGTCCACGGTCAGCTCGTACCTGCGCCGGCCGACCCGGTGGACTCCCTTGTAGCGGTACAGCGACATGCGCGCGGTGACCGGGATGTCCACCCGGTGCTCGCCGTCGTCGATCCGGACGAAGAGCTCCTGCCGGCCCGCGCCGGCCTGGGCGAGGTGGGTGTCCCGCACCCGGGCGTGGAAGCCAGCGTAGAGGTCCTTCTCCTTGCGGACGTGCCAGCGGTCGCGCCGGTAGTCCTGCTCCAGCGGAGCGGTGACCTCACCGTGCGCCGAACGCAGCACCAGTTCCAGGCGGTTGAGCAGCGGCTCGGCGAGGTCCACGCCGGTCATCGACAGCAGGCCCTCGAAGTGCAGGACCCCGTCGACGGGTTCGGCGGCCTCCAGGATCGCGCTCTGCTTGTCGACCCGCAGCAGGGCGCACTCGGTGCCGGTCCCGGCCAGCTGGCGGTAGAGCCCGCGCTCGTCCGCGTAGAGCTGCGGACGGTCCCTCGGCGGCTCGGTCGGGTCGCAGAAGACCTCCAGGCTGCCGGTCTTGGCGGCGTAGTGCAGCAGCCGGGACTGCGGCTGGATCGCGTACTGCCCGATCAGCTCGTCGGGGATCGGTGCGTACTGGGCGCAGACGGCGGGGAAGATCTCGGCGAGCGCCTGACGGCTCATGATCCGGTGCAGGCTGCGCAGGTACGGCTGGTAGTTGCGGACCACCATCCGGAACACCGTCTCGCGGACCTTCGGCTCGTCCTGGTCGGTGAACGCCAGCAGTCCCAGGTGGAGTTGGAGCAGGTCGCGGGAGCGCTGCGGGTGGTTCCAGGGTGAGTCGAGGAAGGATCCGCGCCTCTCCTCCACCCGCTCCAGGTGCACCACCTTGTCCACCAGGCTGATCTTGCGGGCCCGCAGCAGGGCGGGCAGGGCCAGCCAGGCCTCGTCGAAGTGCAGGCCCTCGCCGAAGCGCAGCCCGTACTCGGCCAGCTTGAGGGTCTTGAAGAGCTTGCCGCCGATACCGTCGGCGAAGAGCAGGAAGGGGGTGTCGGTGAGGTTCCGGATCACCCGGTCACCGTTGCCGAAGTAGCGCTGCCAGGGCGCCGGGGTGGTGGACTGCACCGGGAACTGTGCGACATCACCCATGATCACGTCGGCGACGTCCTGGCGGGCGGCCATCAGCAGGGTGTGCAGGGCGTTCCTGCCGAGGATGTCGTCGGCGTCCACGAACATCACCCAGGGCGCGCTGACCTTGCCGAGACCCGTGTTGCGGGCCGCGCCGGCGCCCTGGCGGGTCTGGGTGACCACGGTGACGTTGGACCGGTAGGCGGCGAAGGCGTGCAGCAGCCCGGCCGTGCCGTCGGTGGAGCCGTCGTCGACCAGGATCACCTGGGCGCGTTCGATACCGCGCTGCACGCCGATCGACCAGAGGCAGTCCAGCAGGGTGGCCTCGGCGTTGTGGCAGGGCACCACGATGGCCGCGGTGTACTTCGCCGGCTCCTCCGGCACCGCGGGGACGCCCGGCTCGCGGGTGAACCACTGCCAGTCGACGGTGGAGCGCTTGCGCGCCGCGACCAGCTCCAGGTGCTCGGCGGCGGTGCGCAGGCAGAGGTTGCCGCTGACCGTCTCGTACGCCTCGAAGAGGGCCTTGCCGACCTCGAAGCGGTACTCGTCCACCTCGTGCCCGCGGATGCACAGCGCGGTGGTGTGGCGCTTGCCGTTCCAGAGCACCTGCATCAGGAAGTTCCACCGGCCGCCGGCCTTGAGCGCCCGGCCGACGGCGTCGATGTCGACGACGGCCCGGTAGCGGATCACCCGGGAGTCGACCGAGACCAGCTCGACCGGGTACTCGTGCGCGGCGCTCTTGCCCTTGCGGACCACGCCCTTGAGGCTCAGCTGGTCCTTGGCGCCGATCCGGCCGAACTGGTTGAGGATCACCCCCTCCAGCTCGACCCGCTGGCCGTCCACCTCCAGGCGGGTCACCCGGTTGAACAGCTTCGCGTCGGCGAACGCGGCGGTGTGCAGGCCGAGCAGGGTGGCGTCCAGCTGCTGCTCGGCCTCCGGCAGGTGCAGCCCGGCGGCGGTCCAGTAGACCCTGCCGTCGCGCTCGAGCACGTCGCTGGCGACCACCGAGCGGCGCTGGACGTAGTCGGCGGTGGCCACCGCCGCGTCCAGCAGCCCCTGCCGCAGGCAGTAGGCCCGGATCCGCTCGATCACCCCGCAGCGCTCGTACGCCTCGGGGGTGACGGTCTCCAGGTACTCGGCCACGATCCGCTGGAAGGCGGCCCGGTACTCGGCGTCACCGCTGCGCAGGACGCCCATGTAGAGCCTGAGGTCGTGGGAGAGGAACTTGAGATCCTTACGGATCTTCAGGTCGTAGGCGCCCCGGCCCAGCAGGAACTCGTCGGCTCTGCGGTGCACCCAGACCCGGTCGGCGATGCTGCGGATCTCGCCGAGCCTGCGGGTGATGGACGGGGTCTCGGAGCTGACCTCGTAGAGCCAGCGGTAGACCGGCCTGGGGATGACGGTGATGCCGTCGGCGCAGGCGTACGCCACGGTGGAGAACAGGGTGTCCTCGTAGAAGACACCCTCGGGGAAGCGGACGTTGTCGCGCAGCAGGTACTCGCGGCGGTACAGCTTGGCGGCGGCGATCGGGTCGGTGAGCAGGTCCGGGTAGTCCCGGATGCCGGCGAACCGCCGCTCCTCGGGATCGGCGTGCAGGTCCGCGGCCCAGAGCTTGGGTTCGCCGGTCTCCACGTTGACCCGGACCGCGCGGCCGAGGGTGAGGTCGGCGCCGGTGCGCAGCGCCGACTCCAGCAGGTCCTCGCACGCCTTGTTGGGCAGTTCGTCGTCGGCGTCCAGGAACAGCACGTAGGTGCCGGTCGCCGCCGCGACGCCGTCGTTGCGGGGGGCGCCGACGCCGCCGCTGTTGGCCTGGCGGGGTATCAGCCGGATCCGCGGGTCGGCCTGCGCGAAACCCTGGACCAGTTCGACGGTGTTGTCCTCGGAGCAGTCGTCCACCACCAGGATCTCGATCGCGTCGAGGGTCTGGAGCTGGGCCGACTGGATGGCCCGGCCGACCGTACCCGCCGCGTTGTAGGCGGCGATCACCACCGAGACGGCCGGGGCAGGGGAGGTCACATACTCAGTGCTCGGACTCAAGGTGGCTCACCGGATCGTGCGCAGGTACATGGTCGGGCTGTCCTCTTCCGCCTGGAACGACCGGACGGGCTGCTGTTCCTGCCGCGGCCGGGGGTCGGCGGGCTGCTGCCCCTGCCTCGGCTCGACGGACCGGTCCGGCGGGCGGAGGCCCGCGGCGATCTCCAGGTCCCGGCGGCGCTTGCGCAGGGCCATGTCGGCCATGGTCTGCTCGAAGTCCTTGGTGGAGAGCCAGAACTTGTACAGGATGGCGAGCTCGAAGACCGACAGGCCGACCGAGACCACCACGGTGACCAGACCGATCCGGCCGACGATCGGCGCGACGATGAAGACGCCCATCTGGAACTCGATGCCGCTGATCAGATGGGTGCGGATGCGGTGCCGCTTGAGGAAGTTGCGGGCCCGCATGTACCAGGGGAAGTTCTTCCGGAAGCCCTGGTGCAGGTCGACGATCTCGGCGTCCTGGGTCTCCAGGTGCACCTGGGCCTGGACTATCTCGGGCTGGGCGGTGTCGAGTTCGGGGTTGTCGCGGAGCAGGTCCTCCATGAAGAGCAGCGACTTGCCGCTGACCCCGTCGGTGCTGCCGCCGCTGATGGTCTCCAGCTTCTTCCGCATGCCCTGGCGCATCTTGTAGATCTGCAGCGCGTTCACGTAGCGGATCATGTCGAGGAAGATGACCAGGATGGCCAGCCAGAAGTACATCTCGGTCGGGTTGTCCCGGAACTGGCCGACCATCAGGCAGAGCGCGCAGATGACGACCCGGATCCGGTCGAAGACGTAGTCCAGCCAGGCGCCGAAGATGCTGCCGTTGCCGGTGAGCCGGGCCAGCTTCCCGTCCATGCAGTCGAGGATGAAGCTGAGGTGGTAGAGCCCGGCGCCGAGGATCAGCGCGGTGCGGTCGCCGAGGGCGAAGAGCCAGGCCGAGCCGAGGCCGAGGAACAGCGCGGCCCAGGTGATCTGGTTCGGGGTGATCCGGGTGTGGCGGGCGACCCAGCGGACCAGCGGCGTGGCCACCGGGTCCACCAGGACCACGGTCCACCAGGCGTCACGCTTCTTCAGCGTGCGGTCCCTGACCTCGTCGAGGGTCATGGTTCTGCGGTGCGAGCCCCGCCCCGCCACCCGCGCCTCCGAGGAGTCGTCGTTCATGTCACCGGCCAACGCCACCGCTCGCCACGGTCCTTCCTGGAACTTCGTGCTGGCCCGGATCGCGGTGTGGGTCGCTGGGTCTGGCGCCATGAGCTCATCATGATCTCATGAACAGATTACCGGTCGGCGATGTCCGCTTGAATACGGCATTGCCAAGGAATGGTCACGCACCATCACCCGGCAAACTACCGATTTGTCACTTCTTGAGGCGGTAGATGACGGTGTCCGCATTCACCGCGACCACCTCGTACCTGCTGTCCAGCAGACTCTCGATCCTCGGCACCAGGACCGGCTGGTAGGGCGCGCGACCGGAGTCGTCCACCACCACCTCGGGCAGCCCCTTGGAGAGCTCCTGATCGAAGGTCTGCCAGGCGTCGGCCACGCTGTACTGCTCGCCGACGTTCTGGCTGCTGTCCTTGCCGCCGCTGTAGTTGGTCAGGAAACCCGCCGTCAGATAGCGGGTGACCGGACGGCGGTCGGCCAGCCAGTACAGCTCCGGGTGCATGCCCCAGACCAGCACGGTGTCCTTGGGCGTGGTCTGCTTGGCGATCGTGGTGGCGACCTCGGTGGTGTGGGTCAGCTTCTGGCCCGGCCAGAACAGGGCCAGGCCCCAGAACACCGTCGCCGCGACCGTGGTGTACACCAGCACCGGCCGCCAGCGGATCTGCGAGGTGCACACCGCGCCCACCCCGAGCAGCACCAGCGGCGGCATCAGCTGCAGGTAGTAGTGCCCGAAGAAGTGGAAGCCGGTGCTCACCGCGATCACCGAGGAGAGCAGCCAGATCCACAGGTCGCCGGTCGAGCCGTGCGCCTCGTCCGGCCGCTCGGCCACCGGACGGCCCCGGTACCTCAGCCAGAGCCGGCGGCCCACCGGGGCCAGGAAGCCGAGACCGGCGGCCAGCAGGATGCCCGCGTTGCCGAAGGCCCGGCCGAGCATCTGCAGCCAGGCGCCGTCCAGCGAGGCGTAGTCGCCGCTGCCGGTGACCACCCAGAACAGGAAGCCCTTGGGCTTGGTGAGGATCACCGCGACCAGCGCTATCGGCAGCGCGAAGCCGAAGCAGACCTTGAACAGGGCGGGCTTCCAGGCCACCCCGCGGTGCCGGGCGTCCTGCCAGAGCATCCAGAGCACGGCCATCAGCACCGCCCCGCCGGTCTGCTTGGTGAGCGAGCAGAGCGCGACCGCGATCCCGGCCGCCAGCCAGCGCCGCCGCTCGGCGTAGCGGAAGGCGGCCACCATGGCGGGGAGCATGAAGACCTCGAAGGTCGCCGCCTGGGTGTCCTCGGGGGAGAGCCCGATGGAGACCAGCAGGTACAGCGCTCCGGCGATCGCGCCCGCCCGATCGCCCCGAGCCGAAAGGCGCGCCGACGCCGAAAGCGAAGAGCGACGAGGAGCGGAACCCCAGCGGCCACGGGCCAGCGAGGCCAGCAGGACGGCCGTGACCAGGTGCGCCACGATCGCCAGGACGCGCAGCGGCCAGAGCGAGAGCGACCCGAAGACCGCGAAGCAGGCCTCGTACAGCCAGGGCAGCAGCGGGGGCTTGCGGTCCACCACGGTGTCGTACAGCACTCCGCCGTCGGCCAGCATCCTGGCCTGGGTGGCCAGGTAGCCCTCGTCGGGGCTCCAGACCGGGCGGAGGAAGGAGGGGATGTGGGTGACCACCGCCAGCAGGGCCAGCACCGGAACGACCCTGGTCCAGTAGCCCGCGCGGACGCGCCCGAGCAGCCGCCGGTCCAGGCGGTCGGTCAGGCGGTCGGCCGGTGCCACACGTGTGGGGGAGTCAAGCACAGGTGACAAACTACCCGGCGGGACCGACGCCGGTGGCGCCGGTCCCGTCTTTGGTTCGGATCATCCGACAGTCGTTTGATGTGTCCCTGCTCGATCGGGTGTCATCGAACCGGCCGCGCTGTGTCCTTCGTCACGCCTCGACGCTCACCTGGTCGAGCCGGGCCACCGTCTCGGTGACCTTGCGGGCGATGTCCGGGGCGGTCAGGCCGATCTCGGCCAGGATCTCCTCGCGCTTGGCGTGGTCGAGGAACTCCTGCGGGATGCCGAAGTCGCGCAGCGGCAGGTCCACCCCCGCGTCGCGCAGCGCCTGGGAGATCGCCGAGCCGACGCCGCCGGCCCGGCCGTTGTCCTCGACCGTGACGACCATCCGGTGCTCGGCGGCCAGCCCCGGCAGGGCCGCGTCCACCGGCTTGACCCAGCGCGGGTCCACCACGGTGGTGGTGATGCCCTGGGCGGACAGCAGCTCGGCGGCCTCCAGGCACATGGTGGCCATCGCGCCGACCGAGACGATCAGGACGTCGGCCCGCCTGCCGTCGGTGCCCTCGCCGTTCTCGCGCAGCACGTCCATGCCGCCGATCCGGCCCAGGGCGGGGACCGCGGGGCCGACCGTGCCCTTGGAGTAGCGGACCACGGTGGGCGCGTCCCCGACCTCGACGGCCTCCCGCAGCTGGGCGCGGACCTGGTCGGCGTCGCGCGGCGCGGCGAGCCGCAGACCCGGGACGACCTGCAGGATCGACATGTCCCACATGCCGTTGTGCGAGGCGCCGTCGGTGCCGGTGACACCCGCGCGGTCGAGCACGAAGGTGACGCCCAGCCGGTGCAGGGCGACGTCCATCAGCACCTGGTCGAAGGCCCGGTTCAGGAAGGTCGCGTAGACCGCGACCACCGGGTGCAGGCCGTTGGTGGCCAGGCCCGCGGCCGAGACGGCGGCGTGCTGCTCGGCGATGCCGACGTCGAAGATCCGGTCCGGGTACGCCTTGGCGAACGGGGCCAGGCCCACCGGGTGCAGCATCGCGGCGGTGATCGCCACGATGTCCTTGCGCTCGCGGCCGAGGGCGACCATCTCCTCGCCGAAGACCGAGGTCCAGTCCTTGCCCGAGCTCTTGATCGGCAGACCGGTCTCCGGGTGGATCACGCCCACCGCGTGGAAGCGGTCCTCGTCGTTCTGCTCGGCGGCGTGGTAGCCGCGGCCCTTCTCGGTGAGGCAGTGCACGATCACCGGGCCGCCGAAGCCGCGCGCCTTGGTGAAGGCCGACTCCAGCGCCGCCAGGTCGTGGCCGTCGATCGGGCCGATGTACTTCAGGCCCAGGTCCTCGAACATGCCCTGCGGGGCGATGAAGTCCTTCAGGCCCTTCTTGGCGCCGTGCAGGGTCTCGAAGAGCGACTGGCCGACCACGGGGGTGCGCTGCAGCGCCTCCTTGCCCCAGGTCAGGAAGCGCTCGTAGTTCTGCGTGGTGCGCAGCGTCGCGAGGTGGTTGGCCAGGCCGCCGATGGTCGGCGAGTACGAGCGCTCGTTGTCGTTGACGACGATGACGACCGGCAGGTCCTTGCAGTCCGCGATGTTGTTGAGCGCCTCCCAGGCCATGCCGCCGGTGAGCGCGCCGTCACCGATCACGGCGACTACCGGGCGGTCCTTGTGACCCTGGAGCTTGTTGGCCTTGGCCAGGCCGTCGGCGTAGCCGAGCACGGTGGAGGCGTGTGAGTTCTCGATCACGTCGTGCTCGGACTCGGCCCGGGACGGGTAGCCGGAGAGGCCGCCCTTCATCTTCAGCCGGGAGAAGTCCTGGCGGCCGGTGAGCAGCTTGTGGACGTAGCTCTGGTGACCGGTGTCGAAGAGGATGCGGTCGCGCGGCGAGTCGAAGACCCGGTGCATCGCGATGGTGAGTTCCACCACGCCCAGGTTCGGCCCGAGGTGGCCGCCCGTCTTGGAGACCTCTTCGACCAGGAAGCTGCGGATCTCCTGGGCCAGCGCGGCCAGCTGCGGCCCGGTGAGCCGGTCGAGATCGCGCGGTCCCCGAATGCGGGTCAGCAGGGCCACCCGTTCCTCCTCGTTCAAAGGGTCTCAGGCCCTCTCGGGCCCGACGGGCCTCGCTGCCCGTTGGTGCCGGCGCGCTCGGCGAGTTCCGCCACGCCCGGCTGGTCGAGTCTAATGTCCACAACTCGGACTTCTGCGGCGGGCCGTGCACCTTCTGCCCTTCGAAGCCCAAGCCGCTGATTTTACGCCCTCCCCGGGCTCCGGGACGCGACCGGCAGCGGCCCGCAGCGGAGCGGACGCGGTCGGGGGCACGGGGAAGCGTGCCCCGCGCCCCTGGTCGCGCCCTGGGCGGGCGCCTCAGCGGGGGAAGGCCCGGCGGGCGCGCCAGGTGGTGTGCTCGCGGGAGACCGCCTCCTCGGCGTCGGCCGCCAGCTTGGCCCAAGTGGACTCGGAGTCCTCCGCGTTGAGGTCCATGGCGGAGAGCTGCCCGGAGACGATCTCCAGCTCCCGGGCCGCCAGCAGGTAGGCCGCGGCCAGCGGCCGCAGCTGCTTGAGCTGGGTCCAGGCGATCACCGCCGCCGCAGCCGCCGCACAGGCGCCGAACGCCTGCACCGAGAGCGCACCCGCCACCTGGGCCACCGCGGCCGCACCGCCGACGATCATCAGGGCCACCGTGACCAGCCCCCAGGACACCGCCTGCGACTCACAGGCCTCGGCCCGCGAGCGGTACCACAGGCGCTGGCCGTCCACCCGCGCCCGCAGGTACCTGGTCCGCCGGACCGTCAGCGCGGCGGCCCGCAACTGCCGCATCTCGTCGGAGATCTCCGCCTGCGTGCCGGGCGGCACGATCTCCGGGTCCTCGAAGGCCCGCAGCACGTCGGCCAGCTGGAGCCGGTAGCGGCTCTCCGCCTCCAGCGAGTCGGCGGGGCCCTCGAAGGGCTGCGCCCGGACCGCGTACTTCCAGGCCAGCGTCTTGACCGACTCGGCGGCGGCCCGTGCCTCGTACCAGCGGCCCTGCGGGTTGGTGGTGCGCAGGCGGTACCAGAAGTAGCCCGCGCCCAGGAAGGCGGCGACCGAGACCAGCGGGGTGGCGTCCCCGCCGCCGTCGCGGTGCGAGCCCGGCAGCACGCTGACCACCGCGGCGGCGACCAGCAGCAGGATCTGCCAGCGGTACCAGCGCAGGGTCCGCTGCTGGCCCTCGATCGACGCCCGGTCGGCCGTCCAGAACGGTTCGGGCAGCAGTTCGGCCTCGCCGCTGCCGGGCGGATCCTGCTGCACCATCGCCGCTCCCCCCTCGCACCCCGTCAGCGGGCAGTATGCCCAACCTCAACTCCCGTACACAGCATGGTTTTCGGACAGTCGAGCGAGCACAGCAGGACGGGCCGCAGGTCGGTACGACCCACGGCCCGTCGAGGGGAGCCCGCACGCTCCCCCGGTGTCAGCCTCGACCTGCGGACTTCTGCGTCCGCCGGGAGACCGAGTCCAGGACGACGGCGCCCAGCAGC
Organism: Saccharothrix sp. ST-888; assembly: GCF_000955975.1. GTDB lineage: Bacteria > Actinomycetota > Actinomycetes > Streptomycetales > Streptomycetaceae > Kitasatospora. The sequence goes on from NZ_JYJF01000010.1 coordinate 96,998, forward strand.
ACCGCACCCGTGATCATGTACTGGATGGACTGGTTGACGTGCACCAGGTCCAGGCCGGTGATGATCGACTGGATCACCAGGATGCCGAGCAGCGCCGACCAGGTCTTGCCCCGGCCACCGAAGAGGCTGGTGCCGCCGATGACGACCGCCGCGATGGAGTTCATCAGGACGTTGCCGCTGCCCAGCAGCTTGTCGCCGGAGCCCTGCTGGGAGGCGATGAACAGACCGCCGAGGGCCGCCATGCCGGCCGAGATCATGTAGACCGAGATCCGCACCCAGTCCACGTTGATGCCCGCCCGGCGGGCCGCCTCGACGCCACCGCCGACCGCGAAGATCTGCCGGCCGTAGGAGGTGCGGCGGAGCACGAAGTCACCGATCACGACGACCGCGAGGAAGATCACCAGCGGCAGCGGCAGGCCCTGGTTCTGGTTCAGCACGTACGCCGCGACCAGGGAGATCACCGCGACCACGCCGGTGCGCAGCCAGATCTCGCTCATCGGGCGGGCGGGCAGCCCGGCCGCCGTGCGGCGGCGGTGGTCCAGCAGCTGGCCGGCCGCGAAGAGCACGGTCCCGAGGACCGCCAGCGCCCAGGCGTAGAAGACGTCGCCGTCACCGAGGAAGTAGGTGTCCAGGTTGGCGATCACACCGTCGTTGATCAGGTTGACGGTGCCCTTGTCGCCGAGCACGTACATCTGCAGACCGCTCCAGGTCAGCAGACCCGCGAGGGTGACCACGAACGAGGGCACGCCGATCTTGGCGAAGAAGAAGCCGTGCAGGGCGCCCATGCCGACGGCGGCGCCGATCGCGATCAGGATGGCCAGCCACTCGTTCACCCCGGAGCGGACCGAGACCACCGAGGCGATGGCGGCCGAGACACCGGCCACCGAGCCGAGCGAGAGGTCGATCTCACCGAGCAGCAGGACGAAGACGATGCCCACCGCGATCAGGCCGGGGCCGGCGATCCACTTGGTGATGTTGGTGAGGTTGTCCGGGTTCAGGAAGTTGCCGGTGAGGCCCTGGAAGATCGCCGCGATCAGGATCAGGCCGAGCACGACCGGGACGGAGCCCAGGTCGCCGCTCTTCATCCGCCGCTTGAACTCGTCGAGGTAGCCGGCGAATCCGGCCTCGCGGATCAGCAGGCGCGGGTCGATCGCGGGGGCCGCTGCGGCGGGCGCGGTGTCCGTCGGGCCGTCGGCCGCGGCTTCGACGGCTGTGGTGGCTGCCGCGGCTTCGACGGCTGTGGTGGCTGCCGCGGCTTCGACGGCTGTGGTGACTTCGGCAGCCGCCTCGGCGGCCGAGGTGGTGGTCGGGTCGGTGGTCACTTGGCTTCCTCCGCGAGACGCGCCTGACGCCGGGTCACCGCGTTCTCGGTGGCGCCGGTGATGGCGGAGATGATCTCCTCGTGCGAGGTGGTGGCCACCTCGAACACGCCGTTGTTGCGGCCGAGTCGGAGCACCGCGACGGTGTCCGCAACGGCCTTGACGTCGGCCATGTTGTGGCTGATCAGGATGACGCCGAGGCCGCGCTCGCGCAGCCGCTCGACCAGGTCGAGCACCTGGGCGGTCTGCTCCACGCCGAGGGCGGCGGTGGGCTCGTCCAGGATGACGATCTTCGGGTCACCGACCAGGGCGCGGGCGATGGCCACCACCTGGCGCTGGCCGCCGGAGAGCGCGGCGATCGGGATCCGGACACTGGGGATGCGGATCGACAGGGTGTCGAGCAGCTCCTTGGCCCGCTTCTCCATCGCGACCTCGTCGAGCGTGCCGAAGCGGCGCAGCTCGCGGCCGAGGAAGAGGTTGCCGACCACGTCGAGGTTGTCGCAGAGCGCGAGGTCCTGGTAGACGGTCGCGACACCGAGCGACTGGGCGTCGTGCGGCCGGTTGATGTCGACCTGCCTGCCCTCCCACTCGATCGAGCCCTCGTCGATCGGGTGGACGCCCGCGATGGTCTTCACCAGCGTGGACTTTCCGGCGCCGTTGTCGCCGACCAGGGCGACCACCTCACCCGCGTGCACCTCGAGGTGGACGTCGGTGAGCGCCTGGACAGCGCCGAAGCGCTTGGAGACCCCGCGCAACGCCAGTACGGGTGCGCCTGTCACGTGAACCAACTCCTTCGTTCCGTGCCGCTGGCTCTACATTCGGCGGTGGCACGGCCTGCCGCGCGCCGACCCGGGCGCGAAGGGGTAGTACGAGAAATGAACGGGCACGGCGGGGTTCTGCACGCCGTGCACGGTGGGAGGCGTCCCCGGAGGGGGTCGGGGGCGCCTCCCGAACCGCTGGTACTGCTACGGCCGGAAGCCTTACTGCAGGCCGGCGGCCTTGCAGGCGTCGGCGTAGTCGGCGGTGCAGATGTCGCCCACCTTGTAGAGGCCGTCGGCGATCACGGTGTCCTTGATGTTCGCCTTGGTGACGACCTTGGCGTCCAGCAGCTTGGCCGGGATGCCCTTGTCGGTGTCGCTGTCCGCGGTGGAGGTGGCGACGGACTTGACGTCCTTGCCCTGCAGCAGGTCGACGGCGAGCTCGGCGGCGTTGTCGGCGAGCGGCTTGTACGCCTTGTAGATGGTGTAGGTCTGGTCGCCGGCGACGATGCGCTGGATGGCGTCGAGGCCCGCGTCCTGACCGCCCACCGGCACGGTGATGCCGGAGGCCTTCAGCTGGGTGATGATGGCGGCGGCCATGCCGTCGTTGGCCGAGTAGACGGCCTGGAAGCCGTCCTTGGTCAGCTGGGTGATGGCGGCGCCGATCTTCTGGCCGGCCACGGTGGGCTTCCACTCACCGGACTGCTCGTAGACGATCTTCTTGACCTTGCTGTCCAGCACCTTGTGCGCACCGGCCTTGAACTGACCGGCGTTCGGGTCGGCGTCGTCACCGTTGATCATCACGACGTTGGCGTCGGCGGCCTTGTCCCCCAGCGCGTCGACCAGGGCCTGGCCCTGCAGCTCGCCGACCTTCTCGTTGTCGAACGAGACGTAGGCGGAGACCGGGCCGGTGGCCAGCCGGTCGTACGCAATGACCTTGACGTTCTTGTCCGCGGCTTCCTTCACCCACTGCTGGGTGGACTTCGCGTCGAAGGCGTCCAGGATGATGACCTTCACGCCCTGCGCGATCAGCGTGTCGAACTGCTGCTTCTGCTTGGCGGCAGAACCCTCGGCGTTGCTGTACTTGACGTTGCAGTCACTGCACAGCGCCTTGACCTTGGCCTCGATGAACGGCTTGTCGAAGGACTCGTACCGGGTCGAGGAAGCGTTCTCGGGAAGCAGCAGGCCGATCGACTTGGTGTCACCGGAGGAGGCGCTGTCCTTCTTGTCGCCGCCGGCCTTGCCACAGGCGGCCATGGTCAGAGCCATCGAGACAGCGGCGGTGCCGATGACCGCGCGACGCGTCATTGCGTTCATGGTTGGGGGTGCCTCCCTGACAGAGCCGCAACGTTGCGGCGAGGTGGAAGGGAGTCAACCCGGCCCGATCGCTTGACGTCAATAAGTAAAACCGGAAGACCGGACATCCGAACCCTTTCGTTATCTTCCTGAAGGCGAAGCCGAGACCAACCGGCCCCGGCCCGCCCTCGGGACCCGCTCAGACGTGGAGCGTCGCGGAGGCTCCCGACTGCCGGATAGCGCCCGATTCGCCCATCTCGCTCATCACCAGCGCGAGCGCCCCGAGCACCTCCGCACGGCCGCCCAACGTGCCCGGCACCACCGAGAGCTGACGCGCCGCGCTCGGGATGGCGTACCGGGCCACCGAGTCCCGGATCGGGGAAAGCACCAGCTCACCGGCCTCGGCCAGATCGCCGCCGAGGATGATCCGGCGCGGGTTGAGCAGGTTGCACAGGGTGGCCACACCGGTGCCGATCTGCCGTCCGGCGTCGGCGATCACCCGGCGGCAGCCCAGATCGCCCTGGCCGGCCAGTTGTACGACCTTGGTCAGCGTCAGTTCACCCGGATGGTTGGCGTTCAAAAGGTTGAGCAGGTAGCGGGACCCGACGAAGGTCTCCAGGCACCCGCGGTTGCCGCAGCGGCAGACCGGACCCGCCTCGTCCAGGGTGATGTGCCCGATCTCGCCCGCCGTCCCGCCGGGGCCCCGGTAGATCTGACCGTTGATCACCAGCCCCGCGCCGACACCGCTGGCCACCTTGATGTACGCCAGGTCGCTCAGCCCGCGCCCGGCGCCCCAGACCAGCTCGCCCAGCGCGCCGAGGTTGGCGTCGTTGTCCACGTACACCGGCATGCCGAGCCGCTGGGACAGCTCCCGGCCCGGGGCGATGCCCGTCCAGCCGGGCAGGATCGCGGTGGAGCCGAGCGCCCCGGTCTCCACGTCGATCGGGCCCGGTACGCCCAGGCCCACCCCGATCACCTTGTCGGAGCGGAATCCGGCCTGGGCCAGCAGCCGGTCCACCAGCGCCTCGGCCCGGTCGAAGCCCTGCTGGGCGGAGACGTCGACGTCGATCGGCTCGCTCTCCTCGGCGAGCACCCGGTGCGCCAGATTGCCCACGGCCACCCGCAGGTGGGTGTGGCCGAAGTCGACGCCCACCACGATCCCGGCGTCCCCGCTGAGCGAGACGCTGCGGGCCCGGCGGCCGCCGGAGGAGGTGTCGGCGACCACCACGGTGCCGCCCTCCTTGAGCTCCCGGACGATGTTGGACACCGTGGCCGCCGACAGCCCCGTGCTCCGGGCGATCTCGGCCTGGGTCAGCGAGCCCGCCATCCGGACCGCTCGCAGCACCCGTTCGAGGTTCGCCCGGTGCAGCGAGGACTGCGATCCCGGTGTGTCCATCGACATGATTCACCCTTCCAGGGCCCGGGGACTCGACCGTCCCCTCACCCCTGCCGCGCCATTGCGGCGGAGCTCCGTTGCGGCCGCGGCGGTCGTCACCCTCGGGTGCCGAACCCTCCGCCGGGCCCCACTTTCAACTTCTGAACTCTATGCTCGGCCACCAGCCCGTCACCGCGTCAAGGCCGAAGACAGATCGTTAGGAAACCTCTGCTGAGCCGCCCCCTCGCCTGCGAATATCCGCGCGGGACCCGGACACCGGCATGGGAAGATGCCAGGCATCCATGCCTGAGATAGGAGTCCTGCGAGTGCCTGGCACCAACTTGACCCGCGAGGAGGCCCGCACCCGGGCCGCGCTTCTCCACGTGGACGCGTACGACATCGAGCTCGACCTGAGCTCGGCCCGCGAGGGCGGAACCTTCCGGTCCACCACCGTGGTCCGTTTCACCGCCGCCACCCCAGGCGCCGCCAGCTTCATCGACCTGGTCGCGCCCACCGTCGCCGAGATCGTGCTCAACGGCGAGTCGCTGCCGCTGGAGAACTTCTCCGACAGCCGGATCGCGCTGCCCTCGCTCAAGGCCCGGAACGAGCTGCGCGTCGTCGCCGACTGCGCCTACACCAACACCGGTGAGGGCCTGCACCGCTTCGTCGACCCGGTGGACGGCGAGACCTACCTCTACACCCAGTTCGAGGTCCCGGACGCCCGCCGCGTCTTCGCCTCCTTCGAACAGCCCGACCTGAAGGCCCCGTTCACGTTCACCGTGACCGCCCCCAAGGGCTGGGTCGTGGTCTCCAACTCCCCCACCCCGACCCCGGTCGGCGAAGGGAAGACCCAGGTCTGGCACTTCGAGCCGACCGCCCGGATGTCCTCCTACATCACCGCGCTGATCGCCGGCCCCTACGTCGGTGTCTTCGACGCCTACGAGAAGGGCGACCAGAAGGTCCCGCTGGGCGTCTACTGCCGCCCCTCGCTGCGCGAGTTCCTGGACGCCGAGGCGATCTTCGCGGTCACCAAGCAGGGCTTCGACTACTTCCAGGAGAAGTTCGACTTCGCGTACCCCTTCGCCAAGTACGACCAGCTGTTCGTCCCGGAGTTCAACGCCGGCGCGATGGAGAACGCGGGCGCCGTCACCCTGCGCGACCAGTACGTCTTCCGGTCCAAGGTGACCGACGCGGCGTACGAGGCGCGGGCCGCGACGGTCCTGCACGAGCTGGCCCACATGTGGTTCGGCGACCTGGTCACCATGGAGTGGTGGAACGACCTCTGGCTCAACGAGTCGTTCGCCACCTACGCCGAGACCGTCTGCCAGGCCGAGGCCGCCGGTTCCCGCTGGCCGCACTCCTGGACCACCTTCGCCAACCAGATGAAGACCTGGGCGTACCGGCAGGACCAGCTGCCGTCCACCCACCCGATCATGGCGGAGATCAACGACCTGGAGGACGTCCAGGTCAACTTCGACGGCATCACCTACGCCAAGGGCGCCTCGGTGCTCAAGCAGCTGGTCGCCTACGTCGGCCAGGACGCCTTCTTCAAGGGCGTCCAGGCGTACTTCAAGGCCCACGCCTGGGGCAACACCCGCCTCAGCGACCTGCTCGGCGCCCTGGAGAAGGCCAGCGGCCGCGACCTGAAGACCTGGTCGAAGGCCTGGCTGGAGACCGCCGGCATCAACGTGCTGCGCCCCGAGATCACCCTCAACTCCGACGGGCAGATCGAGTCCTTCACCGTCATCCAGGAGGCGCCCGCGCTGCCGGCTGGCGCCAAGGGCGAGGCCGTGCTGCGCCCGCACCGGATCGCCATCGGCGCGTACGAGCTGAAGGACGGCAAGCTGATCCGGGTCGACCGGATCGAGCTGGACGTCGACGGCCCGCGCACCGAGGTCCCGCAGCTGGTCGGCGCGCACCGGCCCGCCGTGCTGCTGCTCAACGACGACGACCTCTCCTACGCCAAGGTCCGCCTCGACGAGGACTCGCTCGCGGTCGTCACCGAGCACCTCGGCGGCTTCACCGACTCGCTGCCGCGCGCGCTGTGCTGGGCCTCCGCCTGGGACATGACCCGCGACGGCGAGCTCGCCGCCCGCGACTACCTCGCGCTGGCCCTCTCCGGCCTGGCCCGGGAGACCGACATCGGCGTGGTCCAGTCGGTGCAGCGCCAGGTCCA
>NZ_JYJF01000091.1 GCF_000955975.1 Saccharothrix sp. ST-888
GCGGCACCACCATCCGGGCCGGCGAGGGCATCCTCCCGCTCAACAACTCCGCCAACCACGACGAGAGCGTCTTCCCCGACGCCGACACCCTCGACATCCGCCGCGAGGACGCCCGCAGCCACCTCGCCTTCGGCTACGGCATCCACCAGTGCATCGGCCAGAACCTCGGCCGGATCGAGCTCGAAATCGTCTACGGCACCCTCTTCAAGCGCATCCCCGACCTGAAACTCGCCGCCCCGCTCAGCGAGTTGAAGTTCAAGGACGACGCCATGGTCTACGGCATCTACGAACTGCCCGTCACCTGGTGACCGGTCCTCTTCCCGTCATACCCGAATAGAGGTTCGCTGCCATGCGTGTCAGCATCGACTCCGACCGGTGCGTGTCGGCCGGCCAGTGCGTCATGCTCGCCCCCGACGTCTTCGACCAGGACGACGACGGCATCGTGATGCTGCTCCAGGAGGAGCCGCCCGAGGACCTGCACGCCGTGGTCCGCCAGTCGGCCTCGCTGTGCCCGGTCCGGCTCATCCAGCTCTCCGAATAGCCCCCGTACCCGCTGTGCCCTGCCGGACGCCTCTGCCTCCGGCAGGGCACAGCGGGTTCTCCCGTCCTGCCGGTTGCCGGAGCTGCCGGCTGCTGCGGACCGGTGCGGCGGCGTCACCGCTCGGCGATCAGCAGGGTCTGCAGGATCCGGCCGCAGTCGCCCGCGGTGTCGTCGAGCCGCCCGAAGGCCAGCCCCGAGCCGTCCGGGCTCGCGGCCGTCGCCGCGCTCAGGCACAGCCACTCGCCGACCGGATCGCGGTGCAGTGCCAGCGTGACATCGGTGTTGATGACGAGTCGGCGCACGTGGTCGAGTTCGAAGGCGACGGCCCAGTTGCTGTCCGCGAGCGTGAGCGCGCGGGTCAGCGGGGTGTCCTCCTCGCCGGCCACGAGCGGGATCCGCTGCCGGGCCCACGCCGCGCCGGGCCCGGGGGTGTCGAACCCGCTCCCCGGTGCGAAGCGCCACTCCATCGCCGAGACGTACCCGCCGAGATGGGCACCGGTGAACCCGTGCGGCTGCTGCGGCCCCGGCAGCGGCGGCGGGCCCGGGTCCGGGCGCAGCGCCGGGGTGTCCTGCGGACTCGCGGCGATCCGCCAGGCCCGCGCCAGCATCACGGACTGGCCGCCCGAGGTGAGTTCGCCCTCCAGGAGTTCCGTGCGGCCGCCGGAGCGGATCGTGCGCACCTCGACCCGGAGGTCGCCGACGGGCACCGGACGCGGGATCTCCAGCGACACTCGCGCCACCCGGAAGCCCGCGCGCGCCTCATGCCGTTCGAGCGCGCGCCCGATCAGCGCGGACGGCGGCCCGGCGTGCTGCGTCTTCGGGCTCCACGGTCCCGCCGTGGCGGCCGTGCTCTCGAAGCACCCGTGGCCGAGACTCCGGTAGAAGGACTCGGGCAGCTCCGCCGAATCCGGCGTCATACGCCTGACCCCTCTCGTTCTCTGGGCGCGTCCGGTCTCCCGAACGCGCCCGGTCTCCCTGGCCGGTCGGACTTCCCGCACGGGCCGGGCCGGGTTCCTCCCCGCACAGGTATATCGGCCGCCCGGAGCGGGCCGGGAGCAGCCGGAACGCCATCTTCCGAACGGTTTCGGACACCGGCGGTTCGGGCACCGGCGGTTCGGACACCGGCAGCGAGGCCCACGACCGCACAGACGTCCGCCGTCCGCCGTGGACCCGGTGCGGCCCGTCAGCCGGTCAGGACGTCCTGCGGGTAGCGGTGGTCCAGGTGGCTGCGGTCGCCGTGGACGAAGTTGGCCACCAGGTCGTCGGCGACCTGGAGCACGGTGTCCCGGCCCTCCACCGTGGCAGCCCACTCGGGCGGGAGGGCGGCCAGCCCGTAGGCGGCGCCGAGCAGGTTGCCGCAGACGGCGCCGGTGGAGTCCGAGTCGCCGGAGTGGTTGACCGAGAGCAGCAGGGCCTGGCGGACGTCGCCGGTCCGGGCCGCGTGCAGTGCGCAGTAGACGGCGATGGCCAGGCACTCCTCGGCGATCCAGCCGAGGCCGACCTGCTCGACCCCCTCCGAGGTCGCCGGGCCGCTGTCGGCCACCGCGATCGCCCGGCGCAGGGCCGCGACGGTCTCGGCTCCACCGGGCTTGGCCTCGACCTGGGCGATGGTCTCCTGGAGTGCCCGGCGCAGCTCGGTGCCGGTCGCCACCCGGTCGACCAGAGCCGCGAAGGCACCGGCCGAGAGGTAGCCGGTGGGGTGGCCGTGCGTCAACTGGGCGCAGGTGGCGGCCAGTTCGAAGGAGAGGTCCGGGCCGAACCGAGCCAGGCCGAACGGCGCCGAGCGCATCACGGTGCCGCAGCCCTTGGAGTTGGAGTTGACCGGGCCGAACCTGCCGAACTCCACCGGGGTCTTGAAGCTGCTGCGCTGATCGGCGAGGCCGGTCGTGCAGGCGTTGCCGGGCGCCCGGCTCGCGTACAGGAAGGGCTGGGACAGCAGCCAGCCGTCCGGCGCGGCCTCGGGCTTCGGCAGACGCTGCGTCAGCATCCAGCGCTGGTATGCCTCGCACATCACCGGCGCGAGATGGGCGCCGGGCGGACAGCGCAGCAGACCCTCGGCCGTGAACACGCATGATAGTCGTTGTAGCTGCCGCCATCAACCGACCCCTGACCTGCGGAAACGTCATCAGGTTCGAGCAGGGGAAGGTCCAACGACAGCCTGATGGAGTCGGCCTCCAGGTCTTCGTGGCCCTCCAGGGCGGCGGCGATGCGCTCCACCTGTCGCGCGGTCAGGCGGTAGGACTTAACGCCATCCTCCGGCTCGTCCTGGTCCTCCGGCGCCGGCTCCAGTCCGTTGATGATGCGCACCTGGCGCATCCTCAGCTCGAAACGTGCTGCCGCACCGAGCCTCTTGTCAGCCTCAATCAGCCGTTCCAACTCTGACAGTTCTGGCATTCCAACTCCCGCGCCCGCAGATCTTGCGGAGATGCTATCGACTGACACGGACAGCCCGCAGTCGTTCGGGGCAGCTCAACTACCCTTCGCAGGTGGACTACATGAGACGCGGTGATCGACGGCGACGTGTACCCCCTGGTGCTCCGTCGGCGCCTCCTGGAACGCGAGAGCCCCGGCGGTGAGCGGCTACCGGCCGGGGCTCTGCTTATTCGGTTGGCTCGTGTCAGACGGCTTGAGGCTGCTCCGCCTTCTCCCAACGCTGACTCTTGATGGAGTGCATGTGCTGGGACTGCTCGGACGGGAACGGGAATCCGCCCACCATGGCGCAGACCTGGTGCTCCTGACACAGAACCGGCAACCCAACGCTGTCCGGGTTCTCCCAGGCGATGTACGGGGCGTCGACGCTGTGCCGCTCCTTCGCGTGTGACTGCCGGTTGCGGATTTCAACCCAGAAAGGCTCCGCTGAGCCTTTCGCGTGCTGCTCCGGGCAGACCACCTGGGGGACCCCCTCCTTCTTCGCCCCCTTCTTGGCCGGCTTCGCCCGGGACGTTGCGCTCGACCTCTCTGAGATCGTTTTGGTGGTGTCCTTGGCTTTGTGCGGAGGCGGGGCAAGCCCCTTGAGGTGATTGATCAGCCCACGTTCGGTCATGTACCCGAACCCGACCTCCTCGCACCCCGGGTGCGCTTGACATGCGTGCGGGAGCGGCGCACCGTCGGGCATGGTCCACAGGATTTCCTGCGCCGATTTCCCGTGCCGACGCGCGTGGTCGTTGCGCCGGCTGTAGCCCACCTGCTCCTCGGGGTCGCAGTCCCGGCAGAGGATGAACACCCGCTCCGGCTGCGACGGCTCCTCATCCAGCTTGAGAAGCAACTCGGCGAGCGGAAGGGTCGGTTGCGGGTCGATGTCGACCGCACTCATAGCCTCTTGCGCTGCGAGCCCGGCGGCAATCGCCTCCCGAACAACCCGGGGCACCCCAGGGATACTCCCGTCCGCTCCTGCTGGTTCGTCAACCTCTACCTCGACCAATGCGCGGAGCTTCGCGTAGTGGGCCCGGTAGCAAGGCTTACAGAAGCTCACTTCGAGGTGCTCACCCCGGTCGAATGAGATCGTGTGGTGCTCTTCCGCAGCCACAGCGTCGCCGAATTTCGCGCAGGAGACGCAGGCAGGAATCGTGAGTTGCACCATCACGCGATCCTCGGGACGGGCAATGGGTGGACGGTAGCCGACCGGGGGCCCCGGAGGAGCTTGAGCCATGCCAGGTTGAGGGCCGCCTGCGCGTCCTTGTCCTGTGGCACCTGGGCGAACTCTTCGCGGTAGCCGTCCGGCCATTCGTAGGTGAGATTGCCGAAGCGGTTTCCGTACCGGTCCCACTTCTCATGGCGGAACGTGCCGCAGCGGACGCACTCCATGGTGATCCGCCAGCCTGCGCCCTCTTCCTTGGGGAGGTTGGTAGCCGTGGCGTTGTCCTCGTCCAACCAGTGCCGCTTGGCCCGGCGGCAGCGGAGGTAGTTGGGGTTGTTCTTCGCGAAGCGGCGGCCGGCCTTCGTGGATTCAGACAGGGATGGGCGCACGAGTCTCGCTCCCTCGCTTGAAGATCGTTGCGGGAGCAACATATCGGGCAATTTCAGCGATTTGCATAGCCAATCGAGGCGGTCAGCCTAACGGGTCAGATCCACGCGAACAGCCAAGATCCTTGGGACAACTGGGTCGTTCGTGAACATCGTGGGCATGGGGGTGGATCGACTGTGCAGAGGTGAGGGGCGCGTCGCAGCGGTTCTATCCCGTTCCGTCCCTCTTTGTTCCACGAGAGCTCCAGCCGAAGGGCGTGCCGCTAGCCCGCTGAGCTGGCACTCCTCAGTTACGCTGCCCGAACTGGCGAGCCTGCGCCGAATGGAGGACCACATGGCGGCTTACCTGAGGATCATCCGGGAAGACGATCTCGATAAGACCCCCGGTGCCAGCCCGCTGGCGTTCGCCTGGGACGGCCAGGAGTACGAGATTGACCTGAGCCCTGAGCACCGGGAGGAGTTCGAGAGACGGATAGCCCCGTACATACGCGCCGCGCGTCCCGTCAAGCAGACCCGCGACCACGACGGGATCCACCCCGAAGCCCCGCCGCAGGCGGAAGTACGCAAGTGGCTCAGGGAGTTGGATGTCCCCGTGTGCCCCAGCGGCCCACTACCCGGCCACCTGCTGACCGCCTTCCGGAGTGCGCTGGCGCACGCACAGGGGGTACAGCCGGGGGCTGGTTCCTCTGAGGGACCCAATCTGCCGGTGATCTCCGAGGAGGACTGGCAGGAGGCATACAGGTGCAACTTGTCGCGCGTCGCTGAGGTCAACCTCCGGACCGTGGTAGATGCCGGCGGCCGGTTCCCAGGCGAACCCGACGCCAGCACGATGGCCAGCCTGCGGGGCCTTGAGCGCAGAGGCTGCATGAAGGACGGTGAAGTGACCGGCGTCGGCATGGCCTACCTGGAGCTGCTCGACATGCCGTACCGCTGGTGACGAGGCCGCACTCCGCCGAACTTGGGAAGCGCGGCCCTGTCAGACAGCCCCTCAGGCACCAGCAGCATCGGCCAGTTCGAGGTAGGCCAGGCCAGCACCGTTGATGTACCCGTCCTTGCCGAGCCCCTTGCCCACGAGCGCCTTGATAATCGCGCCCGCCGAAGAACCGCGTCGCACGAACTCACCGCCGTTCTCTTGGGCCTTGCGCAGGTGCTCGATCCCCTCGTCCCCGACCTTCTTGCGGCCCCTGAAGATCACGGCGGCGATATCCCGGTCCTCGTCGGTGATGGGGGCAGGTTGCGCCGGAGCCTCCTGCGCGGGTCGCGCAGCGGTCGTCCCCTTCGGGCTGACTTCGGCTCCAATGCTGGCCCCGTACGCCTCGCGGACGTGGGCCGCCACACGGCCCCGATCGTTGACCTCGTAGCCGTTCTCCTTGGCCCACACACGGATCTTCGCGGTGTCCGAAGCGCCGGCCGCCGGGCGCCCTGCGCCACGACCTGCGCCACGCCGGACCGTGGTGAGCTGCCCCCGCTGCTTGCGCCCCTTCTCGACGTACGGGGCGAGCAGGGCGCGCAGCTTCTCCGCGTTCACCGACTTCAGGTCGATCTCGTACACCGCGCCGTCGAGGGCGAACGTTACGGTCTCGTCCGCCGTGCCGCCGTCGAAGTCGTCCTCAAGAAGGACCTGCACTCGCTGAGCCATTGATTGTTCTCCTGCCTTGTTGATTTCGTGCATTAAAGTATTTAAAGCGTGCGACACCAAGGCCCCCGCGTCCGGCTACGAACACGGGGGCCTGAGGATGGCTCAATTACTGGCTGTCTGGATTTACGTATTTCAGATTGAATGCGGCGACGGTTTCGTCCCCGAGTTCTGTAAGGCCCTCGATCCGCCAGGCGCCCCGGCGCTCCGCGTCGCCGGTCTCAAGCCAGGTGACGACGATCAGCCCCCGGTCCTCCAAGGCGCGGACCTCGTTGACCCTCCAGCTGGGCTGCTCGAACCGACCGATTGGGCCGGGAGCATCGGCGATGGCGTTGAGCTTCGCCGCCTGGGTGTCGCGCAGCTGGCACTTCTGGCCGTCCTTGTCCCAGTAGACGATCTTCGGCGTTCCTGTCCATCGGCTTTGGCTCATGGCCGTATTCTGCTCGACCTCGGCTGACAGCAGCACACCGGCTCGGACCTGAGGGACTACCGGGCTTGTCAGGGCGCGGCTACTCCTCGCAATCGTCGCACTCAACGTACCCATCGATCGAGACCCGGTCGGGCTCGACAGAGCTGCCGTCGTAGCCTTCGATCTTCTCGTGGCCATTCGGGCATCGGTAGGTGACCTCCGCGTGGATGGGAGTCATTCGCGTCATTTCAGTCCACTCTCTCCTTCTTGGACATGCCGTGCACTCCTACGGGAAGGGTCGGCCGCAGAGCCGTGAGTCCTGCGGCCGGGAACAGGACTACTGGGCGTCGGCCCAGGCGTCGAGGAAGTCGGCGTGCGGCTTCGCCGCCCGCTTGAAGATCTCGGTGCGCCAGGTGGCGTCGGTGAACTCGAAGACGCCGAGCCGTGCACCGATGTGGCGGCGCACCAACTCCGGGGTAAACGGGTGCTGGGCGCTCTCGTTGATCAAGCCAAGCTGCTTGGCAATCTGGAGTCGGATGAACACCTTCTCCCAGTTCTTCTCGGTCACGTTGGAGACACCGAGAGTCAGGCTGACGCTGGGGTCGACCAGCAGGAGATTTTGCTCCGGTTGCTGTTCGATCGAGTGACCAGGCATACCGCGCCTTTCTTGTTGTGGTTTTGTCCGTCGGTCAGCTCATTCCACCTCCCGACACGCCGACGCCCGGCTACCCCGCAGGGCTCCGGGCGCCGTCGAACCGGTCAGGTCAGATCTGATCGCGGATCAGCCGCAGCTGGTGCTTCTCATGCGGGTTCAGGTCGCAGCCCATCTCCAACAGCACGCAGCGCAGCTCGTCAGCGTGGCCTTTCACGATCTCGATGGCTTCCTCCCGACTAAAGGAGCGGGCGTCGACGTTAAAGACCAGCCACTCGGGCCGGTGGCCCGGCACCCGCTGAACCTTCCAGAGGGGTTTCTCCTGGCCGATGCCGACCTTCACGTACACCGAGTTGTAGCCGGGGTGAAAGTTGACCCGCTCCAGGAGCTGCCAGTACGAAGGCAGCGGGACGCCCCAGTGGATGCGGCCGTCCGCATACCAGTCCTTCTTGCGGATTTCGATGTAGGGGCGATCGAAGTCGGGGACCGGCGCGCCGCCGGGCTGGACGCTGTCCGGCAGGGGCTGAGGCGCGCGAGTCATCTGTGCCCACGCGGCGGTCCAGGCCCTGGCGTACACCTCCTGCTCCGTCTCACCGTCAGCGACGACCATGACGAGCGTGTCATCGCCCTTGTCGAGAAGTTCCGGGTACTGGAAGACGATCGAGCGTTCCATGATTTCCTCCCCTTGGAATGCGAAAGGGCGGCCGAAGCCGCCCGGTTGGGTGATGCGCGTGGTTACTGCTGCGGAACGTCGGCAGCCACGGTCTCGGTCTGGACGACGCGCTGGAAGGTGGTGCCCTTCAGGGGCACCACACGGTTGGCCTTCCAGTACGGCTGGTAAATCACGGCGTGGGTGCCGGTCACCTCGGTCAGCAGGCCCGGGAAACCCTCGAAGGAGGGCCAAGCGGTGACCTCCGTGCCGACCCATGTCTTGAGGTCATCCGCCGCCGGGGACTTGAAGTAGTCGTAGTCGCCCTTGCGTTCGGGAGCTGCGCCGGGCTCGGCGGGCTTAGCCGCCAGGCCGGCCGCCATCGATCGGATCGCCTTGCGGTGGTTGGATTCCAGCTCGTCGGCCTTGGCGGTGAAGAACTGCTCATGCCCCTGACGCGAGATCCGGTGGATGGTCGCCTTGCCGCCTCGGCCGTTCCGCTCGATGACCAGCATGGCGATACCGTTCGGCGCCTGCTGGGTGCGGGCCTCGACCACCAGGCCCACCGTGCGGTTACCCTCGCCGTCGTAGATCGCGATCCACTTCCCAGCCCGCGTCGGGTGGATGCGCATCACCGGGATCGGCCGCGTCCCGAGCTTCTGCTGGTCGTCCAGGATCTTCTTGATCGCCTTGTCGTCGCGCATTGCGTGTCTCCGTTCTTCGTACGTGTGGCTGTGCCTCAGTCGCGGACGGCGGAGATGTGGCCGGGGAAGATCACGGCGACAGACCCCTCCTCGTCGCACTCACCCACGGCCGGGTGGACCTCGCCGTCGCGCACGTTGAGGAAGATGCCGTGCTCCTTGAACGCCTTGAGGCTGGCGTCCCTGCGGGCAGCCGACACCGTGTCACCCACCGCGTGGATCACTACCGGGTCGCTTCCCCCGTATAGGTCGACGATCAGCGTCCACTTGCCCGCGTTCGGGTCCTCCGCCTGCTCAATCTCGTCCACCAGGTAGTCGATGACCTGGCCTACCTCGTACTCGAAGTCGGTGGTCGTCTTATCCCAGTCGTGCTGGCTGCCGTACGGCACGTCGCCGTTGGCGTCCCGCAGCTTGTCGCGTGCGGCGTCACGGTCGGCGATCAGTTCCTTGACCCGGTCCAGGTAGGACATGCGCGTACCTCTCAAGAAAGGAAGCGGGCGGCCCATCGCGGACCGCCCACTCAGTCAACTAGTCGGAAATTCGGCCGACTGCCAGCCACTTGGGTAGTGCGGCCGAGGATTTTTCACCGGTGAGCTATCCGAGCCCGACAGCCCGGCGGAGCGCGTCCTTCTCCTGGCGGTCGATCCAGCGGTCCAGCTGCGGGCGGGCGAGGTCGGCGCTCGGCCAGCCGCCGGGGCCAGCCATGTCGTAGCCGGCCGCGTCAAGCACGACTGCCAACATGTCCATGGCCTCCTGCTCGGCGGCGTCGGCCTGCTGCACCTTCTTGAACTGATGGGCGTTCTTGCCGTCCGGGACCTGGGCGTGGACGCGGTGCCGCTCGTCCTGCCGCTTCCGCGCGTGCTCGTAGGCCGCCGCGATGATCGGGTGCTCCTCGCCGAGCGAGCCGATCAGGTAGAGGTGCCCGACCGCTTTCAACGCCTGGAACGGGTCGTCGTGGGGCTTGGTGGCGTCGATGGTGCGGTTGGTGTGCCGAACGGTGCCCCAGTACTTCTCCTTGACCTGGTCGAAGAAGACGGTGCCGATGCAGAGGCTCGTGAGGTCGGAGTCCAGGTGGACCTTGCCGACTTCGCTGGTGCGCCGGTCCGGCTCGTTGGTCAGCGTGAGGTGGATGTACCCACGCCGATTGTGGTACTCGACAGGCAGAGCGCCATCGCTCATTGCGTTTCTTCCCCTAATACGAAAGGCCCGCCCGGAGTTGGGCGAGCCTCGTTGTGGTGCAGTCCTTGCGTGCCCCGCACCGGATTCGAACCGGCTACCTGCTCCTGACGGGGCTATCCTCCTACCAGCGGGTCTTGTCGAAGTAGTAGAGGTTGCCGGGCTTGGGGCCCTCCAGGCACACCTCGTTCTCACTGAGGACGTGCGTCTTGAAGAACTGCTCCGTGCTGGTGGTGTACTCCATCGGGAAGCCCGGCCAGTTCTCGTTGATGTGTTGAGTCACCAGCTCGTCCACGTCAGTCTCGGTCTTGCCCCGGCAGGACTCGACTACCTTGATCAGCTGGGGCAACGTCCAGTTGCTCTCAGCGTCGCCAAGTGCCCACAGCGCGGCACCCAGCTTGGCGGCGTCCTTGTCGATCTCCTGGTGGACGTACAGGTTGGCCATCATCGCCGCCTCGTGTCCCCCGTCCAGGAGGGCGTGGAACGGCTGCCAGTTGTGGTCTTCGGCGGTTTCGTACGCTGCCGTCCACGCCTCGGCGCCGATCCAGAGTTCGGGGTCATCCGGCACGGGGTCGTTGTGCATACTCCCGAGTTGCTCGGGGGTGAAGCCATCCGGCCACCGTTCGGCGGCGAACTCGATCGCCTTGAACAGCTTCTCCTCGTCCTGCTCGTAGACCTCCGAGTCGCGCAGGTCGAGGAGCTTCAACGCGAGTTCACGGGTTTCAGCAGTGCTGCCGTTCTCGCGGACGTCCGTCTCGTCCCAGTCGTACAGGTCCGCGTGTATCCACGCGTCCTCCCAGTCAACCTGCTTGTAGTGCACGACGTTCTCCTGCCGGTGGAAGTTGCTTCGGCGCTGGGGCAGCAAAGAGGCGACCTCGGCTCGGAGACCGCCTCCCGGCTGTGACGCTCGTTCTCCTACTGGTGGTGGTTGCTGCGGCGGTGTCGCACCAGCAGCAGCTCCATGTCCTCGACGCTGCCGGCCGCGATCGGGTCGTGGTGCAGCTCGCCGTCGCGCTCGAAGCCCTTGTCCCGGTCGATCAGAGCGGCCGGGAAAAACCCGACCCCGTCCCGCTTGATCCAAAACCTGGTGCGGTCGGTGTACCGGCACGGCCCGAGGCAGCGGCACAGGGGCTCGATCGAGAGGATCTCGTAGTGGTTCTGGTGCATGTTGTGCAGCCCCTCGACCATCAGGCGGGCCTCGCGCCACGGCTGGTCGATGTATTGGTTGATGTACGGCGTGTCCAGGACGTACGAGCCGTCGTGATCCGTGCCCTCGACAGCCTCCACGCCCAGGAGAAGCTCCTCGACCTGCACCGCGTCGCCGTGCTCCTTCACCGCCCCGCCGCGACGCCTCCACGACACCGCGCAGACGACCTTCTTGATCTCCGGTTTGTCAGCCATTAGCAGCCCCTCCTCGTTGTTGTCGAACCTCAGCGAGCCCTGCTACCGGTTCGAGTACTTGACCATGCCGACGGGGCCCCACAGGGCGGCGGCATCCAGCACGTCGCTCTCGTCCGGGTCGATCTTGTGCGACCACCCCCAGATGTCGCGCAGCTGGCCCTCCGGAAAGTGCAGCCGCATCAGCCGCTCGCCCCGCTTCCACACCGCATGCGAGCAGGACCCCGAGTCGGTCATCATGTGTCCGCCGTGAAAGCGGAGGACAATCTCGGTGTACGCGTCCCTGTACTGCTTATCCACGACCACGAGCGGCGTCCAGGAGAAGGCCGTGTCCCACTCCGCCTCGTTCGCGGCGACCAGCTCGCGCCGGACCTTGCGCTGCTCCTCGGTGTAGCGTGCGCCGGCCTCGGTGAGGCGCAGCACCGGGTTCGAGAGCTGGTAGGTGTCGTCCGGGTCGACGATGAACCCGACGAGGCCGTCACGGTTGAACTTGTGGACCACGTCGTAGAACTGGCGGGACTGGTGGGGCGCGTCGTGTTCGACGACCGTCCGGACGTCGTTCCACCGCTGCGGCTCCTCCTGCGAATCCAGTACCCGCAGGATCGCGTCGGGCAGCTTGTTCAGATACATCGGCTCCTCGTTTCTGGTGGTAGGTGGTTGGGTCAGCCCAGCTCGGACAGCGGCCCGACCCAGACCTGGACGCCGGTGCGGGTCACCAGGAGAGGCTCCTTGTTGTCGCCGTCACCGACCCAGGTGCACACGCCTCGGGTGCCCAGGAGCATCCGGGCCTTGACCGGCTTCCGCGACTTCACGGTGTTCGCCCGGCCGCCGAACGCGACCCAGTCACCAGCCGGGAGCTCGCCGCACTTCTTCTTTTCCATCGCCATGGTGTCCTCCACTTCAATCACTGACGGCCATCGTCAGGCGCACCCACGTACGCGAAAGGCGCCCACTCGGGGCGCCCTTTTCGGCCTCAGTCAGTCGGTGACTCAGTAGGGGTGGCCGACGCTCGGCTCAGAGCCGGCCGACGCGATGTCGTGCACGTCCTTGCACTCCGGCCGCTCGATGTGAGGGCCCTTGTGCGCTGTGCACCGAATTCGGCGCTTCGTGGCGAACGCCTCGCTCGACGGCAGGAGCCCCGACATGTCGCCGCTGCGCCACTGGTTGTACGCCTCACGCCAGCGGCGGAAGCCCTCCGGGTCGCGGCCCTCCAGCTCCGCCGCGTACTTCTCGAAGTCCGGCCGGACCTTCGCCGCCTCCGCCTCGGTGAGCGGACGCGTCACCTTGTTGTAGTTCTCGTCGCGTTCCCCGGTGTAGATCGGGGCGCCAGGCGTCGACTGGTGCGCGGTCAGGTTGACGTTGAAGTGGATTGTCTGGAGCGTCATCTGCTCGGGCGGGATCATCAGTTCTCCTGGTCAAGTCCGGGGATGCCATCGAGGAACGCAGTGACTTCAGCGTTGGTGGGCGATACGCGTTTCGCTGCCTTCGGCTCTACCAGCGGGTGCCAGCCCAGCGAGAGCTTGCGGGGGAAGACGTGGCGCTTCTGGAGCTGCTCCATGACCTTGTCGGCAGCGTCGCGCATCTCCACCGCCTCGGGCACCCCGTCGTCGCCAGCCTCAAAGGTCATTGCGGCTACGCGGTACTTCTCGGTCTGGGCCAGGATGACCTCCCGGTCCTCCTTGGACAGCACCACCAGGCCGACCACCTGCGCCAGCTCCTCAACCACGAGCTCCAGGGCGCGCTTGTGGGTCTCCGGGTACTTGCCGTTGCCGGTGTACCCTCCGCCGACCCGGCTGACCACGTAGGGCTGGGTGAACCCCTCGTAGAAGCCGATGATCATGCGCGACCCGTCCGGCAGCGGGATTCTGCCGATGACGTTCCGATTCCCGTACGTCTCCGGCTTGAGCGGAACGAGCCTCGCCTTGAGCGACGGCCGACTCAAGTAGCCCTCACCGCACGGCCCGCACACGGCCTCGGTGACCTCGTGCCGCTTGTCGTTCTCCGGCTGGCTGTAGACCAGCACGTGCGTCGCGACTTTGGTGCACGGGTCCCCCGGATCGTGGGTGACTGTCGAGCACCTGGGCGGGATGATTTCCGCCATTTCCCCTCCTTGAATTCTCTACGGGGTGGGCATCAGTTGGTCGAGCCGGTATGTCACCGGCGACCCGCAGCGCGGCCGAGCCGTGACAAAGCCGGTCTTCCAGCTGCCATCGGTGCCCCGGTCTTCGTGGATCACCTCGGTGACAGCGACCACCTGGCCCTCGTTCTGATGGCCCTCGGACACCGTGAACTTCCGCCCCACGTCTGCGACATGGGCGGTCCACATGTCCACCGCCATGTCGTACAGCTCGCCAGGCGGCACATTGAACGGGGTGTCGTAGGACCCGTCCAGGCCCGGACGCTCGGCCTGCGGCCAGACGTACTTCTCCAGCTCGCCGTCGGGCCCCGCCAGCGCGACCCAGTACGCAACCAACTCACCGGCTGCCAGCTGTGTTTCGGTGCTGTCCCCGAATTCGAAGACGGCCCAGTCATCGACTTGACGCACCTCGATATGCGGGTGCATGAATTGCCTCCCTTTGGTTGATAACTACGCACCCGGCGCGGGATTCGAACCCGCCCGCAGTCATGGATGCCCCCATGTCGCGTTCCGAATTAGCCGGGCTACCGAATTAGCCCACGGCCAGCGCCAGACGCCGCCTGGGTCACTTCACCGCCGGGAGCTGCCCAAGGGCGATGGTCTGGTGCCGGTGCAGGTCGAGTGCCTCGACTTCCTTCTTGCACACGTCGCAGTTGAACCGGTGATCCTCCCACAGCGCGTCACAGTGGAAGCATCCTTCGCCGTCCTCCTGCGGTGTCGGGTAGAGCCGCAGCTCCGCGTCCGACCCACTGACCAGAACGAGGCGGCATGTCTCGTAGTCGTGCGGAACCTGCCGGACCCCGAGCTTGACGATGTCCCCATCAATGAACTCGGGATGCGACCAGCCCCACTCGCGCAGCGTTGCCCCCACGTTCGCTGCTACCGACTTCGGCAACTCGTACTTCTCGGCCAGGTGGGCGGCGAGCTTGGACTCCGACGGCGACTTCTCCCCGAGCCCCAGCCACTTGCCGCACGAGTCGCACCGCTCGTCCGAGATCACCGCGTCGCCGATCTCTGGGATCTCGTGCAACTCGGTCTGAACCGTCTGATCCGTAACCACCTTGGGGAAATCCCCGCTGTCCCAGGTGCGTTCGTCCGAGAAGTCGATGCCCAACTTCCCAGCGGCCTTGCGGATGGCCTCCTCGTACGCCTTGCCGCGCTGGACCTTGATGCCGGCCGCACTCATGGCCTTGATCGTGCAGCCGGGGCACAGGTTCTCGGCGTTGAACGTGTAACCGATGACCGCCATCAGTAGGCCCCCGCCTTCTTGATCTCGCTGCCACATCGGGGGCAGATGGTCTGGCCCTGGTCGTTCTGGATCTCGTCCAGCGAGAAGGGGTCGCCGACCGGCCTGACGCCCTCCTCGTAGTAGCGCCAGCGTGTGCCGTCCTCAGTCTCGAACGGGTGCTGGCCCACGCACGCGGGCTGATTGGCCTCGCACACGATCCACATGTGGTTCCAGGAGAAGAAGTTCTCCATCTCGTCGCACGTCAGCTCGTGGAATTCGGGGTTCCTGACGGACGTCCCCTCCATGAGCGCCACCATGCTCGTTCCGTCGAGCTTGAACAGCAGGTAGCTGAAGTCGTCGTAGAGTGGGTTCTCCTCGTTGGCGGTGTTGTCCATCCGCAACGCCTCGACCCCGCCACCGATCCAGTGCGGCGCCTCCACCTGGTACAGCCGGTTGTCGTTGTCCTTGTTCGGCTGCGTCACCAGCCATTCGAGGAACTGCACCGGGCCGTAGGGGTACTTGACGGCGTCGGATTCCTCCCACTCCGCGAACAGCTCGTTCAGCTTCTCGGCCGGGGTGCACCGGTCCTCGATCCATGCGGTCGTATCGATCAGTAGGTAGCCGGTTTCGATGCTCGCCTCGACCGCCATGCTCAGACCTCCACGATTTCGGCGTTGTAGACGTACGGCGCGTTGTCGTTCGCCCGGTCCTGGTAGATCCCGGCCTCACCCCAGCCGATCGGGAAGGAGAATTCGCGGCCGTCCTTGTAGAGCTGCGCACCCCGTTCCCGAACCTCGACCTCCATCACGTGGCCGGCGACCTTCATGTGCTGGCACACCTCGGAGTGCGGCAGCTTGTGCCTGAATCGCTGGCCGATCTTCAAATCGACGCGCTCATCCATGAATTCCCCTCCTGGACTGCGAATTTGATGGCTGACAGGTGGTGACAGCGCGCGGGTTGCGGTGCAGTCCCCGCGCGCTCTCGTCGCCGGTCAGGCGTAATAGGTCACCTGGATGCTGATGAATCCCCGGTATGCCTCAATATTGACGTTGAGGTGGAAGTGCTCGGACTCTTCATCCTTGAACTCGTCCAGCCGCCGCTCGATCCGCTCGCGGCAGGACTCCAGCTCGACGCGAGTGCAGCACTCCAGGCCGGCCTCGGTCCCGTCGCACTCGTCACACGCGCCCTGGCCGAACTCCTCCATGCCGGAGAACCGGGCGTCGTGCTCACGCAGGACCGCAACCAACTGCCGGGCCACGTCATCCGGCCACTGGTGCTCCTTGCGCTCCGGATCGCCGATCAGGTTGAGCTGCTGATCGCCGGGCTTACGGCTCCAGCGCTCCGTGATGACCAGGTAGAAAGCCATCGGTGTTCCTCCATTCGACGGACATCCGTCGGTATGTCACACAAGCGGAAGAGCGGCCCGACCTCACACGGTCGAACCGCCCTAGTTCACTCGAACAGCCGAGCCAATTGGCTCGAATGGCCTACGCCTCCGCCAGCGGCTCCATGCGCGAGACGGTCATGGTCAGCGGCGGGTGCTCGAACGTGGGGTGGAGCTGGGCGCCGACGCTGTCCTGCTGGGTCAGCTTCTGCCTCGCCCCCACCGAGAACGCGTGGGCCATCCGCCCGTAGGTGTCGCGGAACTCCTCGCGCTCCGTCCCCGCAGGGAGCTTCGCGGCGATCACGTCCAGGAGCTGGCGGATCGACGCCGTCAGCTCGATCTCGTGGATACCCTCGACCGGCTTGGCAAGCGGGTTGAAGGCGTGGTCGGCCGGCGAGAACTCGATCTTCACGTGCATGCGTTGCTCTCCTCGTCGTTGATGTGAATGGGGTGGCTCTCGGCCGCCCCGCAGTACATGCACCCGGCGTCCATGCCCCACGTCAGGTACTCGTCGAACTCATGCGGGATCTGCTGCCACGAGGTGATCGGCTGGCCGAACTTGGGGTAATGGTTCTCGTTCGGCATCCCCACGAATTCGGCCGAGAGCTTCTCGACGTCAGACCGCCGGAAGGTGCCCTGACCGCCACCGTCGGACTTGAATGCCGAGACTCGGATCAGCTCGCCGGGCGATGCCGCACCGAGCAACGTGTTGACCACCAGCCCTCGCCGTCCAGCGACCCTCACCACGTCGTACAGATACGCGGTGTGCACCGGGCACCCGGGGACCTCGTCACTTTCCATAGCTGCTCCAATCGGCGCGCGTTTTGGTGCCGTCCTTGATTGCCCGCCGTCGGCCGGCCAGTCGAGCCACCCGATCGTGCGGCCACGCCAACGCCCGCATGGTGTCGTCGCCGTCGAGGACCCAGCCAGCCACCCACCAAATGCCGTCCTGATCTTCGACATACCGGACGGCCCCGTAATCGACTGGCTGCGCTTCCACGATTCGGTGCCGGCACCTGGGAACCCTCGCCCGGCCTGGCCCGTAGTTCTCCACCAACAGCCGGTTGCCCCGGCGTTCGGCGGCCATAGATCCCGCCATTTCCACCCCCAATCCAGCCGTGCGGGGTGCACAGCCACGCCGACCGACCGGCAGCGGCCCGCCGATCAGCGAAGCCATCTACACCTGCGGCTTCCTTGCTCGTTTCTTGGTTTCCGGCTTCGCCCGCGCCACCGGCTGCGGCCTCTCGCAGCGCTGCCAGCCGTCCGCTCGCCGGATCAACTCGGAGTTACCGTTGCCCCAATCCCACGGCTGCACCAGGTACCGGCCGTCGCCCTCGTAGCGCTCGACCTTGGCGGTGTGCCACCGCTCCCGCCCCTGTTCCCGGTCGTACCAGTCGGTCACGTTCCGGGTGATGAACTCGTACGCGTGCAGCCGGTCATCCGGCACTCCGAGCCCCGCCGCGTGATCGCGGCATCCGTCCAGCACCACGGACCAGTCCCCTGACCACGACCACCCCGTGCACTCCGGCCCATGGATCACCAGCCGATCAGCGCGCAGCGCGTGTCCGTCCGTCGGGCCCTTGATCGCGTCCTGCCGCCAGGTCGTCACGCGGTACGGCTCGCCATGAACGGTAAACATCCACCCGCCGTGCTCGCGCTCATCCAGCGTCTCGCCAGCGCACAGTTCGACCAGGGCGGCCAGCCGCCGGGCCCGCGCCTGTGGCGCTTCCATCAGTGCCGGCCTCGTCGGTGCAGCCAGGAATGCCGGCCATTCAACCGGAAGTTGGTTCTCACGCTCGACCGAGATGGCCTCTACCCGTACCAGCGTCGCCGACTGGTGCGGATAGGTGACCACCGTGGTGCCCCACCCGACCTGGACCATCTGCTCACCGTCGCTGCGCTCCCACAGCGCTGTGACGACTCCGGTCTGGGTGACATCGGACCGTGGATGCCCGCTGCGTACGGTGTCGCCGACCGCGAGCTTTTGTCCCCACAGCTCCCATCCGTATTCCGGGATGGGCTTTTCGGCTGCCGGGCGCACGGCGTGCTCGAAGCAGATCGCCAGCGTCCGTACAGACGTTTTGCCGATCGACTCGCTGTCCACTCCGCGCAGGATCTTGATATCGACGTTCTGGCCGTACTCCCCGTCATTGGTGAAGACGACTTCGCCTTCCCAGCCCCACTGAACGCTCCGGACGTAATCACCGACCGCCAGACGTCCGGTGTCGCGAGGGTTCACCCGACTCGCCATATCCCTCCTTCGACTCTAAGGCTTGCCAGCCATTTCAGGCCCCAAAAACAGAGAGGCGCACCAGAGCATCAATCGCGCTCTGGTGCGCCAGGTGAACGGCTTAGGTTTGCGGTGTCGACCGGCCATCAGCGGAAACCAATTTTTATCGGCTCGGTACGCTGCGGGATCGGCGCGTCCGAGAACTTCTTCCGCAAAGCACGGCGGCGGCGCTCGCCCTCAGCAATCGCCGCCGTTTGCAACTCGCGCGCCAGTTCCTGGCGCTGCGCCTCTGTCATCGTCCAACCGCCCAGCGGACGAGCTCTATCCCAACAAATCCCACGAACGTCCACGCGAGGATCTCCGCAGCGACGGCCGCGATCGCGAGCAGGATTTTGCGATTCTTCATTGTCAGTCCTCCTGCGGCTGAGGCTGGTAGGAGCACGGGTGGCACTTCCCCGAGCCCGGGTCTTCCGGGTCGTAGCGCCAGGTGGTCTCCAGCCCCGGGGCGCTGCGCCCGTCGTACGACCGGCCGCTGTTACCCCCGCCGGTCGGCACGGTGCTCGGCGCGGCCCAGGTGCGGCGCGGTGCGGGGATTTCAGGCACCCCCGGCCGCAAGGCGCCCGTGCGACGCGCGACCGCCTTAGCCAGTCGGTCCCGCTTGTACTGCTTGAGTGCTTCCCGCAATTCGCGGTCAGTCAGCTTCCGCCCCATCACATCTCCTTGAGAACACGTCGCAGGTTGGCCACCTGCGCACGCACGTGACTCGCGTCCTGGCCCTGTTCTTCCAACCCCCGCGCAATGCCCGACCAGAAATCCCGGGCGGCGCGCATTCCGACAACCGTCGTCAGATCGAAGCTAGGCCCGTCCGAGAAGTAACCCCCGTTGGTCGAGTACCCCATGCCGCGTGCGTGGCTGCCGGGCGCGTAGGTGGGCGACTGCTGATAACCGGCGGGCCTGCTGCTACGGATGACGCGCTTAGGCGCCTTGAGCTGCTTACCGGTGTAGCTCTGGTGACGGACGTTGCGCCCGACCGCCGGTGCCTGATTTGCTCGGCCACCCTCCGGCGCACGCGCACCGCGCAAGTTCACCTTGCCCCGGTAGTCCACGCGGACCGGGCCCGCTTTGTGACTACGCGATTCGTCGTCAGTAATGATGCGAATAGCCATGCTCCACCCCTCACGAGTGCGAACGAAACAAGCGCGCTTAGCAAGGTTCGAACTTGCTCCCCAAACCACAGGGTTTCCACGAAATTAAGCGCCCCGTTCTCTGGGCATGCATACGTGATCTGGATACGTGGCGCCTGTAACCAACAGCCATCCGGCATCAGGTTTAGGGTTCACCACCGGCGACGGCATCCCCACCGGGGCCCATCGCTTGATACTGCGCCGTTTTTCTCCGGATCACTGGCCATCCGGCCCCCTAGGAAAATCACCAGAATCCCCGGAGGGAAGCGGCAGATATCCCTACTCCGGCCATAAGGCCCAGTGCGGGAGATGCGCGCTAGACAGGGAGTCCACCCCGGCGTTGGTAAGGCCACAGACCGCAGAGACAACGTCTCCGCCCAGCCCGGTACCTATCTCCGCCGTTCTGCCATTGCACGCCCGACGCGGGGCAACGTGCCAGGATTGCAGTCACTATCAGCCGGAAAGCTTGGGAGCACGGAAACCGCGCGGGTACGGCCGACAGGACACCTAACGTCCCACGTATCACAGGTATCGCTATAAGCGGTTTTGGCCTACCCTCCACTTGCCCGCTTGCCCGTAAGGGAGCGCAGCTACCGCCAGAGCCGGACAGAGCCGGTGTGCACGGGGCCTAAATCGGCGCAGAGGTAATAGGGGCTTTCCGCCCGTCGTTGTTTTTCCACTGGCACGCATAACGCAGAGAACAGCCGCTAGCGGCGTACCGGGGTCGGGCGCTCCCGTGTCGGACCCTGCCAGGCCCGCTGCCCTGCCTCACCTCCTGCGCCCCCCGCCGCCGCCCCCGGTCGGGGCTGCTGTGGTGCGGTGGAACGAAAACGACTGTAGGCACGTCCCGGGGACGTGCCTACAACCAATACGTCCCAAAATGTCTGAGTCTCTCAACAAAATCCCTGGTCACAGCCGTGCGTCAACGAAAAAGAATCTTGGAAAATAGTAGAATTTCTCACAATGCGAGACTAAGTTACTTGCCTGTAGGCATGAGATCACCGGCTATGCACGGATGAAAATAGACATTCCTCTCATGCCTGTCTTGCCCTAATTTGCCGCGTGACTCACGCCACATTTTGGACGATTGTCTTAGGTCGCAAAGCGGGACATACAGGGGTGCCTGACCGCCCTCTCGCCACGCCCGCCGCACCCCGCCCGGCCGTCGGGGTGTCGAAATTCGGGGGTGCCCCATACGGCCCCCTTGCTACGACTCCCCTGTAGGCCACAGACACGCCTGCAAGCCCCCTATGGCAGGCTGCGGCCGCGCTCGGGTGCGCGATACGCGAGTGGCATGCTCGGGCGCCTGCGCCCCCTTGCGAGCTTGTGAATATCCCCGAGGAAATCATTTGCTAGCACTCCCGCGCTAGCCGCCAGGCGGGGATGTCCGGCCGCTGGCTCCGGCCTCCGCGCGGGCACTCGCGTCCGCTATGAGGACAGAGGCATTTACCACTGGAAATGGTCTAGACATGAGTACGCAGAGGTCTGGACCGGCGAGCGAGCAACTCAGACGCGCGCGCAGATTGGTCTAAACCAGGGCGGCGCCCCGTGTCGGCTACGCCGGATTCAAGGCAGTGCACCCCAGAATGACCACTTATGCCCGAATTCACTTAACGTAATCAGGTCACGTCAAGCACGATTCCATAACGCCTTTTTGGTGATCATGGCGGAATTGCGCATAAAGAGTGGAGAAACAGCCCGATTAACAGGTTAATCAGGTCCCCATGGGGGCAAAGTGGGACATTCAGGACCATGTGAGTTTCGCCACATTTCACAAGAGAACTAGGGCGAAATAGGGCAGACCCCCACCATTAAGTGAAATTTCGGACAAAAGCCGCCCCTGGTGGCTGGGATAGGCCGCAACTCTAGCCCGGCCGGCAGTGTCAGGCAGTGGCCAGGCCCGCCGGCGCTGCTACCGCTTGTCGTCCAGGACGAAGCGCAGGGCCTGCTCCAGGGCCTCCGGGCCGCCGGCCGTGTTGATGGCGGCGATGAGGTCGCCGTAGCTGGTGCTTCGTGGAACGTCGGCGTAGCTCTCGCCCTCGGGGAGCTTGAAGGGCGCCTGCTGGCCCGATTTGCCGGCGAGATGGTTGGTCATGAGGACGAAGGCGGCTGCGGCGGTTCGGATGAGCTGCGTGGCATCTCCTCGCGTCAGTCCCGTGGCGTCCTCGTTCAGGCAACGGGTGCAGCGGGCGGTGCCGTAGCCGGAGAGCTTTTCGCTTCCGCCGGGGCCGCGCCGGGGAACGTCGGCCTCCTTGAGGAGCGTGTAGACGTCGCGCTCGTAAAGTTGGACTTGCAGCTCCTTGGTCGCCCAGCTGGCGACCTGCCGGGCGCCGTCGCCGCGCACCTCGTACTGGTGAATGATCGCGCGCTTCTGGGCTTTTGAGAGTGTGTCGATCTTTCGCACCCTCCGACGCTAGCCCGCCTCATGGCCTCGGCGTCTGCGAATGCGGAGTATCAGACCACTCGCAGGTGCCGGGTGCCGGGCTGGCCGGCTAGGAGCACGAGCGCCTCTGTGATGAGGCAGATGCGGTGGAGTTCGAGCAGGAGCCCCTGGACGGTGGGGTGTTTGACCTCCTCCTCCGGGGAGACGGGCGTGAAACAGACCTGGCAGGGGATCTCGTTCATGCGAGCAGCTCCGCGAGTGCCTGGTCGGTGTTGACGTACTCGTGCTCCTGGCCGACGGGGACGACGCGGTAGGTGTGCCAGAGGAAGTGGCTGAGGTCTCGCCTTTCCACGAGGAGCAGGGCCTTCCCTTCGGCGCTGTGCAGTTCTACGGCGACGGTCTCGGAGGACATGGGCATCACTCGGACGTCTCCGAGGCCGGCCGGCATGTCGATTCCGGCCGCGAGCAGCTGTCGGGCGAAGACCCACTCGACCTCTTCGGGGTCGGTGGTGGTGGTCGGCTCCAGCGAGTACTCGGCGGGGAAGTAGGCGTGGACGGCGAGGGGGTCGCCGCTGCTGTACGTGAGCCTGACGGTCATGGGTATGGCGCGGGTGATCGAGACGACGAGGCGCGTTTGGAGGTTGAGTTCGACAATGGTGGCCATCGGTTCTCCCGGAGTTCGGCGCGGAGAGATAGGTTCGCGGGTCGATTTCTGTGTCAGTCCGCGAATTTGCTGCATGGCGCGCGAAATGCGGCGCAGCGGAGTTGTGGGCGATGGGTGGGTGTGAGCGTCGCCCTGTATACGTAAGAGTAGAGATCGTGGTGATGATGCGGTACCTGACGGGTGCACAGAATCTGTCGCACCTGCGCACAGCGGTTGGGCCGTGCGGGTGGTTTTGAGAAATGTTGTTTTGAGTGTGTGTCAGAGTTGCTTGTCTGTACCTGGTTTGCCGGTGCGTGGTGGTTGGGCGTAGCAGTAGGGCCGGTCACGTGGTGACCGGCCCTACTGGTGGTTGATTGTCAGGCTGGGTTTGGCCAGGCCATGTCGGAGCGGCTGAGTCGGACGGCCGCTGCCTTGATGGCGTTGATGTACTCCGGGGGTGCCTGGGGCATGACGGTGGCGGGCTTGAGCATCAGGACGCAGCCGTAGACGCTGTCCTCGTAAAAGACGGGTACGGCGATCGAGTTCCATCCCGGCATGCACTCCTGGCGGCCTAGCGCGTATCCGACGTCTCGGACGTGGGCGAGTGACGCCCGGAGATCTTCGGGGTCGCGGATTGCTCCTGGGCCAGCCTCGTCGGGCAGGGGAGCGGCGATGACGCGTTCCTGTACGGCTGGGGGGAGGAACGCCAGGATCGTGCGTCCGCTCGCGCCGGTGCGGAGGCTGCGTGTGACGCTGAGGACGTCGCGGGGGGTCATGTTCAGCTCGACGAGGTCTGAGTCGCCTACCTGCATCAGGACGCACTGGCGGCCGATGGGCAGGTGGGGGGCCAGCATGTAGAGGAAAACCAGGCCGTCGTCTGTGTCCTGGCGGGCCTGGGCGAGTGCGTGTTGCATGGCGTCGAGGTCGTCGGTCGCTTCCAGGGCGCGGTACGCGAGGTCCGCGACTCCGAGGCCGAGGTCCCAGGAGCCGTCTTCATGGTGTCTGAATACGCCTTTGGGGGCCAGGCTGTGCAGGATCCGGCTGGCAGTCGAGTCGTCGACTCCTGCCTCCTTGGCGATCTCGCCGGTTCGGGCCGGGCGTCCGAGTCTAGCTATCGCTCCTTGTATCAGAAACGCGCGCTCGGCATGGCTGAGAGCCACCTCCTACCCCCTCCTTCTTCTCCTCGTGCTCGGTGGCACGGGTTGGTGCTTGTCTCTGTGACGCCCGTTCAGGCTCGTCGGTTCGCAGGCTACCGCCGTATGTCAAGGAGCAGCTTGC
The DNA here is from genome assembly GCF_000955975.1 of Saccharothrix sp. ST-888. GTDB lineage: Bacteria > Actinomycetota > Actinomycetes > Streptomycetales > Streptomycetaceae > Kitasatospora. The sequence goes on from NZ_JYJF01000091.1 coordinate 23,593, forward strand.
CGGTGGTCTTGCGGTCTGCCAGATCGCGGTGTGCCTGCGCTGCCTCCCCGAGAGCGTAGGTGTGCCCGGTGACAAGCCGCAGGTCACCGGTGCGGACGAGTCCGTAGAGGGCGTTCATGCTGGCGGGTAGTGCAGTGCGCAGTGCGTACAGGTGCGGTAGCCAGAACCCGGAGACGGTCAGTGAGCGCTCCAGGATCGTGCGCATGGAGATGTCCTCGATTTGGCCGGAGGCGTAGCCGTAGACGGCGAGGCGGCCCCTGGGGGCGAGTGCGTCGGCGAGTGCGTGGAGTGTGGGGCCGCCGGTCATTTCCAGGGCGACCTGTACGGGGCCGCCTGCTGCTTCGATGATGCGGTCTGTCAGGCCGTCGGTGGTGGAGGAGTCGAGGGCCGCGTCCGCTCCGAGTTCGAGGGCGAGGGCTCGGCGTTCGGGTGTGCTGGCGAGTGCGATGACCTTGGCGCGGGCCAGTTTGGCCAGTTGTACGGCGAGGGTGCCGAGGCCGCCGGCGGCGGCTGGGATTACGACGGTTTCGCCGGGGGTCAGCTTGGCGGTGTTCAGCAGGATGTGCCAGGCGGAGTTGCCTTGGAGGGCTAGGTGGGCGGCTTGTTCGTCGGTGATGTCGTCGGGGACGTCCCAGGTGACCGCGCGGTGCGCGAGGGCTTTTTCTGCGTACCCGCCGCCCTTGGTCAGTGCGGCTACTCGGCGGCCTTCGGGTGTTGTGCCGACGAACTCGTTGCCGAGGATGTAGGGCAGCTCGACGGGTGCGAGGTAGGTGTCGGTTGCGCCGTGTAGGTCGGCGTAGTTGACCCCGGCGATGTGGACATCGATCAGCCGGTGGCCGGGGCGTGGTAGTGGGTCTGGGTAGTCCTCCTCCAGCTTCAGCTCGTCTGCTCCACCGAATTGACGTATGACGACGGCCCTCACGGCTCTCCCTAGGTCGGGTGGTTCCGATCGGGCTACAGGCTAGGTCATCGACTGGTATGAACCAACTGGCTGATTGTCCGTCACATTGCTTTCTCGCTGGGCGAGAAGGCGCACTGTGTGCTTTCTCGCTGGGTGAGAAGGGGGGCGGCGCGGCTTCTCACTGGGTGAGAAAGGCGGGGCGGTATCTCACTGAGCGAGAATGCCGGCGGCATCGCGCAGGGTGGGGCCGTTCTGACAGGCCGTGACACTTGACGGTTTTTTATTGACCGATTCTGCGGTTTTTCCTAGAGTTCCCAGCGTCGCGATAATCGGCTCGCGTGCACCTTTTGGCCATGCACGCGTCATCCAAACCACCACCAGTACAGAACTTTATGTCAAATCGCGGAAAAATCGCAAGTGCGGGGCGGCCCGACCGCAGCCCACCTAATGGCGGTCGCTGCGGTCGATTGGGGACTTAAATGGCTACTCTAGGGTTTCTCGTCAGTAGACCTGGCATGGACATTCAACTCGTGGATTCGAGCTACTCCGCCCGCAAGGTGGAGGGGCTTCGCGACCTCGACCGAGGTGTGTGGAACACCAAACTGCGCAACCAGCTGGCCATCACCGCCGGCGGCTGGGCCGACGACCGAGCCCGCTGCGACAAGTGGGTCGACAGCCTGGTCCACCACGGGGCGTCCGGTGTGGCCGTCGTATGCGCCAACCACACCGCCCCGCTGGCTCTCGCGGCAGCCGCCGGTGCGCGGCAGCTGCCGATTCTGACGGTCTCCCCCCGCGTCTCCTGGACCGAACTGGCCGATTTGATCCACCGCGAGCAGCTCGACCGCCTTCGCGAGGAAGTGGCGTGGCACGACGAGCTGCTGGAGCACATCAGCCCCAGGACGGGCGTCGACCACACCGCGCGTCTGGTACGTCGCCTGGCGCGTCAGATCGACGGCCACGTCCTCCTCGTGGACTCCCAGGGCCGCCCCACAGTCACAGCCCCCGAGTACGATCGCGGACACGTAGCGCGGTGCGTCCTCACGCAGGCCCGCAGCGCGATCCACTCGATCGCGACCGGTGCCCTCGCCTCCGGCCGCCTCGATGTGGGCAACCTTGAGGTCCGGCTAGCCGCAGTCGGCACACAGCTTCCCCGCTCCGTACTCGTCACCGCGCGCGTCGCACCACACGAACCGTCGCTGGTCCACGCCCTCGCACACGCCACTGAACTGCTGGCCCTGCGCCAGTACCTCCAGGAGACGCACCGCGCGGAGCAGAGGCAGCGACGCACCGCCTCCGCACTGCGAAGCGCCGTGTTCCAACTGCTCGTCAGCGGTGAAATCGCCAAGGCCCAGCGGGTGGCCGGCGCGCTGTACCCGTCTGTACTGAGGGTCGATCAGGTACGCGTCTACATCCTGCAGGTCCGGCCCGCCGAACGGAACGATGTCGCGGACAAATGCAGCGCCGCCCTCGGCGAGGAGGCGCTGGCCGTGCGATGCCCGATAAACGAGGAGCACGTGATCGTCGTCGCCCCCCAGGGCGCCACGGACAGCCCCGATTCCGCAGGAACACTACTCGGCACCATGGTGGCCGAGATGAACGACTGGTCACTTGGGGCCAGCGACATCGTCGCCCTGGAGTGGGTGTCCCAGGGGTACCGCAACGCGCTGCGAGCCCTCGCGTCAGCCCGGCAGAACCCGGCGCGCGCCGCCACGTACCAGGGCCACCAGTGCCTGGTGCCCACCCTGGACGGTCGCGCCGAGCACTGGGCGTTGTCTCTGCTGGCCCCCGTCCTGAAGCAGGACCGGGCCGAGCGTGACGCGCTGCTGGAGACTCTCAGGCTCTACCTGGAGGTCCCGATCAGAGGCGTCGCCCAGCTGATGGGGGTGCACCGCAATACGGTTACCGCCCGACTGCGCAGTCTTTCGCAGCTCCTCCGCATGGACCTGGAGGACGTCCGGGCGAGGGCCGCCCTGTCACTCGCCCTGGAGCTCATGCCATCGGGCGTGGCCCCGGCGCCCTCACTCCCTCTTGAAGGGGAGCGGCTGCACCTCGCGGATCTACTGGCGACGGCAGAGGTACGGCAGTGGGCCAGGTCACTGCTGGCTCCGGTGCCCGACGAGCTCATGACGACGCTCCAGGCATGGGTGATGTGCAACGCCCACACCCAGCGAACCAGTAAGCAGCTGGGCCGGCACCCTCAGACCGTCCGGGCGCACCTTCGGGCGGTGCTCCCGATTCTGCAGCGGGACCTTGTCTCACACAGCGGCGATCGGCATCTGGTGGTGCTCGCTGTCGCGGTGCTGCACGGGTTCGCGATTCCGGAGCCGCGCGCACTGACGGACGAGGTTCCTCGGCAGCGCACCAGCTCACTGCATGTGAGGGGCTACGAAGGCACCGTTACCGCTCTGTGCGCGTGAGTCCCCGACGGCCTCGGCCAAGCCCCTGGCGGGCGCGGCCGAGGCCGCGCCGATGTCGCGCTGCTCGGCCTGGGCGGCGGCGAGCTCGGTGTGTCGGGGATCACGGGCGAACGTGTACTGCGGCCCAAGATTATCTTCTGGTATAAATACAGCCAGGGGGGGCTGTCAGCGGTCGGCTGATGGCACCACCGGGGCACAGGGGAGATACATCGAATGGACAGGCCGACCGCGACAGCGGAACCGGGACGCCGCGAGCGCAACAAGCAGCGGATAAGGGAACGCATCTACCAAGCCGCCCTGGAGCTCGCTGCCGAGCAGGGTTATGACGCCACGTCGATCGATGCAATCGTCGAGCGCGCCGACGTTGCGCGAGGGACGTTCTTCAACCATTTCCAGCGCAAGGAAGACCTCATCACGGAATGGGGCGAGCGGCGGCGGGCCCGGCTCAAGGCCGAGTTGGAGGGTGACGTGTTCACGGAGGGGGGCGAGTTCGAACTCCGGTTGCAGCGCTGCATGACAGTGCTCAGTCGGATCAACGAGGAAGAGCGGAGCACCACGCCAGCCATGTTGAAGGCGTGGGTGCAGGCGGGCCAGCCGATGCTGGAGGAGCCGTTCGCCGCGTTCTTCTTCGCCGGGATGGTCGAGCGGGGGCAGGCTGGAGGGGAGTTTGCCCCCGATATCGACGCACTCCTGGTGGGGAATATCCTGCGGGACACTTACCTGGGCGCGGTCTACCGCTGGACGCGAACCGAGGGGTACCCGCTCGCGAGCGAGCTAGAGGCGATCCTCGCCGTCGTTCTGAACAGCATCAAAATACGCCCCGACGCGGGCTCCTCCTGACGTCCTGTCCTCACAGTGAATGCGCGAGGGGAGTCAATGCCACACGAACTCACCGACCGGTTGGACCACCGAGGGAGCGCAGTCAGGGAGGGCTGGCGCGTCCTGGTAGTGGAGAGCGACCCATACGCCGCCGACCGCCTAGTGCAGAGCCTGCGCCGGCACGGCCACGAGGCAGCCAGTGTCGACAGCGGCAGCAAGGCGCTTCGCGCCTACCACCGGACCGACATGGTGCTGCTCGATCTCGACCTCCCCGACCTGGACGGCCTGGAGGTCTGCCGGGAGATCCGAGCCAACTGCGACACACCGGTGATATCCGTGACCGCCCGGGGCAGCGAGCTGGACCGGGTCCTCGGCCTCCAGGCCGGCTTGGACGACTACCTCGTCAAGCCCTACGGCTTCCCGGAGTTGATCGCCCGAATGGAGGCCGTGATGCGACGGGTCAGGCCGGGTCCCGCCGTTGCCCCGCCGATCACTCACGGCTCACTACGCATCGAGTCCGGCTGCCGGGAGGTCAGTATGGACGGGCAGTTGGTCGAACTGACCCGCAAGGAGTTCGACCTGCTGCACCTGCTCGCCTCGAAACCCGGCTCGGTGGTCTCGCGGATGCAGATCGAGCGCCAGGTCTGGGGCAACGCCGAGGTGAGCCGCAGCCGCACGATCGACACGCACGTCAACAGCCTGCGCAACAAGCTGGGTTCGGGCAGTTGGATCGTCACCGTGCGCGGAGTGGGGTTCCGCTTCGGCCACGGCTGACGGTACGAGGCGCCGGCAGTGCGCTGAACGCATCAGAATCCGAGGACGGGCCCCCGCATGAGGGAGCCCGTCCTCCTGCGTTCGCAGCCGTACCAGCCATTATCTCAGGCTATTTTCCCAACCCTACGGTGAGTTGATCAATTACCGACTCACCGGGGGCGCTTTCATGCCCGATGGCATCCACGTGCTGCCGGAGCCGCCGTGGCAGGCGGTGCGGTTCCACAAGGCCGGCCCGCCGGCTCACTCGGCGCACTTCGTGACCACACGCGAGGTCGCCGAGTGAGCTGGCGCGACTTCAACGAGCGCGTCGCCGTCCGTGCCACCCGCATTTTCGGATCGATGGCGACGACCTATCTCTTCTTCGCCTACGGCTTCCTCCCCATCCTTTTCCCCGCAGCCATGAGCACGCTCCTCTACTGGAGCAACACCGTGCAGCTGTGGAGCTTGCCGCTTCTTCTCGTCGGCAGTTCCGTCGTCGGCCGGGCCAGCGTCCAGCAGGCCAAGGAGACGCACGACGCCGTGCTCGACGAATTCAAAGTCCTACGGGCCCTGGTGGCGGAACTCCAGGCGGCCCGCTCAATGACCCCCCTTCCCGCTGAGGAGAACAACGGATGCAGCTCGTAACCCGTACCGAATGGGGAGCCCCCGCCGAAACTCCAGCCGCTGATCTCCCGACTGCGCTGGGCGTGGATGTGCACTGGATCGGCGGCCCGTACACGACCCCCGACCACTCCCAGTGCGCCGCCGAGGTCCGGGCAATTCGCCAGGAGCACCTCTCCGACCCGGTCCAGCACTGGGTGGATATTGCCTACAATTTTGTCGTCTGCCAGCACGGCTACGTTTTCGAAGGGCGCGGCCTGCACAAGGAGAGCGGCGCCAACGGCAACCAGACCGTGAACCACGCGCGGTACGCGGTCTGTGCAATCCAGGGCACCAACGAGAGCGCGGGCGACACCCTGCTTCAGGGCCTCCGGGACGCCATCGACTACCTCCAGGCCAACGGCGCCGGCGACGAAATCCGGGGCCACCGCGACGACTTCAATACAGACTGCCCCGGCGACGAATTGTACGCCTGGGTCCAGGCCGGCGCCCCGCGCCCTGGCGGTGGCGGAAGTCCCACGCCGACTCCCTCACCGAGCCCGTCAGCCGGCCCGGCCTGGCCCGGTGAGTACCTCGCGCTGCGCACGCCGATGCTGCACGACGACAACGTCCGGACCTGGCAGCAGCGGATGCGCGACCGGGGCTGGTCGATCACCGTGGACGGCTGGTACGGCCCCGCATCGGCCAGCATCTGCCGCCAGTTCCAGACGGAGAAGAACCTCGACCCGGTGGACGGCATCGTCGGCCCGGTCACCTGGGGCGCCGCCATGCGCACCGACAACATCACCTGACCCGACCCACGCCTACGAACGAGGAGGTCAGCCTTGACTGACGCCGCACGCCGAACCACCCGAACCGCTCTTCAGGCCACTCTCGGGCTCCTGGCCGGCCTGCCCCTGCTGATCCACACCGCCGGCCTGCCGGATACCGTGCCCGGCCTCGGAGTCGTACTCGCCGTCGCCGCCGCAATCACCCGACTGATGGCGCTCCCCGTGGTCGACCAGTGGCTGCCCTCGTGGCTGCGCACCGGAGCCACGGCTGCACCCGCCGGGCCGGCTCTCGATCCGACGCAGGTCACCCCGCCGTCGAACTGACAGCTCGGAACTTCGAGGGCGCCAGCTTGGAGCTGGCGCCCTCCCCCGTTCGGCCCGACGCCGATGCGCCTCCGCCGTACGAGTGATTCGCAGAGCTAGGGTCAGCCCATGACGCCCGCACCCACGGCCGGCGCTTCAGCACCGGCCGGCATACCCCTGCACTACGCCCCCACTCCGAATGCCCGGCGACCCCGCTGGACGTACCCCGGCGACTACGGATTTCCCGAGGAGCTGCTCACCCTGGTCCGTCGGGCGTGGCGCGAACGCGGGGACTACGACCCCGAGCACCAGGACGTGGAGGACGGCAGGGCGGCCGTCGCTATCGTGGAGACGCTCCTGTACGTGTACCCCGAGATCGGGCGGTCCTGATGTTCCCCTCAGCTGGCCGTCTCCCGGCACAGCAGCCGGGATTACCCAAGGCCCCGGGTCCGAGCGCATGGTGGGGGAAACACCGAGGAGGATCCGATGCCGCTCGTCTCACGCACCGCGTACGGCTGGTGGGGGGCTCGATCCGCCACACCGGATCCACCACGAGTCGGCAACTGGCCTTCCGAACTCCCGGACCCGCAGACGACGCCAGCGCTCCAGGCCGCCAGTCTTCCCCGACTGTCGGCGCAGCCTGGAACGTCGCCGGTACGTGGCCGGCCGAAGCCACGTCAGCTCGGTCTGGAACCTGGGGTCGCCCCGACCGGCGAGCCATCGATGGGTGCCAGCCGCAGCTCGGTCTT
>NZ_JYJF01000900.1 GCF_000955975.1 Saccharothrix sp. ST-888
TACTGGACCGCATCGCCGCCGTGGACCCCGAGGTCAATGCCTATGTGACCGTCACCGCCGACGCCCCGCTGCGGTCCCCCCGCGAGGCTGAACGGGAGATCGCGGCCGGCCTCTACCGGGGGCCGCTGCACGGCCTCCCCTTCGGGCTGAGGGAGCTGGTGGACACCGCCGGTGTGCCAACAACCGTGAGCTACCTGGTCCGTGCCGACCATGTGCCCACAGCCGACGCCGCCGTCACCGCGAGGCTGCACGGGGCCGCTGCGGTGCGCGTCGGGAAGACCGACACCGACGAGTTCGCGTACGGGACGACCA
>NZ_JYJF01000901.1 GCF_000955975.1 Saccharothrix sp. ST-888
GGTACGAGAAGGTCGAGTACGTGGTCAGCGGCCCGCATAGGCCAGTGCCGAGCAGCAACTGGACGTGCGAACCGACGGCACCGCCGGTCACCGCCCCCGTGACCAGCCCCAGCACCAGACACCCGCCCCCGTTGACCGTGAAGGTGCCCCAGGGCAAGACCTGCGCGTCCCTGACCTGCCCCGTACGGTCCGTCAAGTAGCGCATCGGCGCGCCGACCGCCGCTCCCGCGAGCACCAGCAGCTAGTTCACCAACCCGGCAGAGATCACTTCGCCCCCTCCGCGCCCCGGCCGTGCCCGGCTACGGGAGCGTC
>NZ_JYJF01000902.1 GCF_000955975.1 Saccharothrix sp. ST-888
GTCCGTCAACATGAGCCAGTCCGGCATGAGCCGGCACTGGACCCGCCTGCTGCGCACCGACACCGACCCGGCCACGCGGCGTCACATGCAGCGCAGCCGGGCGATCAACACCTTCGGGCTGGTGATGGCCGCTTCGTTGATAATCGTGCTACTGGTCACCAAGATCACCAACGCCTGAATCGCGATCGCCACAATGGTGGTGCTCTTCGTGGTGATGAAGCCGAACGGCCGCCACGACGACCGGGTCTCCCAGGACGAGCAGGCCGCCGAGGAGGCTGACCACATCGTGCTTCCCAGCCCGGTGCACGGCAT
>NZ_JYJF01000903.1 GCF_000955975.1 Saccharothrix sp. ST-888
GGGCGGTAGGCCCGGCGCAGCGGGCCGAGGACGAACTCCGGGCGGCCCGGGCGGCCGAGGGCGGCGGCGCCCGGCGCCGCGGCCCGCGCAGCGGGAGCTGGAGCGGGGTGCTCGAGGGCGGCGGCGACCGCGAGGAGGGCCGCGCCAACAGCGGCGTCGAGCGGTCGCGCTCCGGGCTCGACCCTCGGCGGTTACGGGCCGGTCGGCGGCGGGTCGGTGGGCGGCTCGGTCGGCGGCGGTGCCACCGGTGGTCCGGTGGGCGGGCCGGTCGGCGCCGGCCCGGTGGTGACCGGACCGGTCGGGGGCACCCCG
>NZ_JYJF01000904.1 GCF_000955975.1 Saccharothrix sp. ST-888
TGTTGCCACTTGTGTGCGGAAGATTTGGCCTCACGTGCGGGGGGCGGTGGGCGGGCCCGGTCACGCCGTGCCGAGTTCGTTGTCGATGAACGCGAAGATGTCGTGGGCGGAGGCGTTCTCCAGCCGCCCCGCGATCGACTCGGCGTCACCGGCGGCCAGGGTCTCGGCCAGTGAGTTGAGCATGGCCTGCAGGCGGGCGGGGATCCGCCCCTGCTCGGTGTCCGCGGCCGTCAGTTCGCCCAACCTGGCCTCCGGCCGGTCCAGTTCGGCGAGCAGCGAGTCCGCCCACGCGTCCTCGGGCTCGCCCTGTTG
>NZ_JYJF01000905.1 GCF_000955975.1 Saccharothrix sp. ST-888
AAGGCGGCGAAGACCACGAACAACACGAACAAGCACAACGACGACGGAGCCAAGAACAACAACACCACCAACCACAACGGCGGCGGCGCGGCCAACAACAACAACAACAACAACACCAACGCTGGCGGCGGCGCGAACAACATCAACAATATCAACAACGACGGTGGTGGCGGCGACAACAACAACAAGAACAACGGTGGTGGCGGCGCGAACAACAACAACAACAATAACAACAACAACGGTGGTGGCGGGGCGAACAACAACAACAATAACAACAACGGTGGTGGCGGGGCGAACAACAACAACAATAAC
>NZ_JYJF01000906.1 GCF_000955975.1 Saccharothrix sp. ST-888
TCGGGAGCACCGCGCCCAGCTCACTGCCGCCCTCGACCTCCAGGGTCGCGGCCAGGGCATCCAGGTCCTCGCGCTCGACGGCCTCCCAGAAGCGGGCGTGCACCGCGTCGACCGGCGCGACACCGGCCACCGGGGCCGGCGTCTCCAGCCAGTACCACTCGCGCTGGAAGGCGTAGGTCGGCAGGTCCACCCGGCGGGCATCCCGGCCCGCGTAGAACGACTGCCAGTCGACCGCGACACCGCGCACCTGGGCCTCACCCAGCGACGCGAACAGCCGCTCCAGACCGCCCTCGTGACGGCGCAGCGTCCCGA
>NZ_JYJF01000907.1 GCF_000955975.1 Saccharothrix sp. ST-888
CCCTCGGTGTCCAGCCCGCGTGCGGCGGCATCGGCGCCACAGAGCTCCTCGGTCAGCACCACCTGCGCGACCCAGCGGGTCAGCTGGCGGTCCTCGGTGCTCCCGGGGTCGGGCAGCGCCGATGAGGGGGGACCGGTCGGATGCTCGCGTGCTCGGTGGGCGAGGTGAAGAGAGGCGGCTGGCCGGGCACCACGGTGACCGAAGGTGGGGCGTTGAAGTCCGGTGCCGACCGGGCCCCCGCGCTGCTCGCGGGCGTAGGCCGCCAGGCGGTCGTCCACAGGGGCGCCGACGGAGGCGGGCCGCCGCTGGAGC
>NZ_JYJF01000908.1 GCF_000955975.1 Saccharothrix sp. ST-888
ACATCGGTGGGTTGCCGTGCTTGCGGCTGGGCAGGTCGGCGTGCTTGGTGCGGAGCATGGCGCGGGAGGAGGCGAGGACCTGCCGGGTCTCGGCGGGGTCGATGACATCGTCGCCGAGACCGCGTTCGGCCGCGTAGTACGGGTTCATCAGCTCGTTCTTGTACTCCTTGATCTTCTGCTCGCGCATCGCCTCCGGGTCCTCGGCCCCGGCGATGTCCCGCCGGAAGATCACGTTCGCGGCGCCCTCGGCCCCCATCACCGCGATCTAGTTCGTCGGCCAGGCGCACGACAGGTCCGCCCCGATCGACCGC
>NZ_JYJF01000909.1 GCF_000955975.1 Saccharothrix sp. ST-888
CGGCTACCTGCTCGCGCACGACGCGATCAGCGCCCTGCTCTGCCCGGCCACGACCCACACCGGAATCGACCCCGACCGGGTCAAGTTCACCCGCACCCTTCGGACCGTCCGCCGCCACGTCCCCGCGACGCCGGCTGCCTTTCGCCCCTGCCCACCACGACCCCGTCACCGACCCGATACACCGCGACATCACCCCCCCCAGGAACCCCAACCCCCAACGTCTCAAACGCAGTTATCCAAGAGCCGTCAAACGCGCCCGACACAACAGCTACCACGTCAAACGCCCCGGTGACACCGGGACCCGCCATAGC
>NZ_JYJF01000092.1 GCF_000955975.1 Saccharothrix sp. ST-888
GTCCAAGAGCCCGGACCTCATCCGCCAGGAGATCTACGGCTACCTGCTCGCGCACTACGCGATCAGCGCCCTGATCTGCCGGGCCGCGACCAACGCCGGGATTGACCCCGACCGGGTCAAGTTCACCCGCACCCTGCGTATCGTCCGCCGCCACGTCACCGCGACGCCGGCGGCCTTTTCCCCCTGACCACCAAGGCCGTGTCGTTGACGCTATACGTCACGACATCACTCACCTCAGGAACCTCAACCCGCAACGGCGCGAACGCAGTTATCCAAGAGTCGTCAAACGCGCCCGACACAACAGCTACCACGTCAAGCGCCCCGGTGACACCGGGACCCGCCACAGCATCCCACCGACTGTCCGCCTCGCCAACATCCCAACAGCCGCTTGATCAACATCCCAACAGCCGCTTGATCAACATCCCAACAGCCGCTTGATCAACTTAAGCTAAGCGGCATTGCCCCTTGACCCCCAGTTTAGTAGGGCTATCACATTAGCGCTCGAAATGCGCCCGCACACACGTCGTGTGTGTGCAGATGAGCAGGTCTCGCGCACCTCGTGCGGTAGCGCGCACGACGTGTGGTCCCCAGCTGGTCCCCAGGTCAGGGGCTTGACGGAGGGTCCGGCTGGCGTTCATGTCTTCAGGGTAGCGCCACTCCGACCGTGAATCCAGCGATTCCCGAGGATCGCCCAGGAAGTCACCGGACATGGGGCCAGCACCGCGGAGTGAAATCAATCCGACCCGAACCGAGTGTCAGCCAGAAAATGGCTTCCGCAAATCCCGACCCCATCTATTCACTCCGGTCTCACCGAAATTCTCGGCGCTCGCCGTGGCGCGCTCCGGGGACCAGTCCGAGGCTCGGCGCCATCGCTCCGCTCGTGCTCCGGGTTGTACGAGCTCAACAACCCATGGCCGACCGGCAGACCGCTCTCTCCCGGCCCGCGGCCACTCTTCCGAGCAGCGACCCCGTGCGGGCCGATGCTGCGCGATCAAGCTCGCCTACCCGCCGAACGTGCTCCGTGATCACCCACGCGGCGTGTCGCCAGCGCGTGTCCCGGCCGGTCGATCTTGCCGTACTCCACGCCCCGTCCCGCGCGCTCTGCCACCACACCCACCACTGCCGCAACTCTGGACACGCCATCACCACTTGGTTCGAGGAGGAGTCCCATGGCGCAGCGTCCCCAGCGTGGTCGGGTGTATCGCCGGTGCGGGTGTCAGGACGAAAACGGGAAGCAGTTGGGCCCATGGTGTCCTCGGCTGGCCGGTGATGTCGGTCATGGTCGGTGGACGTATGCGGTGGATCTGGCGCCGGAGGACGGTAAGCGGAGAACTCGGCGGCGGGGCGGGTTCTCTACCCGGGCGGAGGCGGCCAGGGAGATGGCCCGGGTGCTGGATGCCGAGTACCGGGGCGTGTACGAGGACCGCACGCTGCGCGTCGGGCTGTTCCTGTACGAGTGGCTGGAGTCGAAGCGGCCGGCGCTGGCGCCCAACACCTGGGCGGGCTACCGGGCGTGCATCGAGCGCGACCTGGTCCCCGCGTTCGGCGGCATGCTGCTCGTCGACCTGCGGCCCAAACACATCGACGCCTGGGTGAGCGCGCAGCTCGCCGCCGGCCGCGGGCGCACCACCGTCCACCACGCGGTGGCCATGCTGCGAGGCGCCCTGAACCACGCGGTGCGGACGTGGCGGCTGCGCTACAACCCGGCCAAGCACTCCGTGCCGCCCAAGCCCCGCGCCGCCGTGCGCACCTGCTGGACCCCGGATGAGGCCGCGGCGTTCCTGCGGCACAACGCGGAGCACTACGCCGACCGGCTCACCGACCTGTTCGAGGTCATGCTCGGCACCGGCATGCGGCGCGGCGAGATTCTGGCCCTGCACTGGTCCGATGTCCACCTCATGGACCGCAAGCTCTACGTCCGCTGGACCCTGACGGCCGTGAACAACGGGAAGATTCACCTCGGCGAGCCCAAGACCGAAGCCAGCCGCGCCTGGGTGAGCCTCTCCCCCAGAGCCACGGCGGCCCTCCACCGCCAGGCCGCCCTCCAGATGGCCGCCCACCCCGACGGCCGACTCGAAGGCCTGGTCTTCGCCCGCCCCGACGGCGACCCCCTACGCCCCCAGTGGGTCCTCGACCAGCTCCGCAGGCGCACCGCCGAACTCGACCTGCCCAAGATCGGCCTGCACGACCTGCGCCACACTGCCGCCAGCATCATGATCGCCGCCGGCATCCCCCTCGCCGTCGTCTCCAAGACCTTGCGCCACTCCCACCTTGCCATCACCGCCGACCTCTACGGCCACCTGCTCAAGGACTCCGCCGACGAAGCCGTCCTCGCCCTGGCCAAAGCCCTCGACCACGCGGACGCCCTCCACGCAGACAGCACCACTACGGTCATCCCGAACGCCTGCCTGGCCGCGTAGGTCTGGCCGTCAGGAACCCGGCAGAACTGAACGAAGGCTGGCCGTCGAGAGGGCCACCGGAGACCAGCGCCTACGCTGTGCTGGACCCGTTGCGGCCCTCGGTCGCCTGGAAAGGCGGCCGCCACACGGCGGCGACGTCGGCGCCGAGTTCGGCGAGGGTGTTGCGATCCTCCGCCGCCCTGAAAAGCGACCGCCACGACGCGGTGTGCGCGCCGCCGTGCCCGCGGTGGTGGTTGCGATCCTCGGCCGCCCCAGTGGGCGACCGCCACCCAGATCAGCACGGATCGGTTCCAGGTCGGGTCCAGGTTGCGATCCTCAGTCGTCCCGGAGGGTGACCGCCACTCGCCCGGCTGGTCGAGATGACCGAGCACGTCAAGGCATTGCGATCCTCGGCCGCCCTGGAAGGCGGCCGCCACGCAGGCGGATCCCGCCGGTAACGACGCTCAGCGGGCAACGTGAGCGAGCCGGTTCGGCTTGCTACCTCAGGCCTTCGTATCCGGCTGCTGATCGGCCGCTTCCGAGCCGCCGGCACGAGTGCCCTCGGTCCCCTCTCCGTCGGTGGGTCTATGGCCGCCTTCGGGTTGTCTGTCCAGGCCGTCGTCCGCGGGCCATACGGGCCATCACGTGCCGCCGTTCGGTGGATGCGGCGGTCGGGTCCGATACGGCCGGTCGTCCGGCTGGGACACCTTCCTTGCAGGGGTACTGGGGGATACGCCCCTGCCCGAAGAGGAACCCGGTGTCATGCGGGTTCCAGTCGCGTACCCGTCGTTCACTTGTGCGGTTACAGGAAGGGATGCTCGACGTGTCTGATCCCGTCGTCCTCATCACGGGCGCACTCACCGGCATCGGCCGCGCCACCGCCTTGGCTTACGCCCGTCAGGGCGCGAACCTTGTGGTCTCCGGCCGCCACGAGGACGTGGGTGAGCAACTCGCCAGGGAACTGTCCGATCTCGGCGCCCCGGTCGAGTTCGTGCGTGCCGACGTCCGTTTCGACGCCGATGTGAAGGACCTCGTCGACCGCGCCGTCGCGCGGTTCGGGCGGATCGACGTCGCCTTCAACAACGCCGGCACCGAGGGAACACCCAGCCCCGTCACCGAAGTGACCGACGAGCGCTACCAGGCCACCTTCGACACCAACGTCAAGGGAACGCTGCTGTGCCTGAAGCACGAGTTCCGGGTCATGAGGGAACAGGGCGGCGGCAGCATCGTCAACGTCAGCTCCACCTTCGGCCTGATGGGTTACCCCGGGGCGACGTTGTACGTCGGGAGCAAGCACGCCGTCGTCGGCATCACCAAGGCGGCCGCGCTCGAAGGCGCCGCTCACGGTATCCGGGTCAACGCGGTCGCGCCCGGCTACACCCGGACCGCCATGTACGAGCGGTTCACCGGCGACGACACGGCGCGTGAAGCGGTCGATTCGGTGCTGCCCATGCACCGGGCGGGCACCCCGGAGGAGATCGCCCAGGCCGTCCAGTTCCTGGGGTCGGACAAGGCGAGCTATGTCACCGGGCACATCCTCCTGGTCGACGGCGGCCTGATGGCGGGCGGTCCCCTGTTCCCGAGCTCGTGAACCGCGAGGCCGGCCACGGCGTGCATGCGGCTATCAGGGGCACGGACGGCCGTTCTTGGCTCCTCCTACAGCCAAGGTACGACGTCGGGCGAATGCGCTGTGCACGAAGGCTTTGGGATCAATGCTCCTCACGCATCTGAAACGACCTGCGGCGCGGGCGAGCGATCCTCACGTCGCCCTCACCGGGCCGCCTCGCCCGGCCCGAGATGGACGGGATGCGACGAATGAGCGCGCGACCGATCGGTGACCACGCCCTGCTCTCCGACTGCCGTTCGGCCGCCCTGGTCACCTCCGACGGCTCAGTGGACTGGCTGTGCCTTCCCCGATTCGACAGCCCGGCGATCTTCGCCCGCCTCCTCGACGAGAGCGCCGGCCACTGGTCCATCCGCCCCACCGAACCTGCCGACACCAGCCGCCGCTACCTCGAAGACACCCTCGTCCTGGAGACGACCTTCCGCACGGCCGACGGCACGGCGGTGCTGCGCGACGCCCTCGCCCTGGGACGGCGCGAACGCGGCCACGCACTCGGCAGCACCTCCCCGGGAGTGCTCCTGCGACAGATCACCTGCACCGAAGGACAGGTGACCATCGAGATCGCCTACGCGCCGCGCCCGGAGTTCGGACTGGTCCACCCGCTCCTGACACCCCTGCGGGGCGGCCTCGCCGCGCACGGGGGCGCCCACATCCTGCTCCTGTCGAGCCCCGTGGACTTGCGGGTCAGCGGCTCCACGGCGCACGGCCGGACCCCGCTGCGGGCAGGGCACCGCCTGGGATTCGCCCTGCACGTCGAGCCGGCCTGGGAGCGCGAGCCGATGCGCTGGCGTGCCGGGCGTATCCGACGCCGCCTCGGCGACACCATCACCGGCTGGCGATCGTGGTCGCGGCTCCACCGCGCGTATGTCGGCCCCTGGCAGGACGAGGTGAGCCACAGCGGACGGGTGCTGCGCGCCCTGACCTTCGCGCCGACCGGCGCCATCGTCGCGGCGGCCACCACCTCCCTGCCCGAGCGAGTGGGCGGAACACGCAACTGGGACTACCGGTACACCTGGGTCCGCGACGCGAGCTTCACCCTTCAGGCACTGGCCACGGCCGCCTGCCACAAGGAGAAGGAGAAGTTCTTCGACTTCCTCGCCCGAGCCGCGGTGAACCAGCTCGACCGCGGCGTCGACCTGCAGATCATGTACGGCATCGGCGGGGAACGCGATCTGAGCGAGCGGCTCCTGCCCCACCTGACCGGCTGGCGCGACAGCAGCCCCGTTCGAAGCGGCAACGACGCGTGGCGCCAACGTCAACTCGACGTCTACGGCGAACTCCTCGACGCCGCCCACGAGACCCTCCCGCCCGGCGAACGTCTGGACCCAGCCACCCGGACCCTCCTGGTCCAGGCGGCACAGACAGCCGCCCAGCGGTGGTCCCAACCGGATCAGGGCATCTGGGAGCGACGCGGGCCCAGCAGACACTTCCTGCACTCGAAACTGATGTGCTGGGTCGCCCTGGACCGTGCCATCGCCATGGCACCCACCCTCCAAGCCGAAGCCCACGCACCCCACTGGCGGCACGAGCGCGACCGGATCCGCGAAGCCATCGAAGAGCGCGGCTGGAGTCCCCGCCTAGGCGCCTTCACCCAGGCATTCGGCAGTGAGGAACTCGACGCCTCGACGCTGATGCTGCCCATCGTCGGCTTCCTGCCGCCTGACGACCCCCGCGTCCAGTCCACCGTGCTAGCCATCGCCACCCACCTGACCGACCGCGACGGCCTGGTCCGCCGCTACCTCAGCGACGAGCTGCCGGAAGACGAAGGCGCCTTCCTGCTGTGCACCTTCTGGCTCGCCCATGCCCTCGCCCTCACCGGCGACACCACCCGCGCACGGCACGTCTTCCAGACCGCCCTCGCGCATGCCAACGACGTCGGGCTGCTGGCCGAGGAGACCGACTCCACCACAGGGGAGGCCCTCGGCAACTTCCCACAAGCCTTCAGCCACATCGGTCTGATCAACGCCGCCCGCGCCATCCGCGATGCCGAGGGGCAACCCACACACATGCAGCCTCGATCGACCGGTTGACGGCCCCTGTCCCGGCCGCCGTCGGTTGCCCTGACCGGGCGGGACGGCCCCGTGGCACCGCCCGTCGTATCCTGTGCCGCGCCGTCAGCCGGCCTCAGCATGGATGACCCGAGGATGGGCCCTGGCGGCCGAGGGCGAGGAAGCATCGGCGGCCGCTCCGCCACTGGTCGGTGACGCCGAGGGCCAAGTCCCGGGCGATCCTGCGGAGCGCCGGCGCTCCCAGCCGCGCCCAGGGAAACACCGGCCCCCTGTGGCCGTGGACGTTTTCGAACCAGGCGGTGCAGGGCTCCTCGACGTCATGCGGACCGACCTCGACGAGGAGGACACCCGTCGGGCTGACGAGCTGGACACATCGGCGCAGCAGGGCATGCGGGTCGCCGCCGATACCGATGTTGCCGTCGATGAGCAGGACGGTCTGCCAGCCGCCCTCGGCCGGTAGCCGGTCGAACACCGATCGGCACAGTGCTCTCCCGCCGAGAGCGACGGTATGGGCCACCGCGAGGGGAGCCACATCGACGCCGAGTGCGGGGAATCCGCGGCCCAGGAGCGCTCTGCAGAGCCGGCCCGGTCCGCAGCCGACGTCGAGCACGGGGCCGACGCAGCGGTTGAGCACGGATTCGTCGGCCACGGTGGGCTGCGCGTACCAGCGATGCACCGGCATCCGGATCCGGCGCCCGTCCGTCAGCCGCAGGTACACCGGTCCGTGGCCGCTGCGCAGGATGTGCGCGTAGGGGTCTGTGCCGGCGTGGGACGGCGCTTCCTCGTCGGTCGTCACGGTGCGTCGTTACCTGGTGCGGGTCGTTCCTCGTCTACTCGGGCGGCCCGCCGGACGCGGCGGAGCTTGAGAGCGAAGGCGATCGCTGCCGCGCCGAACAGCACGGCGGTGATCGCCAGCCAGCGGCCGAGGTAGACGTCTTCCGGCAGCCGCGTGTCGCCCTGGTAGGGGATCGACAGATTGAGGATCAGGGGAAACCACACGAGCAGCAGAACACCGGACAGGAAGGCGGGCACGCGCAGATAGTTGATCCACGGCACCGCAGGAGTGCGTTCCGGGCGGTGGCGCAGCACGGACTGGGCCGAGAGGTCGGCGAGCGAGTAGAGGGGCAGCAGGATCAGGTCGTGGCCGATGGCCGCGCCGACGAACCAGATCGCCACCCCGAGCGGGCGCTCGGCGAACAGGCGCACCAGGGCGTAGCCGGTGAGGGCGAAGGAGCAGATCAGGACGAGGAGGTGGAGGGGGGCGGAGCCGTACCAGCGGACGAAGCGTGCCATGGTCAGGTCCTGAAGGTCAGTCGGTGCACCCACTTGGTGTTGTTCACGCCGGGGTTGGCCGGGACGATGATGCGGGCCGGGTAGCCGTGGTCGAGTGAGAGGTCCGCGCCGTTGACGTGCAGGGCGAGCAGTGATCGGGGGTCGTGGATCTGGTTGCCCCGCAGTACCACCGAGCTGTAGGGGCCGGGTGGTTGGACGGATTCCACCAGGACGCTTGCGGCGTCCGGCAGGCCCGCCAGGGCAGCGAGGTCGGCCAGCCGCAGGCCGCTCCAGTGCTGGTCGGGGGTGGACCATCCCTCCACGCAGGCGATCGGCAGCGAGGCCGTCCGCTGCCGCATCGCGAGCAGTTGCTCACGGGTGAAGACCTGAGCCGGGCCGTGGCCGCGGATCTCCAGCCGCCAGTCCGGGCCGACATGCGCCGGGTTGATGCCGACGGCGGCGGCCGTCTTGTTGATCTGGAAGCCGTTCGGGCCGCTGCCCGGGTCGCGGTTGTGCGGCGCGAGCAGGGCCGTGCCGCGCAGCCAACCGCCGATGCTCTGTCCGGCGGTCACCACGAGAAGCAGCAGGGAGCCCGCCCCCACCATGCCCACCGCTCCGCGGCGGGTCATCGTCGGCGGCGCGGGGGCGGTCGGCACCAGGCCGTCGGGGTCGGGTGGCTCGGGCCGGGTGTGGGCGAGGTCGGTGCGCAGTTCGGCGACCAGGCCGCGGGAGCGCAGGGCGCGGGTCATCCGGCCGAGCTTGAGGCACACGTGGACGACGAAGGCGGCGATGAACACCCAGGCGCCGTAGAAGTGGAGGGTGTAGAAGGAGCCGGGGAAGACGTAGTAGAGCTGGATGTTGAGGATGCCGGTGACGAATTCGAAGACGACCCCGCCGACCAGCGCCAGCAGCGACAGCCGTTCCAGCGCGTGGGCGGCGCTGCGGCCCGGCGGCCACTCGAACAGCTTCGGGATCACCGACCACAGTTTGGCCAGCAGCACGGGGACGAGGACCACGCCGAGCGTCACGTGCACCCCCTGGGTCAACCGGTACAGCCAGTAGGGATGTGTGGGCCAGTCGAAGAGGTAGAAACCCAGCACGCCCTTGTCCGGGGTCTGGTCGTTGAGTGCGCCGAGGCCGGGGTTGTAGGCGGCGTAGGACAGGGCACCAGTCACGAAGAGCAGCGGGATGCCGATCAGCAGCACCAGGCCGAACACGGAGGTCAGCCAGGGCCCGCGGATCGGACTGCGCCAGAAGCCGGGGCGGAACGGCCCCGGGGGCGGAGGAATCTGCTCGACCCGCCGCGCAAGGGCCCGGGTACCAGCGGCCGCCTTGGCGGCCCACGCCGCCACGGCGGCGCGAACGCGTTCGAGGCGCCGCGGCGCGTGCTTCTCGTCCGATCGCGGGCGTTGCGGGCCGCCGGAGCCCGGGGCCGGCGGCCGTCCGCCACTGTCCATCAGCTGCCTCCACCGTCCCCGGGCCGACTCTCAGACGGCGGATCGAACCCCGTCGTGCCACCCGCGCCTGCCAAGTCGTCAGCTACAAACTGGCACAGACCGGGTCGGCTTTCCGCCGCTGGCGTGCATGCGGGTGTCCGTCACCAGCCGGACGGCCGAACCGGCGCTCCGCACGACTCGACGGATCCCCGCACGGTGGCCTCATGCTGGTGGGGTGCGACGCCTCAGCGCACGGCGCCCGCACCGCGCTGACCAGGAAAGTGTTCTGGTTCGCCGTGATCGGCGTCGCCTCCACGGTGGCCCAGTCCATGCCGTACTGGGTTCTGCGCCACTGGCCACCGCCCATCCTGGCCAACCTCGCCTCCCTTCTCGTCGTCACCGTCCTCAACACGGAAGCCAACTGCCGGCTGCCCTTTCACGGATCCGCGGTCCGGGCCCTCCAAGCGCATCTGGCCGCAAGTGGCCTGTTCGTCCTGGCGTACGTGGTCACCTCAGGCGCCGGTCTGCACTTCCGGCACTACCGGCCCACCGCCTCACCAGCGGCGGAGACCCTGGTCCTCGCACCGAGCTTCGCCCTGGTGACCGTGGTGCGCTTCACCGTCCTGCGGATGATCGTCTTCAAAGGCCGCCACCGATGACCCATAGAGTGTGATCTTCAAGGCTGCGTGTCGTCTTGAGCGTGTCGTCTCCGGCCAGCACCTCCGTGCTTCGCGCCCCGCCTCGCACGCTTTGCCGGCGCGCTCGGCCAGTCGGCGAATTTTGGACCCGGGGATCACCCAGTCCGAGAGCGGGGAAGCTCATGGGGCAGCGTGCGCAGCGTGCTCCCGGTGCGACCGTCTGACTGCACGACTACAACGTCTGGCTGGTCCCTTGCCTCCTGCGCGCGGCCCGGCCCGACCTGCACATCGGGCTGTTCCACCACCCCCTTCCGTCCTCCGGGCATCTTCGCCACCCCGCCGGTCGCCGCTACCGTTGCTCCGTCCTCTTCCCAGGACGGCTTCACCGCTCTCGGCGGACGGCGAGCAGGGCCGCATCGTCGGTCAGGCCACAACCGACGTAGGCCCGCACGTCTACGAGGAGATCGTCCAGCAGGGAGTCCGGTTCCCCGTGTGGCATCGCCGCCAGGCGTTGGGCGAGCGGATAGAACTGGTCGGCCGTGTCCCGGGCCTCGGCCACGCCATCCGTGTAGAGCAAAAGGAGGTCGCCGCGTTCGAAGATGAGCGACCGGGCGTGATAGGTCCCGCCGACCAGGTCGAGCAGGGCAAGCGGCGGTGCGTCGACGGGCGGCTCCACCTCGCTGACCTCACCGGCGTGGCACAGCAACGGCGGCGGGTGCCCGCAGTTGACCACGACCGCCGGTCCCGGCGCATCGGGGACACCGACCAGCACCGCCGTGACGAACTCCTCGCTCGCCGGCCGACGGGCGAGCGCCGAGTCCAGCCGCCTGGCGACCTCCGCCAGATCCGGCTCAGCCCGGGCAGCCTCACGAAACACCCCGAGCACGTCGGCAGCGGTCTCCACCGCGCCCAGACCCTTGCCGCACACGTCCCCCAGCA
Organism: Saccharothrix sp. ST-888; assembly: GCF_000955975.1. GTDB lineage: Bacteria > Actinomycetota > Actinomycetes > Streptomycetales > Streptomycetaceae > Kitasatospora. The sequence goes on from NZ_JYJF01000092.1 coordinate 10,318, forward strand.
ACAGCCGCACCCCGTACGGGGTACGCATCACCTCGTACAAATCCCCACCGATCCGCGCCTCGGCCTCCGCCGCCACATAGCGCACCGCGACCACCAGCGGCCCCACCCGCCGGGGCACCAGGCGCAGCAGTGCCCGCTGCGCCGCCTCAGCAACCGTGCGCACCCTGGCCAGCTCCCGCTCCTGGGTCGCCACCACGATGACATTGGCGCAGCTGAAGAAGGTGATCGCGATCACCGTGGCCGCAGCGGTCACGTGGACGACCAGAGGAACTTCGCTGTCGTAAAGTGCCAGACCGGCAACAATGACACTGGCGACCGTCCCGGCCGCCAGTGGGATCGTGGCCCGGCGGGTACCCGCGCCCGCCACCACCGGCACAGCGGCCAGGATCGGGGAGAACGTGACATCGGGCCCCGTCGCGACATCGGCCAGCACGGCCATCGTGACCAACGCGTAGCCAGCGAAAGTGAGCCTGCGCGACCACCTGGGCAGGAACGGCGGCGGACGCCATGCTCCCCCGTTCAAGACAGCAGACACCGGACTGCCCTCCATAGTCGAGCTCTCCCTCTCTCCAGGGTCAATCGCTGTCGGCTTCCCCGCGACAGCGTTCCCGAAGAAGGCGCCGCGCTCCTGACATCGGTGACGCCGCCGAGGTGCTGTCAGCCCCTACGCCACGGCCCAGCGACCGAATGCGCGGCCGAGTAGCGCGGCGGCGCCTCCACGACTGCGGACCGTCACTGACACCCGCGCGTACGACCAGCCCGTCAGAGCCGCCACGACACCGCCGAAGGCGATGGAGAAACAGGCGCCGGCGCCTGCGACCTGCACGGTAAGCCGAGCACCGAGAAGATGCCGCCACCGACCATCCCCCAAACGAGACCCCCACGTTCGTCCTCGGCCTCTTCGAGGACGGCGCGACCCCGCACAACGCCGTCTCGGCGCAGTACCGCGTCACCGGTTCTGTGGGCGCCATTCGAAGAGCAGGATGGTCGCGTCGTCGCGCAGTTGGTTGCGCTGGTGGTCGATGATGGCATGGTTGAGCAGCCGCAGCACCTCGGCCGGGCGCTCGCCGGCGGCGGAGGAGCGGATGATGAAATCGGTGAATCGGTCGAGGCCGAACCCCGCACCGTGCGCGTCGCGTGCCTCCACGACGCCGTCGGTGTAGAGCAGGACGCGGTCGCCCGGTTCCAGTGTGATCTCGTTGACCTGCCGGGCTGTCGGGGCGAGTTGGCCGACCAGGCCGATCGGGGGCTGCGGGGGGCTGTCCAGCGCCCCGTCGAGCACCCGCTCGGAACGGATCAGCAGCGGCGCCGGGTGACCGCAGTTGGCCCAGTGCAGCACCCCGGTGTCCGCGTCGAGCCGGCACAGCACCCCGGTGCAGAAATGGTCGGGCTGCCAGTGGGCGAGCGCCTGGTCGACGGAGCCGACGACATCGGCCAGCTCGCCACCGCCGCGGCGGGCGTTGCGCGCCGCCGCCATGGCGACCGAGGTGGTCAGGCCGGAGGACAGATCGTGACCCATGGAGTCGAGGATCATGGTGTGCAGCACGTTCTCGACCACCGAGTGGTCGAAGGCGTCGCCTGCGACGTCGTACGCCGACTCCAGGACCGCGGTCGAGACGCACCTCCTGCTGCCGATGGTGCGGGGTGGCAGGAAGGCCCTCAGCATCTCGGCGGGCAACCCCATGGTCGCGGTGCGGGCGAGGCCGGCGAGCCAGTCGCTGTAGGTGCGCTTGGAGGTGATCAGCATGGCGAACAGATGGGCCAGCATCCGGCTGCGGCGCATCCGCACCCCGTCGAGTGAGGCACACCGCACCGCCAGCACGCCCAGCCGCTCCGCACCGTCGACCAGCGGCATCCACACGATCACGCCGTCGCCGGCGTCGACCACCCGCGAGGAGACCGTGCGGTACGCCCAGCCGGCCGGCGAGCGGTCCACCGGCAGCGGCTCCAACGCCTCGTCGAGTGGAATGAGCAGCCGTTGCTGCAAGTCGGCGAGGTAGATCAGCGCGCTGTCCAGGCCGAGAGCCGAGGCGCACCGGTTCGCCAGGGCGGGCAGTTCGAACGGCAGCGCCGTCTGCGCCTCGATGATCAGCTCTGCCAGCCGATTCTCGTCGACGGCGGCGTCGGGACCGGCGGACGCGAGCGGTGGGTCCGACACGGGGGTCACCCCTTCCACGCCCAGTCTCACACCGATTCCGACCGCTCTCACATCAGACATGATCGCGCCGGGTACGGCCGCCGTTCGATCACCGGTTGCCGAGGGCGGCTTCCTCGCGATCGAGGTCGTGCTGGAGGCTGCGGCGGGTGGTGTCGCTGATGAGATGCTCGTCGTACAGGCGGTGCAGTTCGGCGTTCTGGACGGCGATGACCTCGTGCCGCAACTGCCGGTAGGCGGCGTCGGCCGTGGTGCCGTCCGGGTCCTCGGTGCGGTCGAGCCGGGCGGTCAGACCGCATCGCACCCGGTCGATGGCCGTCTCCGGCATGGCTTCCAGGCTGGCGAGGTGCTCCACATGGTCGAGCGCGGCCCGGTTGAGGGCGTCGCGGGCTCCGCCCTCCTCCCGGACGGTGTGCTCGGGCTCCAGGGCCAGCCCGGAGCGGTTGACCACCCCGGCCAGGGTCAGCCCCTGCACGACCAGGGTGAACACCACGACCGCCGTGGTCAGCACCAGGATCAGCGGGCGCCCGGCCAGCGCGGTGCCGCCACTAGCGGCGAGGGGGATGGACAGCGCGGCGGCCAGCGGCATCACCCCACGGGTGCCCGCCCAGGTGACCACCCCGGCCACCCGCCACGACAGCCGGCCACGGCTGGGCTTGACCGCCCGGGTCAACGGCAGCGTCCAGATCACCCGGACGGCGATCAGCACCAGGGCCAGCGCGAGGGCCTGCAGCGGCCACCAGCCGCTGCCCTTCGGCAGGCCCCGCACCAGCGTGGGCAGCTCCAGGCCGACGATGCTGAAGACGACGCTCTCCAGCCCGAACACCACCACCGCGTACACGGCCTGCACCTGCAGGCGGATGTGGGCATCGCTCAGGCGGTGGCCGGAGCGGCCCAGCAGCACGCCGGCGATCACGACCGAGGTGATGCCGGAGGTGTGCGCGGACTCGGCCAGCACGTACGCGGCGTACGGGGTGACCAGGGCGATCACGGTCTCCAGCACCGGATCGGTGGTCCGCCGCCGGATCAGCCACACCAGGGCGGCGACCGCCGCACCGATCAGGCTCCCGCCACCGCCGAGCAGCAGGAACTCCCCGCCCGCCGACCACAGGCTGACCGAGCCCCCGGCCGCCACCGCGATGCCGACGGCGACCTTGAACAGCACCAGCGAGGTGGCGTCGTTGAACAGGCTCTCCGCCTGCACCAGTACCTGCACCCGGCCCGGCAGCGCGAGCCTGCGGCCGAGCGCCGTGACGGCCACCGGGTCGGTACTGGCCAGCACCGCGCCGAGCACGAACGCCATCGCGGGCGGCAGGCCGGTCACCGCGACCGCCGCGAACCCGACCGCCGCCGCCGAGGCGAAGACCAGACCGAAGGAGAGGATGACGACTGGACGCCACACCGCCTTCAGGTCGCGCAGCGACAGCTCCTCCGCGGAGGCGTACAGCAGCGGCGGCAGCACCACCAGAGCGATGACCTGCGGCGGAACGTGCAGCGCGGGCACCCCGGGTATCAGCGCCACCCCAAGCCCGGCCAGCACCAGCAGCGAGGGGGCGGGCACCCGCCAACGCCGGGCGAAGGTGGCCACGGCAGTAGCCAGAACGACCAGGAAGAGAACAATCCCTACGGCACGCACCTACGGAAGACCCCATCACGAAGAGCGGGGTCACCGCACGCCCGATCGCTGCAGTCGTCCCCCGAGCCGACCAGGCTTCCCGGCACACCAACGGTAATTTTATCGGAATATTAGCGGCGCACGGCAGGGCGAATGCGTGGCGCACGCGCGTCTCCTGTTCAACTGATCGTGCCGGCTCGTCCCGGGCGGTCGAATTCTTCACGGATCCGCTGGACCTCGGGCCTGATCGCGCATTCCCGGGCGTGGTCGTTGATCAACCCCATGGCCTGCATGAACGCGAACACCGTGGTCGGCCCGACGAACTTCCAGCCCTGCTTGCGCAGGTCCTTCGACAGCGCGACCGAGGCCGGGGAGGTCGACACGGTCTGCGGCTCGGCCAGGTCGCGTGCGTCGGGTTCGTAGCGCCAGACGAACGCCGCCAGCGATCCCTCCCGCCCGATGAGTTCCTCGGCCCGGCGGGCATTGTTGATCACCGCCTCGATCTTGCCGCGATGCCGGACGATGCCCGCATCGCCCAGGAGGCGCCCGACGTCGTGCTGGTCGAATCGGGCGACGGCGGGGATGTCGAAGGCTGCGAAGGCGGCGCGGAAGTTCTCTCGCTTGGCCAGGATCGTGCGCCAGCTGAGCCCGGACTGGAAGCCCTCCAGACTCAGCTTCTCGAACAGGCGCCGGTCGTCACCGACGGGAAAGCCCCACTCGGTGTCGTGGTAGGCGAGGAACTCCGGGGCAGCTCCGCTCCACGAGCAGCGCGGCGCGCCGTCGGGGCCGAGGAACAGCGGCGTCACAGCAGGAAGCCCAGCCGGTCGTCCGCCATGCCCGGCGCGATCTCGATGATCTCCGCTGTGACGACGTCCTGGGCGACGAACGGGTCCTCGTCAACCCTCTTCTGCAGTTCCTCGTGCGAGGTGTTGTGGGCGAGGACTGCACCGCCGAGTCCCGGTTGGATGCTGCCGACGAGCAGGAAGACCCCGTCGCCCAGGCCGCGCTTGATCCACTCCTGATGACCGGCCATGTGCTCGCCGGCGGCGGACTTGTTGTCGGAGAACCGAAGCAGGACCACGAACATGCGATCTCTCATTTCTCGTAGGTGCTCAGCCACTCGCGCATCCGGTCGACCTCCCGCCGGATGAACGCCTCGTCGCGGAACGCGTTGGCCATGACGGCAACGCCCTGGCTGAAGGCGAGCACGTGCATCGCCAGCTCGTCGGCCTGCTCGGCCTGCCCGAGCAGCACGAACTGCTCGCGAAGCCACCCGCGGAACAGGGTGAACAGGCGGCCGGCCTGACCGAGCATGGCGTGCTCCAACTTGGCCAGCTCCGTGGTCAAGGTGCCCACCGGGCAGCCGTAGTCCTGGATGTCGGCACGGTTCGTCAGCACGATCTCGACGTACCGCATGACGCGGCCAGCCGGAGTGGGGGCTTCAGCCTCCCACTGCTCCAGCATCCGCCGGGTGTTGTCCAGGCGGGCCTCTATCACCGCGTCCAAGATCGCGTCCTTGGACTTGAAGTGGTAGTAGAAGTTGCCCCGAGACAGTCCCACGGCCCCAGCGATGTCCGCGAACGAGGTGTGCTCGTAGCCGTGATGGTAGAAGAGCCGGTCAGCCGCCGCCACGATCTGTTCACGAGTAGCCACAGCAGCCATGCTGACCCCCTTGCACCGTAGGACAACCGACCTAGAACGCTCACCGTAGGTCGCTCGTCCTAGGCCGTCAAGTCGTTGACATCCCCAGCGCGGCCGACCTGGCGTGACGGCTCTCTAGGACAGCTGCCCTACTATGCTCGTGTCAGAACACTGGAGCTCCTCATGCCCCTCGACTTGTTCGAGCCGTTCACCCTGGGTGATCTCAAGGGGAAGTCGGCCGGCGGCCCTTCCGCTGCTTCCCCTCCTCACCTTCGTGCCGCATGAGCGGCGACGGCGTCAGGCCTCGTCTGGGCACCGTGTGCAGTCCACCCAGGCTGCGATTGCCACGACTGGCGCAGGGCCCCCTTCTTCCAACCGAAGCCGCTGCCCTGGCCGTTGGTGTCCCTACCGGTGTTCGGGGTTCTCGTAGTCGCGGCGGCAGCCTGCGTCCCAGGCGGTGCGCTGGTTGCCGTAGGCGGGGATGCCGCCGAGGTCCTTGAGCGCCCGGGCCAGGTGCAGCAGGTTCCAGGTCATGAAGGTGGTGTTGCGGTTGGTGAAGTCGTTCTCCGGGCCGCCCGAGCCAGGATCGAGGTACGAGGGGCCGGGGCCCGCCTCGCCGATCCATCCGGCGTCGGCCTGGGGCGGGATGGTGTAGCCCAGGTGCTGGAGGCTGTAGAGGACGTTCATGGCGCAGTGCTTGACGCCGTCCTCGTTGCCGGTGATCAGGCAGCCGCCGACGCGGCCGTAATAGGCGTACTGTCCCTGGTCGTTGAGCAGGCTGGAGCACGCGTAGAGGCGTTCGATCACCTGCTTCATCACGGAGCTGTTGTCGCCGAGCCAGATGGGGCCTGCCAGGACGAGGATGTCGGCCGCCAGGACCTGCTGGTAGAGGTCCGGCCAGGCGTCCGTCTCCCAGCCGTGCTCCGTCATGTCGGGCCACACCCCGGTGGCGATGTCGTGGTCCACAGCCCGTACGACATCGACGTGCACTCCCTGCGTGTCCAGGATGGCGGTGCTCCGGTCGATCAGCCCCTGCGTGTTGCTCGTCTCCGGCGAGCGCTTCAGAGTGCAGTTGATCACCAGGGCGTGCAGATCGTCGTATCGGGCCGGCGGTGCGTCGGTGGCGGGCGACGAAGCGGTCACACAATCCTCCCAGAACCCTCTGCGCAGCACGATGCTCGGCGGCGCACGTCCACATCGGGCTCCAGCGTGTGGGCAGCCCACGGCCGCCGCCACCTCGACGCCGCCGAACGGCCCCGGCCCGCTCGGGGCATCGATCCGTCCGGCCACCTCGGTCGGCGGCTGATGAGTGGCCGGGGCAGGCGGACGTGCCTACGTTCGTCGCATGGGTACCGAAGTCGCGAGCGAGTCGCGGAACGTGGCAGCCGTGGAGGACGTCGCGCATCTGTTGGTGCGGTGTCTGCGGGCCGAGGGCGTGGAGTACGTCTTCGGGATTCCCGGCGAGGAGAACATCCGCTTCGTCGACGCGCTCAACGGCTCCGGGATCCGGTACATCCTCGTGCGCCATGAGCAGGCTGCCTCGTTCATGGCGGAGATCTACGGGCGGCTGACCGGCCGGGCCGGCGTGTGCTCGGCCACGCTGGGACCCGGTGCGATCAATCTACTGCTCGGCACCGCGGACGCCACGACCAACAGCGCGCCGATGGTGGCCCTGGCCGCGCAGGGGTCGCTGCGCCGGATCCACAAGGAGTCGCACCAGGTCATCGACCTGGTGTCGATGTTCGCCCCGGTCACCCAGTGGGCGGCCCGCATCGAGTGTCCGGACGCGGTGCCGGAGATGACACGCAAGGCGTTCAAGACCGCGCAGAGCGAGCGCCCCGGTGCCGTGTTCCTGGCGGTGCCGGAGGACATCGAGGCCGAACGTCCCGCAGAGCCCCTTGCACCCCTGCAGATCGACGCGGTGCGCGCCGACGCGCCCTCGCCCACCCAGATCGCGCGGGCGGCCGAGGTGCTTGCCGCGGCTCGGCACCCCGTCGTGCTGGCAGGCCATGGCACCGCCAGAGCCCGGGCCTCGGCCGCCCTGGTGCGGTTCGCCGAGCGGCTGAACCTCCCGGTCGCGACCACGTTCCACGGCAAGGGCGTCTTCCCCGACGACCACCCGAACGCCCTCGGTGCGGTCGGCTTCATGCGCCACGACTACGGCAACTTCGGCTTCGACACCGCCGACGTGCTGGTCTGCGTGGGCTATGAGATCCAGGAGTTCGACCCCGCAAAGATCAACCCGCACGGCGACAAACGAATCGTTCACGTGCACCGTTTCCCCGCCGAGGTCGACGCCCACTACCCGGTCGCCGTGGGCGTCGAAGGCGACCCCTCACAGGCACTGGACGCACTCGCGGCAGCACTGCCCGAAGGACTCACCTACGACTCCGCAAGCAGCGCCAAGATCCGCACACTGCTCGACGAAGAGCTCCGGTACGGACGCGACAACGACACGTTCCCCCTGGTGCCGCAGCGCGTGGTGCACGATGTCCGCACCGCCCTGGACCGCCACGACATCGTCCTCGCCGACACCGGGGCCGGGAAAATGTGGATGTCCCGCCTCTACCCGACCTACGAACCAGACACTTGCCTGGTCTCCAACGGCCTGTCCACCATGGGTTTCGCGCTGCCCGGCGCCATCGCCGCCAAGCTCGCCCAGCCGGACCAACGAGTCCTGGCGATGATGGGCGACGGCTCGTTCCTGATGAACTCCCAGGAACTGGAAACCGCCGTCCGCGAACGCGTTCCGCTGGTCGTCCTCGTCCTGGTGGACGAGGAATACGGCCTGATCACCTGGAAGATGGAACTCGAACTCGGCCGCCACAGCCACACCCGGTTCACCAACCCCGACCTGGTCGCCTACGCCGAGAGCTTCGGCGCACGCGGCTACGCCATCGAGACCGCCGGCCAACTGCTACCCGCATTGCGCCACGCCCTCGACGACGACACGGTCTCCGTGATCGCCTGCCCCGTCGACTACTCCGAGAACCTGCGCCTGACCGACAGACTGGGTAGCCTCCACGGCCCGTTCTGAGAAGAGTGCGACTCCTCTGGAAGAAAGGGCTGAACTGGGCGAACGCTGATCGGGGCGGTACGCGGGGCTACTCGTCGCCACCGTGGAGGTGGCGGAGGACGGCTGATGGGTTCGCCTTCGTGCAGGCCATGGGGCTGATCAACGCCCCCGCAACGGACTGCGTGATCCGGCCCCGGGCCGAGCGTGAACGCCTCGCCTTCACACGCCCCGGACGCTGACAGCCTCGGCAGCGCGTAGGGGAGATCCCGAACGTTTCGGGCCGGAGCGGGCGGACAGGACCAACCCGTGTCCCTCCCCTCCATCGGTTGCCGGCAGGGCCGCGTATCGGACCCTGCGGATCGGGTTTCTCACTCCCGACGCGTGGTGATGCGCCCAGCTGCTTCGAGCCGCGACAGGCGGCTGTGCTCCCGGTCGGCCCACCGTCGTACCCGGTCGGGGTCCAGTGGGGTGCCGTGGCCGACGTGAAGCGTGGTCGGGTTGAGGGCGAGCATCTCGCGCAGGCTGGCGAGGTTCCGCCGGGGGTCGTCGTGGAAGGGCGGATTGGCGGGCTTGCCGGGGATGAGACCCATGAAGGAGTTGGCGATCAGGTCCCCAGCGACGAGGTCACCCTCGTCGGTGAGGACGGAGACCGATCCGGCGGTGTGCCCTGGGGTGGGCATGATGCGCGCCGCGATGCCGAAGTCCTCCAGACTCGTCTCCCCGCGGATCAGGACGGCGGGTTCGAACGGCTCGGCCTGGACATGGAGGTTCTTGTTCCTGTCCATGAGCCGGCCCATCGGGCCGGTGGGCAGGTACGGTTCGCGGACCCGGCCGGAGCGGAACGGCCCGAGGTCGGCGACGTGGCCGGCAACGGGCGCGCCACTGAGCCGGTGCAGCTCGGCGGCGGAGCCGAAGTGGTCGATGTGGCCGTGGGTGATGACGATCAGCGAGACGTCGGTCGGGTCCACGCCGTGCTCGGTGACCTGCTCGTAGATCCTCCCGCCGCTGCCGGGCGTTCCGGCGTCGACGATCACGGGCCGCCGGCCGAGCAGCAGGTAGGCGTTGACGGTGTGCCGGCCCATGACCGGGATCGGAACAACTTTCGTACGGGACACGGTCTTTCCTCCAGTGGTGTGGTCGCGTGGACGCCATGCGTCCGGGCGTGGCAAAGCTCCGCCGAGGCAGCAGCGCCCGGTGGTGGGTGCGGGTGGCCGGGTCAGAAGCGGCGGCGGTACTCGGCTGGCGTGGTGCCCAGCCGTCGCCGGAAGGTGCGGTGCAGCGTGTCCACGGAGCCAAGACCGCTGGCGGCGGCGACCTCCGGCAGGCTCCGATCGCTACCCTCCAGCAATCTCCGGGCGGCCTCCAACCTGGCTGCCTCCACATAGGCGGCTGGTGTCGTGGAGGCGCGCTGACGGAACAGCCGGGAGAAGTGGCGCACACTCAGGTGCACCCGAGCCGCGAGGGCTTCGATCGACAGGTCATCCGTGAGGTGTTCGGCGATCCACCTCCGCAGATCCTCGATCCGGTCGTCCGAGGAGCTCTGGCCAGACAACGGCACGCTGAACTGGCTCTGCCCACCGGACCGTTTGACGTACATCACCATCATCCGGGCAGCCGCGAGCGCGAGGTCCTGGCCATGGTCCTCGGCGACCATGGCCAGCGCCATGTCCATTCCGGAGGTGACGCCGGCGCAGGTCCACACCCGTCCGGCCCGGATGAAGATCGGATCGGGATCGACGCGGACCTTGGGGTGATCGGCGGCCAGTCGGGCCGCGGTGAGCCAGTGGGTCGTGGCGGGCCGGCCGTCCAGCAGCCCGGCGGCGGCCAGCAGGTGCGCACCCGCGCAGACCGATCCGATCCGGCGGGCCCGGGACGCCGCACGGCGCAGCCAGTCGGTGACCTCGCGGTCGATCACCGGCTCCACGGCCTCGTCGACCAGCTCGATCGCCCCCGCCACCAGCAGGGTGTCCACCCGGCCGTTCACCTCGTCGAGAGGCAGGTCGGCCATCAGTCGGACACCGCTGGAGGTGGCCACCGGGCCGCCGTCGCCCGTCGCGACCTGCACCAGGTAGCGGGGCCGGTCGCCCCCGGCGACCCGGGATGCGACGGAGAACACCTCGGCCGGACCAGTGGCGTCCAGCAACTCAATGCCTGGGAAGGCGACGATCACGACGCGGTGCGGCTCGGGCATGCCCTGATCATTTCGCCCGGCCGGACATGGCCGCAATGACGAGGTTCTGTCAGATCAGGCCGTCGACGTGACATTCCGACTGCCGGCGCCGCCACGGAATCCCGGTGACGGCGCGGGCGTCTGCGGGGATCTGCTCCGCGACCCGTCAGCGACGTCGGCGGGCGTTGAGCCGGGCGGCCTGGCGGATCAGGTGGTCGCGTTCGGCGAGGTTGGGTGCCTTCCGGGCCGCCTCGGCGTACAGCCGTGCCGCTGCCGCCAGGTCGCCGTCGCGTTCGTGGAGGTACGCCGCCACCGCGGCGTGGCGGGGCAGTGAGGCGTCCAGCGCGGCGAGCGCTGCCAGGCCGGCGCGCGGTCCGTCGGCCTCGCCGACGGCGACTGCGCGGTTGAGCCGGACGATGGGGCTGTCGGTCAGGCGCGTGAGTTCGTCGTACCACTCGACGATCTGCACCCAGTCGGTCTCCTCGGCGGTGGGCGCATCCGCGTGGAGTGCCGCGATGGCGGCCTGGGCCTGGAACTCGCCCAGCCGGTCGCGGGCGAGGGCCGTCTGCAGGATCTCGACCCCCTCGGCGATCAACTCGGTGTCCCACCGGCCGCGGTCCTGCTCGGAGAGCGGCACCAGACTGCCGTCGGGCCCGGTGCGGGCCGTGCGGCGGGCGTGGTGGAGCAGCATGAGGGCGAGCAGCCCCGCCACCTCGGGGTGGTCGACCCGGGCCGCGAGCTGCCGGGTGAGCCGGATGGCCTCGGCGGCGAGGTCGACGTCGCCCGAGTAGCCCTCGTTGAAGACCAGGTAGAGCACGCGCAGCACGGTGGCGACGTCGCCGGGCTGGTCGAACCGCACGCCGGCCACGGTGCGCTTGGCCCGGCTGATGCGCTGCGCCATGGTCGCCTCGGGCACCAGGTATGCCTGGGCGATCTGGCGGGTGGTCAGCCCGCCGACGGCGCGCAGCGTGAGCGCTACCGCGGACGCCGGTGTCAGTGACGGGTGGGCGCACAGGAAGTAGAGCCGGAGTGTGTCGTCCATCGCGGGCGTGTGCCCGGGCGCCGGTTCCTGGTCGACGAGGCCCTCTCGCCGGCGGCGGGCGGCATCCGACCGGGTCGCGTCGAGGAACCGGCGCCAGGCCACGGTGACCAGCCAGCCCTTCGGGTCCCGTGGAAGGTCTACCGGCCACACGCGGACCGCCTCGACCAGCGCTTCCTGCACGGCGTCCTCGGCCGCCGCGAAGCCGGCTCCGCGGCGGACGAGGATGGCGAGCACGCTCGGGGTGAGGCTCCGGAGCAGGGCCTCGTCCATCGGGGAGGTCACTCCGTGATGGTGGGCGGCGCGGCCAGGAACGGGCGGACCTCGAGCCACTCGTGGATCGGCTTGCCGCCCGCCCCGGGGGCGGCGGACAGTTCCCCGGCAAGCTCGACGGCGCGCTCGTAGCTGTCGACGTCGATCACCATCCAGCCGGCGATGAGGTCCTTGGTCTCGGCGAACGGGCCGTCGGTGACCGGCGGGCGCCCCTCGCCGTCGTACCGGACCCACGTGCCTTCGGGGGCGAGTGCCTGACCGTCGACGAACTCGCCGGTCTCCTCGAGCCGGGCCGCGAAGTCGTGCATGTACCGCATGTGCGCCGAGATCTCCTCCGGCGTCCACCGGTCCATGGGCACGTCGTTGACCGGAGCCGGGGCGCCGCGGTAGTGCTTGAGCAGCAGGTACTTGGCCATGATGATTTCTCCTCGGTCCTGGTGCGACCCATTCTGGTCGCCTTCACCGCGGGGACGGAGCCGGCCACGCGTTCTCGACATCGCCGTCCGACATTTCTTTCGGGCTCTCGTGGACGAGCCCGGGTGCGCCGTCTCGCGGTGTCCGGGTCCAGGCCATCGCGCGAGGGCGAGACGGAGCGAGGCCTTCCAAGATCAGCAACGGCCAAGCAACTGAATCGAGGGAAGGGCCCAGGTGACCACCGAGGCCAGCCGCCCACGAGGCCCGGCGTGGAGGCAGGCGCCAGACCTCCCTTCGGGGATCTGCCGGTGCGTCAGAATTGCCTGAGTTCCATGAGGCACGCAGGAGTAGAACCGGAGGTACAGCCCATGACGCGGTACTGCGTCGACCCCGACCGGAACGAGCTCACCGCCACCTGGGGCACCGGCGAAGGAGACCTCGCAACCCGTATCGCCGCCCTCCCCGCCGACACGGACATCGCCTTGCTTCTGCGCCTGGCCCACGCCCTGACTCAGCTGTCGGACGCGGCCTGGCATACCTACACCCGCCCCGCCAGCGCCGCCGACTCCCTGGAGCCCAACAGCGAGGGCTGGCGACGCGAGCAGGAACGCCAAGCCTTCAGCGAGGTCACCGAGGCCATCTCCCAGCCGAACCTCCCCCAGGGTGGGACGATCACCGTCTCCTACAGCCCCATCGTCGAATCCGCCCACCAGGTCGGCCGAGCCCTGCACGCCCTCCACGACCCGGACCTCACCACGGCCGTCCTCACCGAGGCCGCCACCGAACTCGCCGCCGTGGAGAGCGCCGAACTCGGCGACCTCACCGGCCGCGCCCAGCAGGCCGTCCTCCTCAGCCGCGAGGACGCCTCCCCCGTCCAGGTCACCGCCGCCGACCGCCTCCTCGAACAGGACCCCTTCGGCCCGGCAGCCCTTTTCTCCGACGTCGACCCCACCGCCGCCTCGGTCGCAGCCGCGCACTGGCTGGCCGCCGCAGCCGAGGTCGCCGCCGACGCCTCCGGCCAGAACCCCACCGCGGTCCTCCTCGAAGCCGACGACATCGAGGCCCTCCCCCACGAGACACCCACCCTCGTCCTCGAACTCCTCGACTCCGGCGCCTCCCCCAACGACGCCGTCACCACCCTCGTCCGCCACGCCATGCACGTCGCCGACGGCCTCCTGCCCGACCCCACCGCGCTGCGCGAACTACTCGACGACTTCGAGGAAACCCTCACCGAATTCACCGGCGACGACGAACCCGACATCGAGGACGTCACCCTGCGCCTGACCCCGCTCGACCCCAAGCGCCCGGCTCGCGACCTCCTCGAAGACCTCCTCGCTGGCATCCACGGCTGCTGGCTCGTCCACAGCGAGTACGACGAACTCGACGATGAAGATGAAGAGGAGGACGACACCGAGGACGACGAGGAACGGCAGGCCGAAGCGCACCAGCACCACAGCCGCGCACGCTTCGCCCAGCTCGTCCGCGCGGCCGCCGCACGCAACCACGACCGGCTGGTCTGAGGCACCCGGTACTCGACAGAGCGCGACCGGCACGGTCACACGCGGAATCGGCAAGCCCACTCAGGGTTTCTCCCTTGGTGAGCATCACATCCCGAGATTCAGTCCACGGTCACCCATTTCTTTGGTGACAGTGTGTAGCCGTTCCGCTGGCAGGAGGCCACTCGGAGGCCACGGCGCACGCTTGCCGAGTCAGCCAATTCCCATTATCACTAACACGATGGGCCGTCAATGCCGAGCGTCCGGACCACCAGTTGCATGACCTCCAGACCAAGATCCCTAATTAGTTACGCACAGTAGCGAATTCCGGCGCCCACACTGCCTCCGCAAGCGAACACGGCGCCAGCCGAGCCTTTAAACGGCGTCTGCGGCCTATCCGACACGTCCAGGTGCGGGCTCTCACCGCGCGCGGCAGGTCAGAGCCCCAATTCGGCGTTGGTGATCGCATGGTGGTCGCAGACGATCACCCGGGCGTGGCGCCTGTAGCCTCCGTGAGCCGATCAAGGAGCCGCAGTCGCAGGAGGCAGAAGAAGTGCGCAGGTCAGGACGACCAGGCCGGGTCTACCGCCGGTGCGGGTGCCGTGATGCCACCCGGCGCCAGCTCGGCGCCTCATGCCCGCGCCTGGCCGAGGAGGAGCACGGCACGTGGACTTTCGCCGTCGACATCCCCTCGCTCAACGGCCGCAGGCGCACCGTGCGCCGCGGCGGCTTCGAGGACGAGTGGTACGCCGAGACGGCGCTGCGGCGCTTCCTCGAAGGCCGGCAGCTGGGCTTCGACGCTGACCCGCACGAGACGGTGGCCGCCTACCTCACCAAGTGGCTCAAGAGCATGGAGTTCCTGCTCAAGCCCACCACCTACGCCCGCTACCGCACCTACGTGCTCTGCGAGCTCATCCCCGTCTTCGGCGCGATACGCCTCGAGGAACTCGCCCACGACCACATCGCCGCCTACACCCACCAGCAACTCGAAGCCGGCCGTGGACGCCAAGCCGTCTACCACTGCCTTGCCACGCTCTCCAGCGCCCTGGGCGCCGCCGTGCGCGCCCACCGCCTCCCCTACAACGCCGCCCAGCCCCTGCCCATGCGCAGGCCCCGCGCCGACGAACGCGTCCCCTGGAGCGCGGAACAGGCCGTCGAGTTCCTCACCCACTGCCGAGGCGTCGCCCCCGCCTTCGCCGACCTCTTCGAGGTCATCATCGGCACCGGCCTGCGCAAGGGAGAGGCGCTCGGCCTCCAACGCCCGTGTGTCCGGATCGAGGACCGCGTCATGTACATCCGCCACACCCTCTCCGCGATCGACAACCACGAACTCGTCCTGACCCCGCCGAAGACCAAGAAGAGCCGCAACTGGGTACCCCTGTCCGACCGCGTCGCCACCGCCCTCCAACGCGCCATGGCCCGGAGCACCCCCACCATCAACGGCCATGTCTTCCAAGGCCCCGACGGCAAGCCCCTCCACCCGGCCGCCGTCCGCAAGCGCTTCCACGAGCTATGCGAACAAGCCGGACTGCCCCACGTCACCATCCACGACCTGCGACACCTCGCCGCCACCCTCGCCCTGGAAGGCAACGTCTCCATGGCCGTCATCTCCAAGACCCTGCGGCACTCCACACTGTCGACCACCGCGAACATCTACAGCCACCTGACCTGGGACACCGCCATGGCCGCGGTGCACACCATCGAAGCCAGGCTCCGCCTCGTCGAGGCACGCGCCCGCTGTGGCGCCGACGCTCTCGCCCCCAGCAGCCCCTTGCCGAACCCGCTGTTCAGCCACGCGGCCTGACGGCCGCACGGCTTCAGCTGCCTCAGCCCACCGAGCCGCTCGGACCGCGGCAAGGGCCGCCAAAGTAGCCGGCACTGCCGGTTCGGACATGACGCTAACTCAGACCCGCTGCGCCATCAGGACAACTGACGCCGTGGGTTCCACGGGCATGCCCATTTTCCGAGAAACCGTGCGCGTTTCGGCGCTGGAGAGGCGTCCGATCAGCCATCGACTGCGCCCGACCATTCGACCGAACGAACAAAAGCCGCATTGTGGTTGTGCTGGAGCGCCGCAGGCTGCGGGATGCGCCCACCGAGGTGACGTGAACGAGCGTTCACGACCACATTGCGACCACCACAGCAGAAAGGCCGCCCCCACCATCCGGTGAAAACGGCCTACGACCTGCGAAAACGCCGGTCGGGACGACAGGATTTGAACCTGCGACCCCTTGACCCCCAGCGCGCAGGTCAGGGCCAATCTCGTCCGCCCCACATGGCACCTGATGTCGTCTCATGACACCCAATCCGTGACAGGCGCGTGAGAGGCCGCGCACAAGCTGGAGCTTGAGAGTGATTTGCCTCACATCCCGAACGGCGCGTTCCGCTCCCTCTGGAATCCCCTCAGCGCGGGTGCGACTACTTGCTGACTTCATAGGCTCACCTGACCATGCCGTATACGAGGCTGACCAACTGCCCTGTACCGACGCGAGCGATGGCCATAGATCCAGCCTCCTGTAAATACCCTGGCGAGTACGGGCTGAGCCGTCCTTTCTTGCCTTCTACGGGACCCGAATTTCTCGCCGCAGGGTTATCCCGCCGCCATCCCCCATTTTCCACCGGCGCCCGTCCGCGCAAGCGGCCGCAAAATGCGTGGTGTTTTCAGAAGAATCGAAGCGCAGGATCCATAGGAGCTATACCGCAACTGCAATCGCCGTCTACCAGGCGCACCCGGCGCGGCGCCACCGAGGCGCCTGACACCGAAGCACCGCCACAGCGCCCAGCAGGTCACTCGGGAAAGAGCAGGAATCGGTCGAGATCGCCGAGGCGAGCCGATTCCCCGGTCTCGATCATTCGCACGATCTCCTCCGGAAGATGTTGCAGACCGAGGGTGAGCAGGGAAGGCGGCGGGCAGGTCGGTTCGGTTAGTCCGGTGTCACGGAGCAGGGTGCTGGGGAGGAGCGTGGCCCGGATCTCCGCGGCAGCCTCTGCGGTCAGCACAGGGAAGATTCGTGCAGGGGTGCCGAGTCGGTGCCAGCCGAGGTGGTCGAACAGGGCCGGGTCCAGCTTCAGGGAGAGGTCCGCGGTCAGGCCGACGTGTACGGCGAACAGCGGCCACCGGGTGTCCGGCACCGATACCAGCACCGTGGCGTCCTGGCAGGCGGCCTGGAGGTGCGCCCAGGCCTGCGGGGTGCGGTTCTCCACGTCTCGCCGGGCAGCCTTGACGTTCTGGCTGTCCCCGGAGTTGACCAGCCGTCCCATGATGACCGGCTTCAGGAGCAGCCAGGCAAGCCGGTCGGGCAGCAGTGCCGTGTCCAGGTCTCCGGTCGGCGTTGCGACGATGGTCGTCCGGGCGCTGTAGTCGACCGGACGGTCGAAGAGCCGCTGCCGGAAGCCGCCGCTGCGGCCGGGGAGGATCATGGCCAGGTTGACGAGCGGTGCCCTGCCCTCGCGCGGGTCGAGAAGGGCGTCTACCGCCTGCTGCAGTGCGGCGCGTTCCTGGTGAATGACCTTCGGCGTGGCGCCGAGGCCGGTCAGCCGGCGCAGCCGGGAGTTGCACTTGACGATCTCCACGTAGCGGTCGTTGAGCGTGTTGCTGTGCGTGCGGCCGTTGAAGGCGACCATCGGACGCAGGTCAGCCGGCAGTACTGGAAGGCGGCGCAGCAGCGCGCCCCGGGCCGGCTTCCGACCCAGCCGGGCGGCGAGGAACCGCACCGCTCCTGCACCCGTGAGCAACTGGTCCACGTCAAGGCGCGGGTCGGCCGCGGCAGGCAGGGGAACGAACTGGTCGAGGCCGCTGTCCCGGAGGACGTAACACCGTCCGTGGACGATGCCCGCCAGCATCCCCTGGTCGAGGCCGAGGGTGCGGCTGAGGCTGTCGCGGTACCAGGGGTGCACCATCGGGGCAGCGAGTTCGATGTGGCCCATGCGCCGGCGACGGACCCGACTGACCGTCACCTCCACCCCGCAGCGTTGGCAGATCTCGCCCTCGTGACGCGTGGTGCGTAGCCTCCCACAGCCGCACTCATGGTCGCGGATCGGACCGAAGATGCGCTGGCAGGCCAGACCGCCGGGTAGCGGCAGCCAGGTATGCGGATCCAGGATGTCTGGCCGCTGTACCTCACCGGACGAGGCGGCGAGGACCTCGTCGTCGTCAAGCGGCTGGAACGACAGCTGATCACCGTTCCGGACGGGCTCGACGCAGGCGCTGCGCAGCAGTCGGTCCCAACCGCGGACCGCCTCGGACGGTGAGGACTCCAGCGGCGACCGGTTCCCGGACGGCGTCATCGGAATCTCCCGCAGCGAGTCCTTGCCCCGGGCCAGGAGCCTGTAAAGGTGGAGGCGCCCGTCGATGCAGTCGGCACGCAGCGCGTAGATCTCGAAGGCGGCCTGCGGCGCGCCGTGCCCGAGCAGCCATGCGAGATCCGCAAGCCGGACCGGCTGTCCCGAGTCGTGCTCGCTGGTCTGCACGGGCAGTTGCTTGACCGTGGAGTACGCGCCCGTCGACCGGGCCCGGACGACAGATCGGGTACGGTCGTCGGGATGCAGCCGGACTTCGACGATCCTCGTCGAATCGTCGTTCGCCCATTGATGCTCGGGGCCGACAAGGATGTCCGCTCCGCTGCCGTCGTGGGTTCCGCACACCACCGCGTGGGACTCGCCCGGCCCGTGCAGGAGGTCGCCGGTCTCCAGGGGATCGGGCGTCGCCAGGCTGATGCTGATTCGGGCCCCTTCCCCGCGAGGCAGCTCCTCGCTTCGGATCACGCGGGCTGGATGTTCGGCGATCCCGTAGTCCTCGTCCCAGGCGATGCCGATGTGTACGCTCAGCACTCGCGCGGGCTGCCGGCCGATCCAGCGCAACGACGCGTCCTGGCGCTCGGGAGGCTTCTCGCCGAAGATCGCTCGGAGCAGCCGCTCCTCCTGGGTCAGATCCCTTTCGCGGACAGGCGGCGCGCTGATGCCGACGAGCAGATCGCCCGGTTCAACCATCTCGCCGGGCAGCACAATGCCGTCCGAGGCAAGCGCCTTGCACCGGGCGGGCGGCACCCTGGGCGGCTCAGCGGTGAGCTCGTCGGGCCCGAGCTGAGTGATCCGCAGCGACACGCTGACGTTGTCCAGGCCCGGGCTGGTCAGTGTCCCGGGCGCGGACAGGGCCCGCGAGACCAGGGCCGCGTCGCCCCGCAGATCCGGGGATACGGCCACCACGCAGGGCCGGGACATGTCGGCGCCGCGCACCAGGCCGGCATCCTCGTGCTGTTCGGCGGCCAGACCGTAGCCCAATTTGCGGGCGAACCGCCCGCTGAAGTCGACGGATCGCGGACGCCGCCCGGGGAGGCGGATTCCAGCCAGCGCGGCAACGACCGGCTCCAACGAGTATCCGGCCGGATGGCCGCGGCCGGTGAAGGTACGCCGGAAGGCAGCTTCCAGGATCCGCATGACGTCGGTCTGCTGGTCGTACCGGGGATGGTCGGCGAGGGAGACCAGTTGCCCGGTCGGCCGCTCCTGTCCGTGCTGGTCCCGCGCGCCATCGATCCACAGCATGTCCGGCAGGTCGAAGACCAGTTCGTCGTCCCGCTCGGCCAGCCCCAGCATCAACGGCAGTTGCATCAACTCGAGACTGCTCGAAGTCGCCGGCTGCCACGGCCGCTGGATCCGCAGGTCCAGAACGAGCGGGAGCCGGCAAGCGGAGGGATGCACGCCGCCCTGCCGGATCTGCGACCAGAGACTCAGCGTCACCCGCGTACCGCACTGGTCGCACGTGACATACTCCGCTGTTGTCCCGCATCGGTGGCAGCGGCGCCGGCCCGGGGAGAGCCGGCCATTGCCCGACTCCGCACCGCAGCCGCAGGCGAAGTCGTACCGGGCGGCGTGCCCCTCCCGCGCACCGCACGAGCAGGCCCAGGTGCCCAGTTGGTATTCGGTGAGATCCACCTGTACTGGCGGCTCGGTGTCCTCCCCGACCGGGGTCAGCCGCATCGGGAACAGGCGGCGCAAGGCCCGGTCCAGGCCGATCTCCCGCCGCTCGGCAGCCGGGACATCCAACTGGAGGAAGTCGGCGAAGGCCTGGCAGTGGCGGCGATGCAGACGCGCGTACTCGTCGTCGCGCTCCGCCGACCGCTGCTGGAACAGCAACCGGGTGTAACGAAGCAGGTCGGGACGGTCCCGGCTGAAGTACTCCGACCCGAGGTTGAGGTCCTCCCGCAGCGCCAGCGGGCCGAACCGGGCCAGGCGCAGCTCGCGGAACTCCTCGTCGGTCAGGATGCCGTCCACCTCGTCGGCGAGGTCCTCCTCCACGGCGTAGCGCACCACGGCAGAGATCGCGTAGTCGCTGCGGTGCGAACGCCATTGGAGAGCGTCCGCCACCAGCAAGGCGCGGAAGGTGCCCTGCTCGATCCCGTCGGCGATGAGCTCGCGAAGTGACGGCACGTTACCCCTTCCTTAGGAAGTACTCCTTGAACCGGTTGTGGCAGAAGGTGAACTCTTGCTCGCCGGTTCGCAACAGGAACCGCTGCACATCACGTAGCACCCGGTCGACCTTCCAGCCGACCTGGTCGTAGACCTTGCCGCGCAGGTCGGAGCGGTGCGGCGGGCCGTCCGCCTGGTCGGGCCGCCCGCCGAGGCGGCGGACCTGGCGGAGCAGGTCGGAGCGGTGCAGGGGGCCGTCGGCAGCCAGGATCAGACCGAGCACGGCGGCGTGAAGATGCACGTCGTCCTGCCGATCGC
>NZ_JYJF01000910.1 GCF_000955975.1 Saccharothrix sp. ST-888
GGCGTACGTGAAGGGCGACAACGACGAACTGCGCCAACAGCCGGGCGAGAGCGTGCCGGTGCCCGGCACCTACCCTGACGACTCGCTTGTGGATCGCCCGGCATGCCTGACTTACGGCAGGCGGAAACCCAGTCCCCTACATACATTGCGCGCTCCTGACCCTCTTGTTTCCGTTTAGCCCGGTCCTGCCGGCGGGCTCCGCCGTGAGCAGAAAGACCGCGTCGCTCGGGGTGCCGGCCGGGGCCGCGCAGTGGGCGGTGGCCACCGTGCTCGGCACGCCGTCCAGCCTGGCGCCGAAGCTGAGCCCGACC
>NZ_JYJF01000911.1 GCF_000955975.1 Saccharothrix sp. ST-888
CGCGACCTCACCCTGCAAATGCCCCACCACGCCCCCCGCGCACCCGCCCGCCCGGTCCCAGCCCGCCGCCCCCGACACCCTCACCGCCCGCAGCACCGGCTGAACGCCGGCCACCCGCTCCGCCCCCTCCTGACCCGCCGTACCCCGCACGACGTCCAGCAGCGACCAGTCCGTGGACGGCGCCAACGCAGCCGCACACTCCCCCATCCGCGCCGCGAACACCGCAGAGCACTCCAGCAACGCCACCGCCATCGCAGCCCACTGCGAACCCTGACCCGGGAAGACGAACGCCACCTTCCCCCCAGCCCCAG
>NZ_JYJF01000912.1 GCF_000955975.1 Saccharothrix sp. ST-888
AGGAAGTCCTTCATGTCGGGGTGCGCGTCCGGCCAGCCCTCGAAGTCGGGCGCCAGGCGGACGTCGGCGAGCCGGGTCGGGTCGAGCCGGTGGGGCATCGATGCGAGCACGCCCTGCTGGCGGGGCAGCGGGCCGATGGCCTTCCCCTGCTCGTCGGTGACGCCATCCACCACGAACTGGGGGAAGCCGCCGTGGTCGTGGGGCACGCCGAGGGCCGCGTACTCGGCTTCGAGCAGCAGCCGGGCCGAGGCGGTGATCCGGCGCAGTAACTCGCGGACTGCGAGGTGGCGGCGCATCGCCAGGACGGCCGT
>NZ_JYJF01000913.1 GCF_000955975.1 Saccharothrix sp. ST-888
CCGGCGGCCGTGGGTGGTCGGGGGCAGCTGGTACGCGGCGTGCAGCTCGCGCCCGCTGTCGTGCGGGTAGTGCACCCCACTCACGCCGGGACAGAGCTCGTGGCGCAGCGCCGGGTCGTCGCGCAGGGTGCGGACGGCCGTCAGCAGGTGCTCGCGGGCGATGTGGAAGGTGAGTGCGGCCGGGTCCACCACGGGCTTCCCGATCACCCGCGCCGGGTCGAGCCCCTGCTCCTCCAGCGCGCCCTCGCACGCGTCGGCCACCTCGTCGAAACCGTGCCCGTACGGGCGGCTGCTCGCGGGCGGCAGCGCGA
>NZ_JYJF01000914.1 GCF_000955975.1 Saccharothrix sp. ST-888
GGGTGCTGCCGGTGCTGGCGCTGCTGCTCGCCGGCGGACTGCTGCCACCGCAGCGCCTGTCGGTCATCCCGGTCCCCGGCCTCCTGAACCGCGCTGCCCTCCCCCCCCCCCCGCCGGCCGGCCGCCGGCCACTGGACCACCCGCGACCGCCGCCCGGCCAGCCGGCCGCCGCGCTCCCCCTCGGCTCCGAGGAGCCCCCGGCCGGCGAGCACGGCCGCCGCGAGCAGCAGTGCGGCCGTGACGGCCCCGAGGGCGGGCGTGACGGGAAGGAGCTGGTTCGCGGCCGCCACGGCTCAGATCCAGCTGGTGA
>NZ_JYJF01000915.1 GCF_000955975.1 Saccharothrix sp. ST-888
GGTGGGGTGGAGGGAACGGGGGCGGGGCGGCGGGGAGGGGGCCCTGCCGACCGTCGTGGTCAACCACTGCGCGCGGGTGCGAGAGGAGACCGCGAGCGTGCGCTACCCGCAGGTCGCGCAGGGGTGCGGGACCGAGCGGACGGCCAACTGGGACCGCAGATTCCGCGCCGCGGCCGTGGTCTACGGCAACCTGCACATCCCCCGCACCACGTTCCACGACGGTGTCCGCTTCGAGGAGGTCTCGATCGGCTACCCGAGGGAGTACGGCCGCCGAGGCTTCCCCCGGGGGCTGCTGCGCGAGGTCCTGCCC
>NZ_JYJF01000916.1 GCF_000955975.1 Saccharothrix sp. ST-888
ACCGCCGCCGCGCCGGACCCCGGCTCCTCCATCGCGCCCTCGCACTCGTCGGCCACAGCGTCGAAACCCTGCCCGTACGGGCTGCTGCGCGCGGGCGGCAGCGCGATCGGCGCGGTCAACCCGCCGGAGCCGGAGGTGTCACCGGTGCCCTTGGCGCCGAGCATGCCCTGCCGCCTGCCGATCACCTCGACAGGGAGTTCCGTGCGGGTGGCGGTGACGCGCTCCTCGGGGGTCTCGCTCATCGCAGCAGCCCCCGCATCTCGCTCGTCGGGACGGCGTGCAGGGCGATCTCCTCGGCCTGCTCCTCGGC
>NZ_JYJF01000917.1 GCF_000955975.1 Saccharothrix sp. ST-888
GACAGGAGCAGCGCTACGACTTCGTGTGGGCCACCGAGTCCGGGAGCTGAGCCCGGGAGCTGAGTCCGCCCCCGGGGGTCCTGCCCGCCGACCTCCGGGCAGGACACCCGGGGCTCAGACGGCCGGCCCGGCCGTCCACGGGCGGACCCGGAGGCAGCTGACCGTCGCGGTGCCCCGGTACTCGGTCACGTGGTCCGTTCCCCCGGAGGCCTTGCTCGCCGGGAGCACCGGAGTGAAGACCAGGTCGAGCGGGCCCCCGTCGACGACGACCTCGGTCCCCTGCCGTGTCCTGGCGTACCTCGCGCGGTTC
>NZ_JYJF01000918.1 GCF_000955975.1 Saccharothrix sp. ST-888
ACCCTGGGCTGGGCCCTGCCGTCGGCGGCACTGGCCGCCCGGCTGCCGCTGCTCTGGACGGCCTTCGCCGCACTGCTGGCGGGCGGCACCGCTGCGGTCGTCCACACGCTCTTCACCACGACGACCCAGCAGAACGTCCCACCCGACGTCCGGGCCCGGAGCAACTCCTTCGGGGCCCTGGGGGCATTCGTCCTCGGCCCGGTCGGCCTGGCACTAGCTGGCCCGGGCGCCGACCACAGTGGGACCTCGGCGGTGCGCGGTTTCGGCGCGCCGTGGCAACTGGCGGCGGCCGGCGCCGTCCTCGCGGTCT
>NZ_JYJF01000919.1 GCF_000955975.1 Saccharothrix sp. ST-888
GCCGGGCAGCTGCCACCCGGCCCTGTAGGTGGGGTTGACCAGCAGCACGCGGCCGTCCTGGTCGCGGATCAGGACCAGGGCGCCGAGGCGGCGCGGGGGGTGGTCGGCGCGGGCGATATCGGCCTGCGGTCCGAGTAGCGGCAGCATGAGGGGGTGCACGGGGACCCGCAACGGCAGCAACAGGAGGCAGTATCGGGGTACGGGGAGGGCGGAGGTACGCCTCGGGTGTCCGCGTCAGACAATGGGCTCGGTGGTGGTCGGCATCGGCGGGCGGTTTGCGAGCGCAGCGGTGGCCCCGGCCTGGAGGAAG
>NZ_JYJF01000093.1 GCF_000955975.1 Saccharothrix sp. ST-888
GGCGAAGACCCCGTAGCGGTAGTGCACCCGGCTGCCGGGTGCGTACGGCCGGTCGGAGAGGACGGCCGGCCCCGGCAGGCCCCCGGTCGCGCGGTGCAGCTCCTCGGCGATCCGCCGGAACTGCCGCTCGTCGGCCGGGTAGACGGTGATGAACTTCCCGGCGGAACCGCGTTCGCTGTTCCGGGAGTTGATCTCGTGGAGCTTCTCCCGGTCGGCGGCGAACTTGAAGGCGCAAGGGTCCTCGGCGATGACCGAGGCCACGGCGGAGAGCACCTCGGCGGCCGCCTCGGAGGCCGCGCTGACGTGGATCTTCCAGCCCTGCGCCGGTAACGCGGTGCCGGACCCGGTCGGCCGGGCCGTGCACCAGAAGCCCTCGACTGTGACTCCCCAGTCACCCTCGCCTCCCCGGCTTCCGCCGCCGGCCACGGCCGCCCGCGCCATCTCCGGCCACGTGCCGACCGCACCCGGCCCGTCGCCGACCGACCCCGGCCCCCCAGCCGAACGCAGCGGTGTGCCCGCCCCCATCTGCTTCACACCCCTTCTCTGCGCTGCCGACGGCGCCCGCCGCAGCGGGGACCATCGGTGTGGTCGGTTTCTCGGAAGTACGGGCAGCTGCCCCGGCCGCGTCCGCCGTGGCTGTGCCCCGACGGCCCGACGGTCCCGCCGACCGGCAGCGCCGGTCGTCCGATCGGCGGAGCTGGTGGGCGGAACGCGGTGGCCCGGACTCTCGGCGGAGCGCCCTTCTCGACCCCCCAGGTCGAGGCAACTCCCGTTCGCACCACTGAAGTTACTTTCGGGATGGGTGTGGCTCAACGCCAGCGAGGTCACTTCACTCTTAAGGGTGATCTCGATTCGTTTTCGAATGCGCGCGGCCCGCAGGGTGTGACCAGAGCGGACGCGGAAGTTCTGCCTCCGTACGCCGTTTCGGTCGCTGTCGAGCGCCCCCGCGCGCCGGTTGACGGGCAGCTGTGCGGCAGGTCGACGGGCGGTTGACGGGCGTTTCACGGGAGGTTGACGGGCTGCTTCGCGCACGTCGCAGGCCGCTGCCGTCCCCGCCGGGGCTCTGGGCGCGCTCCGCGCGCGGTAGTCTCGACAGGTGCCGAAACTGTCCGACGTCATCAGTGCCCTCGAAGAACTGTACCCGCCGCAGTGGGCGGAATCCTGGGATGCCGTCGGGCTGGTCTGCGGTGATCCCGAGGCCGAGGTCGGCCGTGTCCTGTTCGCCGTGGACCCGGTCCAGGCGGTGGTCGACGAGGCCGTCGAGTGGGGCGCCGACCTGGTGGTCACCCACCACCCCCTCTATCTGCGCGGCACCACCAGCGTCGCCGCGACGGGTTTCAAGGGCCGGGTGGTGCACACCCTGATCCGCTCCGGGATCGCGCTGCACGTCGCGCACACCAACGCCGACCATGCCGACCCGGGTGTCTCCGACGCCCTCGCGGAGGCGGTGGGCCTGCGCGTGCTCGGTCCGCTGATCCCGGACCCCACCGACCCGGCGGGCCGCCGGGGCACCGGCCGGATCGGCGTCCTGGAGCCACCGCTCACCCTCTCCGCCTTCGCCGCCCGGGTGGCGGCCGGGCTGCCGGCCACCGCCGCCGGCGTCCGGGTGGCCGGGGACGTCGACCGGACGATCACCCGGGTCGCCGTCTGCGGCGGCTCAGGGGACAGCTTCTTCGCCGAGGTCAGGGCCGCCGGAGTCGATGCGTACGTCACCGCCGACCTGCGCCACCACCCGGCCTCCGAGGCCACCGAGGCGGCCCCGGTCGCGCTGGTGGACGCCGCGCACTGGGCCACCGAGTGGCCCTGGCTGAAGCTCGCCGAACGCGGACTGACCGCGGCGGCCGAGAAGCACGGCTGGCCGCTGGAGACCAAGGTCTCCCACCTGGTCACCGACCCGTGGACCGCCCACGCCCCGATGACGCCGGTGGCACCCGCCGCTGCCCCGACCGGGCCTGCGTGACAGCAGCGCGCCCCGGCCGACCTCGCGCAGCACGCCTGCGCACCCCGAACCCGACCTGAACCTGACCGATTCACAGGAGCTCTTCGCTTGAACGCCGCGCCCGCCGACCAGATCCGCCTGCTCGACCTGCAGGCCATCGACTCCCGCCTCGACCAGCTGGCCCACCGGCGCCGCAGCCTGCCCGAGCACGCCGAGATCGAGACGGTCAACGCCGACCACACCGCCCTCAAGGACCTGGTCGTCGCCGCCCAGGCCCAGCTGGGTGACACCACCCGTGAGCTGACCAAGGCCGAGCAGGACGTCGACCAGGTCCGCACCCGCGCCGCCCGCAACCAGCAGCGGCTCGACTCCGGCGCCGTCGGCTCGCCGAGGGACCTGGAGAACCTCCAGCACGAGATCGGCTCGCTGGCCAAGCGCCAGTCCGACCTGGAGGACGTCGTCCTCGAGGTCATGGAGCGCATGGAGTCCTCGCAGACCCGGGTCACCGAGCTGACGGCCCGCCTGGACCACTCCACCGTCGTCCTCAAGGAGGCCGAGCAGCGCCGCGACGCGGCCTTCGCCGAGATCGACACCGAGGCCGAGAAGGTCAAGCGCGACCGCGAGGCCGTCGCCGCGGTCATCCCGGCCGACCTGCTCAAGCTCTACACCCGCCTGCGCGAGCAGCAGGGCGGCGTCGGCGCGGCCCGGCTGTACCAGCGCCGCTGCGAGGGCTGCCGGGTGGAGTTCTCCACCGCGGACCTGGCCGCCATCAAGCGCGAGCCCAAGGACGAGGTCGTCCGCTGCGAGAACTGCTCGCGCATCCTGGTCCGTACGGCAGATTCGGGCGTCTGAGTCCGTACGGTCCCGGCGGGTCGTACGGTACGTGTGCGTGCGTACTCGTACGGGGCCCCGTGCGAGCATCGGCGTGTGCGAGCGTGTCCGGGCGTGGGTGAGCGCCTGCGAGTTGGTCCGAGTGGATGATCCGGTCGGCCGGTGGCCGGCCGGGTGACGGAGGGTGAGCGGTCGATGGCAGGGCGAAGGTTCATCGTCGAGGCGGACGGCGGTTCCCGGGGGAACCCGGGGCCGGCCGGCTACGGCGCGGTGGTCCGCGACGGCGACACCGGTCATATCATCGCCGAGGCCGCCGAGTTCATCGGGCACGCCACCAACAACGTGGCCGAGTACAAGGGGCTGATCGCCGGACTGCGTTCGGCGCACGAGCTGGACCCGGACGCCGCCGTCGACGTCCGGATGGACTCCAAGCTGGTGGTCGAGCAGATGTCGGGGCGCTGGAAGATCAAGCACCCCGACATGCAGCCGCTCGCCGCCGAGGCGCGTACCGTCTTCCCGCGCTCCCAGGTCAGCTACACCTGGATCCCGCGCGAGAAGAACAAGGACGCGGACCGGCTGGCCAACGAGGCGATGGACGCGGGCAAGGCCGGGCGCCAGTGGGAGCCCAAGCCCAAGGACCGTCCAGTGGTCCCCGCCGTTCCGGCCGAGGAGGAGCTGCCGGCGCCGGCCGCGCCCAAGGCGGGCTGGGCGCTCCCGGCCGACCTCGGTACGCCCACCACGTTCGTGCTGCTCCGGCACGGGGAGACCGCCCTGACCCCGGAGAAGCGTTTCTCCGGGAGCGGCGGCAGTGACCCGGAACTCTCCGACCGGGGCCAGTGGCAGGCGGCGCGGGCCGCCGAGTCGCTCGCCGCGCGCGGCACGATCCAGGCCGTGGTCAGCTCCCCGATGCGGCGCACCCGGCAGACCGCCGAGGCGGTGGCCACCCGCCTGGGTCTGGAGGTCCGGATCGAGGAGGGGCTGCGGGAGCTGGACTTCGGTGACTGGGAGGGCCTCACCTTCGCCGAGGTGCAGGAACGCTACCCGGATGACCTCGCCGCCTGGCTCGGTTCGGCCAAGGCCAAGCCGACCGGCAGCACCGAGAGCTTCGCCACCCTCAGCCACCGGATCGGCGTCGCCCGCGACAAGATCCTCGCCCGGTACTCGGGCAAGACGGTACTGGTCGTCTCGCACGTCAGCCCGATCAAGACCCTGGTGCGACTGGCACTCGGCGCACCGCCGGACTCGATGTACCGGATGGAGCTGTCGGCGGCCTCGTTCTGCGCCGTGCAGTACTACTCGGACGGAAACGCCTCGCTGCGGCTGCTCAACGACACGAGCCACATGCGCTGACCGGCGTCAGACGCCAGCTGGCAGCGACCAGCAGGCAGACTTCGCTGTTCCGGAGCACAGCGAAGTCGGCGTGGGCCTGGTCGACGGCTTCGGGATACGCCTCGCGTCTGGCGTGCTCAGCGAGTGCCTGATAGATGCTCGCCACGGACGGGTTCTGGCCCTTGTGCTTGCCGGTGGGGAGCATCCCGCCGTCACTCCCTGAACGCCGGCCGCCACAAAGGCGACTGCGGCCGCTTCGGCTGGCGGAGGTCGAGGCCGGCCTGCGTCCGCTGCGCAACCCCGACGCGCCCCGAGGGCCGCCGCGGTGTGGTTGAAGGTGTACCAGCGGTTGGGCATTTCCTGAAGGCGGCCGACGTCCCGGCGGTGGTCGCCGAGGCTGTCTATCCGCGATCCGGCCCTGGCTTGGCGGTGCCGTCCGAGGGCGTGTCGGGTCTGGCGTGGAGGATCTCGCGGGCCTGTTCCGCGGCGCGGGTGATGCTCTCGCCGATGAAGTCGACGAAGCGGGCGACGTTCTCCAGGCGGGCGGCGGCCGGGGTGTGGCGGCCGAGGACGGCGACGCCCTGCCGTGCGGTCTCGGCGAGTTGGGTGTTCGCTCGGGCGCTGGCCAGTGTCGCCTGGTACCAGACGTCGCCGTCGGCGACGTAGCGCTCCCGGCGGCGCTCGTCGCGTTCCCGGCGCACGAGGCCCTGGCTTTCGAGGAACGCGATCGCCTTGGAGACGGACGCCGGGCTGACCTGGAGGTGCTGGGCGAGTTCGGACGCGGTGAGGCTGCCCGCGTCGGTGATGAAGAAGCAGGTCAGCACCCGGGCCATCATCTTGGGCAGGCCCGATTGCATGAGGAGGGTGGTGAACGTCTCCTCGTACTCGCGCATCGCCTCGGGGTCGCGTCCATGGGCCTGTGCGGGGGCGTGGGGCCCCGGGGGTGCGGTCTGCCGACGCCGGTGGGTGCGGCGTTCGGTGGCACGGTGGGCCAGGTCGGCGCGGTAGGCGGTGGGGCCGCCGTTGCGCATCACCTCACGCGTGACCGTCGAGGTGGGACGGCCGAGACGCCTGGCGATCTCCGCGTAGGCGAGGCCGTCGGCCAACCCCAGCGCGATCTGCCGGCGTTCCTGCTGGGTGAGCCTGCCCCCCGGCATCGCGATCTCCTTCGTTCCCTGGTGGCTCCAGTGTAGCGTTCACTCCTCATCCAATGCAACGAATCGGATAGCTGACGTTGCGTTACCTTCGTATCGTTGCAACGATATTTGGGCTCTCACCTGCATTAATGTCATCTATAAGCAACGAACTTGTTGCGTGATTCTTGAATGCTACGTAGCGTTTCCAAAGTCAGAAACAAGTGCAGGAGGAGAGCGTCATGCAGAAGTTCGACACCCCCACCCCGATCTCCGCCATCCTGGACATCGCTGCGGGACGCATCCAGTTCATCGCCGCCGACCGGGCCGACACCACCGTCGAGGTCCTGCCCGCGAACGCCACGAAGAGCCGCGACGTGAAGGCGGCGGAGCAGACCACGGTCGAATACGGCGACGGCGTCCTGCGGATCGAGACCTCGACGTCGGACCACCAGATCCTCGGCTCCTCCGGATCCATCGAGGTGACCGTCAAGCTGCCCGCCGGCTCCCGCATCGAGGCGAAGGCGGCCGGCGCCGAATTCCGGGCCGTCGGACGGTTCGGCGACGTCGCCTTCGAAGGTGCGTACCACCAGATCAAGATCGACGAGGCCGCGAGCGTCCGCCTCACTGCGATCGACGGCGACGTCGAGGTCGGCCGGCTCAACGGCCCTGCGGAGATCAGCACCGCAAGGGGCAACATCCGGATCGCCGAGGCCGTGCGCGGCACGGTCGTGCTCCGCACCCAGTCCGGCGACATTTCGGTCGCCGCCGGCGTCTCGGCCGCCCTGGACGCCGGCACCGGCTACGGCCGGATCCACAACTCGCTCAGGAACACCGAGGGCGCCGCCGACCTGAACATCCACGCGACCACCGCCCACGGCGACATCACCGCCCGCAGCCTCTGACCCGCGGCCTCTGACCCGCAGCCTCCGAAGGAGCTCCAGCATGACGAAGAACAGCACCTCCTCGACCAGTTCGACGTGGACCGGCATGGTGCCGGTCGACGATACGGCCCTGGCCGTCACCGACACCGGCGGTCCCGGTATCCCCGTGGTCTACCTCAATGGCCAGTTCGCCACTCAGGGGTACTGGCGCCAGGTCATCGCCGAACTGGGGACGGGGTGGCGGCACATCACCTACGACGAGCGGGCGCGCGGCAAGAAATCGAAGCGTTCCGCGGACTACTCCTTCGAGGCCGCCGTCCGGGATGTCGATGCCGTTCTCGCGGCCAGGGGCGTGGACCGGGCGCTGCTGGTGGGCTGGTCCTACGGGGCAGTCGTCGGGGCGCACTGGGCCAGCCGGAATCCGGACCGTACCCTGGGCGCGGTCATGGTCGACGGCGCATACCCGTACGACTGGCAGGACGAGGCCATGGAGCAGCGGATCCGGAAGATGTTCCGGCGGATGAACTTGTTCATGCCGCTGCTGCGCCCGACGGGCCTGACCCCGCGGATGACCGCTGAACAGATGGCGAACAGCAACATCGAGCTCGGCGAGCTCTCCCGCGAGCGCGAACTGGGCCCCGTGCTGGACGACATCACCGTCCCGACGCGGTACGTGGTCGCTTCGGGGACGTCCCTCGGAAGCCGCGGTGATGAGCAGGAACGGCTACGCACCAGCCTCGATGCGGTGACCGCACGCAACCCGAACATCAAAATCAGCGCGAAGGTCGCCAGCAACCACGGTGCGATCCTCAAGAAGGACTTCCGCGCCATCGCCGAGGCCGGGCGCGAGGTCGCCGCCCGCGACCGCGGGGAGCACTGAAGTCACGACCGGCGGACTGACGACAACTCCACGTCCTCGCCACCATCGTCGAACTCCATCACCGGCCCGACCGTCTGCGCTACAGGCGCAATGTTCCTCAAGGCCGTTGACGGACAGTGGCCGACTGATGACAGATTTCAAATTCTGTCATCAGTCATCCGTCAGTCACTGTCCGTCATCCGTTACCGCGCCCCGGGAACCGCTCAGTGCACGTCCGTCACCACGACGTCCAACTGCCAGGGCTTCCGCGCCGACCCCTGGAGCGATACCTCCACCCGGTAGCCGAGCCCGAGCAGCGCATCCACCAGTTCGCCCGGCGAGCCCGGCTCGGCCTCCGCGTTCAGCAGGTCCTTGACCAGCCGCCCCTTGGTGGCCTTGTTGAAGTGGCTCACCACCGAGCGCTTCAGCACCCCGTCCACCTCGCGCTCCTGCAGCACCCGCATGGTGGCCGTCCGCGCAGCCAGCTCCCCGGCCGGCTTCCACGCCGCCGCGTACGCGGAACTGCGCAGGTCCAGGACCAGCCCGTCCCCGGCGGCGCTCGGCAGTACCGACGCCATCTCGCGCCGCCAGTACGCCCCGAGCGCCCCCAGCGACGGCAGCTTCACGCCCATCGAGCAGCGGTACGGCGGGATCCGGTCACCGATCCGCAGCGCGCCCCACAGGCCCGAGAACACCAGCAGCGAACGCTCCGCCCGCCGGTACGCGGCCTCGTCCATTTTGGCCAGCCCGAGCGCGTCGAACAGAACTCCCGTGTACACCTCGCCCGCCGGGAGCGCACCCGCCGTCCGCAGCTCGGCGTTGCGGGCAACCTCGCCGCGCAGCCCCTTGCTCAGGCCGAGCACCTCCTGCGCCGTGTCCGCGTCGCCCGAGCAGAGTTCGACCAGCGCGTTCAGTACGGTCTCGCGGGCCGCCGACAGACCGGGCAGCGAGAGTTCGTCCAGTGCCAGCGGTACCCCGGCCCCGGAAGCGGCCTTTCCCTCCGACGGCGGCAACAGGACCAGCACAGCGGACTCCTTCAACACTCTGTTGGCAGCGAACCCCGTCAACCTTACGCACCCCGGGCGGCCACCAGAGCTGCGCCCGTCCCCAGCGCCAGGCAGAGCGGGGAGTAGTAGCGCCGGTCCAGCCGCAGGAACCGCTCGGTCCGGGCGATCCGCCGACCCGGACCCGCCGGGCCGAAGAGCAGCAGCCCGCCGACACCACGCGCCAGCAGCACTCCCGAGACCGCCCCCGCCCCCGCCGTCCGCAGCAGCCGGGGCCCGACCGCGGGCAGCACCCCGGCGCGGGCGCCCACCAGGTACGAGGCCGCACCCAGTGCCACCGCCACCTCCGCACACATCGCGGGCGTCGGCAGCCGCTCCACCCCGACACCGACCACGGTGTCGGCGAACTCCGCCGGGCTGCCCAGTGGCCACGGAGTCCGCATCCACACCGCGTGCAGCACCCCGATCGCGCCGAGTGCCCCGGCCACCACCGCGCCCGTCCGCCGTACTCCGTCCGACACCCGGTCCGACCCCGCGTCCGCCTGCCCCGGCAGGCCCGTCCGCGACACCCCGTCAGGTGCCGCACCCGCCCGCCGTACCCCGCCCGCCGCCGAACCCGGCGCCGCAGCTTCGCTCGTACCTGCGTTCACGCCCAACCCCCGTTCCGCCGAACCTTGTTCGCCACGCCCACCCTACGGCCCAGCACAGCGGGCCACCCCGGCGCACCCGCCGTACGCTGCGACCATGCCGCGCCCACAGCTCACCGTCAGAGCCGCAGCCTCCGCCCGGATCAACACCGAGCTCGCCGAGTTGCGGGCCGGTCTGCACCTGCCCACCGTCTGGTCCGCCGAGGTCATCGCCGAGGCCGAACGGGCCGCGGCCCTTCCTCGGCTGCCCGAGTTCGACGCCACCGACCTCGACCTGTTCACCCTCGACCCGCCCGGCTCCCGCGACCTGGACCAGGCCATGCACCTGGCCCGACGCGGTTCCGGCTACCGGGTGCACTACGCGATCGCCGACGTCGCCGCCTTCGTCTGCCCCGGCGGCGCCATCGACACCGAGGCCCACCAGCGGATCCAGACCCTCTACTTCCCGGACCTGCGGGTGCCGCTCCACCCGCTCCGGCTCTCCGAGGGCGCCGCCAGCCTGCTCCCCGGCGAACTGCGCCCGGCGCTGCTCTGGCAGCTCGACCTGGACTCCGACGGTGCCGCGCTGCTCGCCGACGTGCGTCGGGCCAGGGTCCGCTCGCGCCGCCGACTCGACTACGAGACCGTCCAGCGCGAGCTCGACGCCGGTACCGCCGACGAGCAGCTACGACTCCTCGCCGAGATCGGCCGGCTGCGCGAGGCCCAGGAGGAGGCGCGCGGTGGCGTCAGCCTGCCCATCCCGGAACAGCAGGCCGTGGCGGCCGACGGCGGCTACCGGATCGACTACCGCGCCCCGCGCCCCGCCGACGGCTGGAACGCCCAGATCTCCCTGCTCACCGGCATGGCCGCCGCCGAGCTCATGCTGGACGCAGGCGTCGGCCTGCTCCGCACGCTCCCCGGTGCGCCCGAGTCCGCGTACGCCCGGCTGTGCCGGATCGCCCACGCGCTGAACGTGAAGTGGCCCGTCGACACCGGCTACCCCGAGCTGATCCGCTCGCTCGACCCCAGGCGCGCCAACGATGCCGCCTTCCTCAACGAGTGCGCCGGCCTGCTGCGCGGCGCCGGGTACCACGCCTTCGACACCGCCCGTGGCGTCCCGCCCCCGGCCGACCCGGTCCACGCCGCGCTCGCCGCGCCGTACGCGCACTGCACCGCGCCACTGCACCGCCTCGCGGACCGGTACGTCCTGGAGGTCTGCGTGGCGATCGCCGGAGGCGCCGACGTCCCCGGGTGGGTTCAGGAGGCGCTGCCGAGGGTACCGGCGCTGATGGAGAGCGGTGACCGGCGGGCCCACGAGGCGGAGCGGGCCTGTGTGGACCTCATCGAGGCGGAGCTGCTGCGCGGGCGCGAGGGCGAGGACTTCGACGCCGTGGTGATCGAGGTCGACGAGCGGAAGCCGGTCAACGGCACGGTCCAGCTGTGTGGACCGGCCGTGGTCGCCCGGTGCGACGGGACCTCTCGGCAGCTGCCGCTCGGCGAGCGCATCCGCGTCCGGCTGACCAAGGCCGACCCGGCCACCCGCACGGTCCGCTTCGCTCCGGCGTGAGCGTCCGCCGCATGACCGCCTGCCGCGCGGCCGGCCGCCGGGCGCCGTCGGTCGGCGGTTCTCGTGCGGTGACCTGACCCTTCCGTCGCCAGCGCTATATACCTATACCTACACCTGCACCTACACCGCCACCGACCCGTTGGGATGATCAACAGGTGAGCACATCAATCCTCACATCGACTCCGACGACGCGCGGCCGTCGACTGCTCGTGCTCGCGATCTGCTGCTTCAGTCTGTTCATCGTCGGCCTGGACAACACGGTCGTGAACATCGCGCTGCCGTCGATCCAGCACGAAATGGGCTCGGCGGCCTCCGGACTTCAGTGGATCATCGACGCCTACACCCTGGTGCTCGCGGCCCTGCTGATCCTCTCCGGGTCGGTGGCCGACCGGGTCGGGCGGCGGCGGGTGTTCCTGATCGGGCTGGTCGTCTTCGTCCTCGGCTCGCTGCTCTGCAGCCTCGCTCCAGGTCTGGGCTGGCTGATCGCCTTCCGCGCCGTGCAGGCGGTCGGCGGCTCCATGCTGAACCCCGTGGCGATGTCGATCATCACCAACACCTTCACCGACCGCCGTGAACGCGCCCAGGCCATCGGCGTCTGGGGTGGCGTGGTCGGGATCAGCATGGCGCTCGGCCCGCTGATCGGCGGTTTCCTGGTGGAGGCCGCGGGGTGGCCGTCGATCTTCCTGATCAACGTTCCGGTCGGACTGGTCGCCTGGGTCCTGACCTACCGCTACGTCCCCGAGTCCCGGTCGCCCAGACCCCGGCGGCTGGACCCGATCGGACAGGTCCTGATGGTGGTGCTGCTCGGGGCCGGCACCGCCGCGATCATCGAGGGCCCCGGCCACGGCTGGACCTCCCCGCTGATCCTGTCCCTCGCCACCGTCGCCTTCGCGGCCCTGCTGGTCCTGCCCTGGTGGGAACTGCGCACCGCCGAGCCGCTGATCGACCTGCGCTTCTTCCGCAGCGTCCCGTTCACCGGCGCCACCGTCACCGCCGTCTGCGCCTTCGCCGCGCTCGGCGGCTTCCTCTTCCTCAACACCCTCTACCTGCAGAACGTCCGCCACTACGACCCCTTCGAGGCCGGGCTCTGGACGCTGCCGATGGCCGGAATGATGGTGGTCTTCGCGCCGGTCTCCGGGCGCATCGTGGGACGGCACGGTCCGCGTGTCCCCCTGCTCGTCGCGGGCGTGGCGCTGGCGGCGAGCGGCGTCCTGCTCACCCGGCTCGCCGACGACTCGCCGGCCGCGCTGCTGTTGATCTCGTACGCGCTGTTCGGGATCGGCTTCGGCCTGGTCAACGCGCCGATCACGAACGCGGCGGTCTCCGGCATGCCCGTCGCGCAGGCGGGCGTCGCGGCCGCCATCGCCTCGACCAGCCGCCAGATCGGGCAGTCGCTCGGCGTCGCCGTGATCGGCACGGTCGTCGCCGCCTCGGCCACGTTCGGCCCGTCGGCCGGCCCCGCGTTCACCGAGGCCAGCCACACCGGCTGGTGGATCGTGGCGGGCCTGGGCGTGGCCATCCTGCTCCTCGGCGCACTGACCACCACCGCCTGGGCCACCCGTACCGCAGCCGGGGTCGCCGTCCGCCTCACCCCGGAGCACGGGCGGCAGACGGTCGCGCCCTGACCGCCCTCGGCGCGGACACCGGCGCCGGGCCAGGTACGGTCCGCCGTCGCCGACCGGCTACGATGACCAGTACGGCGGACGAGCCGGCCGGGCGGTCGCGACGGGTCCTCATGGGGCCCGCCGAGGAACGTCCGGGCTCCACAGAGCAGGGTGGTGGGTAACGCCCACCCGGGGTGACCCGCGGGACAGTGCCACAGAAAGCAGACCGCCTGCGGCTTCGGCCGCAGGTAAGGGTGAAACGGTGGTGTAAGAGACCACCAGCGACCGAGGTGACTCGGCCGGCTCGGTAAACCCCACTCGGAGCAAGGTCAAGATCGGTACCTTCGGGTGCCGTGCGCGGATGTTCGAGGGCTGCTCGCCCGAGTCCGCGGGTAGACCGCACGAGGCTGTCGGCAACGGCAGCCCTAGATGGATGGCCGCCTCCCCGGGCCGCGCAAGCACCCCGGGAGACAGAACCCGGCGTACAGGCCGGTCTCGTCCGCCGTACCAGGGGCTTTGCCCCTGGAAGGGCCTCTGACCTGCGTCGGAGGCCCTTTCCGATCTTTCGGGGGCTTGCCCTGTTAGGCGGCAAATCGTCCCTCGAAAGTCCCTCGGGCAGAGCTGAAAGTCCCTGAAAAGTCCCCGAGAATGATCTTGGTTGACTGTTGCTGGCCAGGCCCGATGCACCAGCATCTGGGCCGCCTCGCGGCCCCGGGCCGACGCCATTTGCCTCGACGGACGCCTGTTATGAGAGCGATACCTGGCAGTAGGTCAGCCATGGTCGTACACGGTCACGCCGAGGCCGCGTAGCGCACGGGGACGCCCTTGCTGCCGGTGCGTATCCCGTGTTGGCCGACCATGTTGGCGACCCATAGCAGTCGGTCGACTTGCACCACCTGTGCGGCTCCAAGGCCGAAGTCGTTGCCCGCCCGGTCACGGTGCCATCGCCGGTACGCCGTCTCGCGCTCGGGCCAGCGTCGGGGGACGGCCAGGACAAAGCCCTTGCGCCAGCCGCTCAGGTCGTTGCAGACATGCGCGATCACCTTCGGGCCCTTGCCCAGCGGGGTGGTCGCATCGCCCCGCACGTACTCGTTCCCCGTCGTTATGCCGCGCACCGTAGTGGGCGGCACTGGCAACGAGGCTGCGGATATCCACTCGTCCTCGGCTCGGGACGGCCACTACGGTGGGCAGTCGATCAGATGAACGAAGGAGAGCAACGATGCCCCAGGCGGAGACGGCGACGCTGTGGCGTCCGGCCGGCCCGGAGGAGCTCGCGCTGGTCGAAGCGTCGGGTTGGCGGGCCTGGCCGCCGCGCCTGCCCGAACAGCCCATCTTCTATCCAGTGCTCAACGAGGACTACGCGATCCGCATCGCGAGGGACTGGAACGTGCCCGCCTCCGGTGTCGGTTATGTGACTCGGTTCGAGGTCGACGCCGAGTTCCTGGCGCGTTACCCCGTTCGTCAAGCGGGTGGTGAGACGATCCTGGAGCTGTGGGTTCCGGCTGAGGAACTGGAGGAGTTCAACCAGCACATCATCGGCTCCATCGAGGTCGTCCACGAGTTCCGGTCACAGGTGTGAACGTGGACGCTGTACCGGTCCTCCTGACGTCGGCGCAGCTGACCAGCACGAGCCTGCTGCTCGCCGAAGCCGCCGCGCGGCGTGGCCTGGAGGTCGTGACGCTGGCCAGTCCGCTGCGCCTGGAGGCGCTGACGGGCCGACATGTGCACTGGTACGGGGGCCCGCTTCTGGCTGACCGGATCGCCAGTGGTCTGGACCTGGCGTTGCTGGAGCCCGCCGACGACTGGCTCGCCGGGCTGCCTGATGAGTTCACGGGTCGCCGCATCGAGTTGACCACGCTGTCGGAGGCAT
This sequence comes from Saccharothrix sp. ST-888, assembly GCF_000955975.1. GTDB lineage: Bacteria > Actinomycetota > Actinomycetes > Streptomycetales > Streptomycetaceae > Kitasatospora. The sequence continues at coordinate 13,647 of NZ_JYJF01000093.1, forward strand.
GGACCGCGCGTCGCCCCCTGTTTGCGAAGCCGCCCAGCGACAAGCAGTTCCCCGCAGCGGTCTATGCCGACGGCAGTCGACTTCCCCGTGAGGGCGACAGGATCGGTCCCAATACGTCGGTTCTGCTCTCCGAGGTGGTGACTTTCGCTGTCGAATACCGGTTGTTCGTGCTGGATGGGCAGGTTGTCACCGGCAGCCGCTACGCCCGTTACGGACGCTTGGACACCGCCAGGCTGGACGGGCACAGCGACGAGGCGGAGGTGCGTACTTTCGCGGAGAGGCTGCTGGGGGCGGAGCGTGATGCGCTGCCGAGTGCCGTGGTTGTCGATGTCGGCCTGGTCCAGGACCCGGACACCGGACGCGAGCAGTGGGCGGTCGTCGAAGCGAACATGCCATGGTTCGCGCACAGTTATGCCGCCGATCCTGACGCCGTCCTCGACGTCGTCCTGCGTGCGACTGGGCCACGCAGCGAGGTCGCCACGACTGACCAGCGGTTCCTGAGGGGACAGCCGGCGCTCACGACGGAGCTCGGGACAGGCCCGCCGGCCTGACCGACGCGTCGGTGGTTCCATGTGCGTGCCGTCGGTGCGCTGCGTTGATCAGCACCGTCACCAGGTTCGTCAGGGCCAGGGCGCCCTCAGGGTCGTCGGCGGGACGCTGGACGCACCGGATCGGACCGACCTGGTCGAGGGACCACCCCGGATCGGGCCAGGACGAAGATCAGTGCGAGGAAGGCCGAGCGCGCGTTGCCGTCCTCGAACGGGTGAAAGAAGCAGACGTCGAGGTAGGCGCGCGCGGCTCGGGCGGGCAGCGGTAGGTCGGGGTCCTCACTCTGTGCCAGGCAGGCGTCGAAACTCCGGGGGGTGTGCGTGTCGAGTCCGTAGCGCTCCCTGCCGGCTTTCGCGAAGGCAGGGCCCGCGCGAAACGGGGCGTGCGGGGTGTCCAGGACCAGGCGCTGCCAGCCGCCGAGCAGTGTGAAGTTCAGCGACTGCCCGGCGGCGGCATCGACGCGGACCTGGCCCAGGGCCGCGAGCAGCCGGTGGGCACGTGCCGGGTCGCGGGCGTGTTCGACGGTCCGGATGTAGTGGTCGGCCCCGTCGCGTAGGACGTGGAGCGGTCCGCCGCCTGACACGTCGGGGGTGCGCGCCTTCTGCCAGGGCACGGTCCGTCGTACCTCGCACCAGGTCTGCAGGTGGTCAGGCATGCGGAGCGTCCCCAACGGTGTCCGGCAGGGATGCGGCGAGGCGTTCGGCGACCTCCTCCACGACGGTGAGGGCGGGCTCGACCCAGCTGCCGAACTGTCCGCCGATGGCTTCCTTGACCAGCCCGCGGGCTTTCTCTGGGGGCACGTCCCAGCGGGTCAGGAACCACGTCAGGACCTGCTCGCAGAGGCTGTACCAGGCATCCCCGGCCGTGGTGCGGTCGACCACGTGGGTGACCAGATGCACCGTAGCCCGCTGCCAAGTGAGGTGCCGGTCCTCGGCGGGCAGCGCGTCCAGGGGGAAGCGGTCGAAGCGCTCCGCGAGGTCCTCCAGCCACTCGCGCCACTCGATGAGCGCCGCTGTCACCCGGCCCAAGGTCTCCTCGGGCGTCGTGATCGAGTGGCTGGGGCAGCACCAGCTCCCCACCGGGCCGCCACCGATGTCTCCCTCGTCGTGCGCCCAGCGCCACCCCAGGACCCAGCGGCCGTAGCGAGCGACCAGCGCACGGGTCATCGCCTCGGTCCAGGCCCTACCGGCCTCGTGGGCCCAGGCGATGACCTCGCTGTAGCCGCCGGCCCCCGAGGGGCGGACAAGAACATTGCTAGCTGGACCGAGCCCGGCGACCACCCTGGGAGCCGACCCGGCGTCGAAGGGATGCAGGCGCGGGTCGACCTCGTCCCAGGAGAGCACCCAAGGTGCCAGTTCGTAGACCACCACGGGAGCGTGCCACACCCTCCACGGGACGCTCCAACGGATTACCTGAGCCGTGCCCCGGTCAGCCGCCGAACCGCAGCCGCTGGTAGCGATCCCACTGCTCCTGAGCGGCGCCGGCGGCGAAGAAGCTGCGCAGCAGCACTTCCAGCATGGCGCTCTCGGCCTCGTCGCTGCCGCGCCGATAGCGGTCAGGGTCGGACTCCACCCAGGCCCGGACGGGGTGCCCGCCGTCGGCGGTGGGTTGCACGGTGACCTCGAAGACGCACGTGCCGGTCCAACTGCGGTGCAGGAAGAGTCGGCCGTCGTCCAGATAGGCGTTCCACTTCTCGTCCATGCTCGCGGCGCGCACGCCGTGCTGGACCCGTTGCCACTGCCCCGCAGTCCAGGTGAGGTCGGGGATGCCGATCGGTTCCGGGCGCTGCAGGGGATGCGCCTGGTGCAGGTCCTCGCGGCGGAGGTCGGAACCGAGCCGGTCGGCGTCCGCCCACTGTGGGAGCGGCTCGGCGGCGTCCCGCCAGGCGGTGGGGATGCCGTCGGTGCCGACACGGGCGGCGACGATGCCGCCGACGATCGCGCATGTGGTGTCCACATCCCCGCCTGCTGAGACGGTGGCCCACAAGGCGCTCTCGTAGTCATCCAGATGCCTGGCCGCGCACCACAGCGCGAAGGGCACCGTGTCCACCGCGCTGACCTGGCGCCCGTTGCCCAGCCGGTGGGCGGCCAGCTCCACATGCGGCTGGTCGAGCAGCTCCAGTGCTTCGGCCACTCCGTCGCGGACTTTCCCTGGTGGCGTCAACTCCACTACTGGTGAGAGGAATTCCTGCGCAGTCGGGTGCTGCCCCCGGCTGCGTGCGGCGCAGGCGGCGGCGACGGCTGTCGCGACGGCCCCGGCTGCGGCCTCGGGATGGGTGTGTGTCACCTCGGCCGACCGCGTGGCCTGCCACGCCGCCTCCTCCAGGTCCACGGCGAACCACGCCCCCAACGGGGCGACGCGCATGGCCGCGCCGTTTCCCCAGGAGCCCTGCCCCTCGAAGAGTCCGGCGGCGAGTTCGCGCCACGACCCGCCCTGGCGCACCAGCCGCAGCAGCCGGTTCATGGCCGGGCCGTAGCCGCGGTCGAAGTCGTGGCGCTGAGCGAAGGAATGGGCCAGCTCCCACTGGTCCACCATGCCGCGGTTGCGCAGGGCGGTGAATACCGAGCAGGCCATCTCGGTGTCGTCGGTCCACGGCCAGGGCGTGGGCGGCAGGCGGTGCTCGCGCAGGGTGGGCAGATTGTCGGGGACGAAGAACTGGGCGCCGAAGGCATCGCCGACGGCCAGACCCTGCAGCGAGTCACGTGCGGCGGCACGGTGGTTGAAAGGGACAGGTCCAGTGCTGGTTGCGGGGTGGTTGGTCATCACCAGGCATCCTGCCAACGAGGCGAGCCGGGGGCCAGCGGATTCCCCAGTAATCGTGTGCGGGGGATCGTCCTTGGCCCAAGCGCTGTGCGACGTCGGGCTGCCGGTGGGTTGGGACGGGTACGCCCGACCAGGTGATCAGGGCGCATCCGATGGACCGGTGCCGACGCCTACCTCAGTTGCCCGAGAGGTCCAACACCCCGCACTCGCTCCGTTGCCGCGCATGGAACGGTAGCGGGTCACGATCGCCCCCTGCCACGGTCCGTACGGAGGTCATGGTGGACTACACCCCTGACAATCCATCCCCTGACAGTCCGAGGATACGGAGCCGTGCCGACCATCAGCGGGTCCGCCGCCCGCGCCGAGGGCAGCACGGCTTGCCGCCGGGCCTGCTGTTACCGTCCCGCTATGACAGGCCACCATCGTGCTCTCCAACTCCTCCGCAGGCGCCCCGATCTCGCGGAACTCGCGGCCTACCCGTTCAACGTCGACATCGCCCGGGACGAGCACGGCGAAGCCGTCCGCCTGGCCTCCGGCACGGCGCTGGAGGCGGTGGCGGGGGACGACACGGGCGGGACGTTCTTCCTGTGCGAGGGCGGGGAGGTGCTGTACGCCGGCTCTGAGGGCGAGGCAGGGCTGATCGCCGACAGCGTGGACGAGGCCTTGGAAGTGCTGATCGGCCTGCCGGGCTGGCACGACTACACCGGCCTCGACCCGCACGCCGACGACAACACGCTGGCGGCAGCGGCGGCTGAGACCGAGGACGACCTCCGCGAGTACTACGGCCCGGACCTCGACGCCGACCGCAGCGCCCTGCTGACCGCACTGGGTCTGCGCGAGCTCCCGCAAGCGCAGCTGATCCGGCGTCTGCACCGGGCCCTGCTGCGCACCGAACCCGACTTCCTGCTCCTCAACGCAGAGGAGGGCTGCGCCTACACGCTGCTGGACCGGCTGCCGCGCCCGCCGCTGTGGCAGACCGTCCTCGAGCCCGGGCAGGCGGATCTGGCCCTGCTGCGCGCTGATCGCACCTGCTGGTCCAAGGTGGCGGGCGATACGGCACGGCGGGCGACAGCCCTGCGGGCCGCCCAATACGACCGGCGCGAGCTGGATCTGCCGGTCCTGCGGATTCTGCTCCAGCACGAGGCCCACTGTGGCGCCACCGAGGAGCTGCGTCTGGCCGCCGTGCTCGTGGGCCTACACGGCCGGGACCAGGACCACCGGTTCCTCCAGTCGCTCCGCGAGGCGAGCGTTGACGTCCACTACCTGCTCGGAGGCTTTCCGGACACAGCAAGGGAGTTGAGTCGCTGGGCGGCCGAGTTCGACGAGTCCAACCACGGTGAGGACCCGGCGGACGAGCACGAGCTCATCTGGGCTGAGCTCGCCCGCCGCCAGGGCCGCACCGAACTGGCCCGGGTCACGCTGCTGCGTCTGCTCGACGACGCCGGACCGGGCGACGCCGACCTGCTCGCAGGCCTCGCCGCTGAGTTCGCACGGCTCGGGGACTTCACTCAGGCAGCCCGCGCCCAGCATTTGTACGCGTCCCTACAGGACGACCCGGGGCGGCGCGGTGCGGCCCTGGCCGATCTCGCCTCGCTGCAGCGGCGAGCAGGCGACGTCGAGGTAGCCTGGCGCTCCGTGCAGCGGGCCGTCACCGTCCTTGACGGCCCGCCCCCGCCACCGGCCATGGACCAAGTGGCGCTCGACCTCGGCCTCCCGGAGCCGGAGCGCCTCACCCCCACGTGGCGCGCACTGGGTCTCGGCCTAAGCGTCGCCGAGGAGCACTTCCGTATCGCCCGCGCGGCCGCGCAGGTTGGCCTGTCCGCCGCCGCCCGCGCATCGCTCGCAGCCGGATCCGCGTTGCTACCCGAGCTGCCTCGCCCGACAGAGGCTTTGCGCCGGTTGGCTCGGGAGGTGGCGGCGGAGCTGGATGACGGCACGTCGGCCCTCCCCAGCATTCAGCCTGGCAGTGTGGGCGACTGACTTCCCCGGGCCTCCGCCGAAGCCGGTGCCGCGAGGGGAAACGGAGGTGCTGTCAGCTCCGATCTGCAATCCGCCTGGTGGCGTCGGGCCACGGTTCGAGGTCTTCGGCGTCCTCGGCCAGCATCACGTCCTCCTCCCACCAGCCGGTGTCGGACAGCCATGCCGTGAGCTAGTCGGCGAGGGAGGGCGCGTCCTTGAACCATGCGTCCGGCCAGTTCTCCTCGACGGCGTTCGGCTCGAACAGCAGGACGGGCGCGTGCGGCTGCAGGCAGTCCACGGCCGCGTACATCGCGCAGCCCCAGTCCAGTATCGGTAGTACCCCGCGGGGCCAGTGCGGTACCGGGCCTGCCTGGGACTGCGCGCGCTCGGACCGATAAGCGGACACGGCAGTCTGGCCCTCACCGCTGAGCGGCAGGAGCTGGTAGTCAGGGCCGAAGCCGCCGTTGGCGACCTCGCAGTACAGGCGGGCCAGCAGTGGGGGCAGGGCGAAGCCGAGCAGTTCCTCCGCCTCGGTGAGGGAGTGCGGGCTCGCGCACGAAGGTAGCTGAGGGGACTGCTCCTCGGCCCGAGCGCGGACGTGGCGCACCAGATCGTCGTGGTCGGTCATGCCGGTGATCCTTGCAGTCGGGTGTGACAGGACCCTGGTGGTTCGCGTGGGCGGCGCCGGCTCGGTGCGACTGGTCGCTGCCCGGGGGCAGACTGTCGCCATGAGTTCGAATGATCATCGTGTACAGGATTCGTGGGATCGCATCGCCATGTGGCTCGGGGCGTACGTCCGGAAGGCTCCGGTCCGACCGGCGGCCGACGAGGCCCGCCTTGACGCGGTGGAGAGGGAGCTAGGACTGATGCTGCCCACGGACGTAAGGGAATGGTGGGCTCTGGCGAACGTCAGTGCCGACTACTGGGCCCCTGGGGCGTTCGCTCCCGAGCACCTGGACGAAGCATTGGAGATCCGGCAGATCTGGCTCTTGGTCGCCGAACAGGAGGGCTTCCCCCTCACCGAGAGCGGGGAGATCGAACCGAGGTTTCTGCCGGAGTTCATGCCGATCGCGATGAGCCCCGGTGGAGACGGCCTGATCGTTGACCTCCGCCCCGGCGAGTCCCACGGCGCCGTCTTCCTGTGGGACCACGAGAACTGGGGGCTCGGAGTGCCGCTTTGGAGCTCGGTGGGAGCCATGCTCGAGGACATCGCCGTCGCTCTCGAATCACGGACGCCGGCCCTGCTTTGGCACGCTGCTCTTGGCGGTGCCCAAGAGCCCTGCGTCGCAGGGGTCGACGGCTCGGGCGACCTGGTCTGGGAAGCAACAGCAGGCTGAGGTCCGTCGATCGAACGGAGTGCCGCGTCGCACCTGTCCATCTCATCGCTCAACGCACGGCGCGATCTTCGCTCATGGGGGCGGCGACCGCGCTCGGATCCATAGGTCGTATCAATGAGCTACAGCGTCACCGTCGGCGCTGGGGCCGGGCGTCCGCTCGAACGACTCGAAGGTGTGGGTGTCGAAGAACTGGGCGACCGAGAAGGGGTGCCGGGTGTCCGTCAGGACCCGGTGGATGAACTCGGCGGTTGAGCCGTCGAAGCGCTCCCACTGGTCGCCGTCCTCGTTGCAGGCGATGATCGGCCAGCGGTCGGGGTCGGCGCTGTCGGTCAGCCAGTAGAACTGGTCGGCTTGCACGGAGTCGGCCCAGCGCAGCAGCCCGCCGGGGGCGGGGAAGATCGCATATGGGTTGTAGAGGTTTCCCGCATCGGCGACCGCGCTGGCGAATACGCCGAGTGAGTGGGCTTCCGCGATCAGGTCATGGTGGGTGCTCGGGGTGTCCGGTGTCGAGAGCCACAGGAACCCGTCGAACTCACCCGATCCGAAGCGTTCGGCCAAGTCCTTGTAGTCGGTCGGCAGGGTGAGGCCGAGCCGTTCCTCCACCGACGGCCAGTCGATGGAGCGGGTCCTGGCCACCTCCCAGCCGGTCACGGCTGCCAGCCTCTCGGCCCAGCTGGCGCTTGCCCAGTCTCGATTCCCAGCGGTCGGTAGGCACCGAAGTGCCGGGTCCGCGCGTTCGGCCACCGCTGCCACGAGGTGCAGGGCGGTGCCGTCGTCGCTCCGCGCGATCCCGCATCCGACCCATCGGTCCCGGACGGCCCATCCGGACAACTCGATGAGACGGTCGCCGAATGCGGCAACGAGCGGTAGGCCCCGATCCTCGTCCAGCGATGGGTCGGCGAATTCATCCATGACCAGGTTCTGCGGCTGGCCCCAACGCGTGCGAAGCACGTCGATAAGGCTGATCAGACCCGCCGTGAGGAACTCCTCTGCCGTGTCAGTCTGCTTGGTTTCGCTCTCCAGACAGACGACGTTGCAGCTCTGACCAACGCCGATACCCGAGTCCGCCTTTGGGAGATCTGGAAAGGGTCGAGCGAGCAGTTCATCGACCACTACGAGGTGGGCAGCACGATCCATGACATGGAGTAAACCGCAGGGCACTGACGTCGCCATTCCCCAGCGTGGGCCTAGCTGAGATCTGTTCCCACCTCTTCATCCTGTCTCACGATTGACGGCGGTCAGTAGATACGGATCTGATCAACATTTCGGGATGACCGAGCCTGACGGCCACGGGGTGAGTAGTACGCGGTGCCGGAGGAGTTCACCACGGTCATCGTCGCTCCCCTGTTCGTCGTCGCCGCCTGATCACGCCGCACCCGGCACGGCGCACAGGAACCAGGGCACCTCGCTGGTCAGAGCGTCAGGGCGGCCCGGCATACTGACGCGGTGCCGATAGCCGAAGACCCTGACCCGCGCCCCTCCGACGAGCCGGAGCCGACAGCCGCTGACCCGTTCGACGGGCTCGTCCTGGACGAGGACTTCGTTCGCGGCGCAGGCGTCAAGGAACCGGCGGCACGCACCCGGATACTCGCGGCGCGCTGGCGGCTGGAGCCGCCGGTGGATCCGGGCGGCCGCCGCTGGTCACTCGATGCCCCGGCCCGACCCGCCCGCGTACGAAGCGGGCCGGGCTCGCGTCCAAGCTCGGTTCAGGGGTGCTGATCGCGATCGCCGTCGCCGCCACGGTCGTGGCCATCGGCATCGGGCCGGGCAGCGGCCTGCTCTCCCTCGGCGACTCCCCGCAGGACGTCCTGCCCTCGCACGCGCCGGGCTCACCGCGTCCGTCGACGGATGTCGCGCTGAGCGGCGGCGGGACCTCCGACGGCAGCAAGTGCGGCATGCGGGGATTCCACCACTTCGCCCAGACGGCTACCTCCGCGCCCGCCGGCTCCGCCGCCATCGCCTTCGCCGACGGGCGGTCCGACACCCCGCGGCCGGGACCGCAACTCGCCCTCGGCTCCTACGGGTTCTCCCAGGGCTCGCCCGGGGATCCCGGGCACCATCGAACTCCTGCTCGGATCGGGCGCGAGTCGGTCGCTGGACCTGTCCCCGCCGCTGGGTCCGCGGGGCGTGGCCGTGGAGATCGAGGGCCCCGACGGGCTGGTCGGCGGCGCGTACGACCTGCCGGTCAAGCTCGGTGACGGCACGGCGCACACCGCGCAGGGCAAGATCAGCATCGGATCGCCGGACGGCGCAACCGCCGAGGTCACGCTCCCCGCCCAGGCGCTCTGCCCGGGTATCGACGCCCTTGCCGTCCAGCAGCGCCTCAGCCCGCCGATCGACTCGACGAACACCATCACCGGCCCGGCGCCCTACACGCTCACCGTCTCCCTCGCCGACCCGGCGGTCGGCGCGCTCCGGCGCGCGACGGGGTCACCACTCCAGGGTGACGTACTGAGCGCCACCAACCAGCTTCGCCAGTAGCGGGGTTGGACCGACCTGACTTCCTTTCACAGCGCCTGCGGTCTATCCCGGGATGGCGGCGGGCGGCACGGGGGCATCGGCGTGGATGAGGGGGTCTCATGCCCAAGGGATCACCGGCCGGCGTCGCGGGGCTTGATGTACTGCTGCCGCATCTGACGGCCGTTGCCGTCGAAGACGTCCAGGTTATTGGCACGGGGGTGCGGATCACCGCCTCGACCACCGCCGACACCGCACAGTGTCCGGGCTGCGGTACGCGGTCGGAGCGTGTCCACGACCGCTACCGTCGTCGGCTTGCCGACGCCGCGGTTGGCGGCCGTCCGGTCACGATATGCCTGGCAGTTCGCCGGTTCCGGTCGAGGAACTGCTGTGACTGCCGGGGCAGAGGCCGAACAAGCTGCAGTCCTGGGCCGAGTATCTCAATATGCGCTGGCAGGAGGGCTGTACCGACAGCGGCCGTCTGTTCCGCGAGCTCCGGGAGCGCGGCTACCGGGCAGCAGCCGCAGCGTCCGGCGGTGGCTCGAACCCCTCCGCCCGGCCGAAGCTCCGGCACCCAAGAGGTCAGAGTTCAGCCGTGCACCGGATATGACGCCTGGAAGGCCAGCCGCTGGTCGGCACCGTCGCCGATGCGCCCGAGCAGGTCGTCGAGCGCCATGAACTCCTCCCACGCCGATCGGCCGCTCGCCGCAGCAAGCTGCGTCACCACCAGATCCTCCAGCTCCTGGACGCGCTTGTTCTTCCAGATCTTGTCGGCCAGGCTCACCAGGAGGTCTTCGATGGTGATGTCCGGTGCGGTCCACGACGCGTGGGTGCCGGCAAAGCGGGCCAGCTGCGGCCTGACGCCGTGGTCAAGTAGCAGTGCACGTCCGGCTTCCTCGTGTGCCGACCCGGCTTCGGATAGTTCGGCGATGTGTACCGTCTTGCCCACGTCGTGCGTGGCCGCCCCGAAGAGCACAGCCCCGCGGTCGAAATCCAGATCTGAGTGGTGCTGTCCTGCCCAGTCCACGAGTTGGTGCGCGACGTCGTGCACGGCTCGCAGGTGGGCCGCGAGGCGTGGCGGGGCGTCCAGGCCTTCCAGGAGTTCCGCTACTTGCACCGGTAGCGGGCAGAGAGGTGGGTCGCCGGTGTCGTGGAGGGCTCGCAGAAGAAGGTGAGAGGTCGTCATGGCGTCAGAGCACTGAACGTGAACCAGCCGACTGACTCTGTCTGTTCTGACTCCACTTGGCTGTCCCGGGGCCGGTCTCTGACATGAGAACTGTCTGTCTCCATGTTCGCCGGCAGGAGCTCCACCATGACTGATCTTGCGGCCGACTGACTCGGCACCCGCTGGAGGAAGGGACCTATGTGTTCGGCGGTCTGCTGCTCGGCGCAGGCGCGGGTGGTGTGAGGCTGTCAGTGATGTCCGGTTGGATGGCCGCGTGACTGTTCATGATGCTGCCCGAGCTCTTCCCGATATTCCAACCCTGCGGGGTCTGTGCCGGTCGATGGCGATGCTCGAGGCGGTGCTGAACCCGAGCGGGGAGCGCTACTACTTCTTCAGCGCGAGCTGGTCCAAGACCGAGGAGATCGCCTCGATGCGCAACGGCTCGGGAGACGAGTTCGACATCGTCTTCTCTCCGGCGGGCTCCTACGTCCGAGGCTTCGACCACGAGTCGCCGATGAGCCCGTACGGCAACGACGGGCCATGGCCGGGAGTGATCGACTCGGTCCCCGAGGTGTTCCGGGGCTGCGTCGAAGAGCCCGCCTTCACGGACGACGGAATGCCCATGGTGACTGCCTGCTTGTGGCGCGAGACGGGGGACGACCAGTGGCGGGCCGGGGAGATCGACTTCCCCGAAGGTCACGCCGACCCGGACGGATCAGGTTGGTTGTTCCAGTTGCTTATCGACCCGACGCCGGAGGCGTTCCAGAGGTTCGCCGAGGACTACTACGAGACTGAGGTCGACATCGATGTGGTGCGCCACGTGTATGCCGGCCGTCCACTCAGTCACGGGGTGGTCTCCGCCCTCAACGCTGGGGTGTCCCTCCCCGAGGTTGCCGACGTGGCGGCCCAGATCGGCTATCCGGTTATGGACGGCCCTACGGCGTGACCCATAGGGGCGGATTCCGGCGTCTTCTCCAGTCGCGAGAGGATCGGCACGACGGAGGAAGCCGAGGAGTCCGGATGGCTGGTCAGACGGCAAGGATCGAAGCGCGCTGCAGTGACTGCGGGGGCACGGTGGTGCGCCAGGTGAACCAGTTTATTCATCGCGATGAGCTGTGGTGGGACGCCGAGATCTCGTGTGACACCTGCGGCGTGGCGGGGTGCGAGAACTCGAATCCCGGGAGGCCGCCCGAGGATGTCCGGGACGCTCTGCTCACGGCGCACGGAGCCGCCCGGCTACGGGTGGTTGGTCCGATGCCGAGCCTGGTCCCCGTGCTGAAGGTCCTGCGGGAAGTCTCCGGAGCGTCGTTGCCTGATGCCCGAGACCACGCCGCCGAGCTGAGAGGCGATGGCATGGTCGGGACGCTGACGGAGATGGAGTTCCTGAGGATGCACCTGCGGAGGCGCGGAGTTCCCGTTGACGTCGAGGTCGGCACGAACGGATCAAGGACGAACTGAGTGCCCCTCAGGGGTTCTGATCATGTGCTGTCGCGCCTGCGCAGCACCGATCTGGACGGGAGACGGCATGACTGGCTATGTAGAGGACAGGTGGCTGAAGAAGCGGCCGAACAAGGAGACGGGCAAGCGCGAGCGCACCGCCCTGTGGGGACACGGCACGCGGTACCGGGCGAAGGGGATTCCAGGCGTCCGCGACCACTCGTTCAACACCCTTGCGGAGGCAAGGGCTTGGCTGGCCGAGACACAAACGGACATGCGTCGAGGCGAGTTCGTCGACGCGCGGGACGGCGCGATCACCCTTCGGGACTACGTCGAGAAGCACTGGTGGCCGGCCCAAGTTCATCCGGCGCAGACGCTGGAGAGTATGGAGTACCGGATCTGGGGACACGTGATCCCGCACCTCGGCGAGACCGCGCTGCGAGACATCGGTGCCGCTGAACTCCGCAAGTGGTCGGCCGATGTCCAGCGCGTCATCGGATCCGGCACGGCGCACATCGCCTGGATCTATCTGAAGGCCATCATGCAGGCCGCCGTCGAGGACAAGCGCCTCTATCGGAACCCATGCAAGGGGAGCAGCACCGTCAAGCCGCCCAGGAGACCCGAGCGAATGGCGCGCTCCTGGGAGCAGTGCCGCGTCGATGCCGTCCGCAAGGGGCTCCCGGAGCGCTACCGGGTGACGCTCGACCTCGGTCTCGGCTGCGGGCTGCGGCAGGGAGAGGCGTTCGCGTTCAGCCTGGTCGACGTGCGCGACGACTCGATACACGTCGAGCGGCAGGTCCTGCAGTACCGGTCGCAGTTGTACTTCGGTCCGCCGAAGGGCGGAAAGGAGCGCGACGTCCCCCTGGGCGCTGCGCTCGCAAAGCGGCTGCGGTCACACCAGGAGCGACTGAAGCCCGTCCAGGTCACACTGCCGTGGCTCGATCCGGAAGAGCCGGACCTGCCGCGCGAGAAGCGACGTACTGTCACGGTCCCGCTCCTGGTCACGACGACCAGAGGCCGCGCGATCAACAGCAGTACGTGGAACACCCTGACGTGGAAGCCGGCACTCGCCAAGGCCGGAGTGATAGCGGACCTTCCGAGGCCGGTCTTGGGGGAGAAGCCCACCCGCGTCTGGGAGCCGAGCCGGGAACACGGTTTCCATGTCCTGCGCCACACCTACGCCTCGGTCATGCTCGAGGCGGGGGAGTCAATCGTGTCGTTGGCGAGGTGGCTCGGCCACTCCGACCCGGCCTTCACGCTGCGGTCCTACACCCACTTCATGCCGCAATCCGGCGCACGCGGACTGTCCGCCCTCGAGACGTGGTTCACCGATCTCTCCTGAAAGTCCCAAAAAAGTCCCAGAAGGGAAGAATCGGGCATTCGATCGAGTAAACCTGCAGGCTCAAACGTGATTATTGCGATGTTCGGGAGAACCCGGCGTACAGGCCGACTCGTCCGCCGCCTAGCCGATGAAGGCCCCCTGAGCTGCATAGTCGCAGGGCAGGGGCCCTTTTCGTGTCCGTCTGGAGCGTAGCCGATTACTCACTCTTCGTGTCTATTGCGGCCTGTTTCCGGGTGTGCTGTGGCGATCGTGTGGCGGTGAAACCCGGTCCTTCGGCTATCGCGACGCGCCTTCCGGCCACAGGACTCGCACAGGGACGCCGCACCGCTTGGCGTAGGTAACGACATCCGCCGTGCCGCCGTAGCCCCAAGCTGGCTTGCCGTCCCACACCGCCAGGAGCTCATCCACCAAGCCGACGAGAATCTCGCTGCCAGCCATGTGGGCGGCCGAGTCCGACTCGGCCATCCCGGTGTGGTGAACCTCCGAGGTGTGCCGCATCAGCCGGTCGTACAACGAGTGGTGCTCCGCCGGCAGCGACTCCCGGTACTGCTCGGCGGGGATGACGACCTCCAGCTGGCCGCCGTGGTCCAGAACGGACTCGGCGAACCACGAGTCAGGTCCGTCGGCAATGCACGACACGCCCACCAGATCACCGCCGAGGTCCCTCACCGTGTCGTCCAGGAGCTTCCTTACGCGCTGTTCCACTTCCAGGCTCAGCCCTCGGTGGCCGGTGATTCCAACCCGCATGATCCCCTCCTACAGGTAGACGCTGTGCAGGCGCTCATCGAACTCCCGCACCACTCCTGGCGGCGACTGACTGGTAAACGATCGTCGGACCGTCCGAGCCCTCTCCACGATCCGTCCGGAACGGTACTCCAGGCCGGTATCAACGGCCTTCGAAGCGAGCGCGAAGGCGGCCTCGATTCGGCCGGCCGCCAGGTGTCCGGCGGCGATATCCAGCACCAGGAGGGCACGCTGCTTCGCATGGCCGGTCGCCAATGCCTCCGTGTCGCCGGTCAGCACCCACTCGGGAAGGCCGAGCCGAGCCCCACAGGTGACCCGGGTAGCCGTCACCTTGGATTCGTCGAAGACGAAGACCCACGGCCAGGGAGGGGCTTCCTCTCGCCCGAGGGTTGCCGCGATGGCTCGGCTGTGGGTGAGAGCCCGATCGGCTCGCCGCTGGTCACCATCGGCGGCGTGCGCGAGCGCTTCGACGGAGGCGAGCCAGGCATCGGCCACGGCCGGCCGTTCCGGTCCGAGAAACCGCCGGGCCTGGCGTGCCAGACTCAGCGCCTGGGCGGCGTTCCCGGCATGTGCCTCGAACTGGGCCAGGGAGCCGGTCTGATATGCCGTCAACAGTGGGTCACCGGCGGCACGCGCCGCTTTGATTGCCTGCCCGTACCAGGAACGGGCGGACCCGTGGTCGCCCATGTCCCACGCCAGCCATCCCGCCAGAGAGGCGGCCTCGCTGCCGACCGCCGCGAGTCTCGTGCGGCCACCGCCATTGGTACTCAGGCGCTGGATGAGCTGGATGTGGCCTCGTACCGCGTCGGCGAGATCGCGGGAAGGTGTCGAGCCGTCCAGCCTGCGGTATGCCGTCGTGCTCAGTCGCAGTGCCGCAGCCTGCCCGGTGTCTGCGGGGCCTGACAGGACGGCCAGTACTGGCGATGCCGCCACCGCGGCCACGCCTCCAAGAAAACCGCGTCGTTCCACCGGTTCTGTTCCTGCCGTGCTATCCGCCAGGCCCAGTAGTCCGGCGGGAAGGTTCAGGTGGGCTGCCGCCCGACTGAGCAGCACCATGTCATAGGCACCGGTCGAGCCCCGCTTCTCCATCCGGGACACCGCAGACTGCGAGAGGCCCAGAGCTTCGCCGAGCTGGAGCTGCGTTAATCGTTGGCCCTTGCGGCTCAGCTCGATTACCCGGCCGTAGTCGCCGCTCCGTGACGCCTCTCGGAGCTCTCCCTGCCAGTCCACCAGCATCACCCCTGCGGATCGGTATTCCTATGCGCAGCACGCATATCCGCATGCGCATACCGCCTACGCGATGGTCCCACAGCGGTGACGGTCAGTTGACTGTCTGTCAGCCGGCCGACGCGAGGAACTGAGTCCCCCTCGGCAACCGTGAAAGCGCGTCAGGCGGCGTCCCCTACCCCGAGGAGCTGTTGATGGCGACCGCGCTGGAGACCGAGGCCACGACCTTCGCATGGTCCCGCTGCATCCGACAGATGCCCTGCGTACCCGAGTCCGCCAAGGCCGCCCGCGTCCTGGTGGAGGAGAAGTTCACCAGGTGGGGCCAGCCCGACCTGATCGATACTGCCCAACTGATCATCAGTGAGCTGGTCGGCAACAGTGCACGGCACACGGGCTGCACCCGCATCGCCGTCTCGCTGCGTCTCGAGGGCTCGACCGCCAGAGTTGCCGTGCGGGACTCCTCGCACACAATGCCCGTCGTCATCACCGCCAGCGACAGCGACACCTCCGGACGTGGCATGGCCCTGGTGGACGCGCTGTCGTCCCGTTGGGGCGTCAAGTGGGCGCCCAGAGGCAAGTGGGTCTGGGCTGAAGTCCCGACCCTGTTGAAGACCCCGCTGCACTCGGTGTAGCGGCACGCACCTGCACCGTCCGCGGTACATCGAGAGGGACGAACCGTGTATCAGATGATCGCCAGCCCGTTCCTCGGGCAGCACCTCTTGCTCAAGACCGGCAGCCAGGTCGGCCTCTTGCTCCCGGAAGACCGCTACGAGGAACTGCGTGTCCACGACCCCCAGAAACCCGCCCCCTCGTGGCTCGCCGAAGTGACGGGGGACCAGTGGGGCATGGATGTGTCTGGCAAGCCTGTGGGTGGGTTCCTGATGGTCCGACAGCCTTCGGCGTGGGGCTACGGCCGGGCGTCGTGGGAGATCAACCTGGGCTGCAACTACAAGTGCAAGCACTGCTACCTCGGGCTCAAGGTCAACTCGGGGATGCCGCTGGCGGACAAGCTCACCTGCCTGCGAATCATGGCTGAGGCTGGGGTGCTGTGGCTCCAGATCACCGGCGGCGAACCCACCATGGACAAGGACTTCATGTCCTCGTACCGGGCCGCGTTCGAGCTGGGCATGATGATCACCGTCTCCACGAACGCCTCCCTCCTGTGGCGGGAGAACCTCCTGGCCATGTTCCGGGACTGCCCTCCATACCGGATCACGGTGTCCATCTACGGTGCCACCAAGCAGAGCTACGACGAACTCACCCAGCGTCAGGGTGCCTGGGATCTGTTCGTCCAAGGGATGAACGCCGCCCGGCGGGCCAAGCTCCCGCTGCGGATGAGCATCATCGTCACAGAGGACAATGCGCACGAAGAGCAGGCGATGATCGACCTGTGCGACCGGTGGGGCGTTGAGTACAACGTCTTCACCAACATGACGCCGACGATCTACGGCGGCGCGGAGTCCCTGACGGCGCAGTCCAAGGAACACCTGCGGATGCGCAAGCCCTTCGGCGGCTGCAACGCCGGACACACGTTCTTCCACACCGACCCGCACGGGCTCGTGTCCATCTGCAAGATCGGCCGTGACGACCAGATCAGTCTCCCCACCGAGGGGATCAGCGGCCTCACCCGGCTCGGCGACATCGCCGACCGCCTCATGCTTCGCACTGGTGGGTGAAGTTCCACCCTGCGCTCGGACACTCTCCGTCTACGCCGCGAGGGTGTGACCTTGCTGGTGCCGCTGGCGGATCTCGAGTGGCGTGAGGTAGCCCCACTCGGGGTGTCTGCGTAGACGCCTACGGTTATAGAAGGTCTCGATGAACGCGAAG
>NZ_JYJF01000920.1 GCF_000955975.1 Saccharothrix sp. ST-888
TTAGCGTCGACGCCGGGGGCGGACACGTCGCAAGCCCCGGCGGGCGTGGAGATTCCTCCAAATGGACACTGCAGAAATCCCCCGCTATTGGTGCTTCCGACGGGACCGGCGCGTGCGTCGAACCAGCCACCGACTACCCTGGCGGGCCTGAAGGTCATCGTCATCGGCGGCCGCGCCCGCGAACCCGCCCTGTGCCGCTCCCTGTCCCAAGATCCGGCCATCACCGGGCTGCACTGCGCCCCGGGCAACGCCGGGAGCGCGCAGGTGGCGACGGTCCACCCGGTCGACCAGCTGGACGGCGCGGAGGTC
>NZ_JYJF01000921.1 GCF_000955975.1 Saccharothrix sp. ST-888
AAGTTGCCGTGCCCGTCGGTCTTGTACAGGCACAGCTGCGGGTCGCCCTTGGCGTGGACGATCACGTCGTCGACCTCCTTGCCCCCGAGCAGCGAGGCGCGGAGGGTGACCTGGACGCTGTTCCCGCCGGTCGTGCTGCTGGCGGGTGCGGCCGAGGCGGCCCCGGAGATGGCCGGAGCGGTCGCCGGGTCCAGCGTCGGGAGGATCAGCCGCAGGTTGCCACTAGGGCCGGGGTGCACGTCGTCGGTACTGCGGTCACCGGGGAGGTCCCCCGAGACCGGACTGTCTGCCGTCTCACCCCGCGCGCTG
>NZ_JYJF01000922.1 GCF_000955975.1 Saccharothrix sp. ST-888
AGCACCTGTGGACCGCACGAAATCTCTCAGCATGCCAAGGACCGTTCACGAACGGGCCCGGCGCGCACCGCTTAGAACGGAGGCTCTTCCGAGTAGCCGACACCGGACGGGGCACCCCAGCTGCGGCCGCCCTGGTTGCCACCAGAGGGAACGCTGCACGGAGAAGGGTCGTCGGGCGCGCCGGACAGGCCGCCGGAGTTTCGTCGCCAGCGGCCGCCCTGCTGGCCGTCGCCGCGCCCGCCGTAGCCGCCACCCTGCTCGCGGCCGACTCCGCCCTGGCCGCCGGGACCTCGATGACCGCCGAAGCGG
>NZ_JYJF01000923.1 GCF_000955975.1 Saccharothrix sp. ST-888
GAACGGCGACGACCACAAGGACGGCGGTGACCGTGGCCGTGGTGGCGAAGGCGGCCGTGGTGGCGAGGGTGGCCGTGGCGGCAAGGGTGGTCGCGGGCACGAGGGTGGCCGTGATGGCGAGGGCGGTCGCGGGCACGAGGGCGGCCGTGATGGCGAGGGTGGTCGCGGGCACGCGGGTGGCCGTGGCGGCGAGGGTGGCCGGGGTCACGAAGGTGGCCGTGATGGCGAGGGTGGTCGCGGGCAGGAGGGTGGCCGTGGCGGCGAGGGTGGCGGGGGTCACGCGGGTGGCCGCGACAGCGACCGGGGCCG
>NZ_JYJF01000924.1 GCF_000955975.1 Saccharothrix sp. ST-888
CCGGTCGCGGCGCGGCGCGGGTCGAACTGCCGACGTACGCCTTCCAGAAGGAGCGCTACTGGCTCGACGCCGGTGTGTCCGCCGGTGACATGGCGTCGGTGGGCCTGGAACAGGCGGGGGACGCGCGGCTGCCGGGCGCGGCCGCCCCACCCAGCGTGAGGCGCAGCTGTACCCCGCCGCGCTCGGGCAGAACGAGCGGCGCCTCCAAGGTGAGCTCGTCCAGCAGGTCGCAGCCCACCTGGTCGCCCGCCCGGATGGCCAGCTCCACGAAGGCCGTGCCCGGCAGCAGCACGCTCCCCAGCACCAGGT
>NZ_JYJF01000925.1 GCF_000955975.1 Saccharothrix sp. ST-888
CCGTCACCCGGGCCCTGCGCGACGCCTCCGCCAAGAACCTCAAGGACGTCCCCGTATCCGTACAGGCCGCGTCCCAGCGGAGCTCCGACACCGACGCGGACGACGCACGGTCCACGGCGCTCACCAGTGATCTCGCCGACAGGCCCCGCGCCGTCCCCGGCGTCACCTCCGTGCTCCCCACCGTCAACGTCTCCGCCACCCTTGCCGCCAACGACCGCCGACCGCTGAACGCCCCCTACTACGGCCCGAACCTGGCGCCCAACTGCTCGCCGGACACACCGCACAGCGACCGGTCTAGCCTTTTCCCCG
>NZ_JYJF01000926.1 GCF_000955975.1 Saccharothrix sp. ST-888
GACGCGGGTGTGGTGGGCGGCGACGGTCTTGTCGGCGGCGTCGCCGAGGTTGTGCCACAGATGCCATGCGTCGTCGACCTGCACTGCTTGCGGGGCGCCGCTGCGGGCGCCCTGGGCATAGGCTTCGGCGCCGTCCCGGGCGATGATTCTCCACTCCGGATTGCCCCTTCGGCAAGCGGCCCGCCGTTTCGCCTTCCCGCCCGGCAGGAACTTCACCCGGCGCCGTCTTTTCCGGGTCCACAGGATCGTGGCGTACGAGTCCCCCTTCCGCAGGGCGAAATCATCGACACCGAGCACACGGATCTGTCC
>NZ_JYJF01000927.1 GCF_000955975.1 Saccharothrix sp. ST-888
CGATCGGGCTCTCCACCTCCCGGGCGGACTGGCGCCTCCCGCACTCCAGGAGGTCGGCGAGGGCGTCGTCGAACTCGTCCGACGCGATGCGCAGCAGACACCGCGAGTACAGGAACTCGTTCCACTCCCACGAGCCGTGCGCGCCCCCGACCGTGACGGCGTCGGCGAGGCGGCGGGCTTCGCCGAGCCGCCCGGTCTCGGTCAGGGCGCTGATTGCCTGGGCGCGCAGATGGGCGTTGTCCGTGCCGGGCGTGGCCCGCCTGCCGGGCGGGATGTGCCGCAGCGAGGTGTCGTCCAGCAGTGAGCCCT
>NZ_JYJF01000928.1 GCF_000955975.1 Saccharothrix sp. ST-888
GGTAGCGGGCGGTACGGCCGATCACGATCGCGAGCTCGACCTCGTAGTCGGTCTTCTCGCTGCCGCGCGGCACCAGGCCCTCGTCGTTCGGGCCGCCGACGGTGCAGCTCGGCCTGAGGAAGATCACCGGGTCGGCCGCGTCCTGCGCGCCCCGACCTTCGCGCCGACCTGCGCCATCATCCCCGCGGCCACCCCCCCCCTGCCCGCACCATGGGGCGGACCACCCCCCTGCGCCGACCGCTGCACCTGCGTCCGCGACCCCCGCTCCACCCGCCAGGGGGCGGCGCCGGGCTGTTCGAAGGTCTCCAA
>NZ_JYJF01000929.1 GCF_000955975.1 Saccharothrix sp. ST-888
CGCTCGGGTGGCTTCATCCGCGATGACCGCGGCACCCGTCCCTTCGGTGACAGCGCGAGCATCGGTGACGAGCGCGGTGGCAGTTCCTCCGTCGACCTCGACATCCCCTCCTCTGGCTTCAGCGGCTGCGACCACTCCGACACCGCCAGCCGTGCCTTCAGCGACCGTCACACCCGTTTGTTCAGCGCCCGTCCGGCGGGCAGTGGTCCGCCCATCTCTACCACCCCCCCGGTGCCGTCGGCCCGGTAGCTGCCGCGCTCCGCGATCTCCTCGTTGACGGTCGCGACCTGGTGCAATCGACTGCTCAT
>NZ_JYJF01000094.1 GCF_000955975.1 Saccharothrix sp. ST-888
CGACGCCGAAGGTGACGGTGATGACCGCGTGCAGCAGACCGCCGAGCGCGCCGCCCGCCATGCCCGCGAGCAGGCCGAACCAGGGGTTGACCAGGTAGCCGCCCCAGGCACCGCAGAAGGTACCGGCGACCATCATGCCTTCGAGACCGATGTTGACCACACCGGCCCGCTCGGACCACAGGCCGCCGAGGCCGGCGAGGGCGATCGGCACGGCCGAGCCGAGGGCGGCGGCGACCTGGCCGGAGGAGGTCAGGCCGTGGTTGCCGGTCAGTATGCCGACCACCGACAGCAGCATGAGGACGCCTGCGATCAGCAGCAGCACGACCGGGGCCGTGACCTTGGCCTTCTTGACGGGCGCACTGCCCGGGGTCTTGGGCCGGGCGGCAGTTGCGGTACTCATGCCCACACCTCGCTTCGCTCGGTGCGTGCGTCGCACGACACGCAACTCTTGACGGTTCGCTCGCTGCGCGCGCTCACGCTGCGACCTCCTTCTTGGCGGCCGCAGCGGCCTGCGCTGCGAGTTCCGCGCCGACCTTCTGCTGCTGGCGCTTCAGACCGAAGCGGCGCACCAGCTCATAGGCGACGACGACACAGATGACGATGACACCCTGCATGACCGTGACGATCTCCTGCGGGTACCCGGCGAACGGCAGCTGGACCGCGGTGACGTCCAGGAAGGCGAACAGCAGCGCCGAGAAGGCGATGCCGATCGGCGAGTTGCGGCCGAGCAGCGCGATGGCGATACCGAGGAAGCCGAGACCGGGCTGGAAGCTCTGACCGTAGAAGTACGAGTTCTGCAGCAGGTCGGGCAGACCGATCAGACCGGCCAGCGCACCGGAGACCAGCATGCTGGTGAGCACCATGCGCTTGACGTTGACGCCCGAGGCGTGGGCGGCGCTCTCCGAGCGGCCGGTGGCGCGCAGGTCGAAGCCGAAGCGGGTGCGGGTGAGCACCAGCTGGAACACCACGCCGACCAGAACGGCGACGAAGATGAAGCCCCAGAGCGGGCCGCCCTGGGTGTTCAGCGTGAAGAAGTGGCTGGAGGCCGAGACCGGGTCGGTCTGGATGGAGTTGCTGGTGCCGCTGGCCTTCGGCGCGAAGACGCCGGGGACGAGCAGCAGGCCGACCACGGCGGTGGCGATGGCGTTCAGCATGATGGTCGAGATGACCTCGCTGACGCCTCGGGTGACCTTCAGGACGCCGGCGATGCCGGCCCAGATGGCACCGACCAGCATGGCGACGATCAGCAGCAGCGGGATCTGGATGAACGAGGGCAGGTTCACCTGGGCGCCGATGAAGGCGGCGAACAGCGCGGCCACCTTGTACTGGCCCTCGGCGCCGATGTTGAACAGGTTCATCCGGAAGCCGAAGGCGACCGCGACACCCGCGAGGTAGTAGGTGGTGGCCCGGTTGAGGGTCAGCACCTGGGCGTCGGACTTGGTGCCGTACGTGAGCATCACGTTGAAGGCGTTGAACGGGTCCTTGCCGGAGATGCCGAGCAGGATGCCGCACAGCAGGACCGAGAGCAGCACGGCCAGCACCGGCGCGGCGAGGCCGAGCAGGATGCGCTCGCCGTCGAAGCGCTTGGCCGCCGGGCGCTTGGCGGTGTCAGGACTACTGGTCATGGGTTACTCCCCCGCCTGCGTGGTGCCGTCGGCGGTGTCGGTGGGCTCGTCGTGCGACTCGTCGTCGTGCGACTCGCCGTGGTGCGGGTGCTCGGCCTCGGTCTCGGTGCCCTCGGCGGCGATCGCCTTGTCCTCCTCGACGGCCTCCGGATCGGACTCGATGTGGCCGGTGGCCGCACCGGTCATCGCGGTGCCCAGGTCCTCGGCGGTGACGGTGGCCGGGTCGGCGTCGGCGACCAGGCGGCCGCGGTAGATGACCCGGATGGTGTCGGAGAGGCCGATCAGCTCGTCCAGGTCGGCGGAGATCAGCAGCACCGCCAGGCCCTCGCGCTGGGCGCTGCGGATCTGCTCCCAGATCTGCGCCTGCGCGCCGACGTCCACGCCGCGGGTGGGGTGGGCCGCGATCAGCAGCTTGGGGTTGTGGCTCATCTCGCGGCCGATGATCAGCTTCTGCTGGTTGCCGCCGGAGAGCGAGGCCGCGGTGACGTCGATCCCGGGGGTGCGGACGTCGAACTCCTCGACGATCCGCTGGGTGTCCGCACGGGCGGCGGCGGGGTCGAGCAGCACGCCCTTGGAGTTCGGGGCCTCGGTGACGTGGCCGAGGATGCGGTTCTCCCAGAGCGGGGCCTCCAGCAGCAGGCCGTGCTTGTGGCGGTCTTCGGGGATGTAGCCGATACCGGCCTCGCGGCGGGCCCGGGTGAGCGAGCTGGAGAGGTCGCTGCCGTCCAGGACCACGCTGCCCGCGTCGAGCGGGAGCATGCCCATGATGGCCTCGACCAGTTCGGCCTGGCCGTTGCCCTCGACACCGGCGATGCCGAGGATCTCGCCCTTGCGGATCCGCAGCGTGATGTCGTCCAGGACGACGCGCTCGATGCCCTCGGCGTCCGCCTTGGCGATCCGCAGGCCGTCGACCTTGAGCATCTCCACGTCGGTGACGGTGGACTCGCGGCTCTCCGGGGAGGGCAGCTCCGCGCCGACCATCATCTCGGCCAGCTGGCGGGCGGTCACGTCGGCCGGGTCGGCGTCGCCGACCGTGGTGCCGCGCCGGATGACGCTGATCGCGTCGGCCACCGAGAGCACCTCGTGCAGCTTGTGCGAGATGAAGATGACGGTGACGCCCTCGGACTTGAGATCGCGGAGGTTGTCGAAGAGCGCGTCCACCTCCTGCGGCACCAGGACGGCGGTGGGCTCGTCCAGGATCAGGATCTTGGCGCCGCGGTAGAGCACCTTGAGGATCTCGACCCGCTGCCGGTCGGCCACGCCGAGGTCCTCGACCAGCACGTCCGGGCGGACGCCCAGGCCGTACTGGTCGGAGATCTCCTTGATCTTGGCCTTGGCCTTGGCTCCTATGCCGTGGAGCTTCTCGCCGCCCAGGACGACGTTCTCCCACACGGTGAGGTTGTCGGCCAGCATGAAGTGCTGGTGCACCATGCCGATGCCGCGCGCGATGGCGTCGCCGGGGGTGTTGAACTCGGTCTGCTCGCCGTTGATGGCGATGGTGCCCTCGTCGGGCTTCTGCATCCCGTAGAGGATCTTCATCAGCGTGGACTTGCCGGCGCCGTTCTCGCCCATCAGGGCGTGGACGGTACCGCGCTGCACGGTGAGGTTGATGTCGTGGTTGGCCACGACGCCGGGGAAGCGCTTGGTGATGCCGCGCAGTTCGACGGCCGGTGTCGCCGTCCCCGCGCTGGGGTTGCCGCCCTTGCTGAGGGCGGGTTCGGAAGCGGTGATGGCGATCTCCTGGTGGTATGGAGGCGCGTCGCTGCGCTGGAGGGCCAAGACGGGGGGGTTGGGGGGACGGGACGGGGCCCGGTGGAGCGCGTCACGCGCGACCCGCCGGGCCCCTCCCTGATGGTGCGTCAATCATGCCCGCTGCCCGACAGGAGGCAGCGGCAGGCCAGGCTGGTGTCAGCTCTGCGGAGCGGTCGGGACCTTGGTGGCACCCGAGGTGATCGCCTTGGTGGCGTCGTCCAGCTTGCCCTTGATGTCGTCGATGAAGCCGCCGGTGGTGGCCAGCGAGACACCGTTGCCCTTGAGGTCGAAGTTCTTGATGCCGGTCAGCGGGTTGCCGTCCTTGGCCGCCTTGATGTACTCGAGCACGGCGACGTTCACGTTCTTCACCATCGAGGTGAGGATGTGGTCCTTGTACTTGGACAGCGCGGGCTGCTTGGCCTGGTCGGCGTCGACGCCGATGGCCCACTTGCCGGCCTGCGCGATGGCCTCGATGGCGCCCGAGCCGGAGGAGCCTGCGGCGGTGTAGATGACGTCCGCGCCCTTGTCCAGCTGACCCTGGGCGGCCTCCTTGCCCTTGCCCGGGTCGTTGAAGCCGCTGAAGTCCGGCGGGGTGGAGAGGTAGGTGGTCTCGACCTGGATCTTCGGGTCGACCGAGGCGACACCGGCCTTGTAACCGGCCTCGAACTTCTTGATCAGCTCGGACTGGACACCGCCGATGAAGCCGACGTGCTTGGCCTTGCTCTTCAGCGCGGCGGCGACACCGGCCAGGTACGAGCCCTCCTGCTCCGAGAAGGTCAGCGAAGTGACGTTGCTCGGCTGGGTGTTGGAGGAGGAGTCGATGATCGCGAACTTGACGTTCGGGTTGTCCTTGGCGACCTTCTCGACGGCCGGCTGGTACACGAAGCCGACCGCGATGACCGGGTTGAAGCCGTTGGAGACCAGCGTCTTGAGGCGGGTCTCCTTGTCGGCCTCGGCCTCACCGGTCTTGGCCTCGGCCTCGGTGACGCTCACCCCGAGCTGGGTCTTGGCGTCGTCGAGACCCTTGGCGGCGGAGTCGTTGAACGACTGGTCGCCGCGGCCACCGATGTCGTAGGCCATGCCGACCTTGAGCGAGGAGCCGCCGGACGAGCCGGTGGAGGCGGAGTTGTCGGTGCTCTTTGCGCCGCAAGCGGCGAGCGAGGCGATGCCCAGGGAACCCGAGAGCACTACCGCGGCGAGCTTCATTGAACGGCGCAAGGGAGTTTCTCCTTCTCACACACCCGTTTGGCGTGGTCGAGCGCCACCGTAACGCGCGTAGAACACGGTTGGGTTACGGCCTGGAAGGGCATTCGGGTTGTTACCAAAATGTGGTCCTACGTCCGGACGAACCGGACAAAACCGCACCCTCGTATTCCCCGAACTGTCAGTGCCCGGTGGTATTGCGAACACCCTGTGCCAGTGTCTGAACACCCTACGCCAATACCGGGCGCACCCCACAACCGCCGCCACCGCCTGCCGCCTGCCGCCCGCCGCCCGCCGCCCGCCGCCCGGCGGCGGCTCTACACCCGGCCGTGCTCCAGCGCCAGCGCCGCGAAGAGCTCCACCCCGATCCCGATCGCCCGCTCGTCCACGTCGAAGTCGCCCTGGTGCAGGTCGCGCGCGCCCTTCTCGTGCGGCGCCCGGACGCCGAGCCGGGCCAGTGCGCCGGGAGCCTGCTCCAGGTACCAGGAGAAGTCCTCGCCGCCGAGGCTCTGCTCGGTGTCCTCGACCACCGGTCCTTCGCCCTGCGCGAAGCGGGCGGTCATCGCCTTCTCCAGCTGCGCGATCGACTCGTGCTCGTTCACCACCGGCGGCACGCCGCGGTGGTAGTCGAGGGTCCACTTGGCCCGGTACGTCTCGGCGATCCTGGCGATCAGCTCGTGCAGTGCCTCGGGGGCCTCGCGCCAGCCGTCCAGCTCCAGGCAGCGGACGGTGCCCTCCAGCTCGGCGTGCTGCGGGATGACGTTCGCCGCCGAGCCCGAGGAGATCCGGCCCCAGACCAGGCTGACGCCCCAGCGCGGGTCCATCCGGCGGCCCAGCGCGGCCGGCAGGTCGGCGGCGGTCTTGGCCACCGCCGTCACCAGGTCCGTGGTCAGGTGCGGGCGGGCGGTGTGACCGCCGGGGCCGTCCAGGTGGAGTACCAGGCGGTCGCAGGCCGAGGTGATCGCGCCGATCTTCAGGCCGATCCGGCCGACCGCCACCCGCGGGTCGCAGTGCAGCGCGAAGATCCGGCCGACCCCCTCCATGCCGCCCGCCTCGATCACGTCCAGCGCGCCGCCCGGCATCACCTCCTCGGCCGGCTGGAAGAGCAGCCGGACCGGCTGCCTCAGCTCTCCGGTCTGCGCGGCCTGGGCCAGCACCAGCGCGGTGCCGAGCACGACGACGGTGTGCACGTCGTGTCCGCAGGCGTGGGCCCGGCCCGGCAGGGTGGAGCGGTACGGGACCTCGGTCTTGGCGTCGTCGATCGGCAGCGCGTCGATGTCCGCCCGGAAGGCCAGGAAAGGGGCCCCGGGCTTCGTCCCCGGCGGGACGATGTCCACGATCATCCCGGTGCCGTGGGGCAGCACCCTGGGCGTCAGGCCCGCCGCCGCCAGGCGCTCGCGCAGCAGCCGGGTGGTGCGGAATTCCTGGCGGCCGAGCTCGGGGTGGCGGTGCAGGTCCCGGCGGAACGCGATCAGCTCGGCCTCGTACGCCCGCACCCGGGCGCGCAGGTCGGACCCCGCTCGGAGGGCACCGGGGCGGGCGGGGGGCTGGGGTGCGGACTCGACGGCCTGAGGTTGGTTCACCTCAACAAGAGTAGGCCGGTGACGGGGATTTGGCCTGACTTCCGGCGAAGTCACGCTTACCGGCCGTGGAGATGGGTATGACATACCGTTTCAGCCGCCTTCCCGATGATCACTGCCCTGTGCAACGAGTCCCGGGCCGGACGGACACGGCGCCCTCCGCCACCTTCCGCATTACACCCCTCTGACCGGATTGCCCCGGCATGCGGCCCTAGCGGCAGGTCATGCCCTGGCAAAGCTTTGGCATGCACTCTTGAGCGGCGCACACGCGTCCGAATAGACAACTACCGCACAGTCAACTTCCCTGCCACGACTAGGTGAACTGCTCGTGGCTTCCTCCGCCATGCCCTCACGAAGGTGACCTGACGGAGCTTCACAGAAGAAGTGGGGACCCTACGTGCCAGCAGCACGAACCCTGCGCACCCGGACGGCGGTCGCGGCTCCGGCCGTTGCCGCGCTGATCCTGGGAACGCTCGCGGTCGCGACTCCCGCCGGAGCTGCCACCCCGGTCAACGAGCAGAGCGCCAAGGAGCTCCCGGGCAGCCACCCGGCGTGGGCCACCGCGCAGGCGGACACCGGCGCGGTCGCCGACTCCGTCCAGAGCACCGCCCGGGTCTACCTGGCCGGCCAGAACCAGGCCGGTCTGGCCGCGCTGGCCAAGGCCGTCTCGGACGTCAACTCGCCCGACTACGGCAAGTTCCTGTCCGCCGAGGACGCCAAGGCCAAGTTCGGCGCCACCCCGGCCCAGGTCAAGGCGGTCACCGCCTGGCTGACCGGGGCCGGCCTCAAGGTCACCGACCAGACCGCGCACTACCTCGAGGTCTCCGGTTCGACCGGCGCGCTGACCAAGGCGTTCGGCGCCCCGATCCACTCGTACCGGACGGCCGACGGCACCCACCGCGCCCCCGCCCGCAACGCCGTGGTCCCGGCCTCCGTCGCCGACGCGGTGATGGGCGTCGCCGGCCTGGCCGACACCCAGCACAAGGCCGTCTCGCAGGCCGTCTCGGTGAAGGACGCCGAGCAGGCCGCCTCCGGCGCCCAGTCCCGGTCCGCCCTCGCCTCGCCCGAGGCCGGCCGGCCGGCCGCCCTGCCGACGGTCCCGACCTGCTCGGACAACGGCTACGCGTCCAAGATGGCCAAGGGCGCCCCGGCCGGGTACGAGAAGAACGAGCCCTTCGCGCCGTGCTCGTACACCCCGACCCAGCTGCGCAAGGCGTACGGCATCACCGATGCCAAGGTGACCGGCAAGGGGGCCCGGATCGCCATCATCGACGCCTACGCGCTCGGCACCATGGAGCAGGACGCGAACCACTTCGCGAAGCTGCACGGCGACAAGCCCTTCGCCAAGGGCCAGTACTCCGAGGTCGTCAGCAAGGACAAGTGGAACCACCAGTCCGAGTGCGGTGACTGGTCCGGCGAGGAGGCCCTCGACGTCGAGATGGCGCACGGTCTCGCGCCCGACGCCAAGGTCACCTACGTCGGCGCAGACTCGTGCCTGGACGGCGACCTGAACGCCGCGCTGGCCAAGGTCGTCGACGGCCACCTGGCCGACATCGTCTCCAACTCGTGGGGCGAGATCATGCACGGCAAGAGCGGCGACCTGGACCCGGCGGTCATAGCCGCCGACAACCAGATCTTCGAGCTCGGCTCCGTCGAGGGCATCAGCTTCACCGTCTCCAGCGGTGACTGCGGCGACAGCTCGCCCGGTGCCGCGGCGACCGGTGTGAACTGCGAGAAGGACACCAACCAGGCGCAGGCCGACTGGCCGTCCGCGTCCCCGTGGGTCACCTCGGTCGGCGGCACCGCCCTGGAGCTCGCCGACAAGAGCGGCAAGTACGGCCACGAGGTCTCCATGGGCGACCAGCGCTCGGTGCTCTCGGCCGACGGCAAGTCCTGGACCCCGCAGCCCGGTTCCGCTCCGTTCTACTTCGGCGGTGGCGGCGGCGTCTCCAAGGACTTCCAGCAGCCCTGGTACCAGAAGGGCGTCGTGCCCAAGTCCGTCTCGATGACGGCCGCGGACGGCACCAAGTCGCTGACCCCGCTGCGGGCCACCCCGGACGTCGCGATGAGCGGTGACCTGGTCGCGGCCACCCTGGTCGGCTACACCCCCGACAAGGGCGCCTACAGCGAGGGCGGCTACGGCGGCACCTCGGTCGCCGCTCCGGAGTACGCGGCCGTGCTGGCCGACACCATCCAGGAGCGCGGCGGCCGCGCCGTCGGCTTCGCCAACCCGGCCATCTACGACCGGGCCGGCACCAAGGCGTTCCACGACGTCAACAACGCCGCCGTGCACACCCCGTTCGGCAACGTCGTCGACCTCGGCATGGTCGGCGGTTCGCTCAAGGTCCGCCTGTACAAGATCGGTGCCGACTACGGCCTGAACACGTCGAAGGGCTACGACACCGCGACCGGTGTCGGCACCCCGAACGGCGCGGACTACTTCGCGTCCTTCAAGCTGGCCAAGAAGCACTGAGCCAGCGCGTGAGCGAGGGGCCCCGGGTCGCGAACCGACCCGGGGCCCCTCGGCGTCGCCGGTCGAAGTCGCCGGTCAGAAGCGGTCGACCGGGGTGTACGTCCCCCAGATCTCGCGCAGCGCGTCGCAGACCTCGCCGACGGTCGCCCTGGCCGCCAGCGCCTCCTTCATCGGGTACAGCACGTTCTCGCTGCCGTCGGCCGCCCGGCGCAGCGCGGTCAGCGCCCGGCCCACCGCCGTACCGTCGCGCTCCGCCCGGAGCCGGGCCAGCCGGGCGGCCTGCCGGGCCTCGATCGCCGGGTCCACCCTGAGCGGCTCGTACGGCTCCTCGACGGCCAGCTGGAAGCGGTTGACGCCGACCACGGTGCGCTCGCCGGAGTCGGTCTGCTGCTGGATCCGGTAGGCGGTGCGCTCGATCTCGCCCTTCTGGTAGCCCCGCTCGATCGCGGCCACCGCGCCGCCCATCTCCTCGACCTTCCGCATGAGTCCGAGCGCGGAGTCCTCCACCTCGTCGGTCATCGACTCGACCGCGTAACTGCCCGCGAACGGGTCCACGGTGGCGGTGACGTCGGTCTCGTACGCGAGCACCTGCTGGGTGCGCAGCGCGAGCCTGGCGGACTTCTCGGTGGGCAGCGCGATGGCCTCGTCGAAGCTGTTGGTGTGCAGCGACTGGGTGCCGCCGAGCACTGCGGCGAGCGCCTGCACCGAGACCCGGACCAGGTTCACCTCCGGCTGCTGGGCGGTGAGTTGGACGCCGGCGGTCTGGGTGTGGAAGCGCAGCATCAGCGACTTGGGGTTCTTCGCGCCGAACTCCTCGCGCATCACCCGGGCCCAGATCCGGCGCGCCGCACGGAACTTGGCCACCTCCTCCAGCAGCGTGGTGCGGGAGACGAAGAAGAAGGAGAGGCGCGGCGCGAAGTCGTCCACGTCCATCCCGGCGGCGATCGCGGTCCGGACGTACTCGATGCCGTTGGCCAGGGTGAAGGCGATCTCCTGCGCGGGGTCCGCCCCCGCCTCGGCCATGTGGTAGCCGGAGATCGAGATGGTGTTCCACTTCGGGATCTCGGCCCGGCAGTACTGGAAGACGTCCGCGATCAGGCGCAGCGACGGCTTCGGCGGGAAGATGTACGTCCCGCGGGCGATGTACTCCTTCAGCACGTCGTTCTGGATCGTGCCGGTCAGCCTGCCGGGGGCCACTCCCTGTGCCTCGCCGACCAGTTGGTACAGCAGCAGGAGCAGGCTGCCGGGGGCGTTGATGGTCATCGAGGTGGAGACCTCGCCCAGCGGGATGCCGCCGAACAGGACGCCCATGTCCTCGACGCTGTCGATCGCCACCCCGACCTTGCCGACCTCGCCGGCCGCGATCGGGGCGTCCGAGTCGTACCCCATCTGGGTCGGCAGGTCGAAGGCGACCGACAGGCCCATGGTGCCGTTGGCGATCAGCTGCCGGTAGCGGGCGTTGGACTCGGCGGCGGTGCCGAACCCGGCGTACTGGCGCATGGTCCACGGCTTGCCGGTGTACATCGTCGGATAGACGCCCCGGGTGAAGGGGTATTCGCCGGGCCTGCCCAGCTTGGCCGCCGGGTCCCAGCCGGCGAGGGCCTCGGGGCCGTACAACGGCTCGATCGGAGCGCCTGATTCGGTGAAGCGGCCCGGTTCGGTGCGGCGGGGCTCGGCTGCCATCGGGGTTCCTCCGCGGAGTGACGGTGCTGTCGTGAACTGTGTTCGAGGCCCGGCATGAACGCCGTCCGAGGTTCAGCCGGAGCTTCGCAATGTAGTGGGGCGCACGGAGAACCGGACAGACGCCACGGCCGGGCCTTCGCTCACAGCTGCGCCCCGGGGAATGGGGATCATCGGGCCGGTTGAGATCATGGGGGTACAGACCGAACTCTCCCCAGGAGTGGCAATGACCGAGCAGAAGGTGGCCGTGGTCACCGGTGCGAGCAGCGGAATCGGCGCGGCGACCGCCAGGCGGCTGGCCGCGGACGGCTTCGAGGTGGTCCTCACCGCGCGCCGTACCGAGCGGATCGAGGCGCTGGCCAAGGAGGTCGGCGGCCGCGCCTACACCCTCGACGTCACCGACCGTGCCGCCGTGGACGTCTTCGCGGCCGAGGTCGGCCGGGTGGACGTCCTGGTCAACAACGCGGGCGGGGCGATCGGCGCCGAGTCCGTGGAGCTGGGCGACGCGGACGACTGGCGGGCCATGTACGAGGTCAACGTGATCGGCGTACTACAGGTCACCCAGGCCCTGCTCCCCGCCCTGCGGGCCACCGGCGACGGTACGGTCCTGGTGCTCTCCTCCACCGCGGCGCTGGCCGCGTACGAGGGCGGCGGCGGGTACGTCGCGGCCAAGCACGCCGCGCACACCATCGCCGCGACGCTCCGCCTCGAACTGTGCGGGGAGCCCATCCGGGTGATCGAGATCGCCCCGGGCATGGTCAGGTCGGAGGGCTTCGCCGTCACCCGCTTCCGGGGCGACGAGGACAAGGCCGCCGCGGTGTACGCGGGCGTGGCCGAGCCGCTCACCTCCGAGGACATCGCGGACACCGTCTCCTGGGCCGTCACCCGCCCGCCCCACGTCAACATCGACCTGCTGGTGGTCCGGCCGCGTGCCCAGGCCGCCAACCACAAGGTCCACCGCGTCCTCTGAGAAGCCCTTCAGGGGCACGGGCGGGTGAACAGGGGCGCGGGGCGCCCCCGACCGATACCCGAGTGCCTCAGGGGACCCCGGGTGTGACCCGTTGGTGTCAACGTCACAACTTGATAGCTCGGTCGGGTGAATTCTGCGCGCCGACTCCACAACTGATGAGCCGTCAACTACCGTGGTCCCGCTGCCGGGCCGGGCCTCCTGACATCCGGCCCGGCTCCGCTTCCACCGGTCCGCCGCGCCACCGCGCAGCACGTACGTTCGTCAGCGCACCCACTCCCTGCCTGCTCCCCTCCCGAGGAGGACCCGCTGACCAGCGACATTCCGCCGCAGCGGCTCACACCCCTGTCGGCGCCGTCCCTGCTCGGGCTTCACCGCTTCAACGAGGCCGACCCCGGCGCAGCCGAGGAGGCCCTGCTGGCCTGCTGCGGCAGCCACCGGTGGGCTCTGCGGCTCACCGCCCACCGCCCCTACCCCGACATAGAGTCCCTGCTCGCCGCCGCGAGCGAGGCCTCGTACGACCTGCGTCCGGCCGATCTGGCCGAGGCGCTGGCGGACGAGAGCTGGATGCCGCAGCCGCTGCTCGGCATGCGCGCACCCGGCAGCCAGGCCGCCCACACCGCCCTGCGCGCCGCGCACGCCGCCTACGAGGCACGGTTCGGCCACGTCTTCGTGGTCTGCCTGGACGGCATCGCCCCCGAGGAGATGCTCGACACTGTGCTGGTCTCGATCCGCACCCGACTGGCGAACGACCCGGACGAGGAGCGGCTGACCGCCTCCGACGAGCTCCGCCGGATCGCCCTGACCAGGCTGGAACACCTGGTCGCCACCCACGCCGCCGCCACTCCCACCCGGTAGGCCCGCACCGGCCCGCGGCTACGGCTGCTGCGCCTTGTGCAGCTTGGCCACCTGCGTCCGGACCAGCCTGTCGTCCGGCGCGGGTGCCGGGTCCTTGCCCGTCCCGACGGTGGTGAACACCGCCAGCACCGTGCCGGTCCGCGCCATCAGGGCGCGCTGGGCCAGCGGGTCGGGGCCGGATTCATCCGTCAGAGTGAACGCGGTCGCGCCGTCGGCTCCCTCGGGAGTGGGCGTGTCGAGCCTGGCCAGCCGGTGCCTGGTGCGGACCACGCCGCCCCTGCGCCCCGGTGCCCCGGCACTCTGGCCGGTCGAGGTGAAGGTGCCGCACTGCGCCAGCACCCGGTCCAGCTCGGTCTGGACGTCGGCGGCCCGGCCGGGCCTGAAGGCCAGCAGGCCGGTGTAGACGCTGCCCTTGGGGTTCGCCGCCACCGCGACGTCGAGGTCGGTCTCGGCGGCCGGCCCTGAGACGGGGTCGCCCGGCCCCACCGCGTCGAGTACCGGCTGGCAGGCCGCCACGTCGGAGGTCCTGCGGTCG
The DNA here is from genome assembly GCF_000955975.1 of Saccharothrix sp. ST-888. Taxonomy (GTDB): domain Bacteria; phylum Actinomycetota; class Actinomycetes; order Streptomycetales; family Streptomycetaceae; genus Kitasatospora. The sequence continues at coordinate 12,674 of NZ_JYJF01000094.1, forward strand.
GCGCCCTGCCCGGTCTCACGGCCGGGGGCCATCACGGTGACCGTGTATCCGGGGCCGAGGTCGGCGCCGGTGACGGCGGCGGCCTTCAGCCGGTCGGCGGTGAGCGGCTGCGCCGCCACCCGGTCCGCGGACGGGGTGACGGTGGTACAGCCGGTCGCCAGCGCAAGCAGCGCGCAACAGAGGACACGGAAGGGGCGGTGCGGCACGGGAGGTCCTCGGCGGGCGCGGGTCGGGTCGGATTCCGCGCACCGTAGCGCAGCCGTCCGGGCACACAGCGTCACGGTTCCCGGTTTCATTAGCCCGTGAGTGCTGCTTTGATCACACCTGACACCCCCGGAGGCGGGCGACGACAAGGCGTCGATAGGATGCTCGCGGCCGGTGGACCGTACCCGGCCGGGCTGACCGACACCGAAGCCGGCCGAGCCCCCAATCCGCTCCCGGAGGGTTTTCCGTGCCGGCTGGAACGCTGTACCGCGGCCGGGAAGGCATGTGGAGCTGGGTGGCTCATCGAGTCACCGGCGTCCTCATCTTCTTCTTCCTGTTCGCACATGTCCTCGACACCGCGTTGGTGCGGGTGTCGCCGCAGGCGTACGACTCCGTCATTCAGACGTACAAGACGCCGCTCGTGAACCTGATGGAGTACGGCCTGACCGCCGCCATCCTGTTCCACGCCCTCAACGGCCTCCGTGTCGTCGCGGTCGACTTCTGGGCCAAGGGCCCGAAGTACCAGAAGCAGATGCTCTGGACCGTGGTCGGCGTCTGGGTCGTCCTGATGGCCGGCGCCTTCTACCCGATCCTGCAGCACACCCTTCGCACCTGGTTCGGGGGCTGATCCCGATGGCTACTGAGATCTCCGACTCGATTGTCGTCCCCTCCGCCCAGGCCCACACGGGCCAGGGCCTGGGGACCGGCAACCCGGCCGACGCCTTCGTGGTCGAGCCGGCCCGTACCCGTACGAAGAAGACCCCGCGGCGTACGCGCACCAACTTCGAGATGCTCGCCTGGCTCTTCATGCGCCTCTCGGGTGTCGTCCTGGTCGTCCTGATCCTGGGCCACCTGCTGATCAACATCGTCCTCGACGGCGGCGTCTCCAAGATCAGCTTCGCCTTCGTGGCGGGCAAGTGGGCCTCGCCGTTCTGGCAGGGCTGGGACCTGCTGATGCTGTGGCTGGCCATGCTGCACGGCTCCAACGGCATGCGCACGGTCATCAACGACTACGCGGAGAAGGACTCCACTCGCCTGTGGCTGAAGCTCCTCCTCGGTGCCGCGACCGTCTTCACGGTCCTGCTCGGCACCCTGGTGATCTTCACCTTCGACCCGAACATCTAATTCGGTAAGCGACCCGGACGAGGCGACTAACCCCCATGCAGATTCACCAGTACGACACCGTCATCGTCGGCGCGGGCGGCGCCGGCATGCGCGCGGCCATCGAGTCGACGCAGCGCGGCCGCACCGCGGTGCTGACCAAGCTCTACCCCACCCGCTCCCACACCGGCGCGGCCCAGGGCGGCATGTGCGCCGCCCTCGCCAACGTCGAGGAGGACAACTGGGAGTGGCACACCTTCGACACGGTCAAGGGTGGTGACTACCTGGTCGACCAGGACGCCGCCGAGATCATGTGCAAGGAGGCCATCGACGCCGTCCTCGACCTGGAGAAGATGGGTCTCCCCTTCTCCAGGACCGACCAGGGCCGGATCGACCAGCGCCGCTTCGGCGGGCACTCCCGCAACCACGGTGAGGCCCCCGTCCGCCGGTCCTGCTACGCGGCGGACCGCACCGGCCACATGATCCTCCAGACGCTGTTCCAGAACTGCGTCAAGCACGGTGTCGAGTTCTTCAACGAGTTCTACGTCCTCGACCTGCTGATCAACGAGGGCAGGACCGCGGGCGTCGTCGCCTACGAGCTGGCCACCGGCGAGATCCACGTCTTCCAGGCCAAGGCGGTCGTCTTCGCCTCCGGCGGCACCGGCAAGATGTTCAAGGTCACCTCGAACGCCCACACCCTGACCGGTGACGGCCAGGCCGTGGCGTACCGCCGCGGTCTGCCGCTGGAGGACATGGAGTTCTTCCAGTTCCACCCGACCGGCATCTGGCGCATGGGCATCCTCCTCACCGAGGGTGCGCGCGGCGAGGGCGGCATCCTGCGCAACAAGGACGGCGAGCGCTTCATGGAGCGCTACGCCCCCGTCATGAAGGACCTCGCGTCCCGTGACGTCTGCTCGCGCGCCATCTACAGCGAGATCCGCGAGGGTCGCGGCTGCGGTCCGGACGGCGACCACGTCTACCTGGACCTCACCCACCTGCCGCCGGAGCAGCTGGACGCCAAGCTCCCGGACATCACCGAGTTCGCCCGCACCTACCTCGGCATCGAGCCCTACACGGACCCGATCCCGATCCAGCCCACCGCGCACTACGGCATGGGCGGCATCCCGACCAACGTCGAGGGCGAGGTGCTGCGCAACAACACCGACATCGTCCCCGGCCTGTACGCGGCCGGCGAGGTCGCGTGCGTCTCGGTGCACGGCGCCAACCGCCTGGGCACCAACTCGCTGCTGGACATCAACGTGTTCGGCCGCCGTGCGGGCATCGCCGCCGCCGAGTACGCCCACAACCACGACTACGTCGAGCTCCCGGCCGACCCGGGCAAGCTGGTCCAGGACCTGGTCGACGGCCTGCGCGAGTCCACCGGCACCGAGTCGGTCGCGCAGCTCCGCAAGGAGCTGCAGGAGTCCATGGACGCCAACGCGTCCGTGTACCGCACCGGTGACACCCTCAAGCAGGCCGTCGAGGACATCGCGGTGCTGCGCGAGCGGTACAAGAACGTCGCCATCCAGGACAAGGGCATGCGCTACAACACGGACCTCCTGGAGGCCGTGGAGCTGGGCAACCTGCTCGACCTGGCCGAGGTGCTGGTCGTCTCCGCGCTGGCTCGCCAGGAGTCCCGCGGCGGTCACTACCGCGAGGACTTCCCGAAGCGTGACGACGTGAAGTTCATGCAGCACACCATGGCGTACCAGGAGGTTGCCGAGGACGGCACCACCTCGATCCGCCTCGACTACAAGCCGGTCGTCACGACCCGCTACCAGCCGATGGAGCGTAAGTACTGATGAGCACTCCGACTGTGGAGAAGCACTCGGCCGCTCTGGACGCGGCCGAGGCCGGCGGCACCCAGCTGATCACCTTCACCCTCCGGATCCGCCGGTTCAACCCGGAGGAGCACCCGGACCCGGTGTGGGTCGACTACCAGCTGGAGATGGACCCGAAGGAGCGCGTCCTGGACGCCCTCAACAAGGTCAAGTGGGAGCAGGACGGCACCCTCACCTACCGCCGTTCCTGCGCGCACGGCATCTGCGGCTCCGACGCCATGCGCATCAACGGCCGCAACCGGCTGGCGTGCAAGACCCTGATCAAGGACGTCAACCCGGAGAAGCCGATCACGGTCGAGGCCATCAAGGGCCTCACGGTCCTCAAGGACCTGATCGTGGACATGGACCCGTTCTTCCAGGCGTACAAGGACGTCATGCCGTTCCTCATCACCAAGGGGAACGACCCGACCCGCGAGCGCCTGCAGTCCCAGGAGGACCGCGAGCGCTTCGACGACACCACCAAGTGCATCCTGTGCGCCGCGTGCACGTCGTCCTGCCCGGTCTTCTGGAACGACGGCCAGTACTTCGGCCCGGCCGCCATCGTCAACGCGCACCGCTTCATCTTCGACTCGCGTGACGAGGGTGCCGAGCAGCGCCTGGAGATCCTCAACGACCGCGAGGGCGTCTGGCGCTGCCGGACCACCTTCAACTGCTCCGAGGCCTGCCCCCGTGGCATCGAGGTCACCAAGGCGATCCAGGAAGTGAAGCGGGCCCTGGTGACCCGCCGCTTCTGATCCCCTGCGCACCATCGGCTGAGGCCCCGTCCGTCGGACGGGGCCTCAGCCGTTCCCCCGGCCGGGGGAACGGTCTCAGGCCTTCCGGTCCGCGCGCAGGCCGCGGACGCCGACGCTGCCGACCAGCAGGCCGAGGAGCAGCGAGGTGACGGCGAGCAGCAGGTGGATCCAGAAGAAGGCGGTGGGCTGGGAGTGGTCGCCGTTGGTGAAGGCCTGGCCGCCGGAGTCCTTCCAGAGGTTCTTCACGAAGGTGGTCCAGATGATCAGGGACCAGACGCCGAAGGCGGCGAGGAACCAGGAGGTGCGGCGGCTGAGCTTCATGGGGTGTCCTTGCGAGCGGGGCGGACGGGGCGCAGTCCAGTATGAGGAGTCGGCCGGTCGGCCCAGCGACCGGCACTCGTCGGGGGGACGCGCGCGGCGCGGCGACCGGCCCGGTGGCGCCCTGGGTACGGTCACTCCGTGCCCTCAGCCAGTCACCTCACGTACCGATGCGCGGTGGTCGCCGCCGCCGTCTCGCTCTGCGCCGCCGCGGCGCCGCCGCGGGAGGAGCAGCCCCCGCCGGGCATGTCGACGATCGGCGGCGCCCGGCTCGCCCTGTCCGGGGTCCAGGTGTCGCCCGAGGCCGGGGCCCCCGTCCTCCCGGCGGCCCTGACCGGCCAGGCCTGGCTGGTGGCGGACGCCGGGAGCGGCGAGGTGCTGGCGGCCCAGAACGCGCACTGGCGGCTGCCCCCGGCCAGCACGCTGAAGATGCTGTTCGCGGACACCGTGCTGCCGAAGCTGCCGCGCTCGACGGTGCACAAGGTCACCCACGAGGACCTGTTGAACCTCGGCGAGGGCAGCAGCCTGGTCGGGGTGAAGGAGGACCTCGACTACCAGGTCGAGGACCTGTGGCGCGGGGTGTTCCTGAGCTCGGGCAACGACGCGGTGCACGTCCTCGCCCATATGAACGGCGGCGTCGACCGGACCGTCGCCCAGATGCAGTCCCACGCGGACGCGATGGGCGCGCACGACACCCATGTGGTCTCCCCCGACGGCTACGACGCGGACGGCCAGCTCTCCTCGGCGTACGACCTGACGCTGTTCGCCCGGGCCGGACTGCGCAACGCGGACTTCCGGTCGTACTGCTCGACCAAGGAGGCCACCTTCCCGGGCGCCTACGACAAGGCCACCGGCCGGCGCGGCAGCTTCGGCATCGCCAACACCGACCGGCTGCTGGGCCACTACCCCGGCCTCATCGGCGTCAAGAACGGCTACACCACCAACGCGGGCGCCACCTTCGTCGGCGCCGCCGAGCGCGGCGGGCGCACGCTGCTGGTCGCGGTGATGCACCCCCAGTCGTACATGAAGGTCTACGACGAGACGGCGGCGCTGCTCGACTGGGGCTTCGCGGCGGTGGGGAAGGTCGCCCCGGTGGGGCGGCTCGTGGACGAGCCGGCGGGGAAGCCGGACGCGGCGGCGAAGGCCGACCCGCAGGGGGCGGGGGCACAGAAGGGGGACTCGCCGAACGCCGCGCCGGACCGGCGGGACGAGGTCGGCGTGGGCGGGTGGATCGCTGCCGGGCTGTGCGCGGTGGCCGGGGCGGTCGCGCTGCTCGGCCTGCTGGCGCGACGCCGCCGCAGTCGGGCCGGGCGGCTCCGGAGCGCCTCCCCCGCCGAGCCGGACGGCACGACCGAGGCGGTGGGTACGACAGCCGTCCGCCACGACTGACGGGCCGCGATCGGCCGTCCCGAGCGGCTGGGCGCGGCACCGTCGCCACCGGTCGCGCGCGGCTCCCCGCGTGCCCGGTGCCCGGCCGGGCAGTGGTTCAGCCGCGGCGGCGGGCCGACCGGCGGCGGATGGCCCGGGTGGCGACCGGGGGGAGCAGGTCGAGGGCGAGGCGGCGGACGGTGGAGCGGCGGGACCGCTCGGGGGTGGGCCCGGGGGGTTCGTCCCAGGCTAGGCGGTGGACCGGGTGGTCGGCGATGGTGTCCTCGTCCATCCGGTAGCCCTCGCCCCGCCAGTCGCGGGCGCGCAGCTCCCGTCCGACGGCCTCGGCGTCGCCCCAGGTGCCGTAGAACTTCTCGGGGGTCAGGCAGACGGGCCGCAGCCCGTGCTCGAAGACGGCCTCCCAGACCGCCGCCGCCACGCCCGGGGTGTGCTCGGAGCGGTAGTCGTCCAGGGCGATCAGGCCGTCGGGGGCGAGGGCCGCTCTGGCCACCTGGATGTCGGCGGCGACGTGCTCGTACAGGTGCGAGGCGTCCACGTGGACGAAGCGGCAGCTCCCGGCGCTGATGCGGCCGTCGGCGAGGACGGAGGTCGGGGCCTGGATCACCGTGGGCAGGTGGCGGTGGAAGGCCAGGTAGTTGGCCTCGAAGGCGCGGCGGGTGAGGGACCCGCGGTACGACATGGCCATCTCGGCGGAGTTGTCGTCGTCGGGTGCGTCGGAGTCGAAGAGGTCGCAGACGGTGAGGGTCTCGCCGGACTGGAGGTGGCTGCCGAGCAGGATGGCGCTGCGGCCGAGGTAGGTGCCGAGTTCCAGGATGTCGCCGCTGGTCCCGGCGGCGGTCTGCCGGTCCAGCAGCCAGCCGAAGACCTGCTGGTCGGTCCTCCAGAACCAGCCGGGCACGTCGTCCGGGGTGCGGGGCACGGAGTCGGGGGCGGATTCGGCGCTGATCACGGGTGCCTCCAGGCGGGGGCGGGCGGAGTGGGTGGTGGCGGGAGTAGGTGGTGGCGGGGCTGGTGATGGAGAGGCGGCGGTCGGTCAGGCCCGGTTGGCGGCGAGGGCGGCCCTGGCCTGGGCGATGGCTCGCTCGCGGGCTGCCTCGGGGTCGTCCAGGGCGGTCCAGGAGACGCAGTACATGAGCAGCCGGGAGACGAAGTTGATCCAGAGCAGCAGGGCGACCGGGACGCCGAAGGCGCCGTAGATGCTCCGTCCCGCCACCTTGCTGAGGTAGGAGGCGAGCAGCACCTTGAGCACCTCGAAGCCGATCGCACCGATCAGCGCGCCGGTCAGCACGGATCGGCGGCGCTGCCCGCCGATCCGGGGGAAGAAGCTGAGCAGGTAGGCGAACAGCAGCACGTCGCAGGCGACCGCGATCACGAAGCCGACGACGGCCAGCAGATAGCGGCCGGGGCCGTTGCCGGCCAGGCCGATCGCCCTGGCGACGTGCTGGGCCAGCGTGCTGCCGAGGGCGGAGGCGCCCAGTGAGACGGCGGTGACCAGGCCGAGGCCGAGCAGGACCACGCAGTCCCAGCCCTTGCGCAGGACGAAGTTGCCGCCCTCCTCGGGGAGTTGCCAGATCTCGCGGATCGAGCCGCGCATGGTGTTCACCCAGCCGAGGCCGGAGAGCAGCAGCACCACGCCGCTGATCACGCCGATGGTCCCGGCGTTGGCGACCACCTCGTTCAGGTCGATCGCTTTGGAGAGGCCGGGGATCTGCTTGCCGATGTCGTTCTGGAGCTGCTGTACGCGCGTGTGCGAGAGCGTCGCGGCGGCGATCGCCAGCGCCACGGTGAGCAGCGGGAACAGCGCGAGGAAGCCGAAGAAGGTGACGGCCCCGGCGAGGCGGTGGCCCTTGAGGTCGTTGAAGTGCTGGAGCGCCAGGCAGGGGCGGCTGCGCAGCACTCGGGCGACCGGCGGGCCGATCACCGGCAGTCGGGTCAGGAAGTCCATCGGCACGCTCCCGCCCCGCCGGGGCAGTTGAGGGGGACATGAGGGGTGATTCCGAGCAAAGCCCTGTATATCCCGACAGACCGGCGGGACGGGGGACGGCGCTCCGGGGGCAGGTCAGCGCCGGAGACTCACCCGGACCCCTCCGGCGACGGCGCCCGACCGCCGCAGTAGAGGGGCCAGTTCTCGGCGGAGACGTTGCCGCACCAGAGCCTGGTGTCCTTGCTGTCCTGCGGCCGCCGGTCCTCGCGCGGCGCGGCACAGGTGTGCCCCGGAGCGTACAACGGGCAGCTGCCGTCCGCTCGTTGGAGCATGTGCGAGCGGTAGGCGTCGATGCCCATGGTGCCGCTCTGCGGGTTCTGCGGCATGTACCGGTTGGCGGACCAGGAGGCGGCCATCGCCCCGAACACCGCCAGCCCGCAGAGCGAGCCCGCCGCCAGCCGCCGGCCGAGGAACCGCGGCAGCCGCACCTGCCGGTCGGCGGTCAGGCGCAGCCACGCCGCGCGGACACCGGCGGAGAGCAGCAGGGCGGCGAGCACGGCGAGGGCGATCAGCGCGTACAGGATCAGCCAGGTGGTGCGCGGGTAGAGCATGACGGCCTGGTCGCGCTGCATGTGGCCGGCGAACCAGAAGCGCAGGACCCAGGCGCTGACCAGGCAGCTCAGCGCGGCGATCACCGGGGGCCGGCGCAGGCCGAGGGCCAGGGCGAGGCCGAGGCCGGCCAGGACCAGCAGCGAGAAGGTGGTCTGCCCGGCCAGCTCGCCGGGCGGCGGCCAGGCCCAGGCGGCGGGCCAGCCGGAGCGGTCGGAGCGCCAGCCGAGGACGTAGGCCGGGTCGGTGTAGACGTCGAAGTAGGCGTAGCGGTCGACGGTCCCGGCGCCGTGCGCGGCGAGTTTGAGCAGCAGCGGCGAGCCGACCGCGGCGGCGGTGACCGCGGCGGCGCCGAGCAGGCCGGCCGCCCGGGTCAGGGCGGCCCTGCCCCGGCGCCACGGGACGAGCAGCAGGACGGCCGCCAGGACGCCGGGCGCGGACCAGACGAACCAGCCCGAGTAGACCAGGAAGAGCAGCCCGAACGCGGCGCCGAGGCTCACACCGCGCAGCAGGGCGGCGCGGGCGGACAGCGCCGTGACGCGGGTGAGTTCGGTGAGCAGGCAGCCGATCAGCGGGAGCAGCACCACCATCACCAGATGGCTGTACGGCCGGATCGGGTCGAGGAAGAGGATGGCGGCGGGCAGCGCGACGGCCAGCGCCCAGGCGGGGCGGAGCAGGGTGCGCCAGGCGAGGTAGCAGAGCGGGCCGAAGACGGCGCTGAGCAGGAGCTGGAGGTCCTTGAGGGCGTAGCCGACGTGGCCGCCGCGCAGGTACTTGGCCCATTCGGCGAGCAGCACGATGAAGCCGGGCGGATAGACGTCGGGCAGTCCCTCGCCGCGCAGGAAGGAGGCGGCGTAGCCCTGGAGGGTGCCCGGGTCGCCGTCCTGGCCGCCGAGGCCCCAGGGGGTGCCGCGCAGGGCGACGGCGATGCCGCCCGCGACGATCCCGGTGCCGAGCCCGGCGACGGCGGCGCAGCCGAGTCGGAGCACCAGGTGCCAGCGGGGGCCCCCGGCGCGGCGGGCGGCCCACAGGACGGCGGCCAGCAGCGGGATCGCCAGCAGGGCGGCGCGGAACTGGAGTCTGGCCAGCCCGCTGACCTGTCCGACCCTGATCAGCGGGTTCACATGGATGTTGCGGGCCCAGAGCATGAAGCCGACGGCGAGGACGAGGGCGAGGGCCGCCTCGGCCGTGGCGGCGGGCAGCCGGCGGGTACGGGGGCGCCTCCCGGGTGCGGCGGCGGACGCCTCGGGGTCGGGCGGGGCGAGCTGCGGTTCGTCGGGTACCTCGGTGGCCACATCGGGCATGCTGCTTCGCTTCCGTCGGGGAGGGGGCGAGGAGTGCGGGTGGCCCGGTCGCACCGTCGGGCGGCGCCGGGCAGTCCTCCGGCACTGCCTCGGGCGCAACGAGGCGCGACCCGACCGGGGCATCGATTCGGGGCCGCATTAGCCCGAACGGGGCGCAGGCAAAGCATTGTTGACACTTCATCAGTAGACGCGGGGGACGATCGGCCGGCCGTCCTCGGCATAGCGGACCAGGGCGACCTCCAGGCGGTCGCGGCGTCCGGGCCCGGCCAGCCGCTCGGTGTCGGCCGCGAGGGCCGGATCGTCGAGGTAGACCCGCATCGGGACGGGGGAGCCGTCGGCGAAGTCGACGATCTCCTGCGGGGTGTGGCGCCAGCGGCCCCAGATCCAGCCCCGCCAGGAGCGGCCGTTGTCGCGGGCGAGCACACCGAGCCAGAGATTGCCCTCGTAGAAGCGCGGGTCCTCGCCCTGCCTCGGCTCGGTGAGCAGGACGCCGACCCGGGGGTCGGGCACCGGCCGGGCGGCGTGCACCGCGGTGACCAGTGCGGCGCTGAACGGGGCCGCGTCGGCTCCGTGCAGATAGGCGGCGGCCCGGCTGGCCTGCCAGCCGCTGCGGGTGATCCGCGCGTCGGGCTGGGAGTTGAGGACCAGCGCGGCCAGCACCGCGAGGGCGGCGGCCGCGGACCAGGCGGCCCGGGCGAGCGGCGCCGTACGGCGGCCGGCACCGGTCGCCGTACGGCTGCGCCGCTCGGGCGGTCCGAACAGCGGGACGACGGCGGCGCCGGCCGCGATCGTGGTGACCACGACCAGCTGGTGCAGCAGTTTCTCGTAGTAGTACTCGGTGTGCCCGGTGCTGACGAGCTGGTACTCCCGCAGGACGAGCACGAGAGCGGCCACCGCCAGGACGGCACCGAGCGCGGCCCGCCGGACGGCATTGCGCCGGGCCGCCCGGGTGAGCAGGCCGAGCACGGTCAGGGCGAGCAGCGGCAGCAGCAGGTGCCGCACCACCGGCTGGACGGCGCCCGGCATGGCCAGCACGGCGGGCGAGTCGGCCTGGCTCCAGTTGGCCAGGACGGGCAGGGCGGCCGCCGCGCCGGTGAGGACGGCGGCGGCCAGGGCCACCCGCCGCACCGGCCGCAGGCGCCGCCGGTGCACCACCGCCCAGAACAGCAGCACCGGCACCGCGGGGACCAGCAGCAGGTAGTACGCGAAGGCCAGCCCGACGGTCAACGCGCCGAGCAGCAGCAGCTGTTCGCCCGGTCTGCCGAGCGGGCGCAGCGCCAGCGCGGTGAGCAGGGCGAACAGTCCCAGGCCGAAGATCTCGCTCTCGAAGCCCGCGAGCAGCAGCGGCGTCGCCTCGGCCAGCACCAGGTAGCCGCCGGTCAGCGCGCACAGCGGCAGCACCGCCCAGCCGCCGAGCGCCGGCCCGGCCGCCCGGCAGGCCGCCCAGAGGACGGCCGCCACGCAGGCGGTGAGGACGGCTCCGGCGAGCAGGGTGAAGGCGCCGAGGGAGGCGAGGGCCTCCGGTGCCCCGGTGCCGCCGCGGACGAAGCCGGTGAGCACGGCCAGCACCAGGTGGCTGCCCTGCGGGTAGCTCTGGAAGCCGTCCTGGAGGGCGACGGCGGCCTGCTCGCGGTGGAAGACGAGATAGCCGCCGAGCCTCAGCACGGCGTCGTACAGCGCGAAGTGCCGGGCCAGGTCCTCGCCGTGGAACAGGGCGGCCAGCCGTCCGGTGGCGTCCTCGGCCAGCAGCGGGCGGAGGTAGCACCAGCCGACGGCCGCCATCGCGAGCAGCAGCAGGCGGTCGACGAGCGGGACCTTCAGGCTCCGGCGGGAGAGGCGTTGCGGCCGGGCCAGGGCGGCGGCGGCCAGCGGCAGGGCGGTGGCCTCGGCGAGGGCGACCGGGTGCAGACCCCAGGGCCCGAGCGAGGCGAGGACGCCGAGCAGGCAGCACCAGCCGGTCAGCAGTCCGGCGGCCAGGACCAGCCGGTCGAGGGCGCTGAGCCGGGAGCGGAACCGGGCCGCGGTGGCGCCCCAGAGCAGGACCAGGGTCAGCAGGTCGGCGCGGAGCAGGTGGAGCAGCGGGGGTGCGAGGAGCAGGACGGCGGCCGGGAGCAGCGCGGACGGGTCCACCAGACCGGGACGGGCCGCCGGGCGGAGCCCTGCGCCCTCGGAGTCCTCGGGCGCCTGGGTCGCCGCGTCGGGCATGGTGATCCGCTTCCGTCGGGTCGTCGGGAGTGGGGCGGCAGCGGTGGCGCGCGGACCGGCGCTCCACCTGCGGAAAGTCCCCTGCGCACCGAGGTTGGCACAGTCGGGACCTCCCCTCCACCACCGTCCGCGCCCTGCGCGCGACGACCACCCGCATGGGCGAGATCACCACCCGGCGGCCCACCGCGCACCGCCCCGGGGCGCGGCGCAGCCGCGCGGCGCGGAAGGGCCCGGCACACGGGCCGGCCCAGGGGGGTGAATGGGCGGCGGAATCCCTCCTTCGCGCGATTTCCCGGGAGGCGTATTCGCCCGTCCCCCCGGGGGGGGATCCGCTAGAGAATGCGCCGCGCGGCGCGGGTTGCCGCATGGCGGCTGCGGGCCAGGGCGCGGATGGCCTGGTAGGTCAGGTAACGCCCCCGGCTGAGGAGTTCGTTGCGGACGCGCCCGCCGTCCGGGGCGGGTCGGTAGTCGGCGGGGCGCAGCCGGGCGCAGTGGCGGGCGGCCCGGCGGAAGTACTCCCGGCGGTCGCCCGCCGGGATCCGGCCGGGCTTGCTGACCACGGTGTTGAGGTGGTGCAGCATCCGGCCGTAGACCACGGCGCGCCAGCGGGCGAGGTCCGGCCGGCCGTCGAGGAAGGCGAACACCCGGTCGTACTGGTCGAAGACGTCGAAGTGCTTGCGGCTCGCGGTCGCGAGTATGTTCCCGCCGCCCTCGCGCTGGCGGTAGTGGACGCCGACCCGGTCGAGCATGGTGATCCGGCGGGCGGCGAGGAGCGCCGGGAAGGTCCAGGGGGTGTCCTCGTAGTAGCCGGCCGGGAAGGTCAGGCCCTGCTCCTCGATGTAGCTGCGGCGGTACGCCTTGTTCCAGACCACCATCAGCAGTTCGAGCAGGTCGGGCCGGTCGTCGAGAGCGAAGACCTCGGGCCCGGAGCGGGCGAAGACGGGGGCGGAGCTGCTGCGGACGACCCGGCCGTCCCAGTAGGAGCGGGCGTAGTCGTAGACCAGGATCTCCGGGTCGTCGCAGGACTTCAGCCGTTCCCCGACCGCCTGCAGCAGGCCGGGGGTGAGGGTGTCGTCGCTGTCGAGGAAGATCACGTAGTCGCCGGTGGCGCTGTCCAGCCCGGCGTTGCGGGCGCGGCCGAGCCCGACGTTCTCCGCGAGGTGCAGGACCTTGACCCGCTCGTCCCCTTCGGCAACCCGGTCCAGGATGGCGCCGCTGCCGTCCGGTGAGCGGTCGTCGACCGCGATCAGCTCGAAGTCCGCGCAGGACTGGGTGAGGACCGAGTCGAGGCATTCGGTCAGGTATTCCTCAACCTGGTACACCGGGACAATCACGCTGAAACGGGGCATTGGACTCTTTCCCACGGGGACACGAGGGCCGCCGGAGATCACCGGTCCGCCGACGGACACAGGCCGGGTTGCGGCCTGGGGAGACCGGTCGCGGAGCAGCCCGATCAGGGCCTGATCCGCACCCCCGAGCGGCCTCGACCGACTCTCCCACCAAGCGCGTAACGAGTTGGCGGATTCTCGGTTACCGGCGTCGTACCTTCGAGTGAATCGCGCGGGCGGCTGCTTCGCCGCGCCTCTACTCTCCGTCACAACTCGATCTCGTTTCAACCCCCGCCGCGCCCGGAAAGAGCGTGTCGGCAGCCACGGGAGGCCACCGCCATGTCCGAAGTCCACGAGCCGCAGCAGCCCGACTCCGCCGCACCCGGCTCCCCCGCACCCGGTTCCGCCGCGGGGGAGGCCACCGCCGGCGCCTCGTACACCGAGCGGCTGGTCACCCTGGAGCAGTCGGGGCTCAAGCGGCTGCTGCCGACCCAGGCGCCGTACCGCTGGAACCTGCGCCGGCTGCGGCTCGGCCGGGTGCTGGACGTCGGCTGCGGGGTCGGCCGGAATCTGCAGCACTGCGCGCCGGGCAGCGTCGGCGTGGACCACAACGAGACCTCGGTGGCCACCGCGCGGGCCCGTGGTCTGGAGGCCTGCACCGCGGCCGAGTTCGAGAGCGACCCCGAGCTCGGCCGGCCGGGCGCCTTCGACAGCCTGCTGGTCGCGCACGTGCTGGAGCACCTGGACGCGGCGACGGGTGCGCAGCTGCTGAAGAGCTACCTGCCGAGCGTGCGCCAGGGGGGCCGGGTGGTCCTGATCACTCCCCAGCCCGCCGGGTACCGCTCGGACCCGACCCATGTCCGTCTGGTGGACTTCGACGGCCTTCGGGAGCACGCCGAGAACGCCGGGCTGACGGTGCTGCGCAGCTACTCCTTCCCGTTCCCGGAGATGGCGGGGCGGGTGTTCAAGTACAACGAGTACGTCCTGGTGGCCCGCCTCTCCTGACCGGCGGCCCGGCCCGCTTTCCCCGAATCGGTCACTTTCGGGCGGTACTATCCGCCCGTGTGCCGACCCTGGACCTTCCTCGGTCGGTTCCGGACCGGTCGCCAAGCCCCCGATGAAAGGCCCGCGCAGCCGATGGCACCCCGCCTCTCCGTCGTCGTCCCGATCTACAACGTCGAGCGTTATCTGGAAGAGTGTCTGGACTCGATCGCGGCTCAGACCTTCGCCGATTTCGAGTGCGTCATGGTGGACGACGGCTCGCTGGACGGCAGTGCGGCCATCGCCGAGGCGTACGCCGCCAAGGACGCGCGGTTCCGGCTGGTGCGCCAGGTGAACAAGGGCCTCGGCGCCGCCCGCAACACCGGCTACCGGCACATCGGCGAGGGCACCGAGTTCCTGGCCTTCGTGGACAGCGACGACACGCTGCCGCCCAGCGCGTACGAGCTGATGATCGGCACCCTGGACGAGACCGGGTCGGACTTCGCCACCGGCAACGTGCTGCGCTTCCGCGCCGTCGGGTACTACCAGTCCGGCGGGCACCGCAAGCCGTTCAAGGAGACCAGGCTGCGGACCCACATCACCGAGGTCCCCTCGCTGGTCACCGACCGCACCGCGTGGAACAAGGTGTACCGCCGCGCGTTCTTCGACGCCGCGGGGGTGCTCTACCCCGAGGGCATCCTGTACGAGGACGCGCCGGTCAGCGTGCCGCACCACTACCTGGCCCGCAGCGTGGACGTGCTCTCCGAGCCGATCTACCACTGGCGCGAGCGCGAGGTCGGCGAGATGTCGATCACACAGATGCGGACCAACCCCAAGGGCCTGATCGACCGGGTGAAGTCGATGGAGCTGGTCCGGGCCTGGCTGCTGGAGCAGCCGGGCACCAAGTTCCGCCGCCATCTGCGCTCCTACGACGAGAACAACCTCGTCGAGGAGATCCCGATGTTCTTCTGGTCGGTGCTGGAGGGCGACCAGGACTACCGGGACGCCTACCGGGAGAACGTCAGCCGGCTGCTCCGCGCGATCGGCCCCGAGCAGGTCCGCCGGCTGCGCGCACCGCTGCGGCTCAAGTACCACCTGACCCTGCAGGGTCGGATGGACGAGTTCGTCGAGCAGATGCGCTTCGAGAAGGACAGCAACGGCGCCGCCCCGGCACGCGGCCTGCTCCGCCCGTACGCCGACTACCCGTTCCTGCGCGGCGGCCGCAAGAGCGTGCCCGCCGACGTCCTGCGGCTGGACAACGCGCTGGTGATGCGCAGCCGGCTGTACGAGTCCGGCTGGGAGGACGGCCGGCTGCGGATCACCGGGCACGCCTTCCCCGAGCACCTGGGGGCCGAGCACAAGCACGACATGGTCAAGGTGCTGGTGCTGCGCGAGGCCAAGGGCCACCGGGTGCTGGCCGTGCAGACCAGGACGATGTACAGCCCGGAGGCCACCGCCAGCTCCCCGCACGACCTGTACAGCTGCGACTGGGCCGGGTTCACCGCCGTCATCGACCCCAAGCGCCTGAAGCACCGCGGCCGTTGGCGCGACGGCTCCTGGCGGGTGCTGATCGCCGGGGTCGGCAAGGGCGGCGTCTACAAGGGCCGGATCTCCGGCGGCTGGAGCGACACCGCGGAGTACCCGCCGGTGCACTGGGTCGAGGACGACGTGCGGATCGTGCCCTGGCTCCGGGACAACCACGTCTACCTGCGGGTCGAGCTGGTCAGGGCCCGTGCGGTACAGGTGGATTCGACGGCCGGCGAGGTACGGGTGACCGGGTCGGTGCGGTCCGGCGCCGACCTGGCGGGGGCCAGGCTGCGGCTCAAGCACGTCGAGTCCGAGCGCGATCTGCTCTTCCCGCTGGAGCTCGGCACCCCCGCCGGGCTGCACGTACCGTTCACCGCGAGCTTCCCGATCGCCGAGCTGTCCGCCGTCCGGGCGGCCTGGGACGCGCTCGACCCGGCCTCCGCCGACCGGCTGTGCGACCGCTGGGACACCGAGCTCCAGCTGCTCGACGGCTCCACCGTGCCCGTGGTGATAGACGACCGCCGGGCACCGGCCCAGCTGGACGTGCCGATCGAGGGCCTGCCGGACGAGGGCGCGCCCGGCACCGCCCGCGGCGGGCCGCGGGCGCTCTACTCCAAGCCCTCCCCCAGCGGGTACCTCCAGTTCAGCGACCAGGTCCTGCAGCCGGTGGTCGAGGAGATCACGGCCGCCCGGGACGCCGACGGCTTCCTGCTCAGCGGCAGCTTCCCGCTGCCGGGCACGCACCGGTACGAGCTGGTGATCCGGCACAACTGGCTTGAGGAGGAGCACAGTTACCCGGTGGAGATCACCGAGGGCCGGTTCCGGGCCGCGCTGCCCGCCGTGCCCACGGCCTCCTTCGCCGGGGAGGTGCCGCTGCGCCGGGGCACCTGGGAGGTCTTCTTCCGGCCCGTCGGCGCCGCCGCCGACAGTGCCTGGCCGCAGGTCCTGCTGGCGCCGTCCTGCCACGGCGCGCTGCCGCTGGAGGTCGAGGCCCGGGGCAAGCGGATCACGCTGGAGCGCCGCCGCTACGACGGCCTCTCGCTGGAGTCGCACTCCGACCTGCTGCCGGAGGAGCGCAGCGGCTACCGGCAGCGGCAGCTGCGCGCCGAGTTCCCCGCCCTGCAGCGCCGTCCGCTGACCGACACCGTGCTCTACAACGTCGCCTCCGGCGGCCAGTACGCCGGGTCGCCGCGCGCCGTGCACGAGGAGCTGGTGCGCCGCGGCACGCCGGTGCGCCACCTGTGGACCGCCGACGACCGGCAGGCCGACCTGCCGCAGACCGCCGAGCCGATCCGGCAGTGGTCCACCGAGTGGTTCGAGGCGCTGGCCACCGCCAAGTACGTGGTCACCAGCACCCATCTGCCCGAGTTCTTCGAACGCCGTCCCGGCCAGGTGGTCCTGCAGACCTGGCACGGCACCCCGCTGAAGCGGATCGGGCACGACTTCGAGAAGGTCTGGTTCACCGACGCCCAGTACCTCAAGCACCTGGACCACGAGGTGCCGCAGTGGAGCCTGCTGGTCGCCGCCAACCGCTGGTCGGCGCCGGTGCTGCGGCGGGCGCTGCGTTACCAGGGCGAGATCCTGGAGAGCGGCTACCCGCGCAACGACCTGCTCTTCGCGAGCGACCGGGAGAAGACCGCCGAGCGGGTCCGCGAGCGGCTCGGCCTGCCCGAGGGCAAGAAGGTGGTGCTGTACGC
>NZ_JYJF01000930.1 GCF_000955975.1 Saccharothrix sp. ST-888
GGGCAGGGCCGATCCGGTGGACCCGGGCCGTGAGCGGGGTTCCAGTACCGGCCTGGCCCCAGCTTCCGGCAGGCGTGGTCGGGGCTGCGGGTAACACATAGAAGACTGGGGCTACGCACGTGGGGACGGTGGGGAGGAGGGCCGTAGCGCGCAGGCTGCACTGGAGGCCGGCTGGGGAGGTGGACGTGGCTCCAACATGCCCGGCGTTGGATGAGATGAAGATGAGGTGACGGGGGAGGGTCACCCGGGCCTGGTCAGGACCGGGTGTGCGGTGGGCGGAGCAGGTTCGCCCGCGCCCCGCCACCGGG
>NZ_JYJF01000931.1 GCF_000955975.1 Saccharothrix sp. ST-888
GATCGGGGCGGTCCTTGCTGACGCCGTCCTGGCCGAAGGTGCTGATGTTGCCGTTGAGCTTCAGGTAGAGCGCGCCGCCACCGGCGACCACCAGAGCCAGCGAGGTGGCCGCCACCCAGGCGAACACCTTCTACATGCTGCGCTCCTGCTTTCCGCGCGGCGCACCGCGGCCGCTCCCCCGGCCCCCGCGCCGGCCGCCGCTGCCGTCCCCATTGCCGTTGCCGTTTCCGCCGCCATTGCCAAGTCCGGCCGCCGTCCGGCCGCCCGGCCTCGGCGGGGCGGAGCCAGCGGACCCGGGCGGCGCCGAG
>NZ_JYJF01000932.1 GCF_000955975.1 Saccharothrix sp. ST-888
GCCAGCGGATCATGAACCGCTCGACCACGGTCTCGGCCTTGTCGATCTCGCGCTGCGGCCCCATCGGCAGGCCCTGGCGGCGCGCGGCATGCGCGCAGTACGAGAACGCCATCACAGCAGCCCGGGAGCGGTCTGGTGTCCGATGTCGTACCCGTGCTTGAGGGAGTAGTCGACTTCGAGAGCGAGATCGCCGGGCCCGACCGTGAAGGCGGCGAACTGCGCTACCGAGGCGTGGACATCGACGACGTGGTCGGTCATGTTTCCTTCGGGCACGTCTGGGGCCTGCTGGTGGACGGCGAGTTCAACCC
>NZ_JYJF01000933.1 GCF_000955975.1 Saccharothrix sp. ST-888
GGTCTTGTTCGCCGCGCCGTCGTCGGCCCACAGCTCGTCCAGCGCCGTGTTGAGCTGCACGTCCACCGCGGTCGCCTCGTCCACCTCCGCCAGTTCGGCGAGCACGCGGACCACCTCGGGACGGTGGTTCACCAGCTGGTCCGGATGCCCGTCCGGGAGGGTTATCGGGCTGAGGTGCATGCCGATGCCGAGCCGGCCCGCGTGCTTGGCGATGGTGGTCAGCTAGTCTAGCGCAGCGGGCTGCACGGTCACGTTGCGGTTGATGTTTCCGGTGCCTAGCCCGCTGGCGTGTGCCTCGGCTCGCAGTA
>NZ_JYJF01000934.1 GCF_000955975.1 Saccharothrix sp. ST-888
GGACCGGGGCGAACCGGTGCCGGCGCAGTTTATCGGCGGGCGGGGTCTGCCTCGGAGGTGCCTTCGTAGCGGGGGTGTCACAGCCGAGACCCGGCGGATGCGGCGGTCACGGGACGGGCGGAAGCGCTCACGGGGCGGCAGCTCCGTCCGCTGGGGAGGGCGTGCGGAGCGGGCGGGGTGGGGGTACGTCCGGGGAGGGCCCGGCAGCGCTGCCGGGCGGCCTGGGGTGGAGTTCGTGCGGGGCTGGACCCGGATGCGGCCGGCCGGAGCCCCGCGCCCGGATGGAGCGGGTCCCGTTAGGCTGAAAC
>NZ_JYJF01000935.1 GCF_000955975.1 Saccharothrix sp. ST-888
GCGGCTGACCACCGGGCCCACGATGCGCCGAACCCCGTTGCACGGCGTCTTCTCCAGCCACCTGGCCGTCAGCGCTCCGGACAGCACGCTGTTCGCGTTGGTCCGCAAGCCCAAGATCCCGTTCGTGCCGACCGACAACCCGCACACCCCCATGATCATGGTCGGCTGCGTCACCGGCCTCTACCCGATCCGGGGCTTCGTGCATGAACGTGACCCGCAGCACGCGCACGCCCGCGAGCCAGGCTTCGCCGTCGGCGGTCGTGGTGCCGGTCTTGCGGCTGAAGACCTCGGCGAAGGCGCGGCGCACG
>NZ_JYJF01000936.1 GCF_000955975.1 Saccharothrix sp. ST-888
CATCCGTCCCCGTCGCCAGCAGCTGCCACAAGTCCTCCGGCGTACGCACACCGCCCGGGAACCGGCAGCTCATCGCCACGATCGCCACCGGCTCGTCGTTCACCACCCGCCCGACCACCGTCAGCGCCGCATCGACCGTCCCACCGAGCAGTTCGGACCGCAGGTGCTGGGCGAGCGCGGTCGAGGTCGGGTAGTCGAAGACCAGGGTTGTCGGCAGGCTCAGTCCGGTGACGGCGTTGAGGCGGTTGCGCAGTTCGACGGCGGTGAGCGAGTCGAAGCCCAGCTCGCGGAACGCCCGTCCGGCGTCC
>NZ_JYJF01000937.1 GCF_000955975.1 Saccharothrix sp. ST-888
GACATCTGCGGCATCACCATGCCGATCACCAAGCACAACTTCCTGGTCACCGACCCGGCCGAGATCCCCCGGGGGATCGCCGAGGGTTGCCTGATCGCCGTCACCGGCGCGGGGAAGGTGAGGGTGGGCGGCAGGGTGTCCGGCGCGGGGTCGCTGAGGATGGGGGCAGGACGGGCGGTGGGGGTGGCCTGCAGGGCGACCTTGGCGATGTCGACCAGGACCGGGCCAGGACGGCCGGGGGCGGCGATGTGGAAGGCCTCGGCGAGCACCCGGGGGGTTCAGGGGGGGTAGCTGACCAGCAAGTGGA
>NZ_JYJF01000938.1 GCF_000955975.1 Saccharothrix sp. ST-888
CGGTCGGCTGGTTCACGGCACCCGCCGCCGATTCCGCCGGGCGACGGCCGCCGAGGGGGCGTGCGAGTCGGGACTAGCGAAGCTAATCGAGCTGCACGCGCTGAACTCCTTCGGCCACATGCTGATCACCATCGCGCTGGCCTCGATCATCTTCTTCTCGGTCCCGACCGGCGAGGCCCGTGGCCGGGTGGCGCTCTACCTGCTGATCACGATGGCCCCGTTCGCCCTGCTGGCCCCGGTGATCGGCCCGCTCCTCGACCGCATGCCGCACGGCCGCCGGACCGCGATGGCGATGTCGATGCTGGTC
>NZ_JYJF01000939.1 GCF_000955975.1 Saccharothrix sp. ST-888
CCTCCAGCGCAGCCGGCTCACCCGAAACCACCACCGACGACGGACCGTTGACCGCAGCGACCGAGATCCGCTCCTCGCCCCAGACGCTCAGCCGCCCCCGCACCAGCTCCACCGGCAGCGCGACCGCCACCATGCCACCACGCCCCGCCAGACCACCGGCAATCGCCCCGCTGCGCAGCGCAACCCCGCTCGCGCCGTCCTCCACCGCCAGCGCACCCGCCACCACAGCAGCCGCGATCTCACCCTGCGAGTGGCCCACCACGACCGACGGCGACACGCCCGCCGACTGCCAGACCTCCGCCAGCGA
>NZ_JYJF01000095.1 GCF_000955975.1 Saccharothrix sp. ST-888
CCCACCACGGCAGGTCTCGAAGCCAATGGCTTCGAGAGACCAGTCCGCGCCTGCGGGTCCTGTTCCCGCCCCTGCTGCCAGTTGCCACCGCTGTCACCCGGCCAGAGGGTGGAAGACTTCCCAGACCCCGTAAGCCGTCGTGAAGAGAGCACCGCCAGCAACGTCGCTCGGCGTCACCAGACTCCACGTGTGGTGATGGCACCGCTGGAAGAGGCCCCTGCGGCGGTGCAGACACGGCCGCTTCCTAACAGTCATGGCCCCACATCTCGAAATTACCGCCGCTCCACCGATGACCAACAGCCCGAAGACGAGCAGCAACGGTTCCTCCCCCTGGATACCCGCGATCTCCCCCAGCCTTCATGGATAGCCGACTCACCGAAGCGGCAACAGTGCCAATCCCAGCCAACCTCAGCTCTCTTGGAGCACACCCGTTGCAGAACGTACGCCGCAGCGCGCCTCTACCGCTCCCCTGGAATGGTTTTGCTGATCACACCCGGACGCACCGTCATGTTCAGTACGATGACTGCCACTTCTGGGGTCTCGCCAGCAGGCCGGAGCCCTACTGCACCGTCCACTGGGGAGATCGTCCATGCCGTACACGGCCGAGATCAGCCGCACAAATCCGACGTGCTTCGTCTTCCTCGTCGACCAGTCCACCTCCATGAGCGACCCGATCGGCGGCGACTCACCGCAGAAGAAGGCCGACGTTGTGGCCGATGCCATCAATCGGTTGCTGACTGAACTGTCCGTCAAGTGCGCCAAGGAAGAGGGCGTACGTGACTACTTCCACGTCGCTGTGGTCGGCTACGGCGCGACGGTGGGATCCGCGTTCTCCGGTGCCCTCGCCGGCCGGGACCTTGTGCCGCTGAGCGAAGTCGCCGACAATCCGGCACGCGTGGACGATCGCACCAAGAAGGTCCCGGACGGTGCTGGCGGCCTGGTCGAGACAACGGTCGCCTTCCCGCTCTGGATGGACCCGGTCGCCAACGGCGGCACACCCATGAACAGGGCGCTCAAGTACGCAGAGACGCTGGTAGCAGGCTGGACCGAGCGGTATCCCGGGGGGTTCCCGCCCATCGTCATCAATCTGACGGACGGCGAGTCCACCGACGGTGACCCCACGGAGTCTGCCACGGCTATCACCGCGCACAGCACAGCGGACGGCGCGGCTCTGCTGTTCAACCTCCACGTCTCTGCAGCCGGTGGTTCCCCCGTCACCTTCCCCAGCTCCGACGCTGAGCTCCCGGACACGTACGCCCGAATTCTCTTCGCCATGTCGAGTCTGCTGCCCACCCATATGCGGTCGTATGCCGCCGCCCAGGGCCAGCGGGTCAGCGAGACAACTCGCGGCTTCGTGTACAACGCCGACATCACATCAGTCGTCCAGTTCCTGGACATCGGCACTCGCGCAACCGAACTGCGGTGACGTCACCAGGCCTGTACGTCACCAACCTGGTCTCACCGAAGCACGGCAGCACCCTGACCGAGTGCGAGGACGCCGTATGTGTCCTGCCGGACGTGCCCTTCGACGAACTGATCGGCGGGCCTGTAGCGGCAAGCGTGTGCGATGGCGCGACCGAGAGCGTGCTCGCCAAGGACTGGGCCCGGCTGCTGGCCGCCACCTCGGCGGCCAGTGCCCTGACCGATCCCGGCCTCTTCTCGTCGAGCACCGCCTTCGAGGAGTTCGCCACCAACGCCGTCGGGCAGTGGGATCCCTGGCTGGAGAGGTACACCAGCAGACGCGCCACGGAGGGCCGGCCTCTGAAGTGGTACGAGCAGACCAAACTGGTCGGCGGCGCCTATGCGACCATGCTGAGCGTCCGAATCACCCCAAGTCCCCTACCATGCAGTGGATCTAGGGAGAATCTCACGACCGCTCTATGGCAATGGCAGGCTGCTGCCCTGGGCGACACCTGCCTGTTCCACATCCGCGATGACGTGCCAATTCGGTCCTTCCCCGTCGAACACGCGGGAGACTTCGACACAGTGCCTGACCTCTTCGGAAGTCGGAACCACGACAGCGCCCTTCTCAGCAGCCGCACCCGTTTCGCTGAAGGAACCTGCCTCCCTGGTGACCGGCTGCTCTTGATGACCGATGCCCTGGCAGCTTGGTTCCTCGCTGCCCCGGAGCCGGCCGACGCCCTTCACCAGCTCCTGGAGTTCGGTGGTCCGCATGACACCGCCGCATTCTTCAACTGGCTGGAGGGCCTCCGGGCGCGGCAGGAACTACGCAACGATGACGTCGCCATCGTCCGAATTGACGTCGAAGGGAAGTAGGGATGGTCACCTCCACCGGCCCGATCCGGGACTTCCCTTCTGCCAGCGATTACCAAGAGGCCCTGCAACATCCTCAGTTGTGCTTCAACCACCCCGAGCTCAAAGCCTCCGTTCCCGAACTGACCAAACTCCGCCTGCCCAGGCCGATCTCGGGCGCGTTCGCCAGTGTCTTCTCCCTTACCAGTAACGCCTCAGGCCAGCGCTACGCCGTCAAGTGCTTCACGCGCCACGTACCTGATCAAGAAGCCCGCTACCAGGCCATCAGCGAGCAGCTCGCCACACTGTCCCCATCAGCGCTTTCTCAGCCCTGGAAGATGGGCTTCGAATATCTACCGGCCGCCATTCAGGTCGGGCGAGGGCGTTACCCGGTCCTGAAGATGGAGTGGGTCAAGGGCGTCACCCTCTCAGCCTGGCTCGACCACCATCACCGCGACAGTGCGGCCGTCGACCGCCTCGCCGACCACTTCTCCGATCTGACCGCCGATCTCGCCGCACACAGCATCGCCCACGGCGACCTGCAGCACGGCAACCTCCTGGTCGCCGATGACGGCACGCTTCGCCTTGTGGACTACGACGGTATGTATGTGCCGGCGCTGTCCGGCCGTGACGGAACGGAACGGGGCCACCGCAACTATCAGTCCCCTGCCCGCGGCAGCGACGACTTCGGCGCCGAGGTGGACCGCTTCTCCACGTGGGTCATCTACCTCGCACTCAAGGCTGTCGCCATCGACCCCGCCCTCTGGCCTCAACTGCACGAGCCACAAGGCGAGTACCTGCTACTGGCTGAGGACGACTTCAAGAACCCGTCGATCTCGCCGCGATTCCCGGCGCTGCTCTCCCACAGCGATCGCGAGGTACGGGACCTGGCCGATCAGGTCCGCTGCTTGGCGTGGCAGCCGCTGAACTCCCTCCCCCCGCTCATGCTCACTCCGGCGGCTTCGGTTTCAGCAGCTCCGTCCTCCCCATCGGCGACGCCCGGCACCCTTCCCAGCTGGATGACCGGCCATTTACCGCCTTCTGCCACCATGCAGGGCCCTTCCCCGGTTGGCCTGCCGGCGCGATTTACTGGCCGACGGGCGCTGGACGCCTTCGCCGCGGTCCTCCTGCTGGTGGCGCTTGTGATCCCTGCCCTACTGCTGGCCACCGGGACACCCACCGCATACTCCCTGTTCCCGACCGCCGTTGCCGTACTGGTCTCCCGGGCGACACGCCGCTCACGCACCGAGACGCAACTACTGCGAGAACACACTCTGGCGCTGAAGCAACAACACCGAGCTGCGGCCAATGCCGAGAAGGCTGCGGCAGCACTCCGACTGGAACGCGAGCGACTGGCCTCAGACGAGGACGATCGGAAGGCGAACCTTATCACTCAACGGAACTACTTGGTCCGCCAGCACCAGACCGACTTGGCCGAAGCCGAGCGCCGCAAGCTCAATACGTGGGCTTCTATCGACCACAAGATCAGTGCCGTGGAAAGCGGGCTGCAGACGGCCCTGGCCAGAGCCCTCGCAGCCGAACGAGCCGGTTTCGTCCAAACAGAGCTTCAGCGCGGCCGTGTCTCGACGGCACGCCTGCCCGGCATCGGCGAGAAGCTCAAAAGCGACCTGGCAGCCTCCGGGATCAGAACTGCCGCGGACTTCAGCGGAGTCCGGCTCAAGCAGACCACCAGCAGCGGTTACAACAACACTACGGCGGTGATCGTCATGGCTACCGGGCACGAAGTGAACGTGAAGGGCATCGGAGAAGCCAAGGCCCGCGCCCTGGACGCGTGGCGCGCCCAGCTGGTCTCGGCGGCACAGGCCCGGTGCACCATCCAGCTCTCGCCTTCACGCCGCCTGACCGTGACGTCAGAGTTCGATCGTCAGCGGGCCGAACTTGCCAACCGACGCCGAGCAGCCGAGACCGAGGCCACCAATCAGCGAAACCAAGCCGCACTACGCCTCCAGGACGGCCAGACCCGCCTTTCCAACGAAGCTGCGGCAGCTGCCGATCGCGCCCTGAAGCAACGTGAGGAATTCGCCCGCCGCGCCATCCAGATCCAGAACTCCCAGAACGGACTTGCCTCGGTAGAGGCCTCCTTCACCGAAGCCCGCCGCATCCGCCGGGCTCTCTCGTACTCCCACTATCTCCGCTTCGCCTTGATCGGACATTAGAACGGGCACGGCATCCGGAGCCCAACTGCCGGGCGTCATTCTCACCAGACCCCAGACCGCCGCCGAACTCACTCTCTCGGCCACGAGCCCGCGACCTGACGCACGTGACAGCAAGGGCCGGTTCCGGTTCTCGGCCTCGATGAAGCCGGACTCCAAGGATCGCTGGAGGCCGTACCGGCCGACCGCTCCAGAACTCCCGCGACGGATTCTTGCCCGTCTGGGGGAGCTGGAGAAGGGCTACACCTGAACGCTGTCGGTGCCGCCCTCTGCGCTGGGGCCGCTGGACCTGATCGCGGGTCCAGGTAGCGAGCGAGGCATGGCAGGTGGCGCAATGTCAGGTCGGAACCAGTTGCGGTGAAGGCCGCTGGCCCGGTGCTCAAGGCGGCTACAAGGCCTGGGGCTGGGCGACCCGACGACCGCAGGCCGACCACCAGGCCATCTCAGCGGTCCGACCAGCTGTCACCCAGTCAGTACAGACGCTCCTGCTGGCGTACGGGGTGCACCATGGAAGACCTGTCGGGCATGCCACTCGCGATGCCGACCGGCGACGGGTGGAAGGCCCGACTGCGGACCGAGGACCGGCCGCCTGGCCAGCGCGAGCACGTGCTGCTTGCTCGCCTCGCTGCGGCCGATGAAACGCTGCGACACGAGGATGCGATGCCCCTCGCCCAGGCCCAGGACGCCCTTGTCGAGGAGCTTGTGGTGCAACGAGCAGAGGCACAGGCCGTTGTCGACCTCGTCCGGCCCGTCGTGCGACCACCAGCGCACGTGCGCGGCCTCCAGCCCGACGCTGCTCGCACCGAGCATCCCGTCGTAGCCGCAGAAGGCGCACTGGAACTCATAGGCTGTCAGGACGAGTTCACGCATCCGGCGATCCCGCTGCCGTCGCGCAGCGGTCTCCGCGCCACCCGGCAGGCCGGCCACGAGCCCGGTCTCGGCCAGCTCCAGGTCGAGCCCGACGGCCTCGCACAGATCGGTGTGCAGTGACGGGGGGAAATGGATGTCCAGCAGCACTCTGGCCAGCCGCCCCAGGAGAGAAGGCTCCGTGGCGAGCGCTGTCCGCAACTCTGGCGCGAGCCTGCCGGTGGCGCCGCTGGAACGGAGAACCCGGACCCCACTTCCCGGACTTCCCTGCCCACGATCGGTCCTGACCTCCCACACACCGTCACTGACCAGATGATGGAAGGGATACGCGGGGGTCGTCGGGTTCGGTGGCCCGTACTCGACCAGCAGCCGCTTCAGCTCCTCCTCGACCGCGCTGTAGCGCAGTTCACCATCAGCGTCCTGCTGGAAGTTGCCGAGCGCGTACAGCAGCAGCAACGGCTTGTGCGGAGCCCGGACCTCGTTGTTCGTCCACTGCCGCAGCTTCGCCACCCGATCGAGCCAGTCCATGGCCGCCAGGGTAGTTCGTGGCACCGACGTCAACTCCGTTGTGGAGCTTGATGCCTCAGTCGAGATTGGGGTACATGCCGGCGAGGTAGTCGCCGATCTGTTGGCGCATGCTGGGGTGGATGTCGTACTGGTCAAGGTCGGCGGGCTGGATCCAGCGGACGCCGTCGGCCCCGTCGTTGATCGCGGACATCCGTATTCGTCACCTTGACGCAAATTCGCCGGAACAGGCTGGCCGCGCTGCTTGGGTCTGACATGCTGAAGGTCCATCGAGAGGGGCCTCAAACGATGCAGTGGAAGATCCACGGGGAACGTCCCATCTACGAGAACCCATGGGTGAACCTGTGGTTGGTCGACGTCGAGCAGCCCGACGGGCACCGCTGGGAACACCACGTGCTCAAGCTGCGGCATCTGGCCGTGGCCGCGGTGGTGAACGACCAGAAGCAGGTGCTGATGATGTGGCGGCACCGCTTCATCACGGACTCGTGGGCCTGGGAGCTTCCCATGGGCCTGATCGAAGCTGACGAGACCCCGGCCGAGGCCGCCGCCCGCGAGGTGTTGGAGGAGACGGGCTGGAAGACCGGTGAGGTCAAGCCGCTCATCTACGCGCAGCCTGCGAACGGGATCACCGACTCGGAACACTTCGTCTTCCGGGCCGACGCCGTCGAGTACACCGGACCGCCGACCGAACGGAACGAGTCGGACCGCATCGAGTGGGTTCCGCTGTCCGAGCTGCGCGGCATGATCGACCGCCGCGAGATCGTCAGCAGTGGCTCCCTGGTCGGTGTGCTGTACCTGCTGCTCGATGAGGCCGGCCTGTAGTCAGACGCTCATGTCCCGAATACGTACCGACAACTCGGCAGCCGGCCGGGCAGTGCGGTAGGGCACCAGCAGCTGACGGAACTCCTGGAGGTGCGCGAGCACTCTGGGGGACGCCACCTCGACTGCCAGGTCGAGGGCCCTCCCGGCCGTGGCGCACGCCAACTCCATATCTCGACGTTGGAGTTGGGTACGCGCGAGCCAGAAGGAATGGAACGCGCGCCCTCGCAGGTTCGCCGGTGCCTCGCTGCGCATGGCCTCTTCGATGAGCGGTTCGGCCGCCGACGCGTCGCCAAGCTGGCCCAACGCGATGCCGGTGTCGACGGTGAGCTTCGTCCGATCGAAGTACTGGACCCACGCCGGGCCGTCATCGGCCGGGTCGATCCGGTCGAAGTACCAGTGCGCTTCCTCGATGGCTCGGCGGGTGGACTCCTGGTCTTGCGCGCTGGCATGGCCGAAGGCTTCCCGCATGGACAGCATCGCCATCAGCCTCGGCGTGCCAGCATCGAACCGAGCGCTGTCCTGCGCGGCCCGGGCCAGGGTGATCGCGTCGCGGGCCTTGTCCTCGTAAGTGGCCTGGAGGCTGAGACAGGAGAGCACATTGGCGACGAACAGCCGGTCGTCGATCTCGCGCGCCAGGCGCAGAGCATCGGTGAAGTAGGTCCGAGCCGTGCTGTACTGCCGGGCGTCGAAGTACGTCCACCCCGTGAGGCGTGCGAGCTCGGCCGCGATGCCGTGGAGACTGCGCTGGTAGTTCGGATCGGCCGTGTCGCGCAGAATGCCCATGACGTATCGCAGTTGGCCCATCACGGCTGGCCGAAGGGCTCCACCGCCGTGCTCGTCGTCGCGTCGCCAGTAGTCCTCGATGGATGCTTGGAGGGACCTGAGAACCGTCGGCGTGGCCCTGGCACCGGCCGCGATGGCGAGGATGTCGTCCAGCTCGCGATCCGGCAGCACCGAATCCCCGGTTGAGGTGACCTGGTGGTTCATCGGCCGCGTGGCGTCTCGGGAAGGGGCCGACTGCCGCTCCCACGCTCGGGCAGCAAGGCCGACCATGTGGCCGGGAATGCGGAGGCCGTCCGCGATGCGCTCGATGACGGCCATGTTGGTGATCGTCCGGCTGCCCGCGATGACTTCACCCACTCGACTGGGCGTCAGCTCGCAGACCCTGGCGATGCGGGACGGATGGAAGCCACCCCTGGCCTTCGCCAACCCGAAGATGACCGCGAAGTCCCGCACCTTGCAGGCGGCAACCATCTCGGGATCCGCCAGTAAGCGACTCGGCAGCCCCGACGAAGGCGTGGATTCGGTCATGTCCGGCACCCCCAGCACCGGGAAGATCATCACTCGGTGTCACGTGGCATAACTGACCGCGAGTCTACCCATGGTGGGTACACACCTGGCCCTTATTCCGGAACCGCCCGCCCGGCAATCCTGGGGTTCCTCCGAGAGCAAGCCGGAGGAACCCCGGCTGAGAGGGCGGTCCGTGCTGATGAGCCCGACGAACAACGCCGAGCTGCCGGCACCACAGACGTGGGAGGTCGAGCCGGAGCTGGCGGCCGTCCCGTCAACCCGCCGCCTGATCAAGGGGATTGCCCAGCACTGGAGCGTTCCGCTGTCCGATGCCGCGCTGCGGGACGTCGAGCTCTGCTCCAGTGAAGTGCTCACCAACGCGGTCGAGCACACCGGCGCCCGGTTCCGGGTCACCGTGCGCTGGACCGGCGATCGTCTGCGCGTCGAGGTCGCGGACAACAGCCTCCGGACGCCCGACCCCGGCAGCGCTGAGGACATGATCACGGGTGGACGTGGTCTCGTCCTGGTCGAAGGACTCGCCCACTCCTGGGGCTGGTATCCCGAGGGCGCCGGCAAGGTCGTGTGGTTCGAGTGCGCCGCTGACCAACTGGTGACCGGAGACAGACGGCTCGCCGTCCTTGTCCACGCCACGCAGACCCAGACAGCTTGCCTGCCGCAGTCGGCCTGACCCGCCGCCGTCGTCGACATCCGCACCCGCCGACGGCCGCCCTCGGCGGTTACCACGACAGCGGAGGTACCTCACCAGGCTTAACGCCGTTCGGCGTTCTGGACCCCGGCCAGCCCCAACAGCTGGCCGGGCTCCAGCGCATCAACGTAGGGATGCCCGGGGGACCAGAGACGTCGTCGATCACGGAGAAAGCCGACGGGCGGTGGACTGCTCGCTCTTCACAGGGCCGGTCTGATACTCGAGGTAGTAGGCGAGCCGGTCGGTGTCGACCGGAACGCCGACCGAATCAGCCAGCGCCTGCGCCTGATCATCCGTGAGCGAGAGCATCGCGCTCCTCACGTCGGAGTGGCTGCCGAGAAGGGCCGTGACGGTCTTGTCAGTAAAGCTCTCAGGGAGTTCATGCAGCCGTGTCAGATAGTGGGCGTTGCGGTGGAAACCCAGCAGCACCCAGCCGTCGCGGTACGGGGGCCTGAGACGATCCGGAGCGAAGAGCCGGTTGAGCTGCATCGGGCTCATGGAGGCGAGGTCCACGTCGCCCGGGTCCGGCGGGGGTGGCGGTGAAGCGTGCAGCAGCTCCGTGTCCGCCACGACCCATACGTCGTACTCCTCGGTGGTGACCCCGCACAGGGCACTGCCGTCGGCTGCCATCGTGACGAACTCGGCGTGGCCGGCGCGGGCACCGTCGCCCACCAGGTGCTCGGACAGGTGGACATCGTCGGTGAGCCTCACCCTCGTCCACGGCTGGGATCGCGAGAGTGCGATCAGGAAGGTGCCTTGATCATCGATGACAGCCTGCAGCCTGGCCAGCCGGAGCCACTCCTTGTCGACTCTGGTGCTCAGGTCGTCACCGACAAGCGGTACCGCAGTAGTCGGCGTTTGCACGCCTGCGGTGACATGCCACGCCCGTTCGGGCGAGGGCAGCTGGCCGCCCTGGACGGTGCCCAGCGGCACCAGCCCACACAGTCGCAGGAGTTCGTCGAGGTGCTCGGTCACCCTGGACACTGACTGCCCTCCTGGTAGAAGAGATGGTGGTCGCCACCCGGCTTGTCGATCTTCTGATAGCGCTCGAAGCCGTCCCGGACGACATCCGATCCGCCCCAGCCGAAGTTGACGCCCTCTCGGAACGCGTCCTCGCCCCTGCCCTTGGGCATTCCAGCGTGGAAGTGCGGTCCCGCGGGATCACCGGTGTGCTCGATGACGAGTCGAGAGCCCTTCGGGGTCTCGAACTGCCGCATCTCGCCCCAGTGCGTCGGCTCGGTGTCATACACGTAGCCGGGCGCTCCTCGCCGAGTCACGTCGTTGCCAATCTGCCACTGCTCGTCTGGCACGGTGCCGTACGGGACGCCCGCAAGATCGAAGGCCTTTCGCTCGGCGTCCCCCCGTGACGGGAACGGGTTGCCGTGCTCCCCCAACGGTAGCTGCTCGGCCAGGCCGAGCGGATCTGCGGCCCTGAGCGGGTTGGCGACATAGCTGTGAGGGTTCGGGGCCGGGACGAGGCCGAGAGGGTCGGAGGTGAGGTAGCGGGCGGTGGTGGGGTCGTAGTAGCGGTGGACGTTGTAGTGGAGGCGGGTCTCGGGGTCGTAGTACTGACCGGGGAAACGAAGGGGTGTGCTGGTGGTGCTGTCCTTGGAGTTGGCTGTTGTGCCCCAGAGGGTGGTGCGGGCCTTCCAGGCGGTGGTGCCGTCGGGATTGAGGAGACAGGTGGGGGTGCCGATGAGGTCGGTGATGATCGCGAAGAAGCGACGGTCGACCTCTTCCTGGGAGGTGTCCGGGGTGGTGAGATGTTCGGTCTGGGCGATGGGGTGGAGACCCCGGTGGTCCCAGGTGAGGGTGTAGGGCCCGGGGAGATGGGGGCTGTGGGCAGTCTGTTCAGCGAGAGTGGTCGCGTCCCAGGTGAAATCCGTCCACTCCACCACGGTGGCGTCGTCTCCGGCGCCGGTGAGGTGCTGCTTGGCGATGCGGCGGCCGAACGGGTCGTACAGATAGCGCCACTGGGCGCCATCAGGCGTGGTAGCGGCCGTCAGGCGGTCTTCGGCGTCCCAGGTGTACCGCCAGAAGTCGACCCTCCCCGAGAGAGTGGTCTGGCGGCGGGTGGTGACCCGGCCTTGCGCATCGTGCTGGTAACTGAGGCGGCCGGCTGTCTGGATAAGGGTGCCGTGATAGGTGCGGGCACCCTGGGGCGCGTCGTCGCGGGCGGGCCAGCTCGCGTCGGTGAGGTTACCGACGCTGTCGTACACATAACGCTCGCTCCAGCCGGCGGCGTGCACGGCGGTGACCCGGCCGGCCAGGTCGAGATCAAAGCGGTGGGTGGCGCTGTGCTGGTCGGTGACGTCAGTCAGACGGCCGTCGGGGCGGTAGGTGTACGCGCGGTGCTGCAGGGTGCTGGGACTGCCCGCGCCGACGAGGGACTGGGCGGTAAGGCGGTGGAGCGTGTCCCAGGCGGAGACGAGCGCGAGCTGGTCGTTGAGGTGGCGGGTCGTCTCCCGACCGAGAGCATCCCGCTCGAACCTGACGGTATGCCCGCCGGTGGTGAGGGTGCTCGGGCGGCCGGCGCCGTCATAGGTCCAGGTGCTGAGACTTCCAGAAGGTGTCCGGCGACTGATCCGGCGACCGAGAAGGTCGTACTCAAAGCTGACGGTACGTCCATTGATGGTCTCGGCGACGAGTCGACCGAGCACATCGTGGCGGCGAGTCAGTTCGACGGTAGGGCTGGCCGCTTGGACCAGACGGTCACCCTGATCGTAGCTGTAGGTCGTGATCTCCCCGTCGGCGTCCTTGGCGACCAGATTGCCGAGCAAGTCGTAGGTGTGGGTGATCGTCTGGCCAAGACCGTTCATACGGGATGCCAGTCGTCCGGCCGCGTCGTGCGTATAGGAGAGCGTTCGTCCGTTGAAGTCGGTCTCGGCCGCCACACGGCCTACCGGATCGTGAGTGTAAGTCCAGGTCAGGCCCTGGGGATTGGCGACCTGAGTGAGCTGGAGCTCGGCGTTATAGGCAAAGGTGTAGCGGTTTCCGTCGGGGCCGGTGGTGGTGGCGAGCTTGTTGAAGTGGGTGTACTCCATCGCCGTCACCCCGCCGACCTGATCGGTGTGAGTCAGGGTGTTGCCCTCAAGGTCGTACGCCCAGTACTCGACCGAACCGTCCGGTGCCGTACGTGAAACCGGTCGGCCCTCGATCGTCCACGAGTAGCGAGTGGTCTGCCCCAGCGGGTCGGTGACGGCAACCGGGCGGCCGAAGGCGTCGCGCTGGTACAGGGTCCGGCCGCCCAGTGCGTCGGTGGACTCGACGACCAGGCCGGCCTGGTTGCACTGGATGTTCGTCGTGGAGCCGAGAACGTCGGTCACGGTCGAGAGGCGGCCGGCGTCGTCGTAACCGAAGCGGGTCGTCGCACCGGCGGGGTCGGTCACTTCGGTTTGGTTACCGGCCGCATCGTAGGCATGGCGCCACGTCGCACCATCGGGAGCCTGCACCTTCACGGGCTGCTGGAAGCTGTTGTACCAGGCGGACAGGCTGGAGCCATCGGGCCTCTCGATCCGGATGGGATCACCGTTCGGGTCCAGTGAGAAGCGGGTCGTGCGCCCAAGCGCGTCGGCGTGGGCGAGCAGGTGGCCGTAGCGGTCGTGCTGAGTGTCTACGGTGTGACCAGCCGCGTCCACCGTCCTGATGATGTGCTGCTGCTCGTCGTAGTGGTGACAGGTGCGGCGGCCAAGACTGTCAGTCACCGTGTTGACCCGGTTCAGGTCGTCGTAGGCGAAGGTGGCATCCAGGGCACCGTTCGAGCCGTGCCCCCTGATCACCCTGCCGTCGGGGCCGTATTCGTACTGGTACCAGAACCCGTTGCGGTCGGTCCATGAGGTGACGCGATCCCGGGAGTCGTAGCCATAGACGAGTGGGGCACCGGAGGAGTCGGTGATCTCGGCCAGGCGGCCTCGGGCGTCGTAGCCGTAGCTGACGACGGTGGTGCCGAGCCCGTGGTTGGTGCCGTCCAACAGCCGCAGGGCCTCTATTCGGGGGCCGGCGGCAGTGTGGATGACGTCGGCCGCGACCCGGTAGCCACCCGAGTGGTGGATCTCGGCGGGCAGCCCGCCATCGTCATACAGGTGGTCGATGCGGTGGCCGTTACGGTCGGTCAGGGCGCTGAGCGGGCGCGTCGCTCCAGCCTCGGGCACGCCTTCGAAGTGACGTACCCAGCCGGTCCGGAGGTCCTCGATCCGGATGGTGTCGGTGCTCTCGTCCCAGGTAAGCGGCCAGCGCGCCCCATCCAGGGGAAGCACCTGTTCGCCCGGCGCGGCGGGCAAGGGGTAGTGCAGAATCTGCGAGTCGTCGCCGGCGAAGTGGATACCCGTGTCGTCGATCTGCACCCGCTGGTCGAGCGTGGAGGACCAACCGGGCCCGAACCACTGCCCGCCGCAGTAGTCAGATGCGTAGGACCGTCGCAGCACAAGGGGCAGCAGACCAGGCAGTTCGAGATCGGTCTTCGACATAATCATCTGCCCGGAGACCACGTCGACCGGGTCACCGCCGGTCCGACACCTGCGGTTGCCCTCCGAGCGCTGACCCCCCTTGCTGGGGCCACCCAGCGACGGCCCTCCCCTGCTGGACCGGCCGCCGCCGCGGGGCGCATGGGGCGCATGGGGGAGGTCGTTCTTGCCTCCGCCGAGGATCTTCTTGAGTTCGGCCGCGTGCTTGGCATCGGTCTCGCGGTGGTTGTGGGCGACCTTCTTCAGGTTGTCGCCCGTCTTGCGGTAGAAGTCCTTCACCGCCTTGCCTGCATCCTCGGCCAGAGTTTTGCCCAGCTTCTGAGCCCCGTGCTCCAGGGCCTTGACGATCTGGTTGCTCACTCGAAGCTCACCCCCGCAATCCTCGACTGGAACACCTGCGCGTGCCCCGTCACTGTCTCGGCGTGGTCATGCATCACCCGTGCGTGCCCCTCCAGCGCATCCGGATCGATCCGGAAACCTGCACCGGCGCCACCGCCGGACACCCCGAGCGCTGACTGTGCAGCCTCGTACACCAGCCCGCTCACGGCCCCCGCCACTGTCTCGATCAGCGGATCGATCGCGGCCTCGATCACCTGGCCGATGATGTACTGCTCCAACTGCTGCTCGAGGTAGTTGATCAGCCGCTTGGCCGTCTCCTCGATCAGGATCACTGCGGCCTCAGCCGCACCGAACGTCGCCACCGCCGCCGCCTGATCCGCCACGAACGCCGCAGCCAGCGCGACCAGTTCGGCGATCGTCTCGACCTTCATCGCCACGATCACATCGGCAGCCACATCCAGTGCTGTCGCCACCACATGACACGCCTCAACCAGTTCCTTCATGTGACGGTCCGACAGCTGTGCCCACTTGGCCAGCAGCGCCTCATACGAAGCCCCCTCGTACGCCTCACCAAGCCGCTGGACCGTCGCCGTCGAGTCCTGGTGCGCGGACTCCAAGTTCTGAGCGAACTCCCGTACGTGCGAGGCGAACTCACGAACCTTGTCCTCGTTCACCGTCGGCCAGTTGATGCCGATGAACGACAGGAACGACACCACCTCACCAGGCAACTCAATCGCCACAATGCCCCCCTTTGGCAGATGATCCGATAGAGGCTACCTCGTCGCCGCGAGGGGACGCCCCGGTAGGCGCATGCGACAGCGCAGGAAAGGAGGCGGACAACTGCCCGCCCACGCTCTCGAAGTCCGGGCGCCATCGCCGAGGAAGCCCTATTGGATCGTCACCCTCGGGACCGACACTCACCCACACGACCCACCTGAAACGCGTCCCGCCGACCTCCACGAACCGCTTCGAACCAGAAGCTGGGAAACCCGAGCGGGAGGCGCACCAGTCGTTGAGTACCTACAAGCCAGAGAAACCACTCACCGCTGATCGGCGGCCAAACCCCTGCTGCGCCGTCGGCCGATCAAATCCACATCGGGTGACACAGGCCACCAAAAGTTGATCTCGCGATTCGAGATGCTTTCACCGGAGGCCACCTACGGGCGGTTGATGATCTCCCTGAAAGCCTTCACCGAACCTCCGGCCAGCGCGCATCTGGCACGACGGGCACATATTGGTCTAGACAATAAAGAAGCCCCAGGTCGTTGACCTGGGGCTTTACCTCTGAGCGGGCGACGAGAATCGAACTCGCGCTATAAGCTTGGGAATCTTTGGACCTTCGGGCCAAAAAGTGCCCCTGACCTGCACTGATACCGACACTATCGCCCCTCTGGCCACCCGGCGCAGACCGCTGCCGACCGCCGTTCTCCACCCGTTCTGGCACGGATCTGGCACGCGCCGCAGCCGCACCAGAAGGACCCTCGATTGGTCGAATACAAGTTCGACTAAATGTCGCCCTAAAGGTACAGACTTCGCTGGCGCCTGCTCGGAGGATGGTGCTGGGGAGATCAGTCCGCCATCCTTTCGAGGTCTGTCGTGTTGGGAGTCATCGCCGAGTGGAGTGTCCTCCTGATCTGGGGCGTCTCGCTTGTGGGCGTCCTGCTCGAGAGGGTGCGAGTGCTCTTGGAGAGGGCTACCTGTGTCGTTCGCGCTTGGCGTGAGCTTCGCCGGGAGATGCATCCGCCCGCCGCCGACGCGGACCGGCGAATGGCCGGTCCATGATGCAGTCGCCCGGACGGCCACCCGCATGGCGGGGCCTGCCCAGCGTCTCGGGGTGCGGCAACGCCACGGCACCAGGCAGCGGCCCCTACCTCAGGGGCCAGTGAGTACCTGCTCGTTCTCACTGATCACCACCCCGCTCCGGGCCCGGATGCCCACGGCCCGCGGGTGGCCCTGGTGCGCAAGTGCCTCGACCACCTTGGCCACCGCGGTCTCCACGACTTCGTGCTCCCAGACCCGCAAGGGGAGCCACCCCAGCCTGAGAAGGTGTGCATCGGTGTCCTCGTCACGACGGACGTTGTTCTGGAGCTTGTCCCACCACCACTCCGCGTTGTGCTTCGGCATGTGCAGGTGCTTGGGACACGCGTGCCAGAAGCAACCCTGCACGAACACCGCAGTCCGCCAGCGCACGAACGTGACGTCCGCCCGACGCCGCCGCTTATTCGGGATGGGAAGGTTCACCCGGTACCGGAACCCCAACGAGTGCAACGCTCGCCGCAGCGCGAGTTCGGGCCGGGTGTCCACACTGCGCTGCGCCATCATCACGCGCCGGGCATTGGCGTCCCGGGGCGGCGGCACACCCGCCCGGCCAGCTCTGTCTCCCATGCGCTGACCAACCGCGATCCGGAGTTCTGGTCACTCCCGGTCCCTCGTCTCGGGCCTACACGTCATCGCACCGCTCCGATGGGCCTGGTTTCGGCCGCAGGCTACGCGAACAGCCAGGGGAACTCGTGTGTGTTCAGTGAGCCCAAGTAGAGCGCAAGGTTCTGCTGGCTGGGCGTCGGGTCGGGCGGCAGCGCCACGCCAGTCACCACCGTTGGCCCCGATGAGCCCTCGTTGTGCCCTGGGCCTGCCCCAGCTGCCCTGCTGGGATCAGTTCGCGGCTAATCGAGCATGACGGTCTCGGAACGAACCCGGCTGGTCAGTTCGAGGAGTTCAGGTCTGTCGTCGATCAAGGTCCGAAGAGCCCTGAGAGCCATCGAGATCGCGTCGCGCCGACCCTCGATTACCTTGTTCATCTGGGTTGATTCGTGGGCTCCATGGACGATGCTGCTGCGAAGGCTGTAGATCGACTTCGCCCGTAGGTACACCTTTTCCCGATCCTTGGGTGCCGTCTCAAGCAGGCGTGCGAGACAGATTGACACCCGCATCGTCAGCTCTGCCCTGTCTCCGAATATTGCTTCCCAAGCGATCACTGCGTCGATCAGAGCATCAACGGGGTCATGTCGCTCGGCCGTCGCCCGGAGCAGCTTGGGGATGGCCGGGCCAAGACAGTCGATGGGGACGCTATCGAGCTTGATGATCCACTTTCTCCACGCCTCGCACTGTTCCTGGGTCAGTTGAGTCGGCGTACGTGGCAGGGCAAGCGCGAGCTCACGACGTCCGAGTGTCCGGATCAGCTCAAGCGGTTCGACGATGCGTTGCCAGGTCGGTACCACGACAGGCGGCTCGGCCCCCTCCCACGCGAGGAGATACGCGAGACGAACACGGTCGATGATCTCCTGGAGGTGCTGTTGGCTGCTCAGGTCAGAAGGAGCAGGAGGGGTCGTCGAGTTGGGGTGGAGCTTCGCCGTATAACGAACCTCAGCCTCAAGCACCACGTCGCCCGCGTCGCGGATGACCGTCGTTGTTCCGTCGTCGTTCTGTACGGCGAGCCGACCCGAGCTCATCTGGCCAATAGGCCAGAACTGGTGCTCTGCCTCCTCAGCGGCTCTCAAGCACCCCCAAGGGAGCACCAATCGGGTGCCCACCGGGAGGAGGACTCCGGTGAAGCCGGCCAACCCTAGTGCGGTCGACTCCGCGCCAGCCAATACGGAGCGTGCGGCGTCCAGTCTCGCTGGAAGTTCATCAAGGAGCTGCGGCAGAGATGGGAACACCCCGTGCGTAGTAGCCCACTCGAAGGCGGCCCGTACGATCGCTGGTCCGAGTGAAGCGAGCTGGATGCCTCCACCAGTTCCGGTCGAACTTGTCAGCGTGATCCAATCGAAGGGCTGAGACGCTGAGTCGAAGGGAAGCTGTGAGTCCTCGGCGACCGCTCTCTGCAGGTTCTGGGAGGCTTGATCGAACGGGCTGGCAACGAGCGGAGACCAGGTGGAGGCGAGCATGAGGCCGTAGTTGTGGGTGGCCCAGGCTCGAAGCTCGTCAAGGGTGGCGTCATCGGACTCGAACGTGTCGCTGCTTGTCTGCTCTGGTTCCAACGAGCTACGGATCTCGTTCAGTACCTTGGCCGGTTCGCCAGCAACGGCGGCGCGCAGGCGAAGGCTGGGCGGTATCTCAGAGGGCACTTCCGCATCGCTTATGCGTGTGTGGAACGCCGTGATGGCAGCGGCCTGAGCCGTGTCGAGGGGTGAACTCCCATCGATGGCAAACAGCCAGTTGACGAATGGCGAACCGAACGAGGCGTAGAGCTCGTCAAGAAGTGCCTGGTGCGTGGCATCCATGAAGTGAACCTAGCGCTCTCCAAGGATCGGTGAGGCCACAAGGACGAATGGCTCGCGAGCACCGCGGATTGGCCACAGCAGCCACGAGGATGGGCCGCCAATGCGACGCGGTAAGCGCACAGTTCCCGACCTCAGGGTGGGGGTTCGTGATGCTCGAACCGGCCGCGTTCATGTCCCCGCTCCGCTAGCCTGATTGGGGTGACGGACGCGACTTTCGACGGCCCAAGCGGTGCTCGGTACAGCGAGATCGCAGAGGATCTGGCGGTTCTCGGCGAAGCCTTCGGGCTGGGTGAGGTGCGGGAGTGCCGCTTCCTGTCGGACGGGTTGATGAACGGGAACTGGCGGCTGGATACGGCCGAGGGCTCGTTCGCGTTGAAGCGGATCATGGATGTGCCGCTGTCGCTGGCACGTCGGAACCTGGCTGTGCTGTCGGCGCTGGCCGACGATGGCCTGCCGGTGGGCAGGGCGCGGGTCTCCTCGACCGGGGACACGGTGGTCGAGGTCGCCGGTCGCGGGTACTGCGTGATCCCGTGGCTGGAGGGGGGCCATCAGCCGGGTACGGCTCTCTCGATGGAGCAGGCTGGTGATCTCGGTGGTCTCCTAGGTCGGATCCACCAGTGCTTGAACGGTGAGCGGGTGGCCGGTCTGCTGCCGCCTGCGCCAGCACAGGTGACCGTTTCGGCGACCACCCCCGCTGCCGCCCACGCGGAGGCGGACCGCTTCCTGGCGTTGATTGCGGGCTTGGAGATCCGGACGGCATTCGATACCGAGGCCGTCGCGGCGTTGGCTGAGCGCAAGGTGCTGCTGGAGAAGTACGGGAGCGAGCACCCGGCCGGCGAGGTGGCAGTCGGTCCGGTGGGGTGGACGCACGGTGACTTGCAGCACCGGAACGTGCTCTGGCGCGACGGCGAGATCGTCGGGGTGATCGACTGGGACCGGATCCGGGTCCGGCCGTTCGGCGAGGAGGTCACCCGCACCGCCACGGTGCAGTTCGGCGGTGAGGACGGCTTCCTCGACCTGGAGCGGACCTCCGCGTTCGTGGCCGGCTACCGCTCGGTGATGCCCCTCTCGGTGCCAGCGCTGGCGGATGCGGTGGAGCGGCTGTGGTGGAAGCGCATGTCGGACTACTGGCAACTGGTCTTCCACTACGACCGCAACGATCACTCGTGCGATCACCTGTTCCTGCCTGCCGAGCGGTTCCTGGCCTGGTGGAGCGAGCGGCGCGACGAGGTGCAGGCGGCGTTCGCGGCTATGCCGTGAGCACTGTGCGCATCAGCACGACGGCAAGGGCTTCGGCCACCTGCTCCATGTAGTCCGCGGCGGGGATCTGCGGCACCTTGAGGACGATCATCTGCCGCAGGGCCTTGTAGTAGTTCGGCAGTTCGTCCCTGGTCGGCGGCTGATAAGGGCTGTCGGCGAGGCGGGGCCAGTAGCGGGCGGCCAGGTCGGGGCGTTGCAGCAGCGGGGTCTGGGTCCAGTCCTCGTACTGGGCGCGGAGGGGGACGCCGGCGGCCCGGCACTTCTCGTGGAGCGTCTTCGGGTCGGGCACGCGGACGTTGATCGTCAGCGGGGTGCCGTACCAGCCTCGGACGGAGAGTTCGCCGATCCCGGGCCAGGCGACAGGTGCGTCGTACTCCTCCAGGGCCTTGCGCAGGGTGGACAGGTTCTGTTCGGCGGCGAGCATCCGGTCGGGCAGCGAGCGCAGTTGCCGGCGGGCGATGACGGCGGAGAGCGCGGGCATCCGGTACTTGTACGCGGCCCCGGTGGCGGCGAGCGGCTTCAGCCCGGGGAGGGTGAGTTCGGCGGCGAGCCGAGCGGGGTGGTGGCCGAGGGTGAGGGCGCGCTCGTAGATCTCGCGGTCGGAGGTAGTCAGGACGCCGCCTTCGCCACCGGAGACGGACTTAGACTCCTGGAGGCTAAAGCATCCGGCGGCGCCCCAGGAGCCGACTGCCCTGCCCTGGTAGACGGCGCCGTGGGCGTGCGAGCAGTCCTCGACGATCGGCAGGTCGGTGGCCTTGGTGAGCCGGTCCATGCGGGCGGGGATGCCCCAGGTGTGGGTGGCGAGGACGGCGGAGCACTGGTCGGCGATCTGTGCGACTGCGGTGGCGGCGATGTTGGGGCTATCGGGCTCGATGTCGCAGAAGACGGGGTAGCTGCCCGCCTGGAAGACCGCGGTGATGGCGGAGATCCAGGTCATCGGGGAGACGGCGACGCCGGCTTCGGGGTTGGCACCGATCGCGTGGAGCGCGGCGTGCAGGGAGGCGGTACCGGAGTTGAACGAGAGCGCGTGACGGGTGCCGGCGAGGCGGGCGAAGGCGGCTTCGAGGGCGTTGGTGGCCGGGCCTCGGTTGATCTCGGAGAGGTGGCCGTCGTCGAGGAGCTTGAGGACGGCGTCCTTCTCGGCCCGTCCGTACTTGGGCTCCCGGGGGAACGGGAGGGTGACCTTGGGGTTGCTCATGGCGTCCTTCCAGGCGGGACGGCTTACGGGCGTCGCCGTTCGGCGGAGCAGGGGTCCGGGGTGATGCGCGGGACGGCGGTGAGTTCGCCGTGATCGAGGTCGTCGAGGTCGGCCCGGATCTGGGCGGCCCGCAGCCGGACCATGTCCTGGTCATCACAGGAGGCGTGGAAGTGCAGGAGCGAGACCGCGATGCGCAGGCGGAACAGAACGAGCGGGAGCAGGCTGTCGGCGGGGAACGGTCCGTCGAAGTAGCCGGCGAGGAGGGCCTCGGTCATCGGGGCGGGTTCGCGCAGGGACCAGCCGGCGAGTTCGGCCAGCGGGTCGCCGCCTCGAACGCTCTCCAGGTCGACGACCCCGGTGATGTGCCGGTCGTCGGTGAAGAGGTGGCGGCCGACCCAGTCGCCGTGCAGGAGCTTGGGCGCCGTCCACGGGAGGCGGTTGGCTCCGGCTTCGAGGATGAAGCGAGTGCGGCGCAGGAGCCCGGGCAGATCGAGGCCGTCGAGGCTCGGTGTGCTGCGGGAAGGCAGGGCGAGGAACCAGCCCTGGACGGTGGAGTGTTGGCCAATTCCGTGCCCCTCGAGCTGGCCGAAGCTGCTGACCTCGACGGTGTGCAGGCGGCGGAGGACCTCACCCGCTCGGGCGGCGGCGTCCAGGTCTGCTGGCTGCGGCGGTTCCGCTTCGATCGGGCGGCCAGGACAGCGGGTCTCGACGCACGCCTCGATGCTGTGCCAGATGATCCGGGCGGCGGGGATGCCCGCTTCCCGCATCCGGGCCGAGGCCCAGGCGGCGGTCGCGTAGCGCGAGCGGCTTCCCGCACGGCGGGCCTTGACGACCAGCTCGTCGCCGTCGCGGGTGGTGGCGGCGAAGGGGAGGCTGTCCGTTCCGGACCTCAGCGGGGTGAACTGCGCGTCGGTGCTGTCGAAGCCGGCCGCGGTGAGCGCGTCGAGCAGCAGCGGGTGGGGCCGGGCGATGACGGCGTCACCAGCAGGCATTGGGGACCTCCCGCACCGGGACGGGGCGTCGGCTGGCGGCGGACTGCAGGGCGGCGTCCAGCAGGGCGATGGAGCCGAGGTTGTCGACGGCGGGCACGGGGACGCTGCCGGGCTGGTGAAGGGCGTCCACCATGGCGGTGATGCACCGCTGATAGGCCGGGGTGGTCCTCGGCTTGGTGGCGGGGTCCGGGGCCCATCGGGCGGCGAAGCCTCGGGCCTCCACGCGCCAGTCGCCGTTGGCATCGGTTCGCAGGAACGGGTCCACGATGAACCCGCCTCGGTAGGTGAACAGCGAGTCGTCCGCGAAGCGCACGGTGACCACCGCGATCGAGCTGTGCGGAGCGAGGAAGCTGGCCGGCGTCTCCGTGCAGGTGATCTCGGTCGGAGGCGCGGTGATCAGGGTGCGAACCTGGTCGAAGGCGTGCACAGCGAGGTCGGTGGTGACAGGCAGGTGCTGGCGGCTGCGGAAGCCGGGGCCGGGCAGCGCGACGAAGGTGTCGGCGGTGACGACGAAGGGCGGCTCGGCGCCGAGGCGGACCATGTCGCGGAAGGCGAGGAAACCGGGGTCGGCGCCTCGGTTCTGCATGACGGCCAGCAGCAGGCCGCGCTCGTGCGCGAGGTGGACGAGGTCGAGGGCGTCGGGCAGGTTCAGGGCCAGGGGCTTCTCGGTCAGGACGTGGAGCCCGTGGGAGAGGGCTTCGCGGCTGCCTCGGTAGTGGTGGTCGGGCGGGGTGAGGTTGACGATGACGTCGACCGAGGCCAGCGTGAGCGCCTCGTCGAGCGTCGTGGCGAACACCGGGTGCAGCTCGTACCGGTCCGCGAGCGCCTGTGCCGCCTGCTGGTCGGGGTCGACGAGGGCAGCGATCCCGATGCGGCCGTCCGCGAGCAGCGAGCGGACCCAGCGGCTCGCGATGCTGCCGCAGCCGACCAGGGCGGCCTTCACGATGCCTCCCGCAGGGGGTGCTCGCCGGCCTGGTGGCGGCGGATGTGGTCAAGGGCGCGTGCGGCAAGGTCCTCGGGCGAGCCGGTGGTGGTGTCGAGCCGGACGACGGCCGGGGCGAGCGGGCGGTCGAAGTAGGCGTTGAAGTGCTCGCTGAAGTGGCGGTCGTAGAAGATCGTCGGCATGCCCTTGCGCAGGCGGGCGCGGCGGGCGAGCACGTCCGGGTCTGCGGTGAGGACGATCGTCAGGTCGGGCATCGCCACGGCCCGGCTGGTGACGGCGCGTTGGGCCTGGTCGTCGCAGTCGAAGCCGTACATCCGACCGACCGCGTGCGCGTGAGCGAGGAGGGTGTCCACGGTACGGTCGAGGAGCACGTCCCTCCCCTCGGCGAGGGCCTGCAGCGTTCGGGCGAAGCGGAGTTCCTCGACGTCGAGGAACTGGGCGATGTTGGCCAACTGGTGGTCGGCCGTGAAGGGGTCGGGCTTCGGCAACCGGGTCGGGTCGAGGCTGGCGTGGTAGTAGCAGGGGATGACGACGGGCTGGTCGAGGTGGGTGGCGAGTGCGGCGGCCAGCGTGGTCTTGCCGACGCAGCTGACGCCCTCGATGCCGAGGATCACGGTGTCTCCCTGTCCGAGGTGGTGGGTGAGGCCGTTCGGCGGTTGCTCTTGGGGGCGAGCGCCGAGTGCCTGGTCCCGGTGACGGCCCAGCGGCCGAGGGCGGTCATCGGGCCGATGCTCTTGAGCAGCAGTCCGGCCAGCGTCTCCACGCTCTGCGTGACGGTCTCGCGTACGGTCAGCGGCCGGCCTTCAGCCTGGGCGAGCAGGCGGACCGGCGCGACGGTGGCCGTCCAGAGCGCTGCCGCAGCCGTCGCCCGGACCGGCAGGCGCGTGCGCGGACCGAGCGCGAGGGCCAGGCAGGTGGCCGTCGCGGGCGTGACCAGCAGCCAGGCCAGGCCCCGGTAGGCGCCGATGGCGAGCGCCGCCGCGTGGTCAAGGCGGCTGCCGTGGTCCTGGGCGTGCCAGCGGGCGGCGCACTGTTGGTAGTCGAGGTAGCTCTGAAACCAGCGCTCGCTCTGGGCTAGCAACTCGGGCAGGTACTCGGCGGCGGGCACGGTGGTGGTGAAGGGGAGACTGTCGACCGGGATGCCGCTCAGGGTGAGCCGGTAGCCGAAGGCGACGTCGTCGAGCACGGTGAAGGTGGGCAGGCCGCCCATCTCCCGGAAGACGTCGGCGCGAACAAGGAGGCCGTGTCCTACGGTCTGCGCCAGACCTCGTCGGCCAGGGCCGCTCCGTGTGACCGTGGCGTACCGGCGGAGGTTGGGGATCTCTCGGCGGACGGTCCACAGGGTCTGGGCGCGGGCGGCGCCTCGGCACAGGCTCCGTTCCCACCAGGTACCGGCGGCGCCCTGCGTCGTGAAGCGGGCGGATTGCTGGACGACGCGGGGCAGTTCGCCGTCCTCCGCCCGGCGGCGGGCCAGGAACTCGGCGGTTCGCAGCAGGAATTCGCGGCTCGGGCGGGAGTCCACGTCGTAGACGGCGATGTACTCCTCAGCGGAGTGCGCCGCGAGCTGGTCGACGGCGGCGTTCACCTGGGCGGCCTTCCGACCGTCTCCTTCGTAGTGGACGTGCCGGACCACCGGAGCGGGCTCCTGAAGGCGCGCGATCTCGTCCGCGATGACGTTTGCCGTCGTGGGGAAGTCCGACAGCGCCTCGGCAGCCTTCGCCTGGGTGAGCGCGTTCTCGCCGGCCGTGTTCAGCGCCTCGGCGAGGGCGGTCAGCTCCTCGCCGGTCAGCTGGGGGAAGCGCTGCACCGTGAGG
This sequence comes from Saccharothrix sp. ST-888, assembly GCF_000955975.1. Lineage (GTDB taxonomy): Bacteria > Actinomycetota > Actinomycetes > Streptomycetales > Streptomycetaceae > Kitasatospora. The sequence continues at coordinate 23,867 of NZ_JYJF01000095.1, forward strand.
TCGGCCCTCTTCGCCCCGGCGAGCCGGCTGGCGAGGTGCTTGCGTTCGCGCTCCTCGCGCGCCGTGGACACCAGGGTCAGCGTCGACCCCGGGAAGTCGCGCAGGAGCGGCACGAACCACGTCAGCGCGCCGGTGACGTGCTCCTGCTCGCGCAGCACCGGGATGACGACGTGCAGCACCACCGGCTCCGTCTGCCGCGCCAGGCGAGGCCGGTCGACCCAGGCCAGCGTCTGGCGGACCTGCCGCAGCCCGTTCGCGTTGCGCGCGGCCACAGCGGCAGCGATCCACCAGGTGGGGCGGCGCCAGAACGGCTTCCGGGTGTTCATCCGGTGCCTCCCGCTGCGACGTAGTCGTGGAACAGCCGGTAGGTGTCGCGGAGCTGGCCTTCCGGGTAGCCGGCCTGCCAGGGCTTGTCGGGGCCAGCAAAGTGCACCAGGGCTGCGGTCTTTTCGTCCTCCAGGAGCCGGGCGAGCGGGCTGTCTGCCTCGGCGTAGTGGACGAATCCGGGCTGGGCGGCCTGCGGGGACATGGCGAAGGTGTTCCAACGCCGTTCCAGCCGGGTCCAGTTGTCGTCGATGGCCCAGTTCAGGGCGTCCTGGTCCCAGAACCGAACCTTGTCCGCGTGCTCCGACAGGAACTGCCTCGACCGTTCGAAGACACCGAGCCGCTGGCAGCGCTCCAGGTCGATGAGCAGCACGCCGCTGTTGAAGTAGTCCCGACCGTACGGGATGCCGAGCTCATCCCAGCCCGGCAGCTGAATGCCCCGGCCGATGACCGGGTTCTGCGGGTCGCGGACCGCCCCGATCGGGCGTCCGCCCAGGGACTGCCGCAGCAGCGGGCGCAGATCCCCGAGGACAAGCGTGTCGGCGTCCAGGTACAGCACCCGGCGCTCGTCCGGGATGACCTCCGGGATGGCCAGGCGCACGTACACCGCGCCGCTCACCCAGTGGGAGACCGGGTAGCGCGGGTCGGTCATGGGCGCCGGCCGCAGCTCGGTCCGCAGGCCCGTACGGTCGGCGTCCCGCAGGATCGCCTGCCGATTGGCGTCGCTGATCTGCTGGTCGAGGACGATCAGGCAAAGCTCCTCGACGGCGCCCGGGTGGGCGGCGGCGATCGAGTGCATGAGCGTCCGCAGCGGGCGGGCGTAGCCGTCGTCGACCCCGCAGACGAGCGCGGGCAGCAGGCGGGAGGTGGTGTTCACGAGACGCCCCTTCCGGTAGTGGCGGTGGCCTGGCGGGGGAAGTGCTGCTCAGCCCAGTCGAGGGTCCGGCGCAGGCCGTCGCGCAGGTGGGTGGTGGGCTCCCAGCCGAGGTGGGCGCGGGCCGAGGCGATGTCGGGGCAGCGGCGCTTCGGGTCGTCGGCGGGCAGCGGGACGAAGGTGATCGCGGACGAGGAGCGGGCCAGCGCCCGGATCTCCTCGGCGAGCTGAAGCATGGTGATCTCGTGCGGGTTGCCGAGGTTCACCGGGTCAGCGTGATCCGCTGTGGCGGCGGCGAGCAGGCCCTCGACGGTGTCGGCCACGAAGCACAGGGAGCGGGTCTGGCTGCCGTCGCCGGCCACGGTGATCGGATCGCCTGTCAGTGCCTGCTGGATGAACGCGGGCACCGCGCGTCCGTCGTCGGCGCGCATCCTCGGCCCGTACGTGTTGAAGATCCGCACGATCCCGCTATGGAGGCTGCCGGAACGCTGGAAGCACGAGGTCAACGCCTCGGCGTACCGCTTGGCCTCGTCGTACACGCTGCGCGGCCCGACCGGGTTCACGTTGCCCCAGTACCGCTCCGGCTGTGGGTGCACGAGCGGGTCGCCGTACACCTCGGACGTCGACGCGAGCAGGAACCGAGCACTCTTCGCCTCGGCCAGCTCCAGAGCGTTGAGCGTGCCCATCGCGCCAACCTTCAGAGTGGCCAACGGGTGGCGGGCGTAGTCGAGCGGCGACGCGGGCGAGGCCAGGTGGAAGACGAAGTCCACCGGCCCGGCCACGGCGAACGGCTGGCTCACGTCGCTGGCCTGGAAGCTGAACCTTCCGACCGAGCGCAGGCCCGACAGATTTTCGAGGCGACCGGTCAGCAGGTTGTCGACGCCGACCACCTCCGCGCCGAGGTCCAGCAGGCGCTCGCACATGTGCGAGCCGATGAACCCGGCAGCGCCGGTGACGACGGCGGTTCGGCGGGCGAAGGCGCTCGTTGCTGCCGTTCCCCCAGATTGTGACGTGCGCGGGCGTGGCACAGGCTTCTCCTCAACTCGTAGACGGTTGCCGCACGGACCTGCGGAGCCCGGGCCCCCTCAGACGGTCGGCTCCCGATCCGGAAGGACACGAGCCGGCGGCGCCGCGAACTGGTGCTCGGCGTCGAGCTGGTGCTGGGCGACGATCCCGAGCAGCGCGAGCGTGACGACGTGGCCCAGCCCCCACAGCACGGTGAACGCCGTCCCCAGCGGGTCACGGTGCGCGCCGCGGTGGCGGCCCCGCTGCGGGTTCGCGGATGCGGCCATGACTCGTTCCCTCCGCTCTCCTCGGACGACGGCTGGTCCAGAGTCGCGGCCCGGCCGATCGTCGCGGAACGTTTCCAGGGGGTTTCTCTCCGAGATCGCCCGCGCCGCAGCGGGTAGCAGTACGCTCACCAACAGGGCCTAGAAAGCCGGGGGTTGAGATGAGCGAAGACGTTCTGGCGATCCACCCGCTCACCTACCTGCTGCAGTCGCGCGGGTGGGGAAAGATCCAGTTCGCGCGGATGATGCGCGACCACGGCGCCGCATTGAAGATCCACCTGGCGACCAACCGGACGCTGGTCTGGAAGTGGGAGCAGGGCCAGGCGCCCGAGCCGGACGCGCAGTACGTTCTCGCTGACCTTCTTGGCGTCAACCCTCGTGGCCTGGTTGCGAATCCGTGGCCGCGATGGCTTCCTGTCTGGGAGGTGACCGGCATCACGGCGCCGTGGACGAAGGCCGGTACCGTGGACGTACTGGTGGAACTGGTCAGGAGTGGTCATATGGATCGGCGGGGCTTTCTCACCATCACCGGGGCCGCCATGGCCACCGTCGCCGCGAGCTGGGCCTCGGCCTCGCCCGCCTTCGCCTCCGCCCTCAACGGCGACCAGGTGACCGACTCCATGGTCGACACCCTCGACGCCCGCGTCGCCACCCTCCAGACCCTGGACGCCCAGATGGGCGGCGCCCGCCTCATCGAGCAGGCCCGTGGCGACCTGGCGATCATCACCAGCCTGCTCAAGCACGGTCGACACACCGAAGCCGTCGAGGCCCGTCTCTACGGGCTGGCGGCCCAGGTCAACTACATCGCCGGCTGGATGGCCTACGACAGCGGCCTGCGCTCAGCCGGCCAGCAGTACTACCTCGGCGCCCTGCGCGCCGCGAAGACCGTGGGCGACGACGCCCTCGGCGCCTTCCTGCTCGCCGAAATGGGCGTCCACCTCTCCGACAACGGCAACCCCGCCGAACGCGTCGCCCAAGTCGAGACCGCGCTCGCCAACACTCCCTCGACCATGCAGCCTGGCGTCCGCAGCTACCTCGAACTGCACCACGCCGAGAGCCTCTCCCGCGACGGCCAGCACCAGAAGGCCGGCTCCGCCCTCAACCGTGCCCACGACCTCTGGACCAGGAACGGCGGCGACCAGCTCCCCAACTGGCTCTCCTGGTACGGCGACGCCCAGCTCAGCTCCACCGAGGGCAAGGTCATGCTCCGCGCAGGCCAGGTCGAGCGCGCCACCAACGCCCTCGCCTCCTCCATCGACCACGCCGTCCCCCGCGACCAGGCCGTCCGCTCCGGTCGCCTCGCCACCGCCCGCCTCGCCGGCAAGGACCTCGATGGCGCCCTCGACGCCGCCAACCGCGGCTTGGACCTCCTAGAAACCAAGGTCCACTCCGTCCGCGCCGTCAACCGCCTCACCAAGTTCGACGGCTACCTCAAGCCGTACGGCACCGAGCCCACCGTCGCCGAGTTCCGCGAGCGGCTTCGGGCTCTGCCTGCGATGGCAGCCTGACCGATCTCGTCCGACTCGCCACTCGGCAAGCGGTGCTGTGCGACGATAGGACTGCAGTCCCTTCCTCTCATCACTCTGGCGAGCATGCCCCGTTGGAGCCAACAGATCTGACACCAAGCGGGCGAGCCGACACGCAGGAGAAAGCTGCCCGTGCCCACCTTGCGGTCGAACAACCACGGCAGTGTTGGCCCACTGCCGACAGCGATAGTGCGTGCCGCCATAGCCGTGTGCCGCCACGCACTCCACTGGCGTGACGATCAGCGTGCCATCTTCCTTAACGCTGGAGTGTCGCGCTCTCACTATGATCGTTACGATTCGCCGGAGTTGAGTAAGGCCAAGATCGCTCGGGCACTCTTCGATGACCTCGGGGGACAGGGCTCGGTCGGCCACGCGGTCCAGCGGAAGATCATCGAAGAGCTATGCCAGATGAAGCGACCACACGCTGATGCACCGGACCAGCGGGCTGGTGCCGAAGCTCTGACCGAGCTCAAGCGCGAAGCTGTAGCAGAGCAGATCCTCGTCAATCCCGAGCAGGCCGCTACGGAAGCGCGGAAGGCGGCTGAGAAGCGACGTGTGCAGGCAATCGCCGAAAGACGCCTGATCCTCGGTGAGTTGTGTGCTGAGTTCATTGCGCTGGTGCAGCAGGGGAACGGGCAGAGCACCCAAGGCCGCGGATACGACTTTGAAAAGCTCTTGGCGCGGCTGTTTCAGGTCCACGACCTCGACTACCGCCCGTCCTATCGCATAGATCGTGAGCAGATCGATGGCTCCTTCCACTTCCGAGGCTTCACGTACCTTGTCGAGGCCCGGTGGCGGTCAGCACAGCCTGACCTGGGTGATCTCCTCGATTTCAAGGGGAAAGTAGACGGGAAACTCGACAGCACCCGTGGGGTCTTCATCTCGATGGCTGGCTTCGACCCGGGCGTCCTCGATTACTTCGTGCGAAACTCTCGGGGGAGCCGCAACAACATCATCATGTTCACTGGCCGAGACGTTTCCCAGCTGTTCGAAGGAAACATTGGGCTCGTAGACGCGCTCACCAAGAAGGTCGATGCTGCCGAGCAAGAGGGTCTTGCGCTCTGCGAACTGTGATTCGGGGCGGACGCCCTGACGGGCTCCGCCCCTATATGCTCATGCTGGCCGAGGGGATCGCTTAGGTCGTGGGACGGTAGGCGCTCTTCTTACGCAGACGATGCTGCCGACAGGCGGGAGGGCAAGCTGATCGGCCATCGCCCCGTGGTGCCGCTGCGGCAGGGCGATCGAGCTGACCAGGCTTTCCGGACCTTCCAGTCGCACGGCGATGCTCCGTCACCTGCCAGCGCCAACGGCGGTGCTCGAAGAATGCCTTCCACAGCTCCAGGCGATGGCGAGAGTCCTTCGGGAACGTGAAGCGGAGAACGCCGAGGGCCACGGCTGCTACCAGTACAGGCGCGGACCCTGGGTGGTCGGTGAGGAACCGCACGGATCAGCCCTTCCCGTCGCACAGCTCGAGTGTTGCGGTGCCCAGCGCGACCCGGTAGGCGTCACCGCGGCGGGTGAATCCGGCGCCCCTGATTCCGGCCTCGGGGTGGGTCAGGGCCACTGCCAAGTCGCGGGGCTCGGGATAGCCGGTCCAGCGGAACATCCATGAGTCCCCGGCCCCCCAGAGCCGGCGGACGGCACCGTGCCGAATCACCTCCGGTTCCCTCCGGTGCTCGACTCCGGGCCGCTCCAAGGGGTCCCAGGAC
>NZ_JYJF01000940.1 GCF_000955975.1 Saccharothrix sp. ST-888
ATGCGGCTGGGGTCTGCTGGGTGGGCCGGCGGTCGGGCGGCGATTCCACCGACCTCGCCGGGCCGCGCCCACGCGGCTGCCATGATTGCCAGCCGCACCTAGGACCCGGTCGCCGTGCGGAGAGCGCCAGAATGGCGGGCGAACAGGCATCCTTGCACCCGGACAGCGGCGAGCCGGCGGGCCAGTCGACATCTTTGTGGTAGCGGACGTCGGTCGCGCAGACGGCCACCACGGCCTTCAGCGCCTCGGGGGCCCTCGCCGCGATCCGCAGGCTGCCCGGACCGCTCCGGGAGATCCCGAACATCC
>NZ_JYJF01000941.1 GCF_000955975.1 Saccharothrix sp. ST-888
GGCCCCGCCTCCCGTCTACGAGGCGGGGGAAGGTGTCGGCTTCCTGCACGTCCCCGCGCCCGGCCGGGGGTACCAGGCGCTGATCGGGAGGGGCACGTGCAGCGAGGTCCTCGAAGAGGGCGACCACCATGCGGCCTGTAATGACCAGCGCGGCGACCAGGCCCAGGCCCGGCGCCAACGGGCCCAGGAGGCGAGTCCGCCGCTGCTCGGCTCGTGAGGGTACGTCCAGCACGATCTCCACGCCGCCGCCTCGTCCCTCGGGTACGGGTGCCTAGCCGCCGGTCAGCGCAGGAGGCTGCCCCTGAC
>NZ_JYJF01000942.1 GCF_000955975.1 Saccharothrix sp. ST-888
TATGCGTGCAGGGCGCCCGCGCCGAGATAGCCCGCCTCCCCGGGATGAAGCCGCACGTACTTCAGCAGCAGCGCGGCCAGCAGCCGGGTGTAGCCCGGGAGCTCCCGTGCCGCGTCGGGGTAGCCGGCTCACTGGCCGTCGGGCTCGGCCGCGGCGGCGCGCTCGACGGAGGCGGCGCCCGCGGCGACGGTGGACTGCGCGGTGTCGCCCCTCATGGTCAGGATGGTGGCGAGGGTCTGGCTCGGCGCCTCGGACTCGGGCTTGCCGCGAAGGATATGGACCAGCGGGGTGGGGGCACCGCCGCCC
>NZ_JYJF01000943.1 GCF_000955975.1 Saccharothrix sp. ST-888
GCTGATCACGGTGGACGACCCGGCCATCTCGATGACCATCGGCACCAACACCTCTCCGCTGGTCGGCCGTCGCTCCCGGGGCAAGGGCGCGGACGCCCAGGCCGCGGTCACGGACCGCCAGGTCACCGCCCGCCAGGTGAAGGACCCGCTGGACCGCGAGCTGATCGGTCCCGTCGCCCTGCGCGTCCTGGACACCGACCGTCCGGACCCCCGGGACGCGCTGGCCCGTGCTGATCTTGCCCTGGCGCTCCTTATCGTGACCATCCGCGGTCAAGCGCTCGACCCCGCAGTCGTCCCCCCTCAGGT
>NZ_JYJF01000944.1 GCF_000955975.1 Saccharothrix sp. ST-888
TCTCGATGGTGGCGCCGAACTGGCGGAGCACCTCGAAGTGGAAGTCCACCGGACGGCCGCCGATGTCGCAGCCGCCGAGGCCGGGGATGAAGGCGTGGCTGAGGCGGTGCAGCAGCGGGCGGCAGAACAGGACCGGGAGCCGCGCGGAACCGCCGTGCGCGTCGATGTCCCCGACGTTGGCACTATCCACGTACGACGGGTCGAGGATGCGCCCGCCGTCCCCGCCTCTCGTACGGACCGTCACACCGTGGTGCTGGAGAAGCCCGCGCACGACCTTGACGTGCCGGACGTCTGGGTCGTTGCGAA
>NZ_JYJF01000945.1 GCF_000955975.1 Saccharothrix sp. ST-888
TCGGCGACCCGCCCGGGGGCCTCGGCGTGGACGGACTGCGGCGCACCGACTACGTGTCCCCCAATCTCGCGCTCTTCACCCAGGGCCACGAGCTCGTGGCCGACCTGGACACTTGCGTCGGCACCCGGCCCGGCTCGACCTGGCACCACGTCCCCGCCCGGGCGGCACCCGGCTGGTCGCGGATGGCGCTGGTCCCGGTCCAGGTCAACGCCCTGCTCCCGCCCCAGGGCGCGCTGGCCTACGCCTTCGCCGACAACAGACGCAGCGGCGCCCGCACGCCCCCGGCCGACCCCGCCTCGCACTTGC
>NZ_JYJF01000946.1 GCF_000955975.1 Saccharothrix sp. ST-888
GCCCTCCGCCGGGGTGGGTGCCGCGCGGCTGGCCCGCGACAAGCGGCGCCAGCGCGAGGTGGCGGCCGCGCACGGCCTGCGGGCCGTGGCGCACCACGCGGGCGAGGATCCGCACGCGGGGGCCGAGTTCGGGGGCGGGCGGCGGGGCGCGTGGGGGGGGACGGCCGTGGGCTCGGGCGGCTCCGCCTCGGTGACCCTGGTGCCGGGCGCCGACGCGGCGCTGGCGGCGGGCGAGGCGATGCGGGACCGCGGCCACCGGAGCTTCCTGGCCGAGGAGTTCCTCCCCGGGCCGGAGATCAGCTCCGC
>NZ_JYJF01000947.1 GCF_000955975.1 Saccharothrix sp. ST-888
CACCCACGAGTTCATCGCGACGGCGCACGAGGACCAGAAGTTCGTCCCCTCGCTGACCGGGGGCGCCGCGGCCGAGGCGGTCCGCTGGGTGCTGGCGCCGCCGAGCATGGTGCTGCGCCCCTCACTCCGCTTGGCCCTGCCGACCTCGGACAGCGTGAACGCCGTCGGTCCGACGATCGGGCGGCCCGGGTCCACGCGCAGCCGGGGGGCCTGCAACTCGGCCGCCCGGCACTCCCCGCGGACGATCTCGGCCAGCGCGGTGGCGATCTCGGCCGGCTCGCGCGGGTCGTCCTCGCTGGTGTAGGC
>NZ_JYJF01000948.1 GCF_000955975.1 Saccharothrix sp. ST-888
GTCGGTTCGGCTGGCCACGACTCCCGGAATCAGGGTTGTTTTCTCTTCCTGAGGGTACTGAGGTGTGTTACTGCCCCTCGTTCCCTCCACCTACCCGTTGCGTTGAGGTATGGGTGAAAGCCCATGACGCCGGCCGGGTGTCCCCCTTCGGAAACCCCCGGATCAAGGCCTGGTTGGCGGCTCCCCGGGGACTATCGCGGCCTTCCTCGTCCTTCATCGGTTCCTAGTGCCAAGGCATCCACCGTGCGCCCTTAAAAACTTGGCCACAGATGCTCGCGTCCACTGTGCAGTTCTCAAACAACGACC
>NZ_JYJF01000949.1 GCF_000955975.1 Saccharothrix sp. ST-888
CACCCTGCTCATGTGCGCCCCCGGTGAGTACCACCTCGCCCTCCTCCCCGGATCGGCAACGCCGTCCGCGTTCGCCATGCCGTTCGCCATGACCGCCTACGCCGGCATCGCCGCACCCGTCGCCTCCCACCGGTCCAAGGGATTGCGGGCCCGCTTCGCTGCCATCCCCACAGCCCTCACCCCGCGCACCCTCACGCTGCCCGTCCCCCGAGCTCTGCGGCGGCGACCGCCGCAGTACCGCCCCTGCACCTGCGCCTGCGTGGGTAAGTAAGTAAGTAAGTCGATGCCCCCGCAGCGAATGTGCCA
>NZ_JYJF01000096.1 GCF_000955975.1 Saccharothrix sp. ST-888
GAACCGCGCGAGGTACGCCAGGACACGGCAGGGGACCGAGGTCGTCGTCGACGGGGGCCCGCTCGACCTGGTCTTCACTCCGGTGCTCCCGGCGAGCAACGCCTCCGGTGCCACGGACCGCGTGACCGAGTACCGGGGCACCGCGACGGTCAGCTGCCTCCGGGTCCGCCCGTTGACGGCCGGGCCGGCCGTCTGAGCCCCGGGTGTCCTGCCCGCAGGTCGGCGGGCAGGACACCCGGGGGCGGACTCAGCTCCCGGGCTCAGCTCCCGGACTCGGTGGCCCACACGAAGTCGTAGCGCTGCTCCTGTCCCCCGACGTGTACGCGGTGGTCCCGGTCCCTGGTCTGCACGGTGAAGTGCGCTCCGGGCAGGAGCAGCACCTCCTTCTCGTCGGGCTCCCGGGAGAAGTAGGCGATGTCCCGTCCGCTGTGGCCGCAGAGCTGCAGGCAGTAGAGGACCCGGCGGCCCCCGGCGGGCGGATGCTGGAGCGGGAGGAACTTCTCGGCGTCCTTCCGGCCCCGGCTGGTGCTGGTGAAGCCGCTGAACGTGATCCGCTTCCGGGGCCACAGCTCCCAACCCGCCCGGTACACCACCCCGTTGACCGGGGGAAGCCGGTCGAGGGCTTCGACGAGCAGGTCGGCGTGGGTCTTGGACTCGGCGCGCAGGGTGTCCGCGAGGGCGTGCATCCGTGTCCGCACGTCGCGCAGGCGGACCGCGCGCTCCTCGTCGGTGAGGCCCGGCGCCCGGTAGTGGCCGATCAGTGTCTGCAGCTCGGGGTCGCGCCAGCCGGCGTACGGGACTTCGGTGACCTCGCCCTTGGCGAGCAGGGAGATCATCTCGTCGATCAGCCGGTGGACGCCGATCCCGGCGAGGCCCCCGGGGGTGGCAAGGACCCGGTTGATCAGCTGGTGGTTGTCCCCGGTGTACTCCGCCAGCGCGAGCAGGTGCGCGAGGCCCAAGTCCCGCCCGAGCCGCTGCCGTTCGGCGTCGGCCTCCTCGGCCGTGCGGCCCTGCGCGACCAGCCACCCGGTGAGGTCGACGTCCGGACGGCTCCTGAGCAGGGCCCGCCGGGTGCGGCGCGCGGTGTGCACCGTACGGCCGGACACGGTGACGAACCCGCCGTACCGGGGCTCGGCCTGCGCCTTCTCCTCGTACAGTGCGGCGTACGGCAGCTCGGGCAGTGCGGCGGTGGGCAGCAGACCCCTGGTGAAGGTGTCGAAGTCCCGGTACATCCGGGGCACGTCCGTGGAGGAGGCCGGCAGGCCCGCCAGGCTCGGCAGACCTGCAGCCTGCGCGCCGCGCAGGATCTCGTAGAGCGAGTGGTCGCGCCCGGTGAGCATCCACGCGGCGACGGCGAGCAGGAACTCCCGCTCCGAGCGCTGCCGTCCGCCTCCCGGTACGGCCCGCAGCCAGCGGAAGGCGCTGAGCATCCGGGTGGTGGTGCCCGAGACGCCCGCCACCAGGGGCGCGCCGCGCTCGTGGTGCTTGCGGTACCAGCTGTCCGTGCCGTCCATGGCGAAGAGCGCCTGCCCCGGGGCCCAGGGCAGGGGGAACTCCGGTCCCTGTTCGCCGGGGCGGACCATCGCCGCCCAGATGGCCTCGGGGGTGACCTCGTGCTCCGCCTGTTCCAGCCGGTCCCCTTCGAACCGGAGTCCGTGGACCAGCAGGGGGGCGGTGCTGTGCCGGGCGTGGGCGCGCTCGGCCTCGCTCAGCGGCACCCCGAGGTCGCCGTGGTCGCGCAGGGTGCGCTTGCCGGGGCCGGTCTGCGGGTCGGGCCGTTCGGTTCTGCCGCGCTGGCTGCGGCCCATCGACCGGGTGGTCCCCACGCCGTGCTGGAGGGTCAGGTTCCCCAGGGCGAAGATGTCCTCCGCGAACAGCCGCCGCACCTCGTGCGGGAGGTTCCCGAGGACACTGCGGGTGCCGCCGGTCAGATAGTCCCGCTGGGCGCTCAGGGCTTCGGTGTCGAGGCCGAGTTCGCGGGCGCGGTGCAGGTCCCCGTCGAGGACGATGCGGTGCAGCAGGGTCTTCAGCGACACCTCCCGGTCGTCGGCGGGCCGCTCGGGCTGGGGTCCGTACTTGTAGTAGGCGGCGTTGTAGAAGGCGGTGACCAGCTCCCGGACGGTGGCGGTCGAGCCGGGTTCGGTCCAGGTCAGCAACCGGTCCACCGGGTCCCCCGCCGTCCCCACCTGGCCGGCGCTGGCCGGGTCGTCCTGGAGGAAGGCGCCCGCCGCCCGCACCGGGGTGAACTCCCGGCTCAGCACCTCGTGCAGCCGCAGCACCGCCGTCCGGGCGGCGCGGTGGACCTCGGGTGCGGCGGCCAGTGCCGCGCCGAGCCGCTGCTCGTACAGTTCGGCCGCCTGGTGCCAGCCCGGCGACGCCAGCAGGCGGCGGTGGCCGAACGGCGTGCCCGTGGCCTGCCGTCCGGCGGCGCCGAGCCTGCGGGCGGTCGCCGCGTTGCCGGCCTGCTGCTGCAGCGCCTTCAGCCGTTCCGCCAGGACCGCGTCCGCCGCCGGCGGCTGCGGCACCGGGCCGCCGGGGTGCGGTGCGGGTCCGGCCTCCGCCGCCGGTGCCGGGCCGGGCCCGTGGCGGGGGTCAGGACCGTGGCCGGGGCTCACCGCCGCATCGCCGCGGGGAACCGGGTCTCGTCCAGGTAGCGCCCGAGCTTGGCGTACTCCTCGCGGACGGCGGCCAGCAGGTCGGCCACGGCCAGCGGCCGGCCGCAGTCGGCGGCGCGGTAGGCGGCGGTGACGGCGCAGCAGCGGATCGCCCCGCCGGGCAGGTCGAAGGCGGCCGCCAGCGCCCCCAGCGCGGCCTGGTCGAGATCGTCGGCCCGGGGTACGGCGGGGCCCAGGCAGCGGTCCCACAGGACCTGGCGCTGGGCTTCGTCGGGGGCGGGGAAGTGCACCACGAGGTCGAGGCGGCGCAGGAACGCCGGGTCGATGTTGGCGGGCATGTTGGTGGTGAGCAGGGCGAGGCCGTCGAAGGACTCCAGGCGCTGGAGGAGGTAGGAGGTCCCGGTGTTGGCGTAGCGGTCGTGGGCGTCCTGGGTGGCCGTGCGCCGGCCGAAGACGGCGTCGGCCTCGTCGAAGAGGAGCACCGCGTTGACGGCGTCGGCCTCGGTGAAGATGCGTTCGAGGTGCTTCTCGGTCTCCCCGATGTACTTGTCGACGACCGTGGCGAGGTCGACGACGTACAGGTCGAGGCCGAGGTCGGCGGCCACGACTTCGGCGGCGAGGGTCTTGCCGGTCCCGGAGCCGCCGCTGAACAGGGCGCTGACGCCGCGTCCGCGCCCGCCGCCGGGCCGCATCCGCCACTGGCCGAGCACCCGGTCGCGGTGCCGGACCCGGCGGACCAGGTCGCGCAGCTGCTCGTACGGCCGCTCGGGCAGGACCAGGTCGGGCCAGCCCACGGCGGGTCGGACCGGCCGGGCGAGGCGGCCGAGGGCGCTGCCGTTCCAGGCGCGGGCCGCGGCCTGGACGGCCGCCGCGTCGACCGGAGTGCCGTGCGCGGCGGCCTGTCGGCAGGCCGCCGCGGCGACGGCCCGGATGCGGTGGGGGCCGAGCCGGTACCGGGCGCCGACGGCGGCGGCCTGCTCCGTCGCCGCGGTCGGCCCGGTGCGGGCGTGGAGTTCGTGCCGCCACAGGGCGGCGCGCTCGGGGTCCGTCAGGGGCGGGCAGTCGGCCAGTACGGGGGGCTCGGCCGTCCAGCGGGCGTCCCACGGCTGCCGCCCGGTGAGGACGACGGGGATCGGCAGGCCGGTGAGCGGCGCCAGCAGGTCGCGCACACGCCGGCTGTCGGGCAGGTCGACCGGCCCGGCGAGCAGTCCGCAGCCGCGCAGCCGGGCTTCGAGGACGGCCGCGCGGACCGGACCGCCCGGGTGCGCCTCGTGGTCGAGGGCGGTGAGGTCGAGGCGGAGCACGGGCCGGCCGAGTGCCTCCAGCGCTGCCTCGGCGACGGTGCCGGCCGCGTCGCCGGGGCTCTCGCGCAGGTGGACCAGCCGGTGGCGGGTCAGCAGCCGGGTGAGGTGCCGCGCGGTCCTGGCTGCGGGGCCGTCGCCCAGCGGCGGGACGGGCGACAGCAGGGTCACGGCGGAGCGCAGCGCGGCGGGCAGGCTGTCGTGGCCCAGCAGGTGCGCGGTGACCCGGTCGGGCACCCGCAGCGCCCGGGTCAGGTACGGGCGTGAGGTGTCGCCGGTCTCCAGGAGTCCGCCCGCGCGCAGGGGTGCGTCGGCGGCGAAGGCCCGGCGCGCGGCTGCGGAGGCGCTCGGCACACCGCAGAGGGCGAGCGCGAGGCCGGTGGTGGCGTGCCGGCAGGTGATGTCGTCGTTGAGGTACCCGTAGCAGCGTTCGAACCTGGCGTCGGCGTCGGGGGCGAGCGCTATCAGCAGGATGTCGAGGTCGAGCGGGGCCAGGCAGAACTCCTCGGCGAGGCGGCGCAGCGGCGGGGCGGCGCCGACGGCCGCGGCCGCGTCCTCCTGGGCGCGCAGCGCTGCGGCGAGGCGGTCCTCGGCGGGGTCGGGGGGCAGGGGTCCGGCGGGTGCGTCCAGCAGGTGCGGGGCCAGGTCGTCGGAGATGTAGAGCCCCTGGAACGGGTCGAGGGCGGCCTCGGGGAGGTCCGGGAGACCGGCTGCCGCAGCGTCGCCGGTGCGGCGGGCGATCGCGCGGCGCACCCTGGTCTCGACCAGGGCCAGCCGGGCGAGCAGCCAGTGGGCGGCGGTCGGGCCGGCTGCCCCGGATCCGCCGGGCGCGCCGGGGCGTGCGGTGGCGGCGGAGGCGGTCACCGGGCGCCCTCCCCGGTTTCGGAGCCGGGCAGCGGGACGGTGCGGCGGGTCCAGCGGGGTGTGCCCGTACGGGCGAACTCCACGTTCTCGTCGCCGATGACCGGCGGACTGGTCACCCAGTGGCGGTAGCTCTGCGGGAGGGACGACGGCAGCGGCACGGTGACGGTCACGTTCAGGGCGGGGACGAGGGTGTGGCCGACCGCGCTCCACAGTTCGGTCAGCGCGCGGTCCTCGGCCGGGGGGTGGCCCACGTCGAGCAGTGCCGCCGGCTCGGGCTCGGCCGGCCCCTCGGGGAGCGGGACGGCCAACTCCCGGCTCCGGGCGAAGCCGACGAGGAGTTCGCCGAGCATCCGGTGGGCGCCGAGGGCGTCCGGTGCCCAGGCGGTGACCAGGTAGGACAGCCGGGCGTACCGGGGCGGGTCGTGCTGCGCGGTCTTCCGCTGCGCCCCGGGGACGCCCGGGACCGGGCCGTACTGGTAGACGGTGCCGGTCTGCCGGAGGTCCAGGTCCTCGCGGATGTCGTACAGGTAGATGCCCACCGCCTCGGAGCCGGCGGTCTCACCGTGCCCGGTGTCGCGTCCGGGGGGCTGGAAGGTGACGGGGAACCCCGGCGGCGGCCACGCCAGGTCCTGCCGTACGCGTAACTCCAGTGCGTGGTCGACCAGTTCGATCATCTGTGTTCCTCTGTCCGCGCCGGTTGATTGGGAGGGCAAGGGGGCGGGTCAGGACGCGCCCGGCACCCGGACCACCTGCTGCGGGTCGAGGCCCAGTGGCGTCCCGCCCAGGTGCGCGAGCTCGGTGGTGTCGACCACCGCCACGGCCGCACCGGCCTCGTCCGCGACGTACAGCAGGTGCTGCGTCGGGTGCGGCGCGGCTCCGGCGAGCGCGGTGCCGGCCGGCACGGTGAACCGGGCGGTTCCCGTCCGGGTGTCGAGCACCACGAGCGCCCCGCTGTTCTCGCAGGTCACGAAGAGCCGGGCGCCGTCCGCCGAGACTGCCGGCCACTGCGGTGCGATGAGCCTCGGATCCCGCCAGGTGGCGACGACGGCGGGCGCGCCCAGCGTCAGTTCGCCGAAGCCGTCGGCGGTGAGGTACAGCGCGCTGCGGCCGTCCGGCCGGAAGGCCAGACCCGGGCGGGCGCCCAGGCCCGGGGTGCCGCCGACGAGTCGGGGCCGGGCGGGGTCGGCGAGGTCCAGCACCCGGACGGTGCCGTCGTCCCCGCCGAGGAAGGCGTAGCCGCCCCGGGGGTGGACGGCGATGCTCCGGGTGCCGGCGGGGAGTTCGAGGCCGGGGCCTGGCAGGGGCTCGGGCCGGGTGGGGTCGTCGGTGAGCTCCAGGACGCGGAGCCGGCAGCTGTCGCCGGACCGGGTGAGCAGGTAGAGGTGGCCGGCCGTCTCCGGCCGGTCCGGCGGTCCCGGGCGGATCGCCAGGCCCTCGACGGCGGGGAGCGGCAGCTCCCCGGTGCCGGTCACCGAAGGGCGGTCCGCCTGCCCGGTGCCGAGCACCCACAGGGCTCCGGCGCCGCCGTCCCCGCTACCGCCGACGTACCCCCACGGCTGCCGGGGGTGGAGGGCGATGCCGGTGGGCCGGGCTCCCCCGGTGAGCGCCGCCGCCGCGCCACCGTCGGCGGGACGGTCGGCTGCGGACAGGTCCACGGCGTGCACGGCCGGGACGGGACCGCCGGCGTCCACCGCGTAGGCGTGTGTTCCGGCCGGGTGTACGGCTACCGCGCACAGGGCCGTGCCGAGGCTCGGGCCCGGTCCGCTCCGCTCGGGCCCGAGGTCCGCGTCCAGGGGGACGGCGTCGAGGCCGGTGTCCCGCACGAGGTAGGCGCAGGGGGTGCGGGGGTGGACCGCGACGGCCAGCGGGCTGCCGGTCGAGGTGACGCGCGTCGGCGTCGCGGTCCGTTCGGGTACCCGGCCGAGGACGGAGATGCTGTGGTCGCCGTGGTTGGCGACATAGGCGCTGACGCCGCTCGGACCGCTCGCCACGCCCATCGGGTCCTCGCCCACCTCGACCGAGGTCACGGCGTGGTCGTCGAGGCGGACGCACCGGACGGACCCGGCGGCCCGGTCGGTGGCGTAGGCGTAAACGCCGTCCGCGGTGACGGCCACGTCCCACGGCCGGGAGTGGCCCGGTTCGCCGACCGGGACGGCGGTCACCTCGGATCCGAGCACCGTGACCGTGCCGCCGAGGTTGGCGATGCAGAGGGTGCCCTCCCCGGAGACCGCCGCCGAGTACGGGACGGCAGCCGTCTCCAGGGGCAGGGTCTCGGCCGCCTGCACGCCGAGCCGTGACTCGTCGAGGGTGAGCACGGCCAGGCACGCGTCGCGGGGGGCGGTGGCCGATGTCGAGCCCTGGTTGACCACGCACAGGGTCCGGTCGTCCCGGCACACCAGCCCGCCGGGCCTGGCGGTTCCCGCCGCGGGCGGCACGGGGACGGCCTGCAGCTCGGCTCCCCCCGCTGCCAGCCGCATGCCGTACACGGTGCCCCACGCCGTCTCCCCCGCCCAGGACTCCGGGTCGACCGCGTAGAGGAACTGCCCGTCCGGGGAGAGCGCTAGCCCGGCGTGGACGGCGGACTGGTTGCGCCTGACGGTGATGGTCCGCCGGTGCGCGGCCGGTTCGGCGGCGACGTCGAACTCCTCGACCGTTCCGGTGTCCTCGGCGGCGTTGGAGACGTAGAGGGTGCCGCCGTCCTGGGAGAGGGCCAGGCCGTAGGGCTGTTTCATCGCCCTGGGGCTCTTTGCGACGACCGCGTGGCAGGTCCACCGGCCCGCGTCGCAGTCGAGGACCGAGACCGTCCCGTTCTGGTAGTTGGCGACGTACAGCCGCTGTTCGTCGGGGAGGCGCAGGGCCATCTCGTGCGGACCCGACAGCCGGCCCGTCTGCGCGTCGATGGCGCCCTGCCGTACCCACTGAGCCGGCCCGGTCCTGCGGAGCACGACGATCTGTCCGCCCGGCTGTCCTTCCTCGGCGGTGCCGAAGTCGGCGACGTACAGCGTCCTGCCGTCCCTGGACAGTGCGGCACCGACGGGCTTCTGACACTGCACCACCTCCTGGCCGATGGTGTGGACACCCCCGCGCGGGTCGACGATGGACACCGTCGCGGTGGCGGAGTCGGCGGTCACCGCGTACCGGCTGTCGGGGGTGACGGCCAGTCCGTGCGGACGGGCGCCCGGTGCCAGGGCGACCGCGCCGACCCGGACCTCGCCGCCGCCTTCGAGTACCTGCCCCGGGGCGGGTCGGAGGACGAGGAGCTCGTCCGAGTCCGGGCTGGTCGCGCAGGCGAACCCGAGGTCAGGAGCGATGGCGACGTCCCACGGCCGGCGCCCGGGCCCGAGCTCGATCGGGCTGCCCGGGCCGGGGTGGTCGAGGTCCAGCACCGCGAGGCGCTCCGCCGCGGTGTCGGCGGCATAGCCCCACCGGCCGTCGGGGGACACGGCGGCGTGGGCGGGCCGCGATCCCGCTCCCGTCTCGATCGCACCCGCCCGGTACGGGGCGGCACGTACGGTGACCAGTTCCCCGGCGGCCTGGTCGGTGACGTACGCGTAGCGGCCGTCGGGGCCGAAGACCACCCCGCAGGGCAGGGTCCCGACCGGGAGGTCGGTGCGGTCGAGGGTGTCCGGGTCGATGGCGGTGAGGGTGCCCGTGGTCTGGCTGAGGACATGGATCAGCCCGCCGTCGGGGGCGAAGGCCACGGCGAGCGGATGCGGGCCGGTCGCCACGGTGACGGGGGTGCCGATCCGCCCGGTCTCCGGGTGCAGGGCGGCGATCGAGACCGACGCCGAGCCGTAGTTCGCCACGCAGAGGCGGTCGCCGGCCGGGCTCACCGCGATCGCGCGGGGTTCGGCTCCGACGGCGACGGGATCGCCCACGGGCACGCCGCCGTCCAGGTCGAGCACCGTCACGCACCCGGCCGTGCCGTCACCCCGGCCCACGACGTACCCGAACCGCCCGTCGGGTGCCACGGCGACCGCCCGCGTGAGGCCGGCCACGGGGACGATCGCGGTCACGGCCGGCGGGCCCGGCCGGCCCAGGTCGACCACCGACACCGTCGCGTCACTCTCGTTGACCACGCAGACCCGCCGGGCCCGGCCGGCCGGAGCCGCCGCCAGCGCGCCCGGGCCGGCCCCGACCTCCAGCACGACGGGCTGCTGCCCCTCCCGGTCGAACAGCAGGACCTGGCCGCCTGCCCAGTCGGCCACGCAGACCCGGTCGTCGACGAGCCCGGCGACCACCGCGCAGGGGCCGGTCCCGGCGGGCACGGTGCGCAGCACCGCGGGTTCGTCGGCGGCCAGGTCCAGCACGGAGAGCGTGCCGGCGCCGGGATCGACGGTGTAGGCCCGGGTGCCGTCCGTACCGACGGCCACGGCACGCGGGGTGCCCGGGACGGCCGTGAGCTGCGCCTCGGGCCGCTCCGGTGCACCGAGGTCCAGTACGGCCAGGCTGTCCGAGCCCCAGTCCGCGGCGAGCAGCCGGGGTTTCCCGGCCGCACCACGGCTGCTCACACCAGGGCTGCTCATGAGGGCACCTCCGCAACGGTGACACGGTGTTCGACGGAGTACACGGTCTCGCCGGGACCGCAGTCGACCCGGGCGACGGGCTCCGCCGCCGAGCCGGTGCGCGGGTCGACCGGGATCAGCCGCGCGTCGGCGACCCGGGCCACGCCCGGCACCTGTTCCAGCACCCGGAACGCCTCTCCGGCGTGCACCGGGCGCCCCAGCGGCCAGCCCGTTCCCTGCGGGCCGCCGCCGACGGGACTGAAGTACCGGTACAGGGCGCGTTCCGCGGCGGCGCCGAGGGCCGCGCGTTCGGAGGCCGTCCGGTAGTCGGCGGGCACGATCCGGGCCTCGATGCGGATGCCCCGGTAGCCGGGCTGTTCCAGCCACACCGGCACCCCGGTGGGCTGGCAGACCCGCAGCGCACGCCGCAGTGTGTCGCAGGCGTCGCGGCCGGGCGTCAGCATGTGGAACGGGAACCAGCCGCGCTCGTCGGCCGTGACGAACGGGACGACCATCAGCCGTACGCCGGCCTGGGTGCTGCCACCGCTGGTGTCGGTGTAGCCGTCCTTGCCGTCCTGCGAGACGGAGGTGTTGCGCACGCCCACGATGCCCTCGTCCGGCGTCCGCAGGCGGCAGATGTCGCCCGGGGCGAGGCCGTTGCCCGCCGCGCCGAGCGTGACCCGGTACGGGCCGTCCACGGTGACGGTGGTGCCCGGTGGGGGAACCGCGCCGTACTGCCGGGTGCCCGAGGGGCCGCCCGTCACCTTGGGCCCGAAGTGGACCTGGCCCGTACTCGCGTTCACCACCACGTGCTCGTCGTCGGCGCCGGAGTCGGCGAACGAGGTGACGGTCCGCCAGTCGTCGGTGCCGACGCGGACCGCCGGGAGCGGCCCGTACACCGGGGAGTCCAGCAGCGAGAAGACCTGGCCGGGCTCGCCCGTGGAGGTGAACTGCCGGTGGTCCCGGGGGTGTTCCTCGAACTGTTCGGCGGGGACCTCCGCAGTGGTCCCGGAGTCGGCGTAGACCGTGTACCGCGTGTCGGGAGTGTTCCGGGGGTCGAGGATCTGGACGGCGATCCAGCACGCGGCCGGGTCGACCGGAAAGCCGTCGCCCCGGCCGGCGACGGCGTCCTGCGCCGTCCTGGCGGGTTCACCGCGGTCGAGGGCGGCCCGCCACCGTGCGGACTCGCCCAGCCGGACGGGGTGGGCCAGGACGCTCACCGACTGCCCGCCGTCGCCGGCCGCCACCGTGATCTGCCGGGCGGCCCCGGCTGCGTACGCGTGCGGGGCAGCGGTGTCCCACCACGGCGTTCCGCTCCTCGGCGCGAACACCGACACCGCGATCCGGTCCGTCGGCTGCCGTTCCCCGTCGGCCCGCACCCAGAGCGTCAGATTGCGCGGGTCGTGCGGCTCTCTGATCTCCACCAGGGCCAGCACCAGCCTGCCGTTCTCCTTGAAGGGACCGGAGAACTGTCCGATCCGGTAGTCCCCCGCGACGAACATCCCGGTGGCGGCGGTGATTTGGGGATCGAGGCGGAGCACCGCCGCGCCCGCGGCCTGCGGCGGCACCCGGACGGCTTCCTCCAGAGTCGTGAAGACCTTCCGCCCGTCCGCCGTGGTGACCTGCGTCCCCGCGGGCACCTGCGGTGCGTCCGCCGCCAGGGTGAACCGGACCGTCGTCCTCGCGGCCTGCCAGGGCAGGTAGTTGCGCGCCGGGTCGAGCGTGTCCTCGGGCACCTCACGGATGTGGTGGATGCGGGCCATGCCCGCCGAGGCGGCCAGGGCGAGCTGTTCGTAGTCGCCGGGGACGACCGCCCGTTCGGGCACCGGGGAGCCCAGGGGCAGGCGCGTCGCGCAGGCGGCGGCGCTCTCCCGCTCGGTGCCGCCGACGGCGGGCGCGGGGTTGGTCACGGCGGAGATGTAGGGCAGCGGGGTGCGGAGCACGGTGATGGTGCGGGCGGGCACGTTGCCCTGGGCGCCGCCGCCGGTCAGATAGCGCCGGGCCCGGACGACCGCTCCCGCCGGCAGCGGCGCTCCGTGCCGTCGCGGCCCCCCGGCCCCGGCCACCACGGGGGCGAAGACCGCCTCTCCGGTGCGCGGATCCAGCGTGAAGTGCCGGTCGCCGGGCCCCGATCCGGCGAGTGAGGCGACGTGGGTCCACCGCTCGGTGCGCCCGCCGAGGGTGGCCTCGACGACGAGCGGGTCGGTGCTCCGCGGCATCGGCGGACGGGCGAAGCGCAGGCGCTCGCCCGGGGTGCCGGCCGCGGTGCCGAGGGTCTCGTCCTGGACGAGCCGGGCCTGGACGACCGGGACGGGGACGGTGAGCACCGGGTTGAGCGCGACCCCGGTCAGCGGGCTCTGGCCCGGATCGGCGCGGTAGCGGATCAGGCCCACGTCCCGCAACCGCTGGGGAGAGCCGTCCTCCCCTCCGGCCCCCTGCCGGAGCAGGAGTTGGGCGGGTGCGTGGGCCGGGGGGAGGTCCAGGGTGACCCGGCCCGGACCGGTCGGTCCGGGCACGGTGTCCGAGACGACCCGGCAGCCGGTCCAGTGCGTCCCCTGCCAGGCCTCCCACCGGCCCCGGACGCCCTCGCTCCCGCCGGGAGGGGTGCCGGCGGCACCCAGCCGGAGGTCGAGGGTCACCCGGGTGCCGGGGACCGGCACCGAGAGGACGACCAGGGCGTAGCGGAGGTCATCGGGCCCTGGGGTCACCGGGCCGAGGCCCTCCGGGGTGTCGCCCGGAAGCGGGAAGTCCCCGAAGTACGGGAGGTTGAGGTGGAAGGACGGCCCGGCGAAGGCCGGCCCGCCCGGCTGGACGGGCCGGTCCGCCTCGGAGCCGAGCTCGGTCAGCGTGCCCTCCAGCACGCCGCTGCCCGTGCGCTGCTGGGTGAAGTTCCCGGCGGCGACCAGGACGCAGGGGTTGAGCACCGCGTCCGTCAGCGTGCTGAAGACGACCGGTTCGCCCTCCCCCACCGGCCGGGTGGCCACCTCCAGGCCGGCCGGGACCACCACCGGCTCGGGCGAGGGCGCGGCGAGCCGGAAGAGCACCTCGGTCTGCGCGGGCGCGGGCTGGTACGGCCGTACGCCCAGCATCCGCAGCACCTGCAGGCGGCGCTGGTCGGCGGCCAGGTTGAGCCGGTCGCGC
Organism: Saccharothrix sp. ST-888; assembly: GCF_000955975.1. GTDB lineage: Bacteria > Actinomycetota > Actinomycetes > Streptomycetales > Streptomycetaceae > Kitasatospora. The sequence continues at coordinate 12,427 of NZ_JYJF01000096.1, forward strand.
AGCGCCGCCACCATGTCGGCGCAGGTCTCGATCAGGCCCCGGCCCGGGTCCGTCCGGTCCTGGCCGGTCCAGGTCCGCACGCCCTGGCGGACGGCTGCGACGGCGGTGGCGACCACCTCGTCGCGGGTGCGCCCGTCGTACTCGGGCGTCGGCAGACTCATCTCCGCGGTGACCTCTCGTCAGGGGCGCTGGTTGACCGTGACCTTGAAGGGGAGATGGGCGGGGCAGTGCGCTCGCACCAGGCGGGTGAGCCGGTGTTCGAGGGCCTGCCGGTCCTCTCCCTGCCGGGTGGTCAGGGTGACGGTGAGCATCCGGCCGGCCCGGGGCGGCCGGCCGGCCCCGGTGAAGACGTCGCCGGGGTCGTCGACGTGCAGGTCCCAGCCGTGGATCTCCCTGGCCTCCAGCAGGAGTCCGTACGGCGTCCCGCGGTGGGCGGCCAGCCGGGGCGCCAGGTCGACGGCCTTGCGCCGCTGGACTTCCGTCCAGCCGGGCTCGACCCGGGCGCCGGTGATCCGGATCAGCCAGTCCAGGAAGGCGGGCGGCGCGCGCCAGGGGTCGAGCACCGCGTCCAGCGAGTCGATCCGCTCCTCGGCCGGAGCCATGGCCGCGCCGATCGCGGCGGCGAACGCCAGCGCGACCGGGTCGTTCTGGTAGACGGCCGGCAGGGCGAGCGGACGTACGGGGGACGGGTCCATGGCGGTCCTCTCAGTCCTCGGCGGGGGCGATGGTGACGGCGACGGTGTCGAGCAGGACCAGGCCGCCGTCCGAGACCTCGACGGAGGCCACGGGCCGGGTGCCGTCGCCGAGCGTGAGACCGACCTCGGTCGTACCGCGGACCTCCGGCACCGGTTCCAGCGCGGTCAGCACGTCGCCCGCGTGGACCTGGCGCCCCCACGGCCAGCCCCGGCCGTCCGGCCCTCCGACCGTGGGGTGGAAGAAGCGGCGCAGGGCCAGCTCCGCCGCCGCCCTGGTGCGCTCGCTGTCCGCCGCCGTACTGCTCCAGGGCCGGACGGTGGCCGTGACCCCGAAGTGGTGGTAGCGGGGCGCCCCGAGGTACAGCCGCTCGCCCAGCAGCCGGGAGGCCCCGACGACGTCCCGCACCCGGGCCAGCAGGTCGGCGGGGAGGCCGGGCTCGTCGAAGGCCGCGAGGTCCGCGTCCACCCGGGGCACCAGCAGGACGTGCAGGAGGGCGTCCTCGCGCCGCCAGAGGGCGGGTTCGGTCCTCGGTCCCTTCACGAAGAAGAAGACACCGTCGAGGGCGGCCACCGCGTCCGGGGATTCCTGGCACTGCGGGGACAGGCCCGGGAACGCCTCCGAGATCAGGGACTTGACCCCCCGGCTGCCCTCCCGGGGCAGGAACGCCCGGTCGCCGTAGGTGTAGGCGCGGTGGTGGAAGACCTCGCCCTTGAAGAAGAACAGCTCGTAGGCGTCGGCCGCATCGGGGTCGGCCAGCACGGCGACCTCGTCGAGGTCCGAGCAGAACACCTCCGGCAGGCCCGGGAACTCCTCCCGGATGCTCCGCACGGGCGGGCCGCCGTCCCAGAGGCATCGGTCCTCGAAGAACCACAGCGCGGGCCCGTGTTCGACCGGGCGGATCACCGCGTCCAGGCGGTTCGCGTCCGCCACCGGCCCGGGCACGGCCACCTCGTCGCGGGGTGCCGCCGGCGCCGTCCGGCCGTCCGGATCCGGCCGCTCCAGCGGCAGCGGCCGGGCGGTGATGGTCCCGCCGTCGTCGTAGTAGTAGTGCACGGCCCGCTCCGGGTCCCGGGCGGCGACGGCGCAGGCGAGGACGGAGCCCGGGCGCGGTGGCACCTCGAACGCGGCCGGGACGCGCGAGTCGGTGGGCCGGGTCAGGGCCGTCACCCGCACCCGGGCGAGTCCTTCGACGTGCTCCTCGATGATCTGCTCGTGGTCGGCGGCCGTGACCGCGCGCCGCAGCGGCGCCAGGCCGAGACCGGCCCGGTCCAGCGCCTGCCGCCAGTCCTCCTCGTCCGCCGCGGGGGCGATCACGCGGTGGACGACGGCGTCCAGCCCGGACGGCGATGCGACCGACAGCGGTGTGCCGGCCGGCAGGCTGCCCCGCCGGCCGCGGTGGACCGCGTACTCCGCGCTGATCCGCGCGCCCTGCGGCGGGACCGCGCCGTGCTGCCGGTCACCGCCCTCGGTGGGCACCAGCGGCCCGAAGACGACCTCGCAGGAGGCGTCGTCCCACCAGTGCACCGGGTCGGCGGGCCCGGCCTCGGCGAAGGTCGGGACCCGCCGCCAGACGCTCGCCCCGACGCGGACCGTGACCGGTGGGCCGAACGGCGGGTCCGGGACGGGCGTGCCGGGGCCCCAGGGGCGGCGGGCCGTCGCGAAGCGCCCACCGGGGAGGCCGTCGGAGGTGCCCAACACCTCGGCGACCGGCACGAGTTGCTCGACGGCCTCCACCGTCCCGGCCGACTGCCCGGCGGCCAGCGTCAGCGGCGCGGTGGTCCGCAGGACCACCGGCTCCTCGCCCTCCGTACTCACCTCGGTGCCCGCCGGGATCTCCCGGGAGCCGGTCGAGGCATCGCTCCGCGACAGCGCGACCACGACCCGGGCGGGAGACGCGGGGAGCGGCGCGATGCCCATCAGCCGCAGCAGGGCATTGCGCTGACGATCCGTCATCCTGTCTACCCGGTAGAGCAGTTGGTCGATCCGCTCGGCACAGGCTTCCAGCAGGGTGACGCCGGGGTCGGAGACGTTGTGGTCGGTCCACTCCGGCACGCGCTGCGGCAGGACGCGCTTCGCGGCGTCCACGAGCGGCTGGAAGCGCAGGTCGTCCAGGTCGGGGACCGGCACCTCGGACGACTCGGCCATCGGGTCACTCATCCGGGGAGCCGCCGGGCGCGGGGGCCGTGGCCGGGGAGCCGGGCAGGGTGTAGAAGGGGAAGACGAGATTGCGGGGTTCGTTGGTGACCCGCAGCCGGTAGCGGATGTCGACGTAGAGCACGCCGACATCCACGGCGTCCGTGCTGAACAGCAGGTCGTCGATCTCGATCCGCGGCTCCCACCGGTCGAGGGCCTGCCGCACCTCCACGTCGGCGCGGGCGACGGTGGTGGCGTCGAGTGAGTCGAAGACCAGCCGGTGGATGCCACAGCCGAACTCCGGGCGCATCCCGCGCTCACCGGGTGAGGTGGACAGGATGATGCGGATCGCCTGCTCCACGTCGTCGCTGCCGCGCGCGAGGCCCACCCGGCCGGTGCCGGTGATGACGGCGGGGAAGGCCCACCCCGCGCCGATGATGTCCACGATCGTCCCCTCCACGGAATTCCGTCGCCAAGAGCGGGCGTCGGCTGCTCAGTTGATGTCCACTCAGTTGATGTCCACGGTGTCGCCGGTGACGGTGGTGCGCCGTCCGTTGAGCCGGAGCTCACCGGTGCTCTCCACGGTGACGCTGGCGCCCTCCAGCCTGAGCTCCCCGCCGCCGCTGCCGGCCGCGGAGATGGTGACCCTGCCGGCCTTCAGGACCAGGCTGCCCGCCTCGCCCGCGTCGATGGTGAGGGTGCCGTCGCCGCGGCCGTCGAGCGAGACGCGCACGGTCCGCTCGCCCTCCCCCGCCGCGAAGGCGATGGTGGTGTCCTTCCGGTCCAGGTGGGCGGTGAGCCTGCCGTCACCCGTCACCAGCCGCACGCCCTGCGGGCCGTCGGTGGCGCTGAGCAGCTCCAGCCGGTCGCCCGAACGGGAGGCCAGCGAGCGCCGGTTGGCCCGGCCGGTGTCGGCGTCGACGAGCGGCAGGCCGTGGTCGGTGGGCGCGTCGATGCCGTTGTAGAGGCCGCCGAGGACGTACGGCCGGTCCAGGCGTCCGTACTCGAAGCCGACCAGCACCTCGTCCCCGGCCTCCGGGGCGAAGACACCGCCTCCCCCGGCCCCGCCCCACTGGACGGTACGGACCCAGTCGGTCACGTAGTCCGGGGAGAGCCACGGCAGGCGCAGCCGGACCGCACCGCGCTGGCCCTGGCCCGGTTCCTTGGTGTCCGTGACGACGCCCACCGCGACGCCGGGACCGGACAGCGGCGGCGGGTAGGGCGCGACGGGCGGGGGCAGCGGCCGGACCCAGACCCGGGTGCGGTAACCCTCCTCCCCGTCGAAGGTGTGCCGGCAGGCGGTGGCGGTGTACCTTCCGGCGAAGGGCTCGCCCACCCCGCCCAGCGCGATCGGCACCCCGGCCCGCAGCTCGGGCGTGCCCCCGACCTCCGCGGACAGCTCCGCCATCGCGGCGGCCGTCTCGGCCGCCAGCGCGCGGGCCTCGGCATCCACCTGCCCGGCGGCGGTGCAGGACCGGCCGCTGACCAGCAGTCGGGGCGGCGGGCCCGCGAACGCCCGACCGAGCTGCGCGGGCGTGACCCCCAGGCGCAGCCGTTCGCCGTCGCCGGCACCGGCCTTGGCGGACAGCGCGGCCTTGCCCTCGGGGTCCCAGCCCCGGACCTCCACCTCGGTGGCCTGCCCCTCGCAGGACACGGCGGCCCGCAGCGCCAGCAGGTTCACCCCGTACTCCAGTACGAACGGGCTGCGGTCCGCCCCCGTGCCGGGCCCGGGCGCGCCGCTCGCGGCGGCGAGGCGGCCCATGTGCAGGGTGCTCCCCTCGATCGCCAGACACAGTCCGCGCTGGTCGGCGAGGTGCTTCAGCAGCTCCCAGTCGGTCAGGTTGGGCTGGGCGAGGTGCTCGATCCGGGTGCGCTCCGCCTCGATCCGGCCGGTCTTCAGACCGTGCCGGGCCGCAGCCCGCTCGGCGACCTCGGCGACCGTGGCGTCGACGTAGGCGGCCACCTGCCGCCCCCGCATGAGCCGGTGGCCCCGGTCCATGGCCCGCACCGTCGTGAAGGTGCCGTCGGTGCCCACCTCGGTCTCCAGGCCGGTGACCTCACCGTCGAAGATCTCGGTCCTGACCCGGCGCCGGGCGGCGGCCACCGACACGGTCAACGGCACCCCGACCGCGATTCCGGCGGCGGCCAGCAGGCGGTGTTCCGGGTCGCGGAACCGCAGGCAGGCGCGGGCCGGCAGGCCGACCGCGGTGTCGACGGCAGCCTCGACGAGCCGTTCGGCCCACTGCTCCGGCAGGGCGGAGCCGCCCTCGCCGAAGGCGATCACCGGCTCCGCCGCGTACGGGCGCTCCGTCACCGGGCACCTCCCGCAGGCCGCTCCTGAAGCACCGGCAGCACCAGCACCGTGCCCGGCGGCACCCGGGCCGGGTCGTCGATGTCGTTGGCCCGGGCGATCGCCCGCCACCTGGTCGGATCGCCGTACGCCTGCCAGGCCAGCCCCGCCAGGGTGTCGCCCGCGACCACGAGGTGCGTGCCCGTCGGCCCGTCACCGCCCGACGTCGGGTTCTGCCGGGGCGTCGACCCGCCCACCTCCTCCAGGGAGACGGTGCAGGTCGCGCGCAGCGGCGTCCCGTCGTGTCCGAACCGCGAGTACACCGCGTCGACCTGGGTCACCAGCGCGAGGAACGAGGTCGTCCGGGAGCGGCCCCACTCCAGTCGCACCCAGGGTGCGGAGGCGGGTTTGGCCGTGCTGCTCGGCCCGGTCGGGGCACAGCAGTCGAGCAGTGTCTCGACCTGGTCCTGCACGCTCGAACGGAAGTCCCCGGCGTCCAGGAACACCTCCAGCGTCATCGTCCGCGGCTGCGCCCCCAGGAACTGCGCGCGGGCCGCCTCCCCGTTGGACGGCGCCCTGCTGCGGTCCCAGCGGGCCTGTTTGCCGACCTGGAGGCGGTCCGGGTTGAAGTGCAGCCGGACACGGCCCCGTTCGGGCCCAGGGGCGTTGCCGGTGCCCGTCGGCGGATCGTGGATCACGAGGGCGGCCCGTACCGGCGCGCCCCCCAACAGCTCGGACAGCATGAGGTCCTCTCAGACGGTTCCGGGACGGCGGCCCGGTCGGACGGTGACTGCTTAGGCGGCGATCCCCCAGACGGTGATCCCTCAGACGGTGATCCCCAGGAAGCCGTTGTGGGCGATCTCCAAGGTCTCCCGGGCCGGCTGGGACTGCTCCACGTCGAACGTCGGCCCGCTCCACCGCACCGGCAGGACGCCGTCGAGCAGCCACCGCACCAGGGGCCGCCGGTCCGGACCGAGCGCGACGAGCTGCCCCGGGAGGCGCATCGGCTCGCGCACCTGCTGCTGGAGCCAGGCCCAGATCAGCACGGTCTGCTGGGACAGCGGCCGGGTGAGCACGACGTTCGTGTAGCGCAGCCGGGTCGGCAGGTGCCAGACGTGCCCGTTCATGCCGCCCTCGACGCGCTCCTCGACCTCCATGGCACAGCCCAGCCCGTCGCAGGACGTGAACGAGCCCAGGGCGTGCATGCCGATGGAGAGCTGGAAGTGGGAGCTGACGGCGAACGGCTGGTCCAGCATGTGCGAGCACTCCGTCGGGTCGGTCGGGTTGGTCGGTTCGGTTGGGCCGGTCGAGTTCGTCTGGCCGGGTTGGTCTGGCCGGTCGGGTCGGTCGGGTCGGGAGACCTGATCGGGTCTCCCGGGCGTCGTCCGGACCGTCACCGGGGAGCGGACGCGCCCCGGTCGGCTTCCGGTGGCGGCTGCGGTGCCCGACGCGCGCGCCGTGACAGCCCGAGGGCCGGGAGCACGGCTTCGGCCAGCAGGTCGGCATGGCGCCGTGCGACCTCCCGGGCAACTGCCGCGGCATCCGGCGCGTCCGGCGCTCGCGGTGCGTCCGGGTTCCCCGTACCGACGCTCCGGGTGACGGATTCGCCGACGTCGTACCGCCCGGGTGCGGAGGCGGCGAGGCCGGCGGACCACGGCGTAGGCGGTGGCGAGCCGGGGCGGGTGGTGGCCTGACCTGCGGGCTGCGGGGCGAAGGGCCTGGCGGTACCGGGCACTTGCCGCATCGGCCGCCCGATACCGAGCCTGCGCGGATCCGGGACGCCCGGTCGCCCGGCCTCCGCCGTACGGGCGGAGGCCGGGTCCTGGGCGCCGCCGGACGGTTCGGGCCAAGGCAGTTGGGGGCCATCAGGCCGGGGTCCATCTGGAGAGAGCCGGATCGGCCCGCTCCAGGAGGGCGGCCCCAGGGGTGCTTCCGGCAGTCGGCCCGTCCCGTCCGCAGGAGGGCCGGACCAGGGTTGGGACGGCGGGCCCGGGGGCCATCCGACGCCCGTGGACACCGAGCCGTACGGGTCCTGGAGCAGCGGGATGCCGGGAACGTCCGGGCCACCGGCCCCGGCGCGAGAGCGACCGGCGCCACTGCCAATCCCGGGGAACGGCATGGCCTGCACACCGCTCGCCGGACCCATCGGGTCCAGATGGCCCGACTGAGGCGCCGTGCCGGAGACGGGTGCCGCGCCCGAGCCCATCCCACCGACCGGACCGGGATCAACTCCGCTGCTGGATAAGGGCCTTGGGATCGACCCGAGGCCGGGACCGGCCGCGAAGCCGGGTGAGGCGCCAGCCCCGGGGTCAGACTCCTGCCCGACCCGAGCGACGGGCCCTGCGGACGTGCCGGACGGCCAGGCCCCGTCCACCGCTGCGCGGCCGGGAGGAGCCGAGCGGTGGCCGTACGCCGGGTCCGGCAGAACGCCGTCCGGGAACGAATGCGGCAACTGCACTGCTACCGAAGGACTTTGAGGCAGACCAGCCGCCACTCCCCCCGGCGACAGGTACCGCCCACCGTCCTGAACCGGACCGAACGAGGCCGGGGCCAGGGCCGGAGAGCCCGTCACCCGTTCGCGCGGGCGCGCCGTCCGCACCGCCGTGCCGACGGAAAGCGGCGAGGCGGCTCCCCACTGCCGACCTGTCAGCGGTACACCCTCGGCCCCGCCCTTCGGGAACACCCCCGACTGGACGGCACTCCCCCGGGGGGCCTCCTCCACCCGCCCGCCCAGAGCGTTCACCACCGACCGCAGGGCACCACGCCATCGTGCGTTGCCAGTGCCAGTGCCAGTGCCAGTGCCCGTCCCGGTGCCGGATCCGGCGCGGGCCGGGGAGAGGGCCGGGGCGTCTGCCCCGGCCGTCCCCGACGACCGCAGTGCGTCCGCGTCCGCAGCTACTCCGGCAGCCGACGTCCGGTGACGCGCGAACGGCAGAGCAGACGGCGCGGGCCAGGCCCACCCCGCGCCGAACGTCGACCGTTCCCCGCCCGACGACACGCCGAACAGCGCTCCACGGTCGGCCACCGGCACCCCCCGGGGCAGCACGCGCCCGGCGATCGTGACGGCCGGGGCCGGGCGCCAGGCCGCCAGGTCCTGCCGGAAGGCGGCGAGCCCGCCGGCGGGCAGGGCCGGCAGCCGTACCAGCCCGGTCGGCGCCACCGTGCGCCAGTCCGCACCCGGCCCGGCCGCGCGGGCCTCGGGAGCAGCCGGCGGCGTACGGCGTCGCCACCAGCTCACCTTCACCGCGTTCACCCCGCTCACCGACCCTCGGCGAGCGCGGTGTTGATCCTGGCTATCTCACGCACCCACGCGCGCCGCTCGCCGTGCGGCAGGGTGAGGATGTCCCTGTACGCCCAGTGGAAGTGGTAGGCGATGTAGGCGGTCTCCTCCCGGAGTTGGCGCGCGGGGTGCGTCATGCTTCCCCCAGGCGGCCGCCGGCGGCCGGACCGGGCACGGCGAAGCTGGTCCCGCAGGAGGGGCAGGCGACTGCGCCGTACCCGGTGTCCAGGCCGTTGATGCGCCGGTAGAAGTCCTGGAGGTGGGCGAGGTCCGTGGCGAAGAGCTGTTCCACCACGCCCGCGTGGATGTCGGTCACGGCCCCCAGACGGGTGATGACCAGGCTGAGCAGGACGACCCCCAGGTAGGCGGGGTTCTCCCTGACCCGCTGGTCGATCAGGGGGGAGAGCTCGTCCCTGGCCGTGGCGAGCCGCATGGTTCCCCGACGGTGGACGGTGCCTTGGGCGTCCACATAGCCGTGGGGCAGTTCGAAGTCGTACTCGGTGCGAAGCCGGGGTCCGTGCTCGTGAGATCCGTTCTCGGACATGGTGGGGCGCATCCTCCATCGGGCATCCGACATCGGGCATCGGGCATGCGACATCCGGCCGTATGGCCGTATGGCCGTCCGGCCCCGGCTCCCGCTGCGGGCACGGGAGCCGGGGATGGTCGTTCGGCGGGCGGCGGTCAGCTGACGTTCTGCTGGAGGAGGAGGCTCACCGCGGTGTCCGCGACCCACACCCGCACCGAGAACCCTCCGGTCCGGTCACCGGCCGTCAGGACGGGGGACGTGGCCGAGCCGTCGGCTTCGCTGGGCACCGTGGCGGTGTCCACTCCGCCGGGGAAGGTGGCCGGCTCCGCTCCCTTGATCTTGAAGGTGACCTCGGCGCCTTCGACGGGATTGCCGAGTTCGTCCACCACGAGGACCTTCATCGGGTCGTCGAAGGACTTCCCCGCGGGCACGGTCTGTCCCGCTCCCGAGACATAGCGGACGTGGTCCGCCGTGCCCGGCTTCGCGGTCACGACCAGGCGGGAGAAGGAGGCGACGGCGTCGGTCTCGGTCCAGCGGGCGGTGACGACGCAGGGGCCCTCCTTGAGCGTCTTGAGCAGGGAGCTGGTCGCCACGCCGAGCTGCTCGCCGTCCGTCCCGGTGTAGCGGGTCTCGGACGGCTTGCCGTTCTCGAAGACCGCGGAACCGCCCTCCACGGAGAACTTGATCTTCTGCCCGGCCAGCGGCGCGCCGTCCAGCTGCATCGCCTTGACCGTGAGCGGCTCGGCGAACCGCCCGCCGACCACCGCCGTCTGGCCGTCCCCGGACTCCACGGCGAGCCGGTGCCGGGACACCCGCCGCAGGGCCCGCTCCCCGGAGAGGGCGACCCACAACTGGCTGTCCCCGGAGACGGCGACGCCCGAGGGGCGGGACCCCGGTCCGGTGGGGATCGTGGCCGCCCTGCTCTGTCCCGGCAGGACGTAGCCGATCGCGTCTCCCGAGGCGCCGGCGAACCAGAGCGTGCCGTCCGCGGTCGCCACCAGGCGGTGGGCCGGATACGGGGTGTCGATGCGCGTGAGCCGCCCTTCGGCGACGGTGTACTTGAAGATCACGTTGTCGGGGGTGGCCGCCCACACCACGTCACCGGCCGGGGTGATCGCCACATCCCGGGGCTCGGTACCGATGTTGACGGGGGAGGCGAAGACGCCGGTGTGCGCGTCGTAGCCGACCAGCGACCTGCCGCCCGGGGAGCTCAGCCAGTAGCTGGTCGGCTCCCGCTCCGCGACCGCGATCCCGTACAGCCCCGGCTCGTAGACCCTGGAGGTGGAGATGCCGCTCCCGGATTCGAAGAAGGCCAGCGATCCCCAGTCGATCAGCGGCGCGACGATGCGGGTCTCACCTCCCGGCCCCTGGGCCAGCGCCAGCGACCGGCAGTCCGACCTGCCGTTCAGGGTGTGCATCTGGTACGTGCCGTCGGGGGTGCACCGGACGAAGCCGGAGTCGCTCTGCCCGACGACGAAGGTCCACACGCCGTGGCCCGGCCAGGCGACGACGGAGTCCGACCGGCCCGCCAGACCCGTGTTCCGGGTGAAGACGGTACTGCTCCACGGGCTGCGCGGCTCGAACACGCCGACGTTGCCCTCGGCTGTCACGAACCACACGTTCTGGTCGTCGCCGTTCCACGTCAGACCGACGGCGGCGGTGTCGATCGGGAACTTGTCGGTGTCACTGGTGGGCGGGATTGCGGGCGGCATACGGGTTTCTCCCTCCGGAGGAGCGGAACTGACCGGGCGAGGCGGCGACTTGACTAGGACGGCGTGATGTTCAGCCTCGTGGCCGCGTGCGGCTCGGAGTCACCGAGGCCGACGCTGAGGATCGCCTCCTCCTCGATGTTCCCGGCGTCCACGGCGGGGAGGACGACGCGACCGCGCTGGTCGGTCAGGATCACCCGCTCCCGGGTGCCGTCGTCGAAGGTCGCTCCCTCCGCGGTGATCCGGCAGGTGAGCGGGATGCCGGGCACGGGCCGGCCGTTGGCCACGTACTCGGCGACGAGCGGCCGCTCGACATGGTCCTTCATGTGCACCACGGACTCGCCCTGGGCGACCACCTGGGTCCGGCCGACGAGCGAGGCCGCGCCGAACGGAGGCGCCGGGATGGGGTACCGGCCCACGGTCTTCCGGGTGGGATTCGTGTACCAGAGCTCCCCGTTGGTGCCGACGCAGATGCCCTTCGCCCCGCCGCCGTTCGGGAGGCCCACCATGGAACCCGTTCCCGACAGGTTCCGGTCGAACTCGTGAAGGCCCTGGCTGGAGGCCACCCAGACCTCGCCGTTCGTCCCGAACGTCAACTGCTGCGGGACGGCGGTGCCCAGGTCCGCCGTACGCCAGCTCAGGTTGTTCAGGTCGAAGCGCAGCACCTGGTTCGGGTTGGTGGCGGTCACCCACACCGCTGCCGTGTCCGCGATGACGTAGAAGGGCTTCTGCTCCGGCCCCCGGGGCAGCTGGAACCTCTCCCAGGTCTGCTGCCCGGGGGAACGGCGGTACAGGCCGTTCTCAGTCCTGACCGGGGTGGTGGTCCGCTTCTGACCCGTGATCCAGTAGGTGTGGGTCTTCTTGTCCGAGGTCGTGGTGACGGCCACGTCCCAGAGCCAGGTGTTCGCCTGGACGGGCATGCGGTCGATCTGGCCGCCGGCCGCCGGGATGGAGATGATCCCGACGTAGCTGTACTGCGGTTCGGCGAACAGGAGGCTGTACTCGAGGACGGGAGTACCCGAGGATCCCGTGTCCGTGGTCCGGAGCTTGATGCTCTCCGCCTTGGCGTCGTCCTCCAGCGGGTAGACGGACACCGGGAAGGTGCCCACGGTCTCCATGGACATGATGGGGTCCGGCTTCTGCTGCGCCGGCGCCGCGAACCAGATCCGCTGCGCCCCTTGCGGGTCCTTCATGACTCCGGCCGACAGCGGGGGAATACCCGAGTGGTCCACGGTGGTGCGGCTGTCGGGGGCGTTGGGATTGAGTCGGATGATCGCCTTGCTGTCCGTGGTCACCCACAGGTACCGGAAGTTTCCCACGGCCACCGAATGCGGGACGTAGTTCCCGATCGAGAATTCCTGAATGCTGTTGACATCCGCCACAGCGTTCCCCCTCCAGCTTTTCGGTTGATTCGTCAACAAACCTGACGGCACGCAACTGCGAACACCTGCACGAATACGGCCGCCGTCTGATGCCCCCACACAAGGACGGCTTCGACCGGTCGAGAATATGCCGCCCGTACTCCCGGCACACCAGAGCAAACCGGCCATCATCGCAGCGGCTTCCCGACGCCCGGACAGCGCTGCACCGAAAGAGATCATCGCGACACGTTTCGCCTGCAAACAGCTGCATTCGAGATCCGCCCCCGGCAGGACTCCCCCGCTCGGCCACCAAGATCTGTCGATCGTCAAGAGCGCTCGCACCCCGCCGTTGCGTCGGCGCAGCTTGGCCGGTTTTCTCCCGGAGCGGCCTCCCCGGCTCGGGGATACCGCCCGGTGGCGCGAAACGGCCATCTGTCATTCATTTCCGGGTCAGCACTCCGGGCGCGATTAGCGATCAAGAGCGTCACTGAACCCGCCCTGCCCAAAACCTTGTTCGAGACGCTGATCAGGAAATTCGCCCAAGATCTACCCGAGCATTGATCTTCGAGGCAGCACCTTGCGGCTTCCCGACGGCGATCGGCCCTTCGGCAGACGTCCCGCTCTCGACGATGCCGATTCGGGTCGGTCCCGAGGAGATGGAGACGGCTTCACGGTAACCACAGAGGCGGCCGCGCCAGGAGGGACACCCGCACACGGACGCCCGCCGGAACCACACGCTCCGCCCTGCCCCGTTCCAGGACCCGGAACCGGACGACTTCGCGCTCCGCGCTCCGGCCCGCCACCGCCTCCGGGCCGCGAGGCGATCATGCGGTGCGGTCTCCCAGCCCACCGACCTCCGACGTCCATCACCTCCTGGCGCGAGGCCCACGCCGACCTCCGACCTCCGACCTTCGACCACTGAGGCCGGTCCAGGACGGTGCAAGGAGACCTGCCGCTCCCGTCACCGCCTCCCCCGGGTGGCTAACCTGGCCGGATGGCACTCCACGGCTTCGCGACCACCGAGTTCCAACTCGTGCTGCTGCGGCGGATGGCGGACTTCCAGCCCGAGCTGGTCGAGCAGGCGGTACGCCGGCTCGGCTCCTCCCGGGCCGAGCTGCGCGAGGCGAACAGACGCTGGCAGGCGATGGTCCGCTCGTCCCGCTTCCCGCGCGGGGCACAGCGCTTCGCCGCGGTGCTCGGCCCACCGCAGGCCACGTTCCCCCGCCGGATCGGCGACCTCACCTGCACCGCGCAGCAGTGGGCGCTCCCGATCTGGCCCGAGCTGTCGTTCGAGGTCCTGCTCGGCCCTGCGGAGAGTGGCAGCCCGGTCTGGAACGAGTGGCTGGTACGCGCCGCCGGCACCCCACCGCCCGCCCTCCGCACGCTCGCCGACCTGACCCCGTGGAGCTGTGTCGTCTCGGACGTCGCCGCGGCCTTCCCGCCGGCCGTCCCGCGCGAGGGCAGCGCACCCACCCGGTGGCAGCTCGACTTCACCGCTCCCGACCCGTCCGGGCTGCCGCGTTCCTGGACGGCGGACTTCACCTGGGGCCTCCTGCAGGAGGTCCGCGCCAACGAGCCCGGCTGACCGACCCGTTCGACCGACGGCGCCGGCTCCTGGGCCCGGACCCGGCGTGCAACGCGACAGGGCCGGCCGATCCGACACTCTCTCGGATCGGCCGGCCCATTCGAGCGCAGGCCCGCCTCTGCCAAATATCGCTGCGTCAATTCAGCGACTCGGCGATCCATCACCGAGCCTGCGTCGGGTGCGTCAGTGCGCGACGGGCCCGAACGGCGCCGATCCGTCGGAGGCCTCGGGCGTCTCGGCGCCACGGGCGTGCGGAGCGGCCTTGGAAGTCCCGCCGCCGACCGCGCTGTTGAGGTCGCGGTGCACCGCCGACGCGATCCCCTGGATGGTGTCGATCCCGTACGACTCGGTGGCGTTGTCCTGGGTCAGGACCGCCATCCGGTAGTCCTTGCCCGCGCCGGTGAAGATGCCCAGGCTGTGCACCCGCCAGCCGTGGGTCGCCCGCGGCAGCCAGCCGTTCTTCACGTGCACGGAGACCGCGGCCGGCGCGCCGAACGGGGTTCCCCAGCGCTGGTCGGCCTCCACCTGGCTCATCAGCCCCAGCCCGTACGCCTTCGCCGCCGGCGTGATCACGCTCGGGTTGCCGGTGTAGACGTCCAGCATCTTCAGCTCGTCGTCGGCGGTGATCTGGGTGAGACCCCAGTAGCCGTCGGCACCCAGCTGGGTGTCGTTCATCCCGGCCAGCTTCAGGAAGGCCTGGAGGCGCGGCATGCCCAGGCTCTTCCACAGATTGGTGGCAGCGGTGTTGTCGGATGCCGTGATCATCTGCTGGAGGTTGTCGTCCTCCCAGGTGGTCAGGTATCGCTTCTCGTCCTCGGCACGGCGCAGTACGGCGCCCATGATGGTCGCCTTGACGACGCTCGCCGAGTCGAAGTGCGTAGTGGAGTGGTAGGCGCAGGAAACGCCGGTCCTGGTATCGGATATCGCGAAGGCCACGGTGTCCTGACGCCCCGACAGCGTGCTCGCAATGTCCTTGGAGAGCCGGTCGGCCAGCTGAGGGTTGCTCGCGGAGGTGCAGTAGCCCGGGGTGCTCGGCGCGGGCCGGGGTGCCGCCTGCGCGCCGACGGGTACGGCGGACACCAGCAGCGTCGCTGCTGCGCCGACGACCAGCCGGGCGAACGGCCGTCGTATGCGGGTGTGTTGGCGAACTGCCATGAGAAAGGAATCCTTTGAGAGATTGGACGGACCTGCCGGGGAACGCGGTCGAGCGGCGCGGCGCCAGGGCATGCCACGGACCACCGGAGGCCGCGTTCCCGAGCCGTGCGTGTGTGTTTCCGGATCACGCGGTTGGTAACACGCGTATCCGGTCGTTGAGGTTCGCCACAGAGGCTGTGAAATCTGACGGACCACCGGGAGCCGGGGAGCAGCGGAGTGGGCCAACGTCGAGGCCCCCGGCCCGAGGCCTCACCGACCTGTCTGTCCGTCCGTCAGTTGGCCCGCCACGGAGGGGTCGACGAACACGGCGGCGGCCTGCCTCCCGAACTGCGTCACGTCGGCCCCGCCGAGATCGGATTTCGTTTCTTTCCCGTCGCACTCGGCAGTGCCGGGACAGACGTGGGCCCGCACCTCGGTCGGTTGCCCGGGACTACGCGCCTCGGTCGGCTTCCTTGGCCGCCTGCTCCAGCCGGCTTCGGTGGTTCTCCCACCATGCCGCGTCGCCCGGGGCCATGTTGTCGCTCCCCTCCCGCAGCCCCACGGTCCCGTCGATGAGTTCCCGGACGATGTCGGCGTGCCCGACGTGGCGATCGGTCTCGGCGATCATATGGACGAGAGCCCGGTGCAGCGTCACCTCGTTCCGACTCCCCCAGGGCACCCGGCCGACAGCGTCGAGGTGCAGCGACTCGATCGTCGCGTCCGAGTGGGCCCACACCCGGCGGTACAGCCCGACGATCTGCTCCCGCGTCTCATCGGCGGTCGCCCACATGTCGGAGTTCGGCTCGGCGTCACCCGCTGTCCAGAGCTGCGGCGCATCGAACGGCCTCCCGAAGGTGTCGCCGAAGTACACCGCCTCGGCACTGGTCACATGCTTGACCAGTCCCAGCAGGTTGGTGCCGGTCGCAGTCATCGGCCGGCGAAGGTCGTACTCCGACAATCCCTCAAGCTTCCACAGCAGCGCGTCGCGAGCGTCCTGCAGGTAGAGGTGGAGGTCTTCCCTTGGATCTGATCCGGTCATGGCGACCAGTCTGCCGCTCACCCCATCCCTGTCCACCGCTTTCGGCGAACCTCCTGCCACGGCAGCCCCATCCACCGCCGCCGGACACTCCCGGCCACCCCGGAAAACGCAAAAGCCGCCTCCCTCAACGACTTTCGCCACTCCGGGAAGCGCTTCTCATCGGTACTTCCCTCATGCGGGACCTCGCGGGCACCGGGCAGGCCGCCCGGCTCGATCTTCAAGTCCAACGGCGGCTACGTTCCACCGGTCCGGCAACGGAGTTCTGGTCAGCTGACGCTTCCCGAAAGGGAGTCGATCTCGCGTGGTCCGGCCCGGGGCGACTCGTTCCGCGAGATGGCCCGCGCCCGGCGTCGGCAGCCGTGCCTGCTCACGACGAATACACAGCTTCGTGAATTCGTGGCTGGGAAGCTTGCCGAGGACTGGTCACCGGAGCAGATCTCCGGCCATCCGGCCAAGATCTACCCTGCTGGACCGGAGCTGCGGGTGAGCCACGGGACGATCTGCGAGTCCTTGTTCATCCAGGCCCGCGGTGTACTCGCCAAGGAGCTCCGGAAGCACCTGAGGTCCGGCCGGCCGACACGTCGCAATATCCACAACTCGGTTACAGCGCAGTGGCGTTCGCAGCTCAAAGGAAGCGACATCGATCAGCGGGCGTCCTGCCGAGGCGGACGATCGCGCGGTCCCTGGCCACTGGGAGGGAGATCTGCTTCTCGGCCGCGGGCCGACCCGGATCACCACGGTCGCCGAACGCTCTTCTCGCTTCACGGTGCTCGTTCGGCTCGACGGGCGGGACATGGCCACCGTCACCGCGAGGCCCAAGGGCGCGAGCATGGAGCACCTGACCCAGGACGACCTCGACAAGATCTCATTGAAGTTGAACACGCGGCCCCGAAAGACCCTCGACTTCGGCTCACCGGCCGATAGACTGGAAGCCCTGTTGCGCCGACGGGTTGAGTGCACCATCATGCCGCCGACTGGCACGAGCAACCCACCCACGCTCCACGCCAACCCCGTAACCTGCGACTTCAAGATGAAACGGGTTCGCTGAAGGTCCTTCGGCTTCCTTGGACCTGTGGGGCTCGGCGGGCGTGATCTCGGTGTCCGGGTCTGCCACGCCGGGGCTTCGAGCCGGGGGCGGTCCTGGGGGCCGCAGCCACGGACGCCCCGCCCGGCGAGAGCCAGGCGGGGGCGTCCGTGAGGCAGTAGAGCGCCG
>NZ_JYJF01000950.1 GCF_000955975.1 Saccharothrix sp. ST-888
CACGAGCGAGTGGCACTCAGCCAGCTGGGTGAACCCGAGGCGAACGCGCTCCCCGCCGACCTGCTGGGGGCCGAACCGGATGCGGAACTCGCCCGAGTGCTGGCAGAGGCGGGCGGAGACCCCGACCAAGTGGCGTATCAACCGCCTGCGCGGTTCGGCCAACGGCACGATGGACAACGCCCTGCTCTCCCTGACGATCCATCACGAGAGAGTGGCAATCAGCCTGCTGGGTGCACCCGAGGCGCACGCGCTCGCCGCCGAGCTGCTGGGGGCCGAACCGGATGCCGCACTCGCCCGGGTGCTGGC
>NZ_JYJF01000951.1 GCF_000955975.1 Saccharothrix sp. ST-888
ACGACGGGTAGCCGGCCTGAGAGGGCGACCGGCCACACTGGGACTGAGACACGGCCCAGACTCCTACGGGAGGCAGCAGTGGGGAATATTGCACAATGGTCGAAAGCCTGATGCAGCGACGCCGCGTGAGCGCTGACGGCCTTCGGGTTGTAAACCTCTTTCACCAGGGAAGAAGCGCAACTGACGATACCTCCAGAAGAAGAACGGGCTAACTACGTGCCAGCAGCCGCGGTAATACGTAGGGTGCGAGCGTTGTCCGGAATTATTGGGCGTAAAGAGCTCGTAGGCGGCCTGTCGCGTCGGAT
>NZ_JYJF01000952.1 GCF_000955975.1 Saccharothrix sp. ST-888
ATCCGACGCGACAGGCCGCCTACGAGCTCTTTACGCCCAATAATTCCGGACAACGCTCGCACCCTACGTATTACCGCGGCTGCTGGCACGTAGTTAGCCGGTGCTTCTTCTGCAGGTACCGTCACTTGCGCTTCTTCCCTGCTGAAAGAGGTTTACAACCCGAAGGCCGTCATCCCTCACGCGGCGTCGCTGCATCAGGCTTTCGCCCATTGTGCAATATTCCCCACTGCTGCCTCCCGTAGGAGTCTGGGCCGTGTCTCAGTCCCAGTGTGGCCGGTCGCCCTCTCAGGCCGGCTACCCGTCGT
>NZ_JYJF01000953.1 GCF_000955975.1 Saccharothrix sp. ST-888
GTAGGTTTCATAACCAGACGGGAAGTTTAAATTCCGCGTAGCACTGAACGTTAACTGCCGCATCAGCGCACTGACGGCCATCGTCGCGGACACCGTCCTCGCATCCAGCGGGACGGATCGCGCCGACCCCACGTTCTGGGGCATCACGACCGAGGACCGGGCCTCCGCCTTCGCCCGTCTGCGCGCGCTGGGCCGTCCGCAGTTCGGTACCGACCCCCGCACCGGCAGAGGCTTCCACGCCCTGGTCCGGCACGCCGACGTGGTCGCCGCCAGCCGTACGCCCGAGGTCTTCGTCAGCGCCCCCG
>NZ_JYJF01000954.1 GCF_000955975.1 Saccharothrix sp. ST-888
GTTGGGGCCGACCGGGCACCGGGAGGCGGCGACTGGTGCGTGGCGTGGATGCGCGCCGTCGACTGGCCGGTTCCGGACGCTCTCCGCAACGGTCGGACCAACCCGGACCCACCCGGGCCCACCGGCGACGGGCGGTGTGGCGGGCGGTGTGGCGGGCGGCCGGCCAGGCCCACGGGGTCCGGCGGTCGGTGACCGCTGCCGCGGGCCCTCCCGCACCTTACCCGGGGTGTCAGAGTTGGGTGCGTCACTCCAAGACATCTGCTTGGAACCTGATGTCTCATTGCACAACTGGTCCATTGACCGCC
>NZ_JYJF01000955.1 GCF_000955975.1 Saccharothrix sp. ST-888
GGCTTCCAGGTCACCCGGTAGCGCCAGCCGTCCACGGTGGACTCTTCGCGGCTCCGGCGGCGCCAGGCCGAGATGGCGGGCAGGGCGGAGCTGAGCGGCCGGTCGCCGTCGAGGCCCAGGGTCGCGGTCAGCGCATCGAGGTCCTCACGCTCCACGACCTCCCAGAACCGACTGTCCACCGTGGACTGGGCGGCGGCAGAACCGGCCGCCGGGGCGGAGACCGGTGCCTTCGGCCAGTAGTGCTCGCGCTGGAAGGCGTAGGTGGGGAGGTCGATCCGGCGTGCACCGGTCCCGGAGAAGAAGGC
>NZ_JYJF01000956.1 GCF_000955975.1 Saccharothrix sp. ST-888
GTGAACCCGGACAACGGGCTCGCCTCGGACATCAAGACGCTGCTCGGCACCCACTCCTGGGCAGGCACGGTGTAGCCAGATTACCCGCCGGTAAGTTTGTCTGATCATCATCTCGGCAGGGCAGGTGAGCCGCCCGTACGCCCGAATCACCGGACCGACGTGTGCCCCAGCGGCACCGTCAGATTCTGATGCAGCAGCAATGACGCGACACCACCGCACCTGCGGACATCGGCCGGCAAGTGCGCCGATCGTCGCGGCACTTGGCCTCGGTGGCACCCTCACCACGCGCCCCACGTCTGCAGCCC
>NZ_JYJF01000957.1 GCF_000955975.1 Saccharothrix sp. ST-888
ACAGCAAAGCGCAGATCGCCCAGAGCCAGCTATTCTCCCACTGCTACGTGCGCCGGCTCGCCCAGACCGCTATTCCGGCCGTCGGCGCCGGGATCGGCGACCTGGCCACCTCGGCCGGCGCGCCCGTGCTGGACGTGGTGCCGCGCCACATCGGCGACTACGGCGGCGCCATGACCGCCGTCCTCGACGACGGCGACACGGTGGAGGTGAACAACCTGAACGCCATCCTCGAACACCGCCACCACGGCGGACTGCCGGTCAGCAGCTCCCCCCGCACCGTGGTGGCGCCGTGACCACGGTCAGCC
>NZ_JYJF01000958.1 GCF_000955975.1 Saccharothrix sp. ST-888
CCATCACAGCCATCACCACCACCGCACTCCCCGACGGCACCCTCCACGCCCTCACCCTCACCAACGGCACCGTCTGGGACCGCACCCGCAGCTCCGACGCCACCTGGCAGCCCCACGCACGCAACATCGACAACAACGCCGCCATCACAGCCATCACCACCACCGCACTCCCCGACGGCACCCTCCACGCCCCCACCCTCACCAACGGCACCGTCTGGGACCGCACCCGCAGCTCCGACGGCACCTGGCAGATCCACGCACTCAACATCGACAACAACCGCGGCATCTTCGCGCTCTGCAGCAC
>NZ_JYJF01000959.1 GCF_000955975.1 Saccharothrix sp. ST-888
GTGGGCGGGAGCGTCAACCGCTTGTGTGGTTCGTGCCCCAGGCTGGTGTCTCGCTGCCGGAGTACCCCCAGGTGCGCGAGGGCAGCCCGGTGCTGGACGTCGGCATGCGGTCCGAGGTGGTGAAGCAGATCACCCTCCAGCCGGTGCGGCGGCACAAGGGGGACGCGGCGATCTTCTTCGGCGACATCGTGGTGCCGCTGAAGGCCGTCGCTATCGACGTCGGCATCAAGCCGGGCGTCGGCCGGCTGATCGCCGACCCGATCCGCACCCTCGACGACCTCCCGCGGCTGCGCCCGCTGGAGCC
>NZ_JYJF01000097.1 GCF_000955975.1 Saccharothrix sp. ST-888
TGATGACGCCGGTCTTCACATCGTCCCGGTTGGGCAGGCCCAGGTGCTCCTTGGGCGTGACGTAGCAGAGCATGGCGGTGCCCCACCAGGCGATCATCGCGGCGCCGATGCCCGAGGTGATGTGGTCGTAGCCGGGGGCGACGTCCGTGGTCAGCGGGCCGAGGGTGTAGAACGGCGCCTCGTCGCAGATCTCCTTCTGGAGATCCATGTTCTCCTTGATCTTGTTCATCGGGACGTGGCCCGGTCCCTCGATCATCACCTGGACGTCCTTGGCGCGGGCGATCCGCCCGAGCTCGCCCAGCGTCTGGAGCTCGGCGAACTGCGCCTCGTCGTTGGCGTCCGCGATCGAGCCCGGACGCAGGCCGTCACCGAGCGAGAAGGTGACGTCGTAGGAGCGCAGGATGTCGCAGAGCTCCTCGAAGTTGGTGTAGAGGAAGTTCTCCTGGTGGTGCGCCAGGCACCAGGCCGCCATGATCGAGCCGCCGCGCGAGACGATGCCGGTCTTGCGCCGGGCCGTCAGCGGGACGTAACGCAGCAGCACGCCCGCGTGGACGGTCATGTAGTCGACGCCCTGCTCGCACTGCTCGATGATGGTGTCGCGGTAGACCTCCCAGCTCAGCTCCTCGGCCTTGCCGTCGACCTTCTCCAGGGCCTGGTAGAGCGGCACGGTGCCGATCGGCACGGGGGAGTTGCGCAGGATCCACTCGCGGGTGGTGTGGATGTTGCGGCCGGTGGAGAGGTCCATGACCGTGTCGGCGCCCCAGCGGGTCGCCCAGGTCATCTTCTCCACCTCCTCCTCGATGGAGGAGGTCACCGCGCTGTTGCCGATGTTGGCGTTGATCTTGACGAGGAAGTTGGTGCCGATGATGGCCGGCTCGACCTCGGGGTGGTTCACGTTCAGCGGGATGACGGCCCGTCCGGCCGCGACCTCGGCGCGGACGAACTCCGCCTCCAGGCCCTCGCGCAGCGCGATGAACTCCATCTCCGGCGTGACGATCCCCCGCTTTGCGTAGGCGAGTTGGGTCACCGCGACCCCGTCGCGAGCGCGCAGCGGGCGGCGCGGGCGGCCCGGGAAGACCGCGTCCAGGTTGCGCAGGTTGCCGCCGCGCGGCGAGGTGTGCTTGATCCCGTCGTCCTCCGGACGCGCCTCGCGGCCGTCGTACTCCTCGACGTCGCCGCGCTGGCGGATCCACGGGTCGCGCAGCGCGGGCAGGCCGCGGCGGACATCGGGCTCGTACGCGGGGTCGGTGTACGGACCGGAGGTGTCGTACAGCGGAACCGACCTGCCGTTGGTGAGCCGGACCTCGCGGAACGGGACCCGCAGGTCGGGCCGGGAGCCCTCGCGGTACGCCTTGCGCCATGCCGGGGTCGGGTAGCCGGTGCCCGCGCTGGTGACGGCTGCGGACGTGCTGCGGGCAGGCTGCTGTGCATCAAAAGTGGTCATGTCGGACCCTCTACTCCCTACGCCGGCATTACCCGGTCCAGGTTCCTGCGGTCGGCGCAGCGTTCGGTACGCAGGTACCGGTCAGCGCCCTCTCAGCCCGGTGCTCCGAGCTCCCGTGTCGGCAGGCGGTGTTGCCTGCGTCAGACGTCCAACACCGTAGCGGGCGGATCGCAGCTGGTCCAGATGGGTTCCGGTCGTCCGGGGCGGCGGGCAGACTGGGGTCCATGGTGGGCTACACGGGCCGGGTCACCGGCAGGGTCGGCGCCGGACTGGTGGGCGAGGTGCTGCTGCACGTACCCGAGCGGCAGGGGACGGAGGCGTTCCTGGCGTACCCGTCGGTGGCGGACGAGACGCTGGCGGTCGGCACGCCGGTGGTCGTGGTGGAGTACCAGCCGCCGCGCACGGTCTATGTGGTCCGTGCGCTGGTCTGAGAGTGCCTGGACTGGTGGAGACGGGCCCGGACTCCGTCAGGTCCGGCGCGGACGTGGTGGAGGCGGCAGCCAAGTCGTCCGTATTGTCACCACGTTGACGCAATCTTGACGGGTTCGATGCAGAACACGGACAGTCCGCGCTTCCCAATGGATCTCGCAGGGCGCAGAATTTCGTGCTGCCACCGGTTCCGCGCCAATCCTGCACAACAGAGCGCAGCCACGGAACCGGTGCCCTGAAGGGGGAGAATGCCGATGTTGATCGGCGCCGTGGGAGCCGTCGTTGCTCTCGTTGTCATCGTGACCGTCTTCAAGCTCATGTGGCGCGTTGCCGAGCCGAACGAAGCACTGGTCATCTCCGGATCCAGGCACCGCGCCGAGGGGGTCGGCGAGAGCATGGGATTCCGGATCGTCACCGGGCGGGGAACGCTCGTGACGCCCGGCGTGCAGGTGGTCCGCCGACTGTCGCTCGACCTCAACGAGGCCGACCTGGATGTCGAGTGTGTGACATCGCAGGGAATTCCCGTGCACGTCAAGGGAGTTGTCATCTTCAAGGTCGGCGACGACGTGGTGTCGATCGCCAACGCCGCCCGCCGTTTCCTGGACCAGCAGAAGCTGATGGGCCAGCGGGTGCACAACGTCTTCGCCGGTCATCTCCGGTCCATCGTCGGCGGGCTGACCGTCGAGGACATGATCCGCGACCGCGAGCGGCTGACCGGGGAGACCCGGGCCGCGTCGGGCTCGGAGATGGAGAAGCTCGGTCTGATCATCGACTCGCTGCAGATCCAGGAGATCCTCGACCCGACCGGCTACATCACCAACCTGGCCGCGCCGCACGCCGCCGCCGTCCAGCGGGACGCCCGCATCGCGGCCGCCGCGGCCGACCGGGCGGCCACCGAGGCCGAGCAGGAGGCCTTCGCCCGCAAGGCCGAGGCGACCCGCAACTCCGGTATCCAGCAGGCCGGTTACCAGGCCGAGATGGACACCGCCGCCGCCCGCGCACTCCAGGCGGGCCCGCTGGCGCAGGCCGCCGCCCGGCAGGAGGTCGTGGTCCAGGAGACCAAGGTGGCCGAGCTGGAGGCGCACCGCAAGGAGCAGCAGCTCCAGGCGGACGTCCGCAAGCCGGCCGACGCCCGCGCGTACGAGACCCGCACCAAGGCCGAGGCCGACCGTGACGCCCGGATCTCGGCGGCCCAGGCGCTGGCCAAGGAGACCGAGCTGAAGGCCGGCGCCGAGGCGAACCGGGTGAAGATCGCCGCCGGCGCCGAGGCCGAGGCCACCCGGGCCCGGGGTCTGGCCGCCGCCGAGGCGACCAAGGCGACCGGTCAGGCGGAGGCCGCGGCCGCGGAGGCCAAGGGTCTCGCCCAGGCCGAGGCGGCCCGGGCGCTGGGTCTGGCCGAGGCCGAGTCGATCAAGGCCCGCGCGGCCGCGCTCGCCGAGAACCAGGAGGCCGTGGTCGCCCAGCAGCTCGCCGAGAACTGGCCCGAGATCGTCCGCGCGGGCGCCGAGGCCTTCGGCAACGTGGACCACATGGTGCTGCTGAACGGCGCCGACGGCATGGGCGAGATGTTCGCCAAGGCGCTGACCATGGGCGGCACCGGCCTCGGCCTGGCCCGCCAGCTGCTCTCCGCGATGAACACCGGCGGCGAGGGCACTGCCGCGGTCGCCGCTCCGGGCGCGACGGCCACCGCCGCCGCGAAGCCGGTCAGCCAGGCGATTCCGGTGCAGGAGCAGCAGAGCTGATCCGCTGACCGGCACAGCACACCGGGCCCGGTCGCCTTCTTCGGCGACCGGGCCCGGTGCGGTGTTCAGGGAAGTTCGGGAGCCGGGGGTCAGGCGCGCTCGGCCTCGGTGGCGACCAGGCCGTACAGCCGGCCGGCGAAGGCGTTCCCGACCACGATGCCGAGGACGATCGCGCAGACCATGAAGACCGTGCCCAGCCAGGCCATGGTGGCCACCGGCAGGGTGTAGGCGCCGATCACCTTGGCCACGCACTCGGCCACCAGCACGGTGCCCCAGACCAGCGAGAAGGCCCGCTCGTGGCGCCGGAAGGACACCGCGGCCGCCGCCGAGGCCGCCGTGCCGGACGCCAGCCGGTCCCAGGCCGCCGACTTGGCGGCGTCGCCCTTGACGATGAAGGGCCGCATTCCGGCGGTCATCATCGGCCGTCCGGCGAAGACCGAGCCCAGTACGGCGAGGCCGATCACGCTGCTGATCGCACCGTCCTTGGCGATCATCAGCCGGGCGTCCCCGGTGACCAGCGAGAGTCCGATGCCCACCAGGTTGACCACCAGTACCAGGGTGGCGAACGCGTTGAGCGAGCGCTCGCGCACCAGTTGGACCCCGGTGCGGACGGCGGGCACCACGCTGGAGATGGTCAGCGAGGCGATCAGGCTCAGGCCGAACACCGAGTGCGCCGCGTAGTAGGCCAGCAGCGGCAGTGCGACATCGATGAGCAGCGGCCGGAGCGGGGAGGCTTCGCCCTGCTCCGACCCGGCCGCCGCGACCTCGGCGGGGTGCTCCATCGTGCTGTCGGTGGTGAGTGCCATGATCCGTTCCTCCGTGTCGGTCCGTGCTGCGGGCTTCCCTGTGCCTCAAGAATCCCGTTCGGGGCCGGGTGCCCGGCAGTGTCTGCCGTCCGGGAAGCGCTATGACGGATGTCATGGTTGAGCTGATCGCCCGTCACGGCTGAGTACCCGTACTCAGGCCGCCGGACGGCACCGGGCAGAAGCATGGAGGGCATGAACCTCCAGACACCGAGCGTGGGCATCACCGCCGTGGGCTCCTGCCTGCCGGAGCAGGTGCTGACCTCGCGGGAACTCCAGGACCAGGTCGCCGCCGGCAGCGGACTGCGGCTGCCGGAGCGGATGTTCGAGAAGGCCACCGGCATCGTCACCCGGCGGTTCGCGGCGGACGGCGAGTACGCCTCGACGCTCGCGCTGGGTGCCGGGCGCCGCGCACTGGCGGCCGGCGGGTACGACCCGCTCGACATCGACCTGCTGCTGTACGCCTCCGCCACCCGGGACGTCGTCGAACCGGCCACCGCCCACCTGGTGCAGGCCGAACTCGGCTCGCGCGCCCACGCGTTCGACGTCTCCAACGCGTGCAACAGCTTCATCAACGGCATCGACGTGGCCCGCGCGATGATCCTCGCCGGCCGGGCCCGGCGCGCCCTGGTGGTCACCGGCGAGACGCCCAGCCGGGCGATGCGCCGCGACCCGGGCGGACTCGCCGAGTTCCGTGCGGGCTTCGCCGGTTACACCTTCGGCGACGCTGGTGCGGCCGTGGTGGTGGAGGCGGTACCGCACGGCGGGATCCTCGACGTCGAGACCGAGACCGCCTCCGAGCACTGGACGGTCGGCGGCATCCCGGGCGGCGGGTCGCGGCATCCGCGCGGCGACGAGTACAGCTACTTCCACGGCGGGGGAAAGGAGTTGCGCGGCGTCTTCGAGAAGATCGGCGGCGACATCCTCACCCGGGTGGCCGCCCGCACCGGCCTGGGCTGGGACGCGTACGCCCGGGTGCTGGTGCACCAGGTGACCGTCCCGTACCTGGAGCGCTTCGTCGAGCTGACCGGGGTCCCGGCCGATCGGCTGGTGCTGACCGTACCCGAGCTCGGCAACATCGCCAGCGCCACGCTCGGCGTCCAACTCGACCGAATACGAGGTGAGTTGCAGCGCGGAGACCGGGTGCTGCTGGTGGGGCTCGGCGGCGGGGTCAGCCTGATGACGATGGTCTGGGAGGTCTCGTGAGCGAGCTGTGGGTCGTCGTCCCCGCGTACCGGGAGGAGGCCCGGATCCGGGACACCCTGGACGCCCTGCTCCGCCAGCAGGACCGCGACTTCCGGCTGCTGGTGGTCGACAACGACTCCAGTGACCGGACCGCCGAGCTGGTACGGGAGTTCGGCGAGCGGGCGCCCTTCCCGGTCGAGGTGCTGGTGGAGACCGAGAAGGGCGTCGGCTGCGCGGTCGACACCGGGTTCCGGCACGCCATCGCCGCCGGCGCCACCCTGCTGGCCCGCACCGACGCCGACTGCCTGCCGCAGCCCGGCTGGACGGCGGCGGCACGGGCGGCCCTGCTCCGCTCGCCGGGCCTGGTCTGCGGCCACATCGAGGCCCGCCACGACGAACACGGGCCGGTCGGCCGCGCGGTGTTCCGCACCCTGGTCGCGCTCGGCGCCGCGTTCGGCCGGGTCCGGCCCGCGCACCACCGCCGACACGGCTACCTGGTCCCCTACCGGATGCACGCGGGCAACAACATGGCCATCGCCGCCGAGCTGTACCTCGCGGTCGGCGGCATGCCCCGCCGCCCGTCCCCGACCGACCGCACCTTCATCAACCGGGTCCGCCGCCACACCACCGCGATCGTCCACAGCCGGGACATGGTGGTGCACAACTCCACCCGCCGGATCCGCGCCTACGGCGTCCTCGGCACCGCCCGCTGGTACCTCGAACGCGGCAGCGGCGGCCGGGGCGTGGACCCCCGCTGAGGGGACGCCGGTGCACCTCGCGAGGGTCACCTCGCGCCCCGAAGGTCCGTCCCTGCGCAGTTCCCGACCCGTCCACGTACCCGACCCGATCACGTACCCGACCGGAGCCACCCGATGCTGGAACACCTCGCGCGCACCCTCCGCCAGGGCGCCGACCGGCCCGCCGTGCTCGGCACCTCCCGCACCGGCGCCACCCGCGTCCTGGCCCGCTGCGGCGAACTCGCCGACCTCGCCGACGGCTACGCGGGCGCCCTGCACCAGCGGTACGGCCTGCGCCCCGGCGACACCCTCGGGGTGGCCGTCCGCCCGGGACCGCGCGCCCTCGCCGTCCTGCTGGCCGCCTACCGGCTCGGGCTGTGCACCGCCGTCCTCGACCCGTCCGCCGGGCCGGACGTCCTGCTCGCCCGGCTCTCCCTCGCCGAGCCCGCCCTGGTGCTCGCCGATGCCGCCGCCCAGGCGGTCGCGGGCTGGGCGCAGCCGCTGGCCGGCCGGGCCGGCCTGGCCCTGCCGCCGCTCGCCGCCCTCGGCCCGGTCGCCACGGTCGGCCCGCGCGCGCCGGGCTGCGCCCCCGCCCTGCGGCCGGCCCCGACCGCCCTGCCCGGGTGGCACGACGGCGACGGCGACGCGGTGATCGTCTTCACCTCGGGGACGACGTCCAGCCCCCGCGCCGTGGTCCACAGCCGCAGCGGGCTGGCGGCCGGGATGCGCACCGTCACCGACCTGGTCCGGCCGCAGCCCGGGGAGACCGTGCTCGGCGGGACGTTCTTCGTCCTCGTCCCCTCGCTGGCGGCCGGGGCGGCGGTCGCCCTGCCCGCCCGCTCGACCCGCCTGCTCCAGCGCCAGATCCACCGGCTGCGGCCGTCCGAGACCTACCTCATCCCGCCCCGGCTGCGCGGTCTGGACACGTTCACCGGACGCGTCTGGACCGGCTCCGCCCCGGCCGGTGCCGACCTGCTCGGCCGGGTCAAGCGGGCCGGCGCCCGGGAGGCGTGGGGCGTGTACGCGCTGACCGAACTGTTCCCGGCCGCCGCCGTGGAGGCGTCCGAGAAGGCCGCCCACAGCGGCGACGGCGACCTGCTCGGCCACCCGCTGCCCGGCGTCGAGGCCAGGCTCTCGTCCGAGGGTGAACTGCTGCTCAGCGGACCTGCCGCCCGCAGCCGCTACCTCGGGGAACAGCCCGACCCGTGGGTCCGTACCGGCGACCGCGCCCGCCTCACCACGGACGGACGGATCGTGCTCGGCGGGCGCTGCAAGGACATGGTGCTGCGCCGCGCGGAGAACATCTACCCCGGGCTGTACGAACCCGCGCTGCACCTGCCCGGTGTCGAACTCGCCGTACTGGTGGGCGTACCGGCCGCCGAGGAGGGCGACGAACGGCTGGTCGCCCTGGTCCAGCCGCAGGCCGGAGCCGACCGGCGACGGCTGCGCGCCGCTCTGGAGACACCGCTGGCCCGGATGGGCGGCGCCCGCCCGGACGCGCTGCTCTTCGCCGACGTCCCGCTCTCCGGGCGCTCCCGCAAACCCGACCGTGCCGCGGCCGCCCGGCTGTGCGCCCAGGCGCTCGCCGCCCGCCGCAGGGCATGAGCGGGCCGCCCTCCGGCAGCGCGGAGCGGTGCGGGTCCCGAGGTGTTCGTACGGCTCTTCGCGCCCCGGCCGGTCCGCCCTGCCCGACCGCCGACAGGTCCCCTGGTCCCCCGGACCACCGAACCCGCGAGGAGCCGTCCCCGTGAGCCCCGACGCCCGGCGCCGTGACCGCCAGGTCTACCTCCACAGCCACCCCGCGCTGTTCGCGCTGCTGGCCGCGACCCGACACCGTCCGGTGGTGCGACTCGGCCGCACGGTGCTGGTGCACAGCCCCCAGGCGTACCGCGAGGTGCTCACCCGGGTGCCGCTGGACCGGACGGCCGCCGGTACGACCGGCGGCGCGGCGGCCCGACTCACCGACGGCGGGCTGCTGTTCGACCAGGAGGGTGCCGAGCACCGGAGCGCCCGCCGCGCACTGGCCGAACAGCTCGGCACCCGGGGTGTGGCCCGGCTGCGCCCGGTCTGGCAGCACGTCCTCGACCGGCGGCTCGCCGAACTGCCCCACGGCACCGACCTCGTGCCGATCGTCCGCGAACTCGCCGGTGCGACCGCGGCCGCCCTGACCGGCAGCACCGCCGCACCGCTCGACCTGGCCCGGGCCGCGGCCGACGCCGCCTCGGCCACCGCCCGCGAGCATCTGCCGAGCCTGCTGCCGAGGCGCCGAGCACCGGATGCCGCAGGCGAGTTGACCGGCATGCTGCCCGACCCCCTGGACGCGATGCTCGCCGTGGCCGCCGTGAACACCACCGTGGCCGCCCTCCCGCGTGCCGCGGCCTGGTGCGCGGACGCCGGACTCTGGGACCGGATCTTCGCCGCCCCCGGACCGGAACTCGTCGACGAGCTGCTGCGGTTGACCGCGCCGTCGCCGATCCTGCCCCGCGTCGCGGCCGCGACCGCCCCCGGCACCACCGTCGCGGGCTGCCCGATCCGGCCGGGCGACCGGCTGGTCCTGGTGGCCCGGCACGCCGCCGAATCCCACCGCGACACCCCGGCCGACCCCACCGCCGCCGCCCAGGCGGTCTTCGGCGCCGGACCGCACGCCTGCCCGGGAGCCCGCCTCGCCCGCGCCCAACTCGCCGACTTCCTGGCCGCGTTGGCGAAGCACCGCCCCACCGTCGTCCGCGCCACGGTGGACCGCCGCGCCGCCCTCCCCGGCTACTCCGCCCTCCTCGTCCGGCCGGAAGCCCCGGGCCCCGGCTCACCCGCACCCGCACCCGCACCCGCACCCGCACCCGCAACACCCTGACCACCCCGGCACACCCATCTCCCCCGCACGGAAGGCCCGTTCCCATGCGCATAGCCGTCACCGGCGCCAGCGGCTTCTGCGGTTCGCAGGTCGCCCGCGCCGCCGCTGCCACCGGGGCCGAGGTGCTCTGCCTCGGCCGCCGTCCCGGACCGACCGGTCAGCACGCCTACTGGGACGCCGCCGCCCCGGTGTCCGCAGGTGTGCGCGCCGCACTGCGCGAGGCCGATCTGCTCGTCCACTGCGCGGCGGCGGTCGGCGACCCAGCCCCGGGCTCCCCCGCCGAGGCGGAGCAGTACGCGGTCAACGTGGCGGGCACCGAACGGCTGTTGACGGCCGCCGCCGGCCGTCCGGTGGTCTGGGTGAGCAGCGCCAGCGTGTACGACCCGAGGCTAAGCCGCCACCTGGTCCGCGAGGACCACCCCACCGCCGGCGGGCACCTCAACGCCTACGGCCGGACGAAAGCCGTGGGCGAGCGGCTCGCGCTCGCCGCCGGCGCGGTCGTGCTGCGCCCGCGCGCGGTGTACGGCCCGGGTGATCCGCATCTCGTACCGCGTCTGCTGGCGCGGGTCCGGCGCGGCGTACTGCTGCTGCCGGGCGGGGACGTCGACCTCAGTCTGACCGCGGTGCAGAACCTGGCCGACGCCTGCCTCGCGGCCGCCGGCTGGGAAGGCGGCGCGTACAACATCGCCGACCGGCTGCCGTACCGCCGTGACGAGGCCGTCCGGCAGGTGCTCCGCTCGCACGGGATCGCCGACCCCCGGGTGGTCCATCTCCCGCTCCGGGCGGCCCATTTCGCCACCCGGATCGCCCGGACCGCCCGAACCGTCGGGTTCGACCGGGCCGCCGGGCTCACGCCGTACGCCGTGGACCAGCTCGCGCACAGCGTGGTGCTGGACACCACCCGGGCCCGCAGCCAGGGCTGGACACCCCGCTGGGACCTGGGCACGGCGTTCGCCGCCGGAACGCCGACGGGCCCCGCCGCTCCCACTGCGGGGAGCACGGGGCCCGTCGGAGCACCTCGCTGAACCGGCCGACCGGGTCAGCTCTTTGCGGCCTTCTTCACCAGGATCACCACCGCGGCGGCGAGACCCACCACCACCAGGCCCTTGATCAGCAGCCCGATCAGCGAGCTCACCACGCCCACCACGAACCAGACCAGGTTCCAGGCCAGGACCAGAACGAGGACCGGGACAACGATGTTGCGCACCCAGGAGGGCAGCGACTTCCAGAGCTCAGCCATGTCGGTTCCTTCTCTCCCCTCGGGCCGGCGCCGGCTCTTCCGTCGCGTCCCGTCCGCTTTCGATACTTCGATCGTACGGGCGTCGCAGCACGTAAACGAGCCTCTCAGCCCCCCATAGAACCCCGAGATCCCCCCGAGTCCGGGCCCAGGGATACCCCCACCCGGCCGTCCCCCGGACCGGCACCGAGGGCCGCCGACCGGTCCGCGGGGATCGGAGCGGCCGTCAGACCGGCCAGCTCTCGGCGCGCCAGGCCGCGTCCCAGAACATCCACTCGTAGCGCGACGTCGTGGTGAAGTGCTCGACCATCCGGCGCCGTTCGGCGGGCGAGATCTCCTCGCCGAGCCGGTCGGTCAGCGCCAGCACCCGCCGGACCACCGACTGGAACGCCTCGTCGCCGTACGTGGTGATCCACTTGGCGTACAGCGGGTCGGGCGAGGACTGCGCCAGCAGCTGCTCGCCGACCCGGGCGTAGATCCAGTAGCAGGGCAGCACCGCGCCGACCGCGTCGGCGAACGAGCCGCCGTAGACGGTGGCCAGCAGGTAGCTGGTGTAGGCCCGGGTGGTCGGCAGCACCGGTTCGGCGGCGGCCTCGGCGGCCGTCTCGCCGAAGACGTCCAGGAACTCGGCGTGCATCCCCTGCTCGGCGGCCAGCGCCCCGATCGCGTCGTCGGCGAAGGCCCGGACGTCCTGCTCGCCCGGGGCCTTGGCGGCGCAGACGGCCAGCGCGCGGGCGTAGTCGCGCAGGTAGTGCGAGTCCTGGATGACGAAGTGCCGGAAGGCCTCGCGCGGCAGGCTGCCGTCGGTGAGCCCGGCGATGAACGGGTGGTCGAGGATCTCCGCGTAGATCGGTGCGATGGCCGCCCAGAGCTCGGCGGTGAGCGAGCCGGGCTGCTCGGCGGTGTGCGAAGCGGACACGGTGTGGACTCCCTCCCTGTCCCGGGCAGGAGCGTCCCCGTGCCACGGCCAGGTTCTGGCGGTCGGCGCAGCAAGCCCCTCGTCCGGAAGGACCGTTCAGCGCCCTCTCAGCCCGCTGCTACGGGCTCCCGCGGTTCGGTTGCGTACCCGGCCGACCCTACCGTCCGAACGCCCTGCCGCCCACGGCCGGTTCAGTCCTCGGGCGGGGAGAAGATCACCAGCACCCGCAGTTCCTCGGTGATGCGGTGGAACCGGTGCGGCACCCCGGCCGGGACGAAGACCACGCTCCCCCGCCCGACCGTGGTCGTCTCCGAGCCGACGGTCAACTCGGCCCGGCCGCTGATGATCTGGTAGATCTCGTCCTGCGCGTGCGGTGACTGGGTGTCGGTGTCGCCGGGCGAGAGCGCGTACAGCCCGGCGGACATGCTTCGCTCCTTGAGGAAGCGGAGGTACGCGCCCTGGTTGGCGGCCCGTTCCGCGTCCAGCTGGTCCAACCGGAAGACCTTCATCGGGGTCGCTCGCCTCCTCGTCCGGCCCCTGGACCGGAACACCCACTGCCTGCACGCCGGATGCATTCAACCGCATCCGGTGCGGGCCGCCGCACCGCGGAGCCACCCCGCCGGTTTGGCTTTCGTCCCGAGTGCGGTACGCCTGGAGGCAACACACTCATGGCAGATTGGATGCGGGCCGACCCGTGAAACACTTCGTCGTCAAAACGCTCATCAACGCGGCCGCCATCTGGGTGGCCGCCTGGATCGTCAACGGGATCGACCTCACGGCGGACGGCTGGCAGCACAAGACCATCACCGTGCTCGCCGTGGCGCTGGTCTTCGGTGTGGTGAACTGGCTGATCAAGCCGGTGGTGAAGCTGTTCTCGCTGCCACTGTTCATCCTCACCCTCGGGCTGATCACTTTTGTGATCAACGCCCTCATGCTGATGCTGACCTCCTGGGCCTCCGGCAAGCTCGGCCTGGACTTCCACGTCGACAGCTTCTGGGCGGCGCTGTTCGGCTCGCTGATCATCAGCCTGGTTTCCTGGGGCCTCCACCTGGCCTTCGGGGACGACGAGGACTGACCGCCGGCCGTCCCGACCGAGGCCCGTGGGCCCGCCGTTCACCGCGGCGGGCCCCGCACGGGTACCGGCGTCAGCGGGGCCCGGGGCTGAGGATCAGTGCCAACTGCGCGTCCAGGTCTCCGCCGGTGCGCTCCTCGCCCATCGGCACGAGCCGGTCGGTGCCGGCCAGGAAGGCGATCAGCGGCGGCGACGAGGCGCGCAGCAGGGCGTCGCCCTCGGGCGAGCGCAGCATGATGCAGACCTCGGAGAGCTCCTCCCCGACCGGGTGGATGTGCACATCGCCCTCGCCGGCCGGGCCGCTGATCCCGTCCAGCAGCAACTCCCGCGCGAACACCCACGTCACCGGAGCGTCACCGGGCAGGTGGAAGGTCAACCGGATCGCGTACGGGTCGACGGGGTCGTACTCGAGATCGACCACGATGCGGAAGGAGAGCTCGTTCGAGACCACGAGGTTCATCACCACGTGTCCCTGGACCGTGCTGTGCATGCGCCAGTACCTCTCGTTCTGCCCGGCCTGCCCCGGCTGTGCGTCTTGTTATGGCCCCGTGTCCGCCTTCAAACCCATCGTCCACGTTTGGGGATGAACCGGACAAGAAGTGCTTTTTCAAATGGTGAACGCCCGTCCCTCCGCTGGACGTCCCGCCACCGGACCGGCCCGCGCTCACAGCACGAACGACGGCGACATCGCCCCCACCAGGGAGCGCAGCCGCCCCGCCGCGGCGGGCAGCCGGGCGGCCTGGTCCAGCGGGAGCGAGAGCGCCATGGTGGCCACCGTCGAGCCGACGGTGATCGGCACCGCGGCGCAGACCACTCCCAGCGCGTACTCCTGGTGTTCCAGCACCGGCCGGGTGGGCTGCACCGCCGTCAACCGCCGGAGCAGCAGGGACCGTTCGGTGACCGTCGAGGGCGTGAGTCCGACCGGCGGATACCGGGCGAGGCGGTCGCGTCGGGCCCCCTCGCCGAGCTGGGAGAGCAGGCGCAGCGCGCGCCGCACGGAACCGATCAGGGTGGGCGCACCGGCGCCGCCCGTCGTGGCCCGTGGAGCTCCCACGCGTGGTGGTTCCGCGACCTGTTCCATAGCCGTTCCACTCCCCAACCCGGAGGTGGCTGCTCCGTCTGCCCGATTCGCGCTCATTGCAGCACAGGGCGAGCATGCCTGCAATCATTCTCAGCAGCACAATGCCCGAAAAACCTTCGCATCGATCGAAATTACACATTGACACCATGAGATCGAAGGTACGAACAGAACCAGGGCTTGCCATCGAAGATCCACAGTGGCTACACCCCTACTCGCCGAACTACACCCCCGGGCACGCCGAATCATCCGTTCGGCGGAACCGGACCCTCCCGTTCGTGCAACGGCACGGGTTTCGGCCGGGCCCCTGCGCGGGAGACTTCCGCACAACGCTCGCGCCCCGGAGGTGGCCATGCCCGGCCCCGTCCGCCCGGTCGTCAAACGCACGGCTCGGGCCATCCTGCTGGAGCTGGACCCGGACGACCCGCACGCCCCGGCCTCGATCGTGCTGATCAAGCGCACCCGGCCCGGCAGCAATCCGTACTGGATCACGCCCGGCGGCGGCGTCGAGAGCACCGACCGCACCGTGGTGGACGCCCTGCACCGCGAGATCGACGAGGAGCTCGGTGGCAAGGTCGTGGACGTGGTGCCCGCCTTCGTCGACACCGTCTCCCACGCGCACCACGACGACGGCACCCTCGCCCATCCGCACGGCGTCAAGGTCCAGCACTTCTTCGCCTGCCGGCTGGCCGGGATGGACCCGGCCCGGCGGCACGGCCCCGAGGTGGACGATCCGCACGGCGAGTACGAGATCGTCCGACTGCCCTTCACCCGGGAGGGCGTGACCTCGGTGAACGTCGTACCGCCCAGTCTGCGCGCCTACCTGGCCGCCAACATCGAGGGCGTCCGGGCACTGCTCGCCCACGACCTGGGCTGAACCGTCGCTCCTCGCCCCCGGCCGCGCGGTGCCGCCCCCACCCGGTGGCCGGACGCTCCGGCCTCACCCGGCCGTCGGCTCACCCTCCAGGTCGTGGTGGACGCTCGCCTGCGGCACGCCGCAGCGCAGCAGCGCCGCCGTGGTCCGCCGCACCATCGCCGGCGGACCGCTGAGGAACGCCGCGCGGTCGGTCCAGGGCCCTCGGCGGGCGACCGTCTCGGGTAGCTCCCCGCTCTCCGCGCCGTCCACGCCGCCCGCCTCCGGCGGGAGTACCGGCCGGACGGTGAGCCAGGGGTTCCCCTGCGCCAGCCGCCGCAGCGCGTCCAGCCCGTACAGCCCGGTGTGCTGCCGGGCGCCGTAGAAGACGTCGACCGAGCGGCCCCGGGAGCCGTGCGCGGCCACCTCCTCGACCAGCGCGGTGATCGGTGCGATGCCGGTGCCGCCGCCCACACAGAGCAGGTCGGCGCCGTCCGCGCGGTCCAGCACCATGCCGCCCGCCGCCGGTCCGAGCCGCAGCACGTCCCCGGGCGCGGCCCGGTGCACCAGTGCACTGCTCACCCAGCCCGCCTGGACGGCCTTGACGTGGAAGGTCAGCAGCCCGTCGGGGCGGGGTGCGGTGGCGAACGAGAAGTTCCGCCACACCCGGGGCCACCAGGGCGTCTCCAGGGTCGTGTACTGCCCGGCTCGGTAGGGGTACGCCTGATCAGGACGCACCGTCAGCACCGCGATGTCCGGGGTGCTGAGCCGGTGCTCGACCACCTCCGCCTGCCACCAGGGCGGCGAGGTCTTCGCCGCCCGCTCGGCGGCGTCGATCATGACCTTCGCGACCAGCCCGTACGCCCGGCGCCAGGCCAGTTCGGCGTCGGCGTCCCAGCGGCTGCCGCAGTACCGCGCCAGGGCCGCGATCAGGCACTCGCCCACCACGCCGTACTGGCCGGTCAGCGTCCCGTACTTGCGGTGTCCCCGGCCGAGCCGGGTCAGGTACTCGGTCAGCCCGGCGGGGCGGTCGGCGCCCTGGGCGGCCATCAGCAGGGACCGGAACAGCCGGTCGCGCTGCACGTCCATGGCGGCCGGGAAGAGCGCCCGGATCTCGGGGTGGTGGAGGAACAGCAGGGCGTAGAAGTGCGCGGTGGCCCGGTCGGCGACCGGTTCCACGACCGCCAGGCAGGACCTGATCAGCTCGATGTCCCGTGCCGTGGGCAGCTGTTCGACTGCCCGCCCGGCCGGGGCGGCGGCCACCGGCTGCGGCAGCGCGGGGGAGCCCGGGCGGGCCGCGAGAGCCGGAAGAGCGGGGAACGCCGAGCCGCCGGGCAGCTCCGGCCTGGCCGGCGCGGCCGGGAGCGCCGACGGGGCCTGGCCGCGGGGCGCGTCCAGCGCCCAGGCCCGGGTCCAACGATCGCCGGGCCCCGCCCAGTTGAGGCCGGGAGCCCGGGTGAACATCGGCTCGATCGGCGGCGCGAGCGGCAGCACGGGCAGCGCCGCCGCCGAATTGGTCGGCGCCACCCCAGGAGGCTCCGCCGCAGGGGCGGGGAGCCCGGCCCGCACCGGGGGTGCGAGCGCCGGGACAGCGGGCGGTCGGGTCGGCCGGGGCGGGATCACCAACCCGCTGCCGACCACCCGCCCGTACGGCCCCGCCGGCCCCGGTCCCGGGCCCCGGACCGGAGTCGGGTCCGGAGCCGGCTCCAGATCCGGAAGCGGAGCCGGTACCGGCTCCGGCGTACCGGGAGCGGTGTCCACCACAGCCGAGCCATGGCCCGCTCTTACGAGTAACGAGGTTGACTTCACCGCGACTTGACGAGTGCCCAAGAGAATCGTTCCACTCCGGTCGTCCCTGCAACCACACCTGGCTCTGCTCTGCTGAAGCCTTCGGTAGCCTGGCACGCCTGGACAGCTCATCCGACAAATCAGGTAAAGCCTGGACACCCGGGCCGGGCACCCGTTACCCTCACCGGCCCGGCCTCGCTACAGCTGCCGCAGCAGCATCCCCGGCTGCTCGACACAGTCGGCCACGAAGCGCAGGAACCCGCCCGCGGTCCCGCCGTCGCAGACCCGGTGGTCGAACGTGAAGGACAGCTGGGTGACCTGCCGGACGGCCAACTCGCCCTCGTGCACCCAGGGTTTGGGCACGATCCGGCCGACGCCGAGCATCGCCGCCTCGGGATGGTTGAGGATCGGCGTGGAGCCGTCGACCCCGAAGACGCCGTAGTTGTTGAGCGTGAACGTACCGCCGGTGAGCTCGGCGGGGGTGAGCGACCCCGCGCGGGCCGATTCGGTCAACCGGGCCAGT
Source organism: Saccharothrix sp. ST-888 (assembly GCF_000955975.1). Lineage (GTDB taxonomy): Bacteria > Actinomycetota > Actinomycetes > Streptomycetales > Streptomycetaceae > Kitasatospora. Next base: position 16,662 of record NZ_JYJF01000097.1, read on the forward strand.
TCGGCGCCGAGTTGCTCGGTGTTCAGCAGGTGCGCGCCCCGGACCACCGGGACCACCAGCCCCCGTTCGCTCTGCGCCGCGAAGCCCAGGTGCACGGCGGTGTGCCGACGGATTCCCGAACCGTCGCTCTCCACACTGGAGTTGAGCTCGGGGAAGCGAGCCAGCCCGGCCGTGCAGATCCGGGCCAGCAGAGCCAGTACGCTCACCTTCGGCCCGGTCGCGCGGTTCAACTGGGCGCGCATCGCCATGAGTTCGGTGGCATCGGCGTCCACCCAGCAGGTCGCGGCGGGGATCTCCCGATGGCTGCGGGTGAGCTTCTCGGCGATCGTCCGCCGCAGCCCGCGCAGCGGGACGACGTCCGCGGCCGGCTCGGCCGGCGTGGCGGACCGGGAGGTCTCCGACACCGCTCGCTGCACATCGGCCCGCAGGATCAGCCCGTCCGGGCCGCTCCCGGTGATCCGGGCCAGGTCGAGACCGTGGTCCCGGGCCATCCGCCGGACCAGGGGCGAGATCACCGCGACCACGGCGGGCACCACTGCGGGCACCACTGCGGGCGGCGCGGCGGCAACCGGGCCGGCGGGCGTGGCGGCCGCAACCGGGCGCTCGGGAGCGGACGTTGCGGAGACCGGCCGCACCCGGGCCCGGCGCCCGCCCTTGTCGCTCTCCCTGACCCCGTACCCGACCAGCGGACGCTCGTCGACCACCGGCGCCGCAGGCACCTCGTCCGCACCGGACCCCGACGGCGCCACCGCGACCGTCACCAGCGGCGAGCCGACCGGGATCTCCTCGCCGACCTCGCCGAACCGTGCGGTGACCACCCCGCCGTAGGGGCAGGGGACTTCGACCACCGCCTTGGCCGTCTCGACCTCCACCACCGGCTGGTCGACGGCGATCACCTCGCCGACCTCGACCATCCAGCGGACCACCTCGGCACCGGTGAGCCCCTCACCGAGGTCGGGCAGCGGGAACTCTCGTACCACGGGCATCATCGTCACTCCTCCCACTGCAGCCGGGCGACCGCGTCCAGGATCCGGTCCACCCCGGGGAGGTGGTGGTGCTCCAACATCGGTGGCGGGTAGGGGATGTCGAAGCCGGTGACCCGCAGCACGGGCGCGGCCAGGTGGTGGAAGCAGCGCTCGGTCACCCGGGCGGCGATCTCCGCACCGACCCCGCCGAAGCCGGTCGACTCGTGGACCACCACGGCCCGGCCGACCGAACGGACCACCTCGGCCACGGTCCGGTCGTCGAACGGCACCAGGCTGCGCAGGTCCAGCACCGCCAGGTCCCAGCCCTCGGCCTTCGCCGCCTCGGCCGCCTCCAGGCAGACCGGCAGCGAGGGACCGTAGGTGATCAGCACCGCCGAGCGGCCGGTCCGCCGCAGCACGGCCCGGCCGATCGGCTCGACCGGCGCGGACGGGTCCCACTCCTGCTTGCCCCAGTAGAGCCGCTTGGGCTCCAGGAAGACCACCGGGTCGTCCGAGGCGATCGAGGCGCGCAGCAGGCCGTACGCGTCGGCGACGGTGGCGGGGGTGACCACGTGCAGGCCGGGGGTGGCGGTGTAGTACGCCTCGGACGCATCGCTGTGGTGCTCGACGCCGCCGATGCCGCCGCCGTACGGGATGCGGACGGTGATCGGCAGCGGGAGCTTCCCGGCCGTGCGGTTGCGCATCTTGGCGACGTGCGAGAAGAGTTGTTCCAGCGCGGGGTACGCGAAGGCGTCGAACTGCATCTCCACCACGGGCCGCAGGCCGTACATCGCCATGCCGATGGCGGTGCCCAGGATGCCGGCCTCGGCGAGCGGGGTGTCCAGGCAGCGCTCGGGGCCGAACTCGGCGGTGAGACCGTCGGTGATCCGGAAGACGCCGCCGAGGGTGCCGACGTCCTCGCCCATCACATGGACGGTCGGATCGGCCCGCATGGCGTCCCGCAGCGCGGAGTTGAGCGCCTGGGCCATGCTGCCGGTCCGTACGGCGGCGGCGGGCGGCGGCGCGGCGGTGCGGCCGAGGGCGGGGGTGGGCGACGGCTGGACCGTACTCATCGGGCGTGCACCTCGGCCTCCGCAGCCAGTTCGGCTGCCAACTGGGCCGACTGCTCGCGCAGTTGCGGCGTGGGTTCGGCGTAGACATGGGCGAAGAGGGACATCGGGTCGAGCTCGGCGTCGGCGTGGAACTCGGCGCGCATCCGGGCGGCCAGCGCCTCGGCCTCGTCTGCGGCCTCCTGCACCAGCCGGTCCTCCAGCAGCCCGGCGGCCCGCAGGTGGAGCTCCATCCGCAGGATCGGGTCGTGCTCGCGCCAGGCGGCGACCTCCTCCTCCTGCCGGTAGCGGGTGGCGTCGTCGGCGTTGGTGTGCGCCTCGATCCGGTAGGTGAGCGCCTCGACCAGGGTCGGGCCGCCGCCCGAACGGGCCCGCTCCATCGCCTCGGTGAGGACGGCGTGCACGGCGGGGGCGTCGTTGCCGTCCACCAGGCGGCCGGGTATGCCGTACCCGACCGCCTTGTGGGCCAGGGTCGGCGCGGCCGACTGCTGGGTGAGCGGGACGGAGATGGCGTACCCGTTGTTCTGCACCAGGAAGACCACCGGGGCGTGCAGCACGGCGGCGAAGTTCAGCGCCTCGTGGAAGTCGCCCTCGCTGGTGCCGCCGTCGCCGAGCATGGCCAGCGCGACCACCGGCTCACCGCGCAGCCGGGCCGCGTGGGCCAGCCCGACGGCGTGCGGCGCCTGGGTGGCCAGCGGGGTGCAGAGCGGTGCGGTACGGGTGGCGCGCGGGTCGTAGCCGGTGTGGGCGGAGCCGCGCAGCAGGGTGAGCGCCTCCAGCGGGTCCACGCCCCGGGCGACCACGGCGAGGGTGTCGCGGTAGCTGGGGAAGAGCCAGTCCTGCTCGTGCAGTGCGAGCGCGGCGGCGACCTGGCACGCCTCCTGTCCGGTGGAGGCCGGGTAGACGGCGAGCCGTCCCTGCTTGGTCAGGGTGGTGGCCTGCTGGTTGTAGCGGCGGCCGACCACCAGCCGGCGGTACAGCTCGCGCAGCAGCGCCGGGTCGGTCTTCTCCAGCAGCGGAGTGCCGAGCACCCGGACCGGGGACGGGTCGGGCAGCAGCGGGGCGGGATCGCTGCGGGGGCCGGTCGCGCCCGGCAGCCACCCCGGGACGGAGGCTGCGGCTGGGTGGGGGTCCCCCCGGAGGAAGTCGGGGGAAGGGTCGAGAACGGTCATCTCGGGCACCTCCGAAGGGTGGGGAGGGGGTGCAACAGGGGCAGTGGTGATGCCGTGGTGAGCGAGTGGCGGCGGGGCAGGCCGCCGGGCCTCTTTCTCCCTACCGATTGTTCGGTTGTCTGTTCATTCTGGCCACAGCTGCGCCAAGGTGGTGGACAATCGGCCCGATCAGCGCTCTGCTGGTGGCAGCATGTCCATTCCGGGAGGGCGGGGGACTGTGTCCGCTGAACAGATGTCCAGGCTCGATCGAGTCGATCGTTCGATCCTCCGCCTGCTCCAGCAGGACGGACGGGCCTCGATACGTTCGGTCGCCGAGCGGGTGCACGTGTCCCGGGCCAACGCCTACGCCCGGATATCCAGGATGGTCGAGGACGGGGTGATCCGCGGCTTCACCGCCCGGGTGGACCACGAGAAGGCCGGACAGGGGGCCTCGGCCTACATCACGCTGAAGATCGTGCAGAACTCCTGGCGGACCGTCCGCGAGCAGCTGCTGGAACTGCCGGGAGTGGCGCACATCGCCCTGGTCGGCGGCGAGTTCGACGTCCTGCTGCTGGTGCACACCGCCGACAACCGCGCCCTGCGCGAGCTGGTGCTGACCAGGATCCAGGGCATCCCCCAGGTCCTGGCCACCCAGACCCTCCTGGTCTTCGAGGAGACCGACCAGGTCCCCCCGGACTAGGGCTGCGGATCCCGCCGGGGCGGACCGGGAACGGCCCGGCTCACGCCGTCGGCGCGCGCAGCCCGTCGAAGGCCAGGTGCACGATCGCCTCGGCGACGCCGTCGGCGCTCCTGGTGCCGGGGCGGTACCACTCCACGATCGAGTTGATCATGCCGAAGAGCAGTCGGGTGGCCAGTCGCGGCTCCACGTCCGAGCGGAGTTCGCCCTCGGCGACGGCCGCCCGGAGCAGCTCCGCCACCCGGTGGTCGAACTCCCGCCGCCGCTCCAGCGCCCACAGCTCGGTGGGCGTGTTGCCGCGCACCCGCAGCAGCAGCGTCACGTACGGCAGCTCGTCGAGCAGCACCTCGGCCGTGCGGCGGACGACGTGTTCGAGCCGGTCGACCGAGCGGCCGGCCTGGGCGGCAGGCTCGTCGAGGATGGCGAAGAGGCCGTCCAGGGCCCGGCCGACGGCGAGTCTGAGCAGCTCCTCCTTGCCGCGTACGTGGTGGTAGATCGAGGACTTGGAGATCCCGGCCGCCTTCGAGAGGTCCTCCATGGAGGTCCCGTCGTACCCGCGCTCGTTGAAGACCTCGACGGTCACGGCCAGCAGTGACTCGACGGTGTACGTGGTGCGGGTGGTGTTCTCGGCCATGGGATCGAGTATCCTCGCCGCCCCGACCGCGCGTCAGCCTGGGGTCCGAACACCGCCGCCGCCCGCAGACCGTCCGCCGTCGAATTCCACTCCTTTCCCACCGAATACGGGATTCCGGCGCCGAAACTCGGCCAAAACTCCGCGAAAGCGAATTCCGTCGCCGCCCCCACCCGGACCGCGAACCCCCGGGGTTTCCAAGGCGCCGGATAGACTCCCCGTCCACCGCTGGATGTCCCGGCGGGGTGGTGACGGCGACCGGTGGAGGGGCCCCACAGTGAGCGCGATACAGGAGACGGTGGCATCGGACCGCCGCCCGCTCCCCGGCGAGTCCCCGGTGCCACCGTCCGAGTCCGCGCCCCCGTCCTTCCCCGAGTCCTTCCCCGAATCCGACGCGCTCCGCGACCGGCTCCGTCGGCGCGCGGTCGAGTTCGGCCCCGCACTGGCCCTGTTCGGGGCGGTGAAGCTGATCGGCTTCTCGGTCTTCATGCTGCTGCTGGATTCCTCCGGCCGCTTCCACGATCTGGATCCGCGATTCGGCGGCGGTGCCCACCCGTGGGATGTCCTGGGCAGCTGGGACGGCTGGTGGTACCAGCAGGTCGCGCAATTCGGCTACCACCCCGAGCTGATAGCCGACCACGGCGGATTCTTCACCGTCCAGCAGAATTCCTCGGCGTTCTTCCCGCTCTATCCGGGCCTGATACGCCTGGTCTCGGACTGCACCGGCATCGGCCTCTACGGCGCCGGAATGCTGGTCTCGATCGTCGCCTCGTTCGCCGCCGCCGCCGGGATCTACGCGGTCACCGCACAGCTGGCCGGCGCGCGAGCGGGCGTGATCGCGGCGGCGGTCTGGGGCGCCTTCCCGGGGGCGGGCGTCGAGTGGGCGGTCTACACCGAGTCGCTGTTCGTCGCGCTGACCGTCTGGTCGTGCTACTTCGTGATCACCCGGCAGTGGGTGAACGCGGCACTGATCACCTTCATCGCCGGTCTGAGCCGCCCCACCTCGATGACCCTGATCGCGGGCGTCGCACTCTCCGCCGCCGTCGCCCTGTTCCGCCGCAGGGACGGCGTGCTCGGCCCGCTGTCCGCGATCCTGCTGCCGCCGCTGAGCTTCTTCGGCTACATCGGCTGGGTCGGCTACCGGATGGGCCACTGGGACGGCTACCTCACCCTCCAGCGCGGCGCCTGGCTGCACTTCTTCGACTTCGGGAAGTACACCTCCGACGCGGTCTCGCACATCCTCACCGGCGACAACAACTACCTCTTCGCCTACCCGACCGAGGACCTGCTCGCCGTCCTGGTGCTGTTCGCGCTGCCCTGCCTGCTGGTCCCGCTGCTGCGGCTGCGTCCGCCGCTGGTGATCACCGTCTACACCCTGGGCACCCTGGTGCTGGCCCTCGGCAGCCAGCAGATGTTCGGCACGCTGTCCCGCTTCGTGCTGCCGGTCTTCCCGCTCACCATCCCGATCGCCATCGCGCTGCGCCGCCTCTCGCTGCCCTCGCTGGCCACCGTCCTCGGCATGGGCGCCATCGCCTCCGGCTGGTTCGCCGGCTACGTCATCTTCGAGCTCGGCATCCCGTAACGAGCACGCGCCCCGGTACGGGCTCGGCGATTACCCCCTTGCCCCGACCGATCGTTCGGTTACGCTGAGGGGTGTCCCGTCCGCCCCTTTGGAGGAGCGCACCATGGCCGCTGCGACCCCTGCCCCCTCGGTCGCCGAACTGATCGAACGCCACCAGGACACGCTCGACCGCGCACTCGCGGCGATCCGTAGCCGCGACTACTGGTCGCCCTACCCCGAGTTCCCGAAGGCGTACGGCGAGAACGGGGCGGAGGCCGGCAAGGCGGCCTTCGACGCGCTGCTCGGCGGCGTCTTCGCGCTCGACGGCCAGCCGACCGACGGCGAGCTGGTCGGCGGCGAGACCTCGCCGTACGGCATCGAACTGGGCATCAGCTACCCGCACGCCGCCCCCGACGCGCTGATCGGCGCGCTGCAGACGGCCCGCCCGGCCTGGGCGGCGGCGAGCCCGGCCGCCCGTGCGGCGGTCTGCCTGGAGATCCTGGCCCGGATCAACGCCCGCTCGCACGAGTTCGGGCACGCGGTGATGCACACCACCGGCCAGGCGTACGGGATGGCCTTCCAGGCCGGCGGCCCGCACGCCCAGGACCGCGGACTGGAGGCGGTGGCGTACGCCTTCGCCGAGCAGACCCGGCTGCCCGAGCGCGCCGACTGGACCAAGCCGCAGGGCAAGCGCGACCCGCTGACCATGGTCAAGGAGTTCACCGTGGTGCCGCGCGGGCTCGCGCTGCTGATCGGCTGCAACACCTTCCCGACCTGGAACGGCTACCCGGGGCTGTTCGCCTCGCTGGCCACCGGCAACCCGGTCCTGGTCAAGCCGCACCCGCGCGCCACCCTGCCGCTCGCGCTCACCGTCCGGGTGGCCCGCGAGGTGCTCGCCGAGGCCGGGTTCGACGCCAACGTGGTCTGTCTGGCCGCCGAGCACGAGGGCTCGACCATCGCCCAGGTACTGGCCGTCCGGCCCGAGGTGAAGGTCATCGACTACACCGGCTCGACCGCCTTCGGCGAGTGGCTGGAGACCAACGCCGGGCAGGCCCAGGTCTACACCGAGAAGGCCGGCGTCAACACGGCGGTGGTCGAGTCCACCGACAACTACCGCGGCATGCTGGCCAACCTGGCCTTCGCGCTCTCGCTCTACAGCGGCCAGATGTGCACCACCCCGCAGAACATCCTGATCCCGAGGGCCGGCATCGCCACCGACGAGGGCGGCAAGTCCTACGACGAGGTGGTCGGCGACCTGGCCGAGGCGATCACCGGCCTGCTGCGCGACGACGCCCGCGCCGCCGCGATCCTCGGCGCCGTGGTCAACCCGGGCGTGCTCCAGCGCACGGTGCAGGCGGCCGGCGGCGAGTACGGCGAACTCGCGCTCACCCCGCGGGTGGTGACCTCGGACGAGTTCCCGGGCGCGACCATCAGGACGCCCGCGCTGGTCAAGGTGGACGCCGACAAGCCGGACGACCGGGCCACCTTCCTCAGCGAGTGCTTCGGCCCGGTCTCCTTCGCGGTGGCCGTGGAGTCCGCCGAGGCGGCGGTCGAGATGCTCCGCCGCACCACCGCCGAACAGGGCGCGATGACCGCCACCGGCTGGACGGTCAACGACCAGGTCGAGACCGCCCTGGTCGAAGCCGCCCTGGACTCCGGCGTCTCGCTCTCCCTCAACCTCACCGGCGGCGTGTACCCGAACCAGACCGCCGCCTTCTCCGACCTGCACGGCACCGGCGCCAACCCGGCGGCCAACTCCGCCTACTGCGACGCCGCCTTCGTCGCCAACCGGTTCCGCGTCGTCGAGGTCCGCCGCCACAGCTGACCCGGAGGCAGTCGGGTATGCCCTCAGGGGCGCGGAGAACTGCGCGAGAAAGCCTGCACCTTCGTAGCGGCTTGATCGCTCGGTTCCCCGCGCCCCCGGGAGGTACACGGCTGATCGAGTGCCTCACCGCCCAACGCGGTGCACTGTCGGTCGCGCAGTTCCCCGCGCCCCCGGTGGTGCGACTCGCGCCGTCGGGCACCGAGCGTCAGCGGGTCCGTCTCGGGCTGAACATCCACACCCGCATCAGCAGGAACCGCACCACCGTCGCCAGCGCGTTGGCACCCACCAGCACCGCCAACTCCCCGCCGTGCCTGGCGGTCGGCCACACCAGCCCCAGCAGTCCGATCGCCGCGCTGCTCAGCACCAGGCCGATCACGAACGCGATCCCGCCCTCCACCTGGGCCCGGCACGCACCCCGCCGTCCCGTCACCCCGAAGGTGAACCGCCGGTTGGCCGCCGTGTTGAACACCGCCGTGACCACCTGCGCCACCGCGTTGGCCAGCAGCGCGGGCGCCAACTGCCGCAGCAGCAGGTACAGCAGCACGTACGCGGCCGTACTGACCGTCCCGACCACCGCGAAGCTCGCCAACTGCCAGGACAGTCCCGGCGGTAGCTGCGCCTCGCGGACCCGGGTCGGCAGGTGGTCGAGCCGCCCGGCGCCGGTCAGCGAGCGCCGGGTGACCCGGGCCATGCCCTTGAGGTCGTCGATCACCGTGCGGACGATGTCCACCCGGCTGTCCGGATCGTCCACCCAGTCCACCGGCACCTCGTGGATCCGCAGCCCGGACCGCTCGGCCAGCAGCAGCAACTCGGTGTCGAAGAACCAGGCGTTGTCCTCGACCTCGGCCAGCAGCTGCTTGACCACCTCGGTCCGCGCCGCCTTGAACCCGCACTGCGCGTCCGAGAACTTGGCCGCCATGGTGGCCCGCAGCAGCACGTTGTAGGTGCGCGAGATGAACTCCCGCTTGGGCCCGCGCACCACCGCCGAACCCCGGTGCAGCCGGCTGCCGATCGCCAGGTCGCTGTGGCCCGAGAGCAGCGGCGCGACCAGCGGCAGGAAGGCCTCCAGCCCGGTGGAGAGGTCCACGTCCATGTAGGCGACCACGTCGGCGTCGCTGGCGCCCCAGACCTGCCGCAGCGCCCGGCCGCGCCCCTTGAGGTCCAGGTGCACCGCCTCGACCTGCGGGATCTCCTCGGCCAGCGCGGTCGCCACCTGCCAGGTGCCGTCGACGCTGGCGTTGTCGGCGATGGTGATCCGATAGGGGTAGGGGAAGGTCTCACCGAGGTAGGCATGCAGCCGGCGGACGCATCGCTCGACCGTGTGCTCCTCGTTGTAGACCGGGACGACCACCTCGACCAGACGGGTACGGGTCCCCACGCTCGCACCACCGGCGGGCAGCGGATCGGCCGTGGTGGTTCCGCGGCGCACGGGCTCTGTCATGTCTGCGAGATTCACAGCCCCGGATGGGGCCGCGATGATGGAAGGCTGAGAGCGAGCTGAGAACCGGCTCGCCGGCAACGCCGGTCCGAACACCAGGAGATGGCAGATGTCCGACAAGCAGCAGACCTCGGATGTCGTGATCGTCGGCGCGGGGCCCACCGGGCTCCTGCTCGCCGGGGATCTGGCGACCGCGGGGCTGCGGGTGACCGTGCTGGAGAAGCGCGAGGCGGAGTCCAATCTCACCCGCGCCTTCGGCGTGCACGCCCGCACCCTGGAGCAGTTCGACGACCGCGGGCTGGCCGACGAGCTGATCTCCACCGGCCAGGTGATCAGTTCGATGCGCCTGTTCGGCAACCTCGTGGTGGACATGCGCCGGCTGCCGACCCGCTTCCCGTTCATCCTGATCACCCCGCAGTACAACACCGAACGCCTGCTCAAGGAGCGGGCGTTGAAGGCGGGGGCGACCATCGTCCGGGGCACCGAGCTGCTCGCCCTGCACCAGGACGGCCGCGGCGTCGGCCTGGACGTCCGGGTCGGCGGCGACACCGTCGCCCACACCGCGACGTACGCGGTCGGCGCGGACGGCGTCCGCAGCGCCGTCCGCGACCTGCTCGGCATCCCGTACCCGGGGGAGTCGGTGGTCAGCTCGGTGCTGCTGGCCGACGTCCGGCTGAAGCGGGAACCCGAAGAGGTGATCACGGTGAGCGCGAACGCCCAGGGCTTCGCCTTCATGGTCCCGTTCGGCGACGGCTGGTACCGGGTGATCGCCTGGGACCGCAGCCGCCAGCGACCCGAGAGCGACCCGGTCTCGCTCGCGGAGATCGTGGACATCACCCGCACCGTCTACGGCGTGGACTACGGCCTGCACGACCCGCGCTGGATGTCCCGCTTCCACAGCGACGAGCGCCAGGTGCCCAACTACCGCTCCGGACGGTTCTTCCTGGCCGGTGACGCGGCGCACTGTCACTCCCCGGCGGGCGGCCAGGGCATGAACACCGGTCTGCAGGACGCCGCCAACCTGAGCTGGAAGCTGGTCGCGGCCGTCCGGGGCTGGTCCCCCGACGCCCTGTTGGACACCTACCAGACCGAGCGCCATCCGGTCGGCCGCACGGTGCTGCGCAGCTCCGGCGCGCTGATCCGGCTCGCGCTGGCGCACTCCGCCCCGACCCGGGCGCTGCGCTCCGTCCTGGCCGCGACCGCCGGGCACCTCGGCCCGCTGACCGAGCGCGGCACCCGGCAGGTCTCCGGGATCGGGTTCAGCTACCCCGCGCCCAAGGGCTCGCACCACCTGGTGGGCCACCGGATCCCCGATCTGCGCCTCGCGCTGGAGCGGCCGGGCGGCCCGTCCCGGCTCCACGAGGCACTGCGCGCGGGCCGGGCTGTGCTGATCAGCAACGACGAGCTGTCGGTGGCCGAACCGTGGGCGGACCGGGTGGTGACGGCCGCACCGGCCGATCCGCACGGCAAGCTGCGGGACACCGTCCTGCTGGTCCGCCCGGACGGCTACGCGGCCTGGGCCGGCGTCGACCCGAGCCGGGGCGAACTGCGCGCGGTGCTCTCCCAGTGGCTCGGGACCCCGGCCGACTGACTTACCGGGCCAACGCGCCCGGGATCAGCCGCCGTTGACCTTCACATAGTGCCGGGCCGCCTTGGTCCGGTTTCCGCAGACGGCCATCGAACACCAGCGGCGGCGGCCGTTCTGCGAGATGTCGTGGAAGTACAGCACACAGGACGGATGGGCGCAGCGCTTGATGCGCTGCGCCCCCCGGCCCAGCAGCGCGAGGTAGTCGTCGGCGGCCAGCCAGGCGGCCAGCCACTCGGGTGCGTCCACTTCGACGGCCTCCTCGGGCCCGGCCGGGGTGAGCCGGCGGATCAGCCTGCCGTGGCCCAACACCTCGTTGAGCGGCGCGAGTTCGGCCTCGCGCCGGTCCTCGGCGGCCGGCCCGGCCTCGGCCAGGGCGGAGCGGGCGGCCAGCGTCGCCCGGAGCCCGGCCTCGTCCGCGGCGCAGCGGTCGGCGAGCCCGGCGGAGGAGAGCCAGATCCGGTACCCGGCCAGGGAGTCGAGCAGATCCTCGGCGACGGTGGTGCGCCAGCGGGTGTTGAGCAGATCGAGCGAGAGCGGTTCACCGATCAGCGGGCGCGGGTCGCGCGGGTCTGCCATGGCCCCGATTCTAACTCCGGGGTTCTGCACGGCTATTCACTGTATGGAGATTTCGTTGTTCTGTTGATGAAGAGATGTTCCACACTTGACTGTTTTTTAGCAACCAATTGCTCGTCCATGGGTCCAATCCTGAGAATTTTCTGGGAAGTTCTGACCAGCGTTTTCGAACCGGAACGCCCCCCACCTTCCGGAGGAGCCCGTGCGACCCCGCTCGCTCGCCCTTGCCTCGGCACTCGCCGTACTGCCACTGACCGTGGCGTCCCTGGGTGCCACGGCCGCCTACGCCGCGCCGACGCCCAACGCCTCGGCTGCCCGTGTGGCCCTGCCCAACACCGTGACCCCGGCGGTGGCACATTCCCAGAAGTCGGGTGACGTTCCCGCCACCCAGCAGATATCCGTGGCCGTCAGCCTCAAGCTGCGCAACACCGCGGAACTGGACCGTCTGCTGTCCGCCCTGAGCACCAAGGGCTCGCCGGAGTACGGGCACTACCTGACGCCGGCCCAGTTCACCGAGCGCTTCGGCCCGACCCAGGCCGACGTCGACCAGGTCCGCTCGTACCTGGCGGGCCAGGGCCTGAAGGTCACCTCGGTCAGCGCCAACCGCCAGGTGGTCAACGCCACCGGCAGCAACGCGCAGATCGCCAAGGCCTTCGGCACCCACGAGAGCCGCTACGTCGACCAGC
>NZ_JYJF01000960.1 GCF_000955975.1 Saccharothrix sp. ST-888
GATCGGCTTCATCGCCGCCCGCACCCGCAGCAGCTCACCCGTCGACAGACCACCCTCGGTACCACCCGAACGCCCCGACGTACGCCGGACACCCTCAGCGGTCGGAACGATCTCGTCATGCGCCTGGGAACCGGGAACCCGGGCGAGTTCGAAGCCGTCACCGACCTCCACACCCTTGATCGCCTGAATACCCATCAGCGCGGCGGCGAGCCGGGCGTCCAGACGGCGGTCCCAGTGCACATGCGAACCCAGGCCCACCGGCACCCCGTACGCCAGCACCTCGACCACACCACCCAGCGTGTCA
>NZ_JYJF01000961.1 GCF_000955975.1 Saccharothrix sp. ST-888
GTTGGTGGTGAGCGAGAGCTCGGGGCGCGGCGCGAGTTCGGCGCAGGCGGCGACGATGCCGACCAGGCCGGGGCGCAGCAGCGGCGCGCCGGCGGTGAACCGGACCCCGCGGACGCCGCGGTCGCGGACGGCGAGCCAGGCGCGACCGCGGCGGGCGAGTCCGACGGGGCCGTGGTGGGCCGGTGCCACCTCACGGTCGCGGCATGGGGGGCCGGCGCCCCGCGGCGGCGCAGCCGTGCTCCTGCGGCCCCAGGGCACGCTCGACCCCGCCCTGCCGGAGCGGATCTGGTACCCGGTCTGGGAC
>NZ_JYJF01000962.1 GCF_000955975.1 Saccharothrix sp. ST-888
GTGACGTAGTACGCCGAGTTCGAGCGCTCGGTGGTGCTGTGGTCTTCAGTGGCCGCCATGCTCAGAAATCTTAGCCGCGCGAAGGAACCACCCTCGACCAACTTCCCCGGGGGCGGCCCCTACGCGGGCAGCTTTCCGCTGCGCGGAAGAACCCGGCTCAGGCGGCGGTGGAGAACATGCTCCGCACCCAGGCCAGGAAGCTGCGACGGACCGGGACGGGTCGATCGAGCGGTGCGTCCTCCGGCTCGTCGTGCGCGACGTATCCGGGACCGTGGTGCCAGGAGCACGCGGAGGTGGCGAACAG
>NZ_JYJF01000963.1 GCF_000955975.1 Saccharothrix sp. ST-888
TCGTAGGACGATGGCGGTGGTCCGAAGCACGATCGCCGCCGCAGTGGGCCCGGTCGCACTGATCTCGGTCGTCATCCTCACCGGAACAGCCGCCCGCACCGCCAGCTCCGCCACCGCCGGCAGCACCGCCGCGACTGTGGCCGGCCGGTCCCTGGCCGCCCGCAGCGGACGCGGGCCCGGTTCCGGAGCGCATCGGCGAGCCCGGGCAGGTCCAGATGCCGTCGCGGGCGCGCTGGTGGTACCAGGAGCCGATGCCGCTGCAGCCGCTGGTGTTGTGGTTGGTGATGACGTATCCGGAGACGAT
>NZ_JYJF01000964.1 GCF_000955975.1 Saccharothrix sp. ST-888
CGCGGCGCCGGCGTCTCCCCACCGGACCGCGACCCCGCCCCGCGACCGGGTCCGGAACAGCCTGCCCACCCCCACCTCGCCCCCCAATGCACCCGGTACCCCGGACACGAACCGGTCCGCGTAGCAGCTCCCGGCCCGCGCTGTCGTAGAACTCCCGCAGGGCCCGGTCCCAGGCGATCTGGCCGAGTTCCGCACAGCTCTCCTCGACGGCCCCGCGGGCGGCGGCGACAGGGCTCGGCGGGATCCGGTCGCCGTGGAGCAGGCGGCGGTTGATGGTCCATACGGAGCTCGCGGCGGCCGTCGG
>NZ_JYJF01000965.1 GCF_000955975.1 Saccharothrix sp. ST-888
GACCCATGGGGCAGAGTATTCCTCGTCGCCGCCACCGGCAAACCGGGACGGCCGCCGGTGCGACTAGGTCGAAACACCTGAAGCACCGTGCGGACGTGCCTCAGTTGGTAGAGCATCCTCTTGCTAAGCTCAGTGTCCCGAGTCCGCATCTTCTTGAATTGGATCGTGCTTAGTGGGAGCGGACGACGAGATTCGAACTCGCGAGCCTCACCTTGGCAAGGTGATGCTCTACCAACTGAGCCACGTCCGCACGGTGCTTCAGGTGTTTCCACCTACTCGCACCGGCCGCCGTCCCGGTCTCCCG
>NZ_JYJF01000966.1 GCF_000955975.1 Saccharothrix sp. ST-888
GATCGGCTTCATCGCCGCCCGCACCCGCAGCAGCTCACCCGTCGACAGACCACCCTCGGTACCACCCGAACGCCCCGACGTACGCCGGACACCCTCAGCCGTCGGAACGATCTCGTCATGCGCCAACGATCCCGGCACCCGGGCGAGTTCGAAACCGTCACCGACCTCCACACCCTTGATCGCCTGAATACCCATCAGCGCGGCCGCGAGCCGGGCGTCCAGACGGCGGTCCCAGTGCACATGCGAACCCAGGCCCACCGGCACCCCGTACGCCAGCACCTCGACCACACCACCCAGCGTGTCA
>NZ_JYJF01000967.1 GCF_000955975.1 Saccharothrix sp. ST-888
GGGGTCGACCTCGGCCTTGATCCGCTTGAGGTCGCCGTGACGTTCCAGTGCCCGGAGAAACGAGCGGAGATCGTCGTATGCAATACGTGTCAGTATCCGACACGGACTAACCTGGGCCAGCAAAGAGGGGCCCACCTCACCGTCGCCAGGGGGAGATCGCCGCTGTACTGAGGATTCTGCCGCCACTGCTCGTCCTCGCTCTGTGGATCTGGGCGTTCATCCACTGCCTGACCACTCCCGAGCAGGAGGACCGCCACCTGCCGAAGGTGGCCTGGTTGATCATAGTGCTGCTCTTCCCGCTGT
>NZ_JYJF01000968.1 GCF_000955975.1 Saccharothrix sp. ST-888
AGGTGGCGGTTCCCGGGCGGCTCGGTTTGCGAGTGTGCGCGGCCGCCTGCGGCCTCGCGCTGGCGGCGACAGGGTGCGCCGCATCGCACCCGGCAAGCACCGCGACCCCTGCCGGAAGTGGAGCGGCAGCGGGCGCCGGCGGCACCGCCACCACCCACGGCTGCAGCCGCCAGCGTCTGCTCGCCGCCATCACCAAGCACCCCTGCACCACCCGCACCGCCCGGGCCACCCCCGTCAACGCGCAGGTCGGCGCCGTCTTCACGCACGACGCGACGGGCGACCACTTCTGCACCGCCAGCGTGG
>NZ_JYJF01000969.1 GCF_000955975.1 Saccharothrix sp. ST-888
TCTCGTTGAAGAGATCGGCGAGCGGGACGCCCTTGCCCATGACGTCCGGGGGCATCGCCTTGGTGATCCGGTCGCCCATGGCGAAGGGGTAGCCGAGGAGGCGGTTGGCGTCCTTGACGGCGGCCTTGGCCTTGATGGTGTCGAAGGTGTTGACCTGGCCGGTGTACGCGGACCCGTCCTTCTCGGTGAGGTAGTGCACCATCTGGTCGAGCTGGCGGTGGTCGAAGTCGAGGTCGACGTCCGGGCGGTTGATGCGCTCGGGGGTGAGGCATCGCTCGAACAGGAGGTCGTGGTGAAGCGGCT
>NZ_JYJF01000098.1 GCF_000955975.1 Saccharothrix sp. ST-888
GCCGGGGGTGCCCCCACCCCAGCCCCTCCCGCCGGGGGTACCCCCACCCCGCCTCCGACTACCTCACCGCAGAGTTCCACGCCGGGGGTGAACGGCAGCGGCGGGCGCACCTGGTAGTGGCCCCGGCACATCAGCGCGTCCGGGAAGTTCACCGCGGCGGCCCGCACCCTGACCAGCAACTGGCCTGCTGCGGGCTCGGGTTGCGGTACGTCCTGGCGCAGCTCCATCACCTCGCGCGGTTCACCCAGCGCGCCGACCTGCCATGCCCTCATTCCGCGCGTCCCTTCTCGCCGACGTGCTTGTCGATGTTCTGCTGGAGCCGGTTCATGCCGTCCAGCCAGCGGTCGGGCTCGGCGGCGCGGGCCGCGTAGTACCCGGCGACCTCGGGGTGCGGAAGGACCAGGAAGGTCTCCGCCTCGATGCCGCGCAGCAACGCGTCGGCCACGGCCGCCGGTTCGACGGCGGAACCGGCGAGCAGCGCCTCCCCGACGAGCCCCGAGTCGGCGAGCATCCTGGTCCGTACGCCCTGCGGGCAGACGGCGTGCACCCGCAGGCCCCGGTGGCGGTAGCTGGCCGCGAGCCACTCGGCGAAGGCGAGGGCGCCGTGCTTGCTGACGGCGTACGGGGCGGAGCCGAGCATGGTGAGCAGCCCGGCGGCGGAGACGGTGGCGACGAAGCGGCCCTCGCCGCGCTCCAGCCAGTCGGGGAGCAGCAGTTCGGCGGCCCGGACGTGCGCCATCACGTTGACGTCCCAGGCGGTGGCCCAGGCCCCGGGGGAGGCGTCGGCGCCGCCGGTCGGGGCGACCCCTGCGTTGGCGCAGTAGACGTCGATCCGGCCGAGTGCGCTGCGGGCGGCGGCGATCAGCGCGGCGACGCCCTCGGCGGTGGCGGCGTCACCCGGCGCGGGGATGCCGCCGATCCGGGCCGCGACCTGCTCGGCGGCGCCGGCGTCCAGGTCGTTCACCACCACCCGGGCGCCCTCGGTGGCGAAGGCTTCGGCGAGGGCGGCACCGATGCCGTGCCCGGCGCCGGTGACGACCACGCCCTGACCGGCGAGCCGGGTGCTCACATTCCACCGCCGAGGGTGACGCCGCCGTCCACCACCAGGGTCTGCCCGGTGATCCAGCCGGCGTCCTCGGAGAGCAGGAAGGCGACCGCTCCGGCGACGTCCTCGGGCAGGCCGAGCCGTCCGAGCGGATAGGCGCGGGCGACCTCCTCCTCCCGGCCGTCGTAGAGGGCCTCGGCGAACTTGGTCTTCACCACGGCGGGGGCGACGGCGTTCACCCGGATATCGGGGCCGAGCTCGGCGGCGAGTTCGGTGGTGAGGCGGATCAGTGCGGCCTTGCTGACGCCGTACATGCCGATCCCGACCGAGCTGCGGATGCCCGCGATCGAGGCGACGTTGACGATCGCACCGCCGTGCTCGCCCATCCAGGCCGCGCGGGCGAGCCTGGTCCAGGAGAGCGGGGCGAGCACGTTGACGCCGAAGATCTTGGCGGCGGCGGCCGGATCGGTGTCCAGGACCGACCCGAACACCGGGTTGATACCGGTGTTGTTGACCAGGTGGTCGAGCCGCCCGAAGGCCTCGACCGTGCGGTTGACCGTCTCCTCCTGGTGCGCCGGGTCGTCCGCCTTGCCCGCGACGGCGATGGCGTTCTCCGGGCCGCCGAGGTCACGGACGGCCTCGGCGAGCGGTTCGGGGTTGCGGGCGGTGATGCAGACCCTGGCGCCGCGCTCCACCAGCGTGCGCGCGATGCCGAGGCCGATGCCCCGACTGGCTCCGGTGACCACGGCCACCCGGCCCTTGAACGAAGGAGTCATCGCCAATCCTCTCGACGGCGGCAGGGCGTCCGGGCCTGCCTGTCTGACTAAGCGCTTGCTTAGCATGTTGGGCACGCGCGACACTGTCAACCACGGGGAGCACCCCGAAGACACCCCGGCCAGCGGGACCGGCCGGGCCCATCTGCGAGGATTGCGCCATGACCGACCAGGCAACCGCCGATCTCTGGCCCGGCCCGCACAGCGGCGGACCGGGCGGCGGACGTGCCGCAGGACGTACGGGCGAGCGCACCGAGGCCGCCCGGCGGCTGCTGCTCGCCGCCGTGGACTCCTTCGCCCGGCGCGGCTATCACGCCACCACCACCCGCGACATCGCCACCGCCGCCGGGATGAGCCCCGCCGCGCTCTACATCCACTACCCCTCGAAGGCCGCGCTGCTCTCCGAGATCAGCCGCACCGGCCACCAGGCGACCCTCGACCTGGTCGAGCGCGCCGAGGCGAGCAGCGGCGACCCGGTCGAGCAGATGCGCCGCCTGGTCGAGGACTTCACCACCTGGCACGCCCGCGGCCACACCGTCGGACGGATCGTCAACCACGAGCTGCACGCCCTGCCGGAGGAGGACTTCGCCGTCGTGGCCGAACTGCGCCGCCGGATCGAGGAGACCGTCCGCCGCATCATCGACGCGGGCGTGGCCTCCGGCGCCTTCGCGGTCCCCGACGTCCGCACCGCCGCCCGCGCGGCCACCTCGCTCGGCATCGACGTCTCCCGCTGGTACAGCGAGCGCAGCAGCGAGACCCCGGAAGAACTCGGCCGCCGCTACGGTGTCCTGGTCCTCCGCATGCTCGGTGCCACCGTCTGACCGCTCCCCGCCGCCCGACCGCGGGACCGGGCCCACGGACCCGCCGCCCGCCTGGAGCGCCGGAGCACCAGAACACCGGAACGCCGGAACGCCGACACGACTCGACGGAGTACCGAGGTGGCACTTCCCCGACTCCGAGAGATTAGGTTAGGCTCACCTAATCAACGAGGAGGTCCCCATGGCCGAGGCTGAGAGCCACCGCCTGCCCGTCGCCACCCGGCCGCAGCCCGCACGGCACGGGCAGGCCCCAAGCGGCGCCGAACGAGCCCGCACGCTACTGGAGTTCGGCTCCTCGGTGGTTCTCGACGTACCCGGTATCGACCTGCTGAACCGGCCCGGGATCCCGCCGCTGGTGCGCTGCACCGCACTGCCGGACGCCGCACTGGCCGTCCTGGTGGAGAGCGCCTCGCCGCTCTGCCGGATCGCCGCCCTCTCGCGGGACGAGGTCCTCACGGCCGAGCTGGAGGCGGTGGACGTCGCCCCGGTCGCCCTCCCCCACCGGATCCGCGGCCGGCTCACCGCCCACGGACGGCTCAGTGCGCTGCCGACCGCCGGACCCGAGCTGATCGACGGCCTCTTCCCCCGGCGGAGCGAGGGCGAGCACGCGCTGCTCCGCCTCGACCTGGACCACCTGGCCGTCGAGGACCTCTGGGGCACCGAGTGCTGCATCGACCCCGCCGCGTTCTCCACCGCGGCTCCGGACCCGATCGCCGCCGACGAGGCCGCCATGCTCCAGCACCTGGCCGCCTCCCACCCCGAACAGCTGCGACTGCTGGGCCGTCAGGCGCTCGAACACCCGTCAGGGCTGAGCGCCTGGCACGAGCCCGTCCACAGTCTGTCCGAGGTCCGGCCGGTGTCCCTGGACCGCTACGGGCTGCGCGTCCGGCTGCTCAGCGGCACCCGCATGCTGGACGCCCGATTCGACTTCGACCGCCCGGTCACCGGCCCCGAGCAGCTGCCCGAGGCGATGCACCGGATCTTCGCCCACCTCGGCCACTGACGCCGACGACCGCCCGGCCGCGGGCCCCTCAGCCGTAAGCCCCTCAGGAGTACTCGGCGTCCGGGGTACCCGCCCAGTCGGCATCGCCCCCGGGGTCGGGCCGACTGCCGGCGTCGGACCGGCGGTCGGGGCCGATCACCGAGAAGAGGCCGCCCTCGGCATCGCGCAGACGGGCCACCCGCCCGTACGGGGAGTCGCTCGGATCGTTCACCACCGCCCCGCCGAGGGCGATCGCGTGGTGCACGGCGGCATCGGTGTCGGCCACCGAGAAGAAGACCTCCCAGTGCGGGACCACCTCGGTGGCCCGGCGCAGCGCGGCCACGCTGCGGCCGTCCGAGCGCAGCACCACCCGCTCGTGCTCGTAGCGCACCTCGAAGTGCGCCGGGTCGCGGCCGTCCCAGAGGAAGACCTCGCCGTAGAACAGCGCGGCGGCGAACGGGTCCGCCGTGCGCAGCTCGATCCACACGGCGGCGCCGGGCGAGCTCACCCAGGCGGCGCAGCCGAGGTCGCCCTCCCAGACGCCGAAGGCCGCCCCGAACAGGTCGGCGGCCAGCGCGACGCGTCCGGCGTCGAAGGCGAGCGGGCCGACCGCGACGGTGGCCCCGCGCTCGCGGATCCGGGCGGCGGCCTGGTCGACGTTCTCGATGCCGAAGTAGGTGGTCCAGGCCACCGGCGGCTGCCAGTCCCCCGAGACGACGCCGATACCGGCGACCTCCACACCGTCCACCACCGCGCGCAGGTAGGGGCCCCAGCGGTCCGGCCCCGGCTCGAAGGTCCAGCCGAGCAGCGGCCCGTAGAAGGCCCGCGCGTCCTTGAGGTCGCGCGCCATCAGGCTGACCCAGCAGGGGGTGGCCGGTACGCAGCGTACGGTGACGGTGTGCTCGCTCATGCGGACGTACCCCTTCCGGTGCTGGCAGGTTCAGCCTAGGGGCAGCACCGGGCCACGGCACGGTCCGCCTCGCGGGGCACCGCCGCCGGGAGGGGCCGCGACGACGGCGCCGGCGTCCCGTCCGAGGACCGCGAGCGGATCTTCGAACGGTTCACCCGCCACCACGGCACCCTGCAGCTGGCCGATCCCGATCCCGGCACTACGGCCGGCACCGGGGTCGCCTTCAGGGTCCGGCTTCCGCTCACCCGGCCCTGCGGCCGCCGGGCGTACCCGTCAACTCGAGTGCCAGCCCCGGGGGTCGACACCGCCCGGGATCGGCGCGCCCGGGTCGTAGGGTGCGCGGGTCAGCACGAAGCTGCCGAGGTCGAGATGGCTCACGGTGCCGTCCGCCGCGCGGACCACCCGGAGCGTCTCACCCGCGTAGTAGCCGTCCAGCCCGGTCCACGTGCCGTCCGGCAGGGCGCGGAACCGGGAGCCCCGGCCCGCCGCCCCGAGCGGCGCGAGCTCGAGGGCCCGGTCGGCCTGCAGCCGCAGGATGTGTGCCGACGGCCCCCAGTACCAGGGCCCGGTCAACGCGAGAAGCTCCGGATCGACCTCGGCCAGCGGGCGCCAGGGCTCCGGGAGCCGCGGTTCGCGCTCGGCCACGATCCCGATCAGATCCGCCGCGATCACCGAGGACGCCGTCCCGGAGGTCGCGTTGGCCAGCACCACGGCAGCCAGGTCGTCCGCCTCGCTCACCCAGAGCGTGGCCACGAAGCCGGGCATCGAACCGCTGTGCCCGAACAGCACCCGGCCGTCCTGCCGCCGCAGTTGGGTGCCGAACCCGTAGGAGGCCACCCAGTCGGGTCCGCTGGGCTCCGACGCCGGCCGGCGCATCTCGGCGACGCTGTCGGCGCTCAGTACCTTCTCGTCACCGCCCGCCAGGAACACCGCCCAGCGGCACAGGTCCGCGGCGGTGGACCAGAGTTGACCGGCCGGTGCCATAACCCCCGTGTCCTCCAGCGGTTCGGGCAGCATGACGTCCGCCCACGGATGCACGGCGAACCCGCCGGCGTGCGGCGCCTGGGGCGACAGGGTGGTCCGGGTCATACCGAGCGGCTCCAGCACCTCCCGGCGCAGTACGTCGCCCCACGGCTCCCCGCGCAGCCGCTCGACCAGGGCACCCAGCAGCGCGTAGCCGGGGTTCGAGTAGTGGAACCGGCTCCCCGCCGGGTGTCGCATCGGCTGCTCGCCGAGCACATCCGCGAGCTCGGGCCGCAGCGCCCCCGGGGTCCGCTCCCACCAGGGCCCCGGCGTCTCGGAGGCCAGTCCCGAGGTGTGGGCGAGGAGTTGGGCGATCGTCAGCCCTCCGGCGGAGGTGCCGGGCAGGTGCTTGTCCAGCGGGTCGGTCAGCTCCAGAGCACCCTCGTCCCGCAGCCGCATGACCAGCACCGCGACGAAGTTCTTGGTGAGCGAGCCGATCCGGTACTGCACGTCGTCGTCCGGGCGGTGGTCGTCGATCATGCTCCGCCCGTCGGTCCAGACCATGCGGCCGCCCCGGACCACCGCGCCCACCAGCGACGGCGTGCGCCCCTCCGCCTGTCCTACGGCCAGCCGGTGCAGCAGGGCACGGCGGGTGGTGGGAAGCAGTTCCTCGGGCGGGAAAGCCATCTGACTCCTCGTTCCTGTGCGCACGTCCGGACCGGACCGGCCGACCCTACCCCGGCTTCCTCGGACCTGCCGCCGAATTCCCCGGGGCGCCCGCCCGGGACGGCGACGAGGAGATCCCGGCGTCCCCCGATCGGCCGCTCCGTCCCTCCTGTCCCTCCAACCCCTTCGGTCTCCCCAGCCCCTCCAGCCCTGCGAACCCTGACCGGCCGGCGCCCCGACCGGCAGTGCCCCGCAGTTACCACCCGGTCAGATTCACGGTTCACCGCGCGACCACGCGGAGAAGGGAGTGTGATGGGGAGGCGGTGGCGAGCCAACGACGTGAGGAGCCGGGGATGGAGAGCGCGTACGTGATCGTCGGTGCGAGCCTGGCGGGGGCCAAGGCAGCCGAAACCCTGCGTGAGGAGGGTTTCGAGGGGCCGGTGGTCCTGATCGGGGACGAGCGGGAGCGCCCGTACGAGCGGCCTCCGCTCTCCAAGGGCTATCTGATGGGCAAGACCGCACGGGAGAAGATCCACGTCCACTCCCCCGAGTGGTACGGAGAGCACTCGATCGACCTCCGCCTCGGCACCGCCGTCACCGCCGTCGACCTCACCGCACGCCGGGTGACACTGACCGACGGCAGCAGCCTGGGCTTCGGAAAACTGCTGCTCACCACCGGTTCCAGCCCGCGCCGGCTGCCGGTCCCGGGCGCCGACGGGGCGAACGTCCACTACCTGCGCCGGGTCGAGGACAGCGACCGGATCAGGTCCGTACTGCGGCCCGGCGCCCGGGTGGCCGTGATCGGCGCCGGGTGGATCGGCCTGGAGACCGCCTCCGCCGCGCGCGAGGCGGGCTGCACGGTGACGGTGCTGGAGAGGGCCGAGCTTCCCCTGCTGCGCGTACTGGGCCGCGAGGCGGCACAGGTCTTCGCCGACCTGCACCGCGACCACGGGGTGGACCTGCGCTTCGGCGTCCAGGTCAGCGAGATCACCGAGCACGGCGTACGGCTCCGCGACGGCACGCTGGTCGAGGCCGACGCGGTGATCGTCGGCGTCGGAGTCGCACCGAACACCCAACTCGCCGCCGCAGCCGGGCTGACCGTCGACAACGGGGTCCTGGCCGACCAGCACCTGCAGACCTCGCACCCCGACGTCTTCGCCGCCGGGGACGTCGTCAACGCCTTCCACCCGCTCTACGGCAGGCCGATCCGGGTGGAGCACTGGGCCAACGCGCTGCACCAGCCGAGGACGGCGGCGCGCTCGATGCTCGGCGAGGAGGCGGTGCACGACCGGTTGCCGTACTTCTTCACCGACCAGTACGAGCTGGGCATGGAGTACACCGGCTATGTCGAGCCCGACGGCTACGACCGGGTGGTGTTCCGGGGCGACGTGCCGGGACGGCAGTTCATCGCCTTCTGGCTCTCCGGCAACCGGGTGCTCGCCGGGATGAACGTCAACATCTGGGACGTCACCGACACGATCCGCGACCTGGTCCGCTCCGGACGCCCGGTCGACCCGGACGCGCTCGCCGACCCGGACACACCGCTCGACCGGATCGGCGGGCCGCCGCAGCACTGACCGGTCCCCGGCCGGCCGGGGACCTACTTGAGTTCGTCGTGCGCTTTGGTCAGCAGCTGCATCGCAAGGTCGTTGAGCGCTCTGGCGCCGGCGACCTCCTCACCGACCCTCGGCTGCGGCGCGTCGGCGTGGTGCCGGGTGCTGTAGCCGTGGGACCGGACCTCCGAGCCGTCCGGGAGCCGCACCAGCGCGACGGCCTTGGTGCGATCCCCTTCCTCCATGAATTCCAGCTCGACGTGCCATCCGACGAGTGTGTGCATCATGATCGCCACCTCCACGGGTCTCGCTATCCAGCCTGCTCCGGGCGGCGGGCACTCGCCACCCGCCCCGGTGACGCGTCGTCGGTCTCGGATCTCAGCCCGACCTCGACGCGGGCGGCGTCGGCGGTTCGGGCGGTGCGGGCGGTGCGGGTGATCCGGGCGGCGTGGGCGTGGCCGGTGCGCCGTCGTCGACCCCGGCAGCACCGTCGGCGAGGTCGGCGGGTTCGCACTCCTCGCGCCCGGTCTCGGCGTGCACAACCCTGGCGGTGCGGTCCGGGGTGCTGGGGACGACGCGCTGGGGGCGTCCGCAGCGTGGGCAGATCAGCGGTATGCGAGGCATGGCTGCCGTCCACACCACGACCTCGGCGAGCAGGAGTGGGGGAGCGGGAACCGGTGGGGGCAGAGCGCCGAGCGGGTGTGGTCCTCCTGGGTCCCAGTGTGCCCGGAGCTGCCGCCGGGCCACCAGAGGGCAATGTTGAACGCGTTCAGTTATGCCGTAGAGTCTGCTGCGACAGCGTTTTGAACACGTTCAAGCGCGACGCGTCCGGGGACTCCAGGCATGCTCCGACAGGCTCAGGTGCCCCGGGTCCGCCCGCGCACCTCCACACAAGGGGGCGGGACCGTGACCGCACTGGTCAACCTCATCGTCATGCTCGGCATGTTCGCCGCGATACCGATCGGACTCACGCTCGTCGACGGACCCGGCACCGCCCGGGCGGCCCGGCTCTGGCCGATCGCCGCCGTACCCGGCGCGCTCGCGCTCTGGCTGCCGCGCGGTCCGCTCGCCACCGGCCTGGCCGCCTGCTACGCCGGCGCCACCCTCGGCCTCGCCGCCCTGGCCCCGCTGCGGCTGAGCCGCACCAGGTCGCTGGCCCCCGCCGAGATCGCCACGCTGACCGCGCTCGCCACACCCTCGGTGGCGGGCATCGCGCTGGTCGCCGAACGCTCGGGGCACCGGCTGTTCGGCTTCGACCTCAAGATCCTGGCACTCACCGTGCCGCACTTCCACTTCGCCGGGTTCACCGCCGCGCTGGTCGCCGGACTGGTCTGCCGCACCGCGCCCGACCGGCTCGCGGCCCGCGCCGCAGCGCTCAGCGTCCCGGTCGGCACCCTGCTGGTCCTCGCCGGATACTTCGTCGACGACTGGGCCCAACTGCTCGGCGCCGTCGTCCTGACCACCGGCATGTGGCTGGTCGGACTGCTCACCTGGCGGGACCTGCGCGCCCGCACCGGCAGCAGGGACCTGCTCACCGGCCGACTGCTCGCCGTCTCCTCGGCGGTGCTCCTCGCCACCATGCTGCTCGCCCTCTGGTGGGCGCTCGGCCGAGCCGCCGGCCTCCCGCACCCCACCCTGACCTGGATGGCCGCCACCCACGGCCTCGGCAACGCCCTCGGCTTCGCCCTCTGCGCGCTGCTCGCCTGGCGCCGACTCAAGGAGCTCCACCCGTGACCAGCACCCTGAACTACCCCGAGGTCGGTCGGACTACCGCGTCGGACCGTGCGCTGCCCGCTGGCTACAACCACCTCAGGCACCGGATCCTGCTCGGTCACGGCCGGGACGTCCTCGAAGCCGCCGGCGCCGCCGTCACCACCTGGCGGATGCACCGGGCCGCCGGGGTCCGGATCCGGACGGCGGCGGAGCGGGCGGAACCGGGAGTCGCGGTCGAATGCGCGATCGGCGTCGGTCCGCTGCGGGTGACCGCGCCGTGCGAGGTGGTCTGGAGCAGCTACCGGCCCGACCGGATCGGCTTCGCGTACGGCACCCGCGCCGGGCACCCCGAGTGCGGCGAGGAGTCCTTCGTGGTCGAGATGGGACCGGACAAGGCCGTCTGGTTCACCGTGACCGCCTTCAGCCGCCCGAACCGCTGGTACACCCGGCTGGCCGGACCGATCGTCCCCCACCTCCAGCTCCGCTACGCCCGCCGCTGCGGCCGCACCCTGCGCCGGCTCGCCAACGGCTCCTGAGCAGCCACCGGGGGGCACCGGGGACGGCGCGGGCCCTCACCGACCGAGTCGCCGTACCGCCCGCCCCGCCCGCAGTACGAACCCGGCCGGTCCCACCCACAGTGCCGCGCACGCGTCGATCGCCCACACCAGTGCCCGGATCAGCGTCATCAACGTCCTTCTCCCAACAGTGCTCCGGCCTTCCCGGCGCGGTACGGCGAGAAGGACGGGTCGAGCCGGAGGGCCTCGGGCCGGCGGCCGCCGGCCCCGGGTGTGCCGAGCGGGTGCTCGACCGTGCCTCGCCGGGCACGTACGGGCCGTTCGGCCGAGCCACAACCTAGGACGCTGATTGATCTTCGCGCCCGCCCGGACCCGGTCGGCACGCCGGACGGGCCACCGAATTCGCCCGTAAGGATCAAGAGTTCACGGTCGGAACACAACGAAGTCGGTACGGGCCAGGACTGGCACACCGTCGGTCGCGGGGCGACCGCGAAGTCCGACCGCGATCCGAGGCCCGGACGGCCTTCGGGCCGGGCGGGGTCCGGCGGCCCGGTGGAATAGCGGGCCGCGGCGCTTGGTTGATGCGGTTCGTACAGCCACCGACAGCAGCGGAAGGCAGGAACCCCGACATGAGCACCGTCGAGCTGACCAGGGACAACTTCGACGAGGTCGTCCAGGGTCCGGATGGCAAGGGCTTCGTCTTCATCGACTTCTGGGCGGGCTGGTGCGGCCCGTGCCGCCAGTTCGCGCCGGTGTACGAGAAGGCCTCCGAGCGCCACACCGACCTGGTCTTCGCCAAGGTGGACACCGAGGCGCAGCCGGAGCTCGCGGAGGCGTTCGAGATCCGCTCGATTCCGACCCTGGCGATCATCCGCGACGGGGTCCTGGTGTTCGCCCAGCCGGGGGCCCTGCCCGAGCCCACGCTGGAGGACTTGATCGGCAAGGCCCGGGCGCTGGACATGGACGAGGTCCGGGCCGGCATGAAGCAGCAGCAGGCGGGCACCCAGGCCTGACCGGCCTGGAGCAGGCAGCGGCTGTACGCGACGGGCGGGCCCCTGCCGGGCTCGCCCGTCCGGCTGTCTCCTCGTCGGCACGTGGCACCACCCCGTACAGCCCGGGCAGTCACGGCCGCCGACCGGGAGGCGTACCCGTCCGAGGGCTCGCGGAACTGGCCCGACGGCCCGGCGGCTTCAGCGGGTGAGGGCGATCCGGGCCGTGAGGCCGTCGAGGAGCAGGCGCAGGGCCAGCTCGAACCCTCGCTCGTCCAGGCCCGGCCCCCGCGCCGCCGCAGCCTCCAGCGCGCCCGCGAGCGCCGGGTATCCGGGCCGGTACTCGTCGGCCGGCCGGCCGAAGCCCGCACTGAAGGTCTCCAGGGCCGACCCGAGCACCAGGTAGTCGAGCGCCGCCGCGGCCTCGGCGGCATCCGCGGGCGCGAGCCCGGCCCGGCCGAGGGCGGCGAGCAGGGCGTCGTACCCGAGCAGCTGGCGCGCGGCCTCCACCCGTCGGCGGGCGAACAGGGCGATGGTGTTGGGGTGTCGGACGAACGCCGCCCGGTAGCCGCGCGCGTACTGCGCCACGCCGGTACGCCAGTCCGGCTCTGCGCCGCCCGGTTCCCCACTGCCCGGTTCCCCGCCGCCCGACTGCGCCGCGAGCGGGGTCAGATCGATCTCGGCGTTGACCAACTCGGCCAGCGAGTCGAGGAGTTCGTCCTTTCCGGTGACGTGGTTGTAGAGCGAGGCCGCCTTGACGCCGAGGCGGTCGGCCAGCGCGCGCATGGTGAGACCGTCGGGGCCGTTCTCGTCCACCACGTCGAGCGCGGCCCTGGCGATGATCTCCCTGCTCAGTAGCGCCCTGCTAGGTCGCCCCACTGCCCCGCCCTCCGTACGTCCACCGATCCGGCCACGTTACAGCCTGGTGTCGACCCCTTCCGCGGAGCCCGGTGCAGCGGCTACGGTCCCGGACTAACAAAGTTAGTTTTAGCCGACGGCAAGGTGGACCGACGATGACCGAGACCCCTGCAAGACCGACCGACGCCCCGCCCGGCGCCCCCGACCCGGCCGACAGCGAACGCCTCGCCGCGCTCGGCTACCGGCAGGAACTGCGCCGCAGCCTGGGCGTACTCGGCAACATCTCGATGGGCTTCGCCGTGGTGTCGCCCGTGGTCGGGCTCTACGCCGTCGCGCAGGTCGGCATGAGCGTGGACGGCGGCGCCTGGGTCTGGGCCCTGCCGGTCTGCCTTCTCGGCCAGCTGCTGGTGGTCTGCGTCTACTCCGAACTCGCCTCCCAGTGGCCGCTCGCGGGCGGCGCGTACCAGTGGAGCAGGCGGCTCGCCGGACCCACCTTCGCCTGGCTGAGCGGCTGGATGTGGCAGTTCGCCGTGATGTTCGCCAACACCACGGTCGCCTACCTCGCCTCACCCTGGGTCTTCGCGCTGTTCGGCGCCACCCCCACCCCGACCCAACTGGTGCTGGTCTCGGCCGCGTTCATGGTCCTCTGCACCCTGGTCAACGCCTACGGCATCAACCTGCTGCGCTGGTTCGTCTCACTCGGCATCGCCGCCGAGGCCGTCGCCTCGGTCCTGGTCGGCCTGGCCCTGCTGCTCTTCTTCCGCCACCACGGCCTCGGCCTGCTCACCGACACCCTGAACGCGCCCGCCACCACCGGGACAAGTGACCTGATGTCCTTCCTGGCCGTGATCGCCGTCGGCGGCTGGGCCTTCATCGGCTTCGACGCCTGCGTCTCCACCGCCGAGGAGACCAAGGACGCCGCCCGCCAGGTCCCCCGGGCGATGCGCTGGGCCCTGCTCAGCGTGGGCACGGTGGTCATCCTGAACGCCGTCGCGGTGGCGCTGGCCCACCCCGATCCGGCCGCCGTCGTCGCCGGAAAGGACCTCGACCCGGTCACCACCGCCGTCACCTCCGGGTTCGGCGACTGGTCGGCCAAGCCGTTCGTGGTGGTCGTCCTGGTCAGCTTCACCGCCTGTCTGATGGCCTCCCAGGGCGGCGCCGCACGCGGCCTGTACTCGCTCGCCCGGGACGGCGTCTTCCCGTTCTCCCCCCAGGTCCGGAAGGTCAACCGGCACAAGGCCCCGATCGGCGGCCTGGTCGCCGCCACCCTGGTCAGCTGCGCCGCGCTCCCGCTCGGCCTGGAGAGCACCGCGATCGGCAGCCTGATCACCTTCGGCAGCGCCGCCACCTTCCTGCCCTTCTTCCTGCTCACCCTGGCCTCGCTGATCGCCCGGCTGCGCGGCAGCTGGCGGCCCGCCGGGCAGGTCTCGTTCGGCCGGTGGGGTACCCCGCTGAACGCCCTCGCGGTGCTCTGGACCGGCCTCGAGGTGGCCAACATCTGCTGGCCGCGCGCCATCCTCGCGCCGCCCGGGGCGCCCTGGTACCAGGTCTGGGCGGCCCTGCTCGGGGTCGGGCTGGTCACGGTGATCGGCCTCGGCTACCTGATCGTGCGCCGCCCGCAGCGCCTGATGCGGGGGCCCGCCCCCGAGCGCACCGACACCGACGAGCTGGCACCCGCCGTGCTCTGACCGCCCCCTGGCCGCTCCCTGGCCGCCCTCGCCCGCCGGACGTCCGGCGTTTCTCGGCGCCGACACGCCGACCGGGCGTCTACCGGGCGGGGCGGGACCGTCGGAGGATGGTTCCGCCCCGCCCGGTGGGCGGTGGCAGCGAACGCACAGCGGCAGCAGAGCGAGAGCGAGAGCCATGACCCCGCAACCCGAGCAGTACGACGTGGTGGTCCTCGGCGCGGGTCCGGTCGGCGAGAACGTCGCCGACCGGACCCGCGCCGCCGGGCTGAGCACCGTCATCGTGGAGAGCCAGCTGATCGGCGGCGAGTGCTCCTACTGGGCCTGCATCCCGAGCAAGGCGCTACTGCGGCCGGGCTCGGCGCTGGCCCATGTGCACGCCCTGCCCGGCGCCAAGCAGGCGATCCAGGGCGGCCTGGACACGGCCGCCGTGCTGGCCCGCCGCGACGAGTTCACCTCGCACTGGCACGACGACGGCCAGGTCGAGTGGCTCCGCTCGGTCGGGATCGACCTGGTGCGCGGACACGGCCGGCTGGCAGGTGACCGGGCCGTACTGGTCGACGGCGAGCGACTGTTGACCGCCCGGCACGCCGTCGCCGTGTGCACCGGCAGCCGTCCGGCCCTGCCGCACGTCCCCGGACTCGCCGAGGCCCACCCCTGGACCAGCCGGGACGCCACCAGCTCCGCCTCGGTACCGCCCCGGCTGGCGGTGGTCGGCGGCGGGGTGGTCGCCGTCGAGATGGCGGCCGCCTGGCGCTCGCTGGGCTCGGAGGTCACCCTGCTGGTGCGCGGCGGAGCGCTGCTGGAGCGGATGGAGCCCTTCGCCGGTGAGCTGGTCACCGAGGGCCTGCGGGACGCCGGGGTGGACGTGCGGTTCCGCACCGAGGTGACCGCGCTGCACCGTGACGGTCCGGTGACGCTCACCCTGGGCGGCGGTGACGGTGACGGCGCCGGTGGTGGGCAGTTGACGGCGGACCAGGTGCTCTACGCCACCGGACGGGCACCGCGCACCGACGACATCGGCATGGAGAGCATCGGCCTGTCCCCCGGCAACTGGCTCACGGTGGACGACAGTTGTCTGGTCACGGAGGTGGACGGCGGCTGGCTGTACGCCGTCGGCGACGTCAACCGCCGCAATCTGCTCACCCACCAGGGCAAGTACCAGGCGCGGATCGCCGGCGCCGCGATCGCCGCCCGCGCCCGGGGCGAGCAGCCGGACACCACCGTCCGCTGGGGCAGCTACGCCGCCACCGCCGACAGCGCGGGGCCGCCGCAGGTGGTCTTCACCGAACCGGAGGCGGCAGCGGTCGGGCTGAGCCTCGGTGCGGCCGAGCGGGCGGGCCTGCGGGTCAGGGCCGTCGACTTCGAACTCGGCCACGTCTCCGGTGCCGCGCTGTACGCCGACGGCTACCGGGGTCGGGCCCGGCTCGTGCTCGACCTCGACCGCCAAGTGATCGTCGGCGCGACCTTCGTCGGCCCGGCGGTCGCCGAACTCCTGCACTCCGCCACCGTGGCGGTGGTCGGCGAGGTCCCGATCGACCGGCTCTGGCACGCGGTCCCGGCGTTCCCCACCATCAGCGAGATCTGGCTGCGCCTGCTGGAGACCTGCCGCGACAGCGGGTAGCAGCCCCCGGGGGCCGCGGGGGCACCGGCCGTACGGCTGCTCGCGCGGTCCCCCGCACCCGTCGGGGCCTGCCCACGGAAGTCGCGGCGCGCCGGGGCCGAGGACGTGCACGGTCGGCGTCGACGGGAGCAGACTGGCGGGCGGGGGCCGTACCTCTCCGCCCGGGTGGTTGCGTCATGAGCGAGACACTGTTGGCCGTCGGCACGCAGAAGGGCCTCTTCCTGGGGCGCAGCCCCGACCGGGCGAGGTGGGAGTTCACCGGCCCGCACTTCCAGATGAACGCGATCTACTCGATCGGGATCGACCGGCGCGAGGGCCGGGTCCGGCTGCTGGTGGGGGCGGACAGCAGCCACTGGGGCCCGTCCGTCTGGTGGTCCGACGACCTCGGGGCGAGCTGGCAGGAGCCGTCGCGCCCGGCCGTGCGCTTCCCCGAGCACACCGGGACCTCGCTGGAGCGGGTCTGGCAGTTGCAGCCCGCCGGCGCCGAGGCCCCCGGCGTGGTGTACGCGGGGACCCAGCCGGCGGCCCTGTTCCGCTCGGAGGACGGCGGCGAGAGCTTCGCCCTGGACGTGCCGCTCTGGTCGCACCCGCAACGCAAGGACTGGACCGCCGGGTTCGGCGGCCAGGGACTGCACACGATCGTCACCGATCCGCGCGACGCGGACGCGCTGACGGTCGCGGTCTCCACCGGCGGGGTCTACCGCACCGCGGACGGCGGGCGGAGCTGGCACCCCGCCAACAGCGGCATCCGGGCCTCCTTCCTGCCGGACGAGTACCCGGAGTTCGGCCAGTGCGTGCACAAGGTCGCGGCCGACCCGGTGGACCGCGACCGGCTGTACCTGCAGAACCACGGCGGGGTCTACCGCAGCGACGACGGCGGCGGCCACTGGCAGGACGTCGGCTCGGACCTCCCCGCCACCTTCGGCTTCGGCGTCGCCGCCCACCCCCGGACGTCCGGCACCGCGTACCTCTTCCCGCTGGACGCGGACTACGCCCGGCTCCCGGTCGCCCGCCGCTGCCGCGTCTTCCGCACCCGGGACGCGGGCGCGAGCTGGCAGCCGCTCTCCGACGGCCTGCCGACGGAGGACCACTACGGCGTGGTGCTGCGCGACGCGCTCTGCACCGATGACGGCGAACCGGCCGGGGTGTACTTCGGCAACCGCAACGGCGAGGTCTACGGCAGTGCGGACGAGGGCGACAGCTGGGCGCAGCTCACCTCACACCTGCCGGACGTGCTCTGTGTCCGGGCGGCGGCGCTGTCCTGAGACAGCAGCTGCGAGAGCGTCCGGGGCATCGCCCTGGCACCTACAAAGGGCGTCTGAGCTGGGGAAATATCCGCATTAGGGTGTCGATCAGGACGTGGAATTCCATTTCCATGATACGAAATCGAGGTCATCTGATGAGTCTGAGTATCCGCAACCAGCTCCCCGGCACGGTCACCGCCATCGCCACCGGCGAGGTCATGGCCAGCGTCAAGGTCAGCCTGGCGGGCGGGCAGGAGCTCACCGCCGCCGTCACCCTGGACGCCGTACGGGACCTCGGCCTCGGCGAGGGCAGCGAGGTCCGCGCCCTGGTGAAGGCCACCGAGGTCGCCCTCTCCACCGGACCGGTCAGCGGGCTGAGCATCCGCAACCAACTCCCGGGAACCGTCTCCGAGGTGGCCACCGGCGGCGCGATGGCCGGCGTCAAGGTCACGGTCGCGGGCGGCGAGCTGACCGCGGCGATCACGGCGGACGCCGCCACCGAGCTCGGCCTCAAGGCCGGCACCCCGGTCGTCGCCCTGATCAAGGCCACCGAGGTGTCGCTCGCCGCCGCCTGATCCGCCCCACCCGGGACCCGACGCCCGGTCGGGTCGGCCAGGCCGGCCGACCCGATCGGCCGAGCGCGGCCGCGCGATCCGTGGCACCACCCTTCGCCGGAGAGACACTTGATGTGGCGTCAGAGTGGTGCCACCATGGCGCCATGGACCTCACGCCATACGTCGCCGGCCTCCGACAGCAGCTCGCGGTCGCCACGGAGGCCGGCGGCCAGGAGGCCCGCGCACTCGCCGAGCGCCTCACCGCCCCGCTGGGGGCGGCGGTGAGGCTCACCGTGCTGAACGCTCTCTCCACCACCGCGGACACCGGCAGCCGGAGCTGCACCGGCTGGGCGCGCTGACACCCGGCGCACGACACCGCGCCCTCTCCCCCTGCGGGTCCGGTACGACGAGAAACTCGGCTTCTGGAACGTCTACGGCTACCCGGAGGCGCTCGACATCCTCGGCGACCCGAAGACGTACTCCTCCCACACGGTCCGGCGGTTCGTCCCCGACGCCGAGGAGGCGGTCACGGCCGGCAACCTGGTGCAGCTGGATCCGCCGGACCACGGCAAGCTGCGCAAGCTGGTCAGCCACGCGTTCACCCCGAAGATCGTGGCCGGCCTCGAACCGCGGATCAGCGCACTCACCCACGAACTGCTGGACGAGGTCGCCGACCGGGACCGGTTCGAGCTGGTGACCGACCTGGCGTATCCGCTGCCGGTGATCGTCATCGCGGAGCTGCTGGGCGTGCCGAGCAGTGACCGCCCGCTGTTCCGCAAGTGGGTGGACCAACTGTTCGACAACCAGGACCAGTTCTCGCTGCTCGACCAGGACGAGGAGCAGCGGGCCCTGCTGGAGAAGCGGATGGCGCAGGCGCAGGTGATGCTCGACTACCTCCGCGCGCACGCCGA
This sequence comes from Saccharothrix sp. ST-888, assembly GCF_000955975.1. Taxonomy (GTDB): domain Bacteria; phylum Actinomycetota; class Actinomycetes; order Streptomycetales; family Streptomycetaceae; genus Kitasatospora. Next base: position 17,804 of record NZ_JYJF01000098.1, read on the forward strand.
CGAACGCCGGCGGCAGCCGCGGGAGGACCTGCTGACCCAGCTCGTCCAGGCGGAGGTCGACGGCGAGCGGCTGACCGACCCGGAGGTGGCGAACTTCGCGAACCTCCTACTGACCGCCGGGCACATCACCACCACCATGCTGCTCGGCAACACGGTGCTCTGCCTGGACACCCACCCCGAGCAGGCGGCGCGGGTGCGCGCCGACCGCTCGACGGTACCGGGCGCGATCGAGGAGTCGCTGCGCCTGCTGACCCCGTTCGCGGCCACCTTCCGGCTCACCACCACCGAGGTCGAGATCGCCGGACAGCGGATTCCCGCGGACGAGGTCATCGCGGTGCGGCTCGCGGCGGCGAACCGGGACCGGCGCCAGTTCGCCGACCCCGACGTCTTCGACCCCACCCGCGACCCCAACCCGCACCTCGGATTCGGGCGCGGCATCCACTTCTGCCTGGGCGCGCCGCTGGCCCGGCTGGAGGGCCGGATCGCGCTCAACATCCTGCTGGACCGCTTTCCGGTACTGCGCACGGACCCGGACAACCCGCCGGTCTTCCTCCCCGCACCGGACCTGACCGGCCTCAAGACGCTGCCGCTCCGGACCAGTTGACGCCGGCACGCCGAGGCCGCCGGACGCGCCCCTTCAGTCGCCCACCGCGCCGAGCCACACCGCCGTGATGCCGCTGATGTAGCGCGCGCCGGAGGCGTCGGCGGGGACGACCAGTTGCGGGCCCGCCTCGTCCAGCGGAGTCCCGTCGATGCTGGTGGCGAGCAGGATCTGCTGCCCGCCGAACTCCGGGTCGATCTCGGCCCAGGAGAGCACCACGCAGTGGCCGTCGGCCCCGGTGAGGGCGATCAGATGGCGCAGCCGCCGCTTGCGGCCGGTGAGGTCGACCCGGGGCTTGGCCGCGCGCAGCACGTCCCAGAGCCTGGGCCCCTCGAAGGTGTGGTGCTGCAGGCCGCTGCTGAGGCAGTCGAAGCTCACCTCGGCCCGGTGCGCAGGCAGGGCGCGGAGCTGTTCCACGGTCAGCTCGACGGGCTGGTCGAGCCGACCGTGGAGCCTGACCGTCGCGGTGGCGGGTGCTGCGCCCACGGACTGCGTGGTTCTCATCGGCGGTCCCTTCCGGGGCGCACCCTGCGGCCCGGAAGGGTGGTACCCGAGCGCACCGGATGCCACTCTCAGATCCCTGGCTGAACACACATTTTCAGCAGCAGATGCGATGGATAAACAGCTACACTCCCTGTAACTGCTGCCGGTCCGGTCACGGTCGCCGCGCCGCCGGGGCTCGCCGAAGCGCGCCGGACCGGACTCGGCCGCCGCGTTCAGCAACAGCGCAACTGGGCGGACGACTGGTGTCGGGCACCAGGTCGGGCGGTCTCGTTCGGTGGATCCAACAAGAGGAGATTACGGGCTTTCGTCTTGCATTTACGATGCCTGTGCGCACCTTGCCCTTGCTGAAGCGAGAGGCAGGAACGGCGCGGAGCACAAGGAGCGAGACATGATCGTCGGGGACCTGCTGGAGTTGGACGACCTGCACATCGGGCTGGCCTGGGGGACGTCCGACCTACTGGGCCGCCAGGTCACCGGGGTGACCTCCACCGACCTGCAGGACCCCGCCCGCTATCTCCAGCCCGGCGAACTGGTGCTGAGCGGCCTGGTCTGGTGGCGGCCCGACCAGACCACGGCCGCGCTGCGCTTCGCCACCTCGCTGCGCAGCGCCGGGGTGGCCGGCCTGCTGGCGGGCGAGGGCACCCACGGCTCCGTGCCGGAGAGCCTGGTCGAAGCCTGCCGCACCCACGGCATCCCGCTGCTGTCGGTGCCGCCCGGCACCAGCTTCCGCGCCGTCACCGACCGGGTCTATCTGCGCCTCTGGGGCGATCTCCAGACCCGTTCGCACGGCGTCGCCGCGATCCCGGAGGCGGCCCGGCGCGAACTGCTCGGCCTGCTGCACACCGGGACCCGGCTGGACGAGGTGCTGGCCTGCGCGGTCGCCCGGCTCGGGCTGCCGGACTGCTCGGTGGTCACGGCGAGCGGGCGGGTGATCGCCTCCTCGACTGCGGGCGGCGGGGCCGGTACGGCTTCGCGCGGGTCCGTGCCGATCGGGCCGCAGGGCGACTCACCGTTCGACGGCTGGCTGTTGCAGCCGCACACCGTCCCGGAGCCGTGGGCAGCCGGACTGCTGCCCGGTCTCGCCGAGCTGCTCACCCCGCTCGCGACCCGGGCCCGGGCCACCGCCGCCGCACAGCGCCAGACGGCGGCGCGGGCGGCCGAGTTGGTGGCCCAGGACGGCCCGGAGCCCGAGCTGCTGGACACCCTCGCCGCCTGCGGGCTGCCCCCCGGCGCCGCGCTGGTGCCGGTCACCGTACGACTGGACGGCGGCACGGAGGAACCGTGGGCCGCGGCCTGGGCGGTGTCCGCGCTCGCGGAGGCGCTGCACCGGCTCGGCGCACCCTTCGCGGCCGGTACGGACGGACGCGGCGGCGCCGTCGGCCTGGTCGCCGCTCCCGCAACCGAGGTCACGGCCGGGCTGCGCAGCGCCTGGCCCGCACTTCAGAGCAGGCTGACCGGCCGTCGGTGGCTCCGCGCCGGGGTCGGCCCCGCCACCACCCCGGCCGGTGAGCAGCTGCGCGGGGCGCTGATTCAGGCCGCGTACGCGCAGGACGCCGGGGCGGCGACCGGCGGCACAGGCACAAGTGACACAAGCGGCACAAGCGGCACAAGCGGCAACGGTGCAAGCGGAACCGGCAGGAGCGGCAACAGCACCGGCAACGGCAAGGCCGGTACGGGCGATACCGCCACGATCCCCCGGAGCGGCGCGGCCGCAGTCGGCAGCAGTGGCGAACTCGGCTCACTGGCCGATCTGTTGCGGGGCGTCCCGGTCGAGGTCACCGCCGCGTTCCATCGCAGGTTGCTGGCCCCGGTCGTCGAGCACGACCGTGAGAACACCGTCTCGCTGCTCGGCACCCTGAACACCTTCCTCGACCACGACGGTTCCTGGGCGCGGACCGCCGAGGCCCTCCATCTTCACGTGAACACCGTTCACTACCGTATCCGCCGGATCGAGGAGCTCACCGGACGCAGCCTGGCCCGCCTGGAGGACCGCATCGACCTGCGCGCAGCCCTCCTCTGCGCACCGCCCGCCCGCTGACACCCGGCCCGCCCGTCCCCGGGGAAGGCTGCCCCAAGACGTCAGCGTTCGACGCCCCCGCGCTCGGCCGCGCGCAGCCGCGCGCTGACCTCACCGAGGCAATCCCCCAGCACTGCCAGCTGCTGCCGGTCGAGTACGTCGATCAGCACCTCGCGCACCACGGCCAGATGCCCCGGCGCGGCCGCCCGCAGCACCCGCCAGCCCTCCTCGGTCAGCTCGGCGAAGACCCCGCGCACGTCGCTGGGACAGGAGCGGCGGCGGACCATGCCGGCCTTCTCCATCTGGGTGACCTGGTAGGTCAGGCCGCTCTTCGAGGTGACCAGCCGATCGGCGAGGTCGGTCATCCGCAGTGAGCCGTCGGGCGCGGCGGAGAGCTGCACCAGGATCTCGTACTGCGTGTGGGAGAGTCCGGCGTTCTCCTTGAGCTGGTGCTCCAGACGCCGGGCGATCAGGTTGCTCGCGACGACGAAGCCCCGCCAGGCCGCCATCTCCTGCTCGTCGAGCCAACGGGGTTCGTCCATGAGGACATCCTACCTTGTTGTTCAAATTCGAACAAAGGTGTACCGTCGCAAATATAAGGTTCAAATTTGAACTAATAGCTGGAGGCCGAAGCCGATCATGAGCACTGCCACCCCCGCGCGTATGCCCGCCCTCTATCTCTCGCACGGCGCACCGCCCCTGGCCGATGACCCGATCTGGCCCGACGAGCTGGCCGCCTGGTCCGCCGACCTGCCCAGGCCCACGGCGATCCTGATGATCTCCGCGCACTGGGAGGAGGCTCCGCTCGCCCTCGGCGCGACCACCACCGTCCCGCTGGTCTACGACTTCTGGGGATTCCCCGAGCACTACTACCGGGTCCAGTACGCCGCACCCGGCGCGCCGGAACTCGCTGAGAGTGTGCGCAAGCTGCTGCGCGCCCCCGGCACTCCCGTCCAGGACATCCCCGACCGGGGCCTCGACCACGGCGCGTACGTGCCCCTGGTGGAGATGTTCCCGGCGGCCGACATCCCGGTGCTCCAGGTCTCGATGCCGACCCTCGACCCGCAGCGGCTGCTGGAGATCGGCCGTCGGCTGGCCCCGCTGCGCGACCAGGGTGTACTGATCGTCGGCAGCGGCTTCTTCACCCACAACCTTCGGGCGATCAGCCCCGACGGTCGGGTGCCCTCCGTGATGGCCGAGTTCGACGACTGGGGACGCCGCGCGCTGGCGGCCCAGGACCTCGACGCACTGCTCGACTTCGAACGCAAGGCCCCGGCCGGGAAGCTGGCCCACCCGCGCACCGAGCACTTCGCACCGCTCTTCGTCGCCCTCGGCGCCGGGGAGGCCGACCTGGGCTCGCAGCGCAGCGTCATCGACGGCTTCTGGATGGGTCTCGCCAAGCGCTCGATCCAACTCGGCTGACTCCCAACGCCGTTGACTGACCCTGACTGCTGCTGTCCGCTGCAGGCTACTCCCGCTGCTCCGGCCCCCCGGGCTACCTCCGACGACTTCCGATGGTCCCAGTGGCACCAGCAGTGGCCACGCCTCGAACGGCTTCCCTCCGGTCGGCGGCCGACAGCTCGAGGGCCGGCCGGGTGCGCCCGTTGAGCACCCGGCCGGCCCCTTGGCCGAGCCGCTGACCCCTACGATCAGCTGCTGGTCGCGTCGCCGCCGACCGCGAGCGCGGCGCCGCCCGACGAGCTGGCGTCGCCGCCGACGGCGAGCGCAACACCGGCGCCGGTGCCGGTGAAGTCCGCGTCACCGCCAACGGCGAGGGAGCCCTGCGGGTGCATGCCGTCCTGTTGGGCAGAGGCCACGCCGGCCCCGCCGATGAGAGCGATACCGGCCATGGCCGCAGCAGCGGCAATCCTGGCGATCGAGGTGCGCATGAGTCCTCCGGAAGTGGCGAAGAACCAGATTGGTGACAGGACGCCACGATCTTCGGCACCCCGGAGCGCAGCCAGGCAACCAGACGCAGTCATTCCACCCTCCCGGACGACCAGATACACCGGTACGGCCGAGTGGGCACGATCCAAACCTGCCCCTGCCGCCGACCGGACGGCTTGACCCTGACACTGGCGGCAGGGTTGCACGCTCTCCCTCGTGAACAGCATCGACAGCACTTCGCTGCACGGAAAGGTCGCCGTGGTCACGGGCGCGGAGACCGGGATCGGCCGCGCGACCGCACGCAGGTTCGCCGCCCTCGGCGCCCGGGTGGTGGCCGTGGGACGCCGCCCCGGGCCGCTCGCCGAGACGGCCGCCTCCGCCCCTGCCTCTGCCCCCGCCGTCTCCATCTCCCCCGACGCGGACGCCACCGACTCCGGGAGCAGCCCCGTCACTCCCCTGTCCGCCGACATCACCGCTCCCGGCGCGCCCGAGCGGATCGTCGACGCCGTCCTGGCGCGGCACGGGCGCTTGGACATCCTGGTGAACAACGCCGGGATCGTCCGCAGCGGAGCGCTCGGCAGCATCTCGCCTGCGGCGATCGAGCCGCAGCTGGCCACCAAACTGTGCGACCGCCTCGCGTCCGCGCTGCGCACGGCCGGCGTGACCGATGTCGTGACGTCCGATATGACGGACCGTGTGACCGACGGGGTGACGGACGGAGTGACGACCTAGACCCCGCACCGCCGACGCCGGGTGGACGGTGTCGGTCGGACGGTGCTCCGGCCGGGGGTATGCGGAAGGCGGCCGGGCCGGGCACAGTGGCGTCATGCAGACTCCACTTACCGTGATGGACTTCCTCGACCGGGCCGAGCTGGTCTATGGAGACCGCGTCGGCCTGATCGACGAACCGGTTCAACCGGCCTCCTCCTGGGGCGATGTGACGTATCGACGGATGGCCGCGCTGGCCCGCGCCCAGGCCGCCGGTCTGGACCGGCTCGGCGTCGGCCCCGGCGAGCGGGTCGCCGTCGTCTCGCACAACTCCGCCCGCCTGATGACCTCGTTCTACGGGGTGAGCGGCCACGGCCGGGTGCTGGTACCGGTCAACTTCCGGCTGAAGGCGGAGGAGGTGGCGTACATCGTCGAACAGAGCGGCGCGTCCGTCCTGTTGGTGGATCCGGAGCTGGACGAGGCACTGGCCGGGATCCCGGTCAAGCACCGGTTCGTCCTCGGCGCCGAGAGCGACGAGGTGCTGTACGACTTCGCCAACGAGCCGGTACGCCACCGCATTTCCGAGTCACAGACCGCCACCGTCAACTACACCAGTGGAACCACCGCCAGTCCCAAGGGAGTTCAGCTCACCCACCGCAACCTCTGGCTCAACGCGGTACTGATGGCACTGCACTTCGGGGCGGGCGACCGGGACGTCTACCTGCACACCCTGCCGATGTTCCATGCCAACGGCTGGGGCATGCCGTTCGGGCTGACCGGTCTGGGCGCGCAGCACGTCGTCCTGCGCAAGGTGGACGGCACCGAGATCCTGCGCCGGGTCGAGCGGCACGGGGTGACCTTCCTGAGCGGTGCGCCCGCCGTCGCCGCCATGATCCTGGAGGCCGCCGCCGACTGGGACGGCCCGATCCCCGGGCGCGACCGGGTCCGCATGGTGATCGCCGGCGCGCCGCCGCCCACCGCGATGGTGCAGCGCTTCGAGGACGAGCTGGGCTGGGAGTTCATGCAGATCTACGGCCTGACCGAGACCTCCCCCCTGGTCACGGTCAACCGCGGCCGCGCCGAGTGGGACGAACTCCCCTCCGCCGAGCGGGCGGAGAAGCTGGCGCAGGCCGGAGCACCCTCGCTGGGCACCCAGCTGCGGGTGGACGGGCAGGGCGAAGTGCTGGTCCGCTCCAACGTGGTGTTGGAGGGCTACTGGCAGCAGCCGGAGGAGACGGACGCGGCGCTGAAGGACGACTGGTTCCACACCGGCGACGGCGGCTCTCTCACCGACGGCTCCCTCACCATCGCCGACCGGAAGAAGGACGTCATCATCTCCGGCGGCGAGAACGTCTCCTCGATCGAGGTGGAGGACTGCCTGTACCGCCACCCGGCGGTGCTGGAGGTCGCGGTGATCGGCGTGCCGGACGCCAGGTGGGGCGAGACGGTCAAGGCGCTGGTCGTGCTCAAGGACGGCCACTCCGCCGACGAGGCCGAGCTGATCGCACACTGCAAGCAGCGGCTGGCGGGGTACAAGTCGCCGACCTCGGTGGAGTTCCGCGACGCGCTGCCCAGGACCACCACGGGCAAGCTGCAGAAGTTCCGGCTGCGGGCGCCCTACTGGGAGGGCAAGCAGCGGGGGGTCAACTGAGCCGTGCGGCACGGGCGGTCGGCCTGTCCGGGCCGAACCTGCGTACTGCCGGGTCCAGTTCGGCCTGGTTGGGGACGCCCGGCTTGTGCATCGCGCTCTCCGGCAGATCGGCGACGGTAACGCGGGCGCAGGTGCGGGTACGGGCGCACGTGCGCCGGGCGGCGGTCTCCTGGTCGGTCCGGACGGTCGCCGCCCGGCGCCGTGGCTCGCGCTCCCTGGACGGGAGAGTTCCGGCCGGACCCGTTCCGCCCGGCCTGTCACAGCAGTTACGCTGCGGACGCCGCCGGCTCCAGCGGGTGCCGGCGGGTTGCCGCCACACCACCGACGGAAGGCAGAGGCAGACCGATGGCAGACCTCACCGCGCTCCTGGACGACCTGCGGGCCGAGAGCGCCGACCTGGACGTTCTGGTCGCCGGACTGGACCGTGCCGGGCTCGCCACCCCCACCCCGGCCGTCGGGTGGACCATCGCCCACCAACTCTCCCATCTGGCCTGGACGGACCGCTGGTCGCTGCTCGCGGTGCGCGACGCGGAGGGTTTCCGGGTCGCCGCCGAACGGGGGTTCACCTCCGGTACGGATCCCGTCGAGGCGGGTGCGGCGGAGGGCGTGGGCGAGGAGGCCGCCGCGCTGCTGGGCCGCTGGCGCGCCGGTCGGGAGGAGCTGGCCTCCGCGCTGCGGGAGGCCGAGGCGGCGGGACTTCGACTGCCGTGGTTCGGTCCGCCGATGAAGCCCGCCACCATGGCCACCGCCCGGCTGATGGAGACCTGGGCGCACGGACAGGACGTCGCGGACGCCCTCGAGGTGGAGCGCAAGCCGACCGCCCGCCTGCGGCAGGTGGCCCACCTCGGCGTACGCACCATGGGGTTCGCGTTCGCGCAGCACGGACTGCCGGCGCCGGCACCGGACCGACCGATCCGGGTCGAACTCACGGCGCCCGACGGAGGGCTGTGGACCTGGGGGGCCGAGGACGCGGAGGACCGGGTGACCGGTCCCGCGCTGGACTTCTGCCTGCTGGTGACCAAGCGGCGGCACCGGGACGACCTGGCACTGCGCGCCGAGGGCGCAACCGCGTCGGCCTGGCTGCCGATCGCCCAGGCGTTCGCAGGTCCCCCGGGAGAGGGGCGACCTTCGAGGGAGGCGAATTGAGCCGAATTTCCCTCCGTCGAGCGATTTACCGCCTTTGTTGACGAATGGTTGACTGTGCGTCATGAAGCGGCGTACACGATCCCGCGGTCCTCTCCGCACCCGATTCCACGCTCGATCCCACACCCAATCCTGTGCCCGGTCCCCCGTCCGGTCCCCCGGTGTTCCCCGCGCTCGATCCGGTAGCCGACTCCACACCGTGACGGCCGGTTTCGCGGCACTCCTCGCGGTCGTCCTCCTGTCCTCCGCCGTACCTTCCGCTGCCGCCGCCGCGCCGGCAGTCGGGGAGGCGTCCGCCCCCGCGAGCAGCAAGCGGGTCAGCCTGGCGGAGGCCCGGGTGGACACCTTCTTCAAGCAGTACCGCTCCGCTGTGCTCGGCCGGAACGCCCAACAGGCGCGGCAGGTACGCGCGCAGTACCTCAGCGCCGACCTGAACCGCCGCCTCGACGCCTGGGCCGCCGCCCATGACGCCGACCCGGTCTTCCGCGCGCAGAACGTCCCGCAGTCCTGGTTCGTGCGCTACGGCGGTAGCGGCGCGGGCTCGTCCACGGTCGTCCTCACCGAGAGCTGGGGCGGCGGCAACAGCCGGGACGTCTGGTACGCCGTCCGCCTCTCCGACGTGCTGATCACCGATCTCGCCGACCCATCGGGCCCGGCCGACTGACCACCTCCTCCCCCAGCCGGCGGGCATGCGAGAGTTGGCCGATGAAGACCATCGGCCTGCTCGGCGGAATGAGCTGGGAATCCACGGCGGAGTACTACCGCCTGCTGAACGAACTGACCAGGGAGCAACTGGGCGGCCTGCACTCGGCCCGGTGCGTGCTCTACTCGGTCGACTTCGCGGAGATCGAGCGCCTCCAGGTCGAAGGACGCTGGGAGGAGGCCGGTGCGGTGCTCGCCTCCGCCGCCGAAGCCCTGGCAGCCGCAGGCGCGGACCTGCTCCTCATCTGCACCAACACCATGCACAAGGTCGCCGACCAGGTCGCGGCGGCCGTCGAGATCCCGCTGCTCCACCTCGCCGACACCACGGCGGCTGCCGTCCGGGCGGCCGGGGTGCGCCGAGTCGGTCTGCTCGGTACGGCGTTCACCATGGAACAGGACTTCTACCGTGGCCGTCTGGCCGACCACGGGCTGGATGTCCTCGTCCCCTCCCCCGGCAGCCGCGCCACGGTCCACCGGGTCATCTACGAGGAGCTGTGCCAGGGCATCATCCGAGAGGAGTCGCGTCTGGCCTACCAGGCAGTCATCGACGAACTGGTCGCCGCCGGAGCGGAGGGAGTCATCCTCGGCTGCACCGAGATCGAACTGCTCATCGCCCCCGAGCACAGCCCCGTCCCGGTCTTCGCCACCACCCGCCTGCACGCCGAGGCCGCCGTCGCCGCCGCCCTCGCCGACCGCCTCGGCACACCCCACCCGCCGAAACCCGTCCACTGAGCACCAACACCCGGACGGGAAGCCGGAAGTACCCGCTGTCAGCACAGCCCGGACGCTGCTCCAGGTGACCCGGCACGCCTCGGAGGAGCGAGCAGCAGTGACAGACCCCGGCCTCCCATCGGCCTCGGACACCGCCTCCCTCACACGCCGATCCGGAGGGCGGTCAGGCGGGTGGCGACCAGGTTGGTGGCGCCGTGGTTGCGCTCGACGAGACCGTGGACCAGGAGTCCGGCCCGGTCCAGGGCGGTGCGGCGGTTGGGCTCCCAGACCGGGCGGCTGCAGACGACGTTGATCAGGCCGGTCTCGTCCTCCAGGCTGAGGAAGAGGACACCGCCTGCCGTGGGGGGCCGTTGGCGGTGCGTCACCAGCCCACCGACCAGGACGGAGGTGCCGGGCTCGACCCCGGGCAGGGCCGACGCCGGCAGGGCACCGCCCCGGTCGAGGGCCTGGCGCAGATGCTGCATGGGGTGGCTGGTGGCGGAGGTCCCGGTGGCCCAGAGGTCGGCGATGGTCTCCTCGACCGGGGTCATCGCGGGCAGCGGCGGAGCGTCCACGCCGGGGGCCGTGCCCGGCAGACTGTCCGGCGAGACGGTCGCGTACACCCCGGCGGACCAGAGTGCCTGACGTCTGGTCAGCCCGAAACAGCCGAAGGCCCCGGCCGTGGCCAGCGCCTCCAGGACGGGCGTCGGCAGGGCGGTACGGCGGGCGAAGTCCTCCAGGTCCGCGTAGGGCTGCCCGGCGGCGATCGCCTCCGCCTGCGGGACCCCGAGCCCTCGGACGGTGGTGAGCCCGAGCCGGATGGCGGGCTGACGGATAGCGGGCTGACGGATAGCGGGCCGGCGGATGGCGGGGCGACGGCCGAGTGGGCTGGCAGGCGAGCTGACGGCGGTA
>NZ_JYJF01000970.1 GCF_000955975.1 Saccharothrix sp. ST-888
GGCGACATCGGCCGCCGCGATCACCACGGAAGCACCCGACTCGGCCAGCTCGGCCGCCAGTTCGGCCGCTCCCGGTGCCTCCGCACCACGGCGCGAGACGAGCAGCAGACTGCGCACCCCGTGCTCGGCCACCAGATGACGGGCGACCAGGCCACCGAGCATCCCGGACGCACCGGTCACCAGCACCGTGCCGAGCGCGTCGACCACCGGCCGCAGCTCACCGGACGCGGCAGCCACCCGGGCCAGCCGCGGAACCCGTACGACGCCCTCGCGGACGGCCAGTTGGGGCTCGCCGGAGGCCAG
>NZ_JYJF01000971.1 GCF_000955975.1 Saccharothrix sp. ST-888
GACCTGGTGGAAGCAGCCCGGCCGGGAAGGCGGGCTGCTCACCCGAGGTAATCTCTGGGCAAGGCCGCATACACCATGCCCTACCGATTCCCCAGGAGCGGCACCGTGTCCCAGCGCACTCTCGGCCTGCTGAAGCCTGACGGAGGCAAGCGCGGCCTGGCAGGCGCGATCACCAGCCGTATCGAGCCCACGGCGCGCCGGCCCCTTCCCGCCGTCGAACTGCGCACCTTCGACCGGGCGAGGCCGGAGCAGCACTACGCGGCGCACGTCGGCCGCCCGTTCGCCGAGCCCCTGCTGGCGTTC
>NZ_JYJF01000972.1 GCF_000955975.1 Saccharothrix sp. ST-888
GGCAAGAACCTGGTCGACATCATTCTGTCCAACAACGGCTACAACGTGGTCAATCTGGGGATCAAGCAGCCCGTCGCGGCGATCCTGGACGCCGCCCAGCAGCACAACGCGGACGTGATCGTCCTGTCCGGCCTGCTGATCAAGTCCACCGTGGTCATGAAGGAGCACCTCCAGGAGCTCAACCATCGCGGCATGGCCCCCGACTACCCCGTCCTCCTCGGCGGCGCCGCCCTCACCCGCGCCTACGTCGAACAGGACCTCCACACCATCTACGAAGGCGAAGTCCGCTACGCCCGCGACGCC
>NZ_JYJF01000973.1 GCF_000955975.1 Saccharothrix sp. ST-888
GCCCGCACCTTCCAGCACGATCCGCGCGTCTCCTGCCGCTCCTACGACACCTTCACTCACTGGCTGCTCGGCGACGAGCGGATCGCCAGGACGCGGCGCCGCGCGCTGCTACGCCGTACTGAGGAGGGAAGCAGGCCCTCCGATCGATCGTTCGGCCTCTACGTGGACGCGGTCGTGGCGGCCGGGGAGGGTGACGTCAGCACCGCGGGCTCCTCCGGCGGCGAGGGCGTCCGGCTGGGCGGCGAACACGGACTGCGCTACTGGAAGGCGATGCTCGGCCTGCTCGAAGGGTGGGGTCTGACG
>NZ_JYJF01000974.1 GCF_000955975.1 Saccharothrix sp. ST-888
GACCGTGCTGCCGGCCCCGCACACCTCGCTGACCGTCTCGCAACTCCAGCGGTGCCCGAACGGGGCACCCGCGCACTACCGGGCCCTGCCCTTCCGCTGCCGTCAGCTGTCCGGCCAGCCAAGGGTCAACGACGCCGAGCCGCTCGAGGTCGCCGGGTCCGAGCTCCCGGGCAACCGCGCCCACCCCGTCGACCACGGCGACCACTACCTGCTTCACGGCGCGAGGCCCTTCAACTCCAACGCCACCCTCGCGGACCTGGACGTCGTCGCAGCCAGGACAACCCGCGAGGTCGTCGTGCATGG
>NZ_JYJF01000975.1 GCF_000955975.1 Saccharothrix sp. ST-888
CCACAGGGCCGTGAGGATTCCGGTGGTGAGGCCGCCGCCGCCACCCGCGCCTCCGCCTCCACCACCGCGCGAGCTGCTGCGGCAGCCGGTGGCCACGAAGGCAACCGAGGTCGCGGCGATCACGGCCGAGCGGACTCGGGCGACCGTAGGCATGAATGTCCTCCGCTGGGTGTGTGACGATCACACCCCATGAGAAGCGCGTGGTCCTGGCGGCGCGACCGAGGTACCTCCTGATGTGCCACCCCTCGGTGGTCCCGAACACCGCGAGGCCCGGCCCGCACGGATGTGCGCACCGGGCCTCGA
>NZ_JYJF01000976.1 GCF_000955975.1 Saccharothrix sp. ST-888
AGGGGGGCGAGGGCCTTGGAGACGTGGGCGGTGTTGGAGAAGCCGGACGAGAGACCGACCGTGAAGAGCAGGGGCGGGTTGTCGAAGTCGGTACCGGCGGCGGCCGAGAAGACCGCGGAGACCTTGTCGCGGCCGAGACCGTCGTTGCCGAAGACGTCAGCCTGGCCGAGCCGAAGCAGCGGACCGGCCGCGGGCAGGACCGGGATCGGGAGCTGGAGGCTGCGGCCGATCTTCTGCAGGCCCTGCAGCAGGTTCTGGCCGAACTGCTTGGCGGGGGAAGGGGCCGGTGCCGCAGCGGGCGT
>NZ_JYJF01000977.1 GCF_000955975.1 Saccharothrix sp. ST-888
CGTCGCGGGAGGGCGCCGGACGTGCGTTGAGTGTTAACCCCCCGGCCACTTGCAGTGGTTCGCGCCGTGCTATGTACGCGGCCACCTCGGGGTCGTCCGGGTCGCCGAAGCGGACGGTGGGTGCGCCGGTCGCCGAGGACTGCTGGCCGGTGGCGGTCTGGATGACGCATTGCCGGCTCTGCAGCACGCCGGCCCGGCCGCGGATGGACTGCCAGCGGGCCAGCGCCTCGGCGGCGTCGGCGGGCTTGCCGAGGGCCTGGCCGTCCAGTTCCAGGACGGAGTCGCAGCCGATCACCAGCTGG
>NZ_JYJF01000978.1 GCF_000955975.1 Saccharothrix sp. ST-888
GCGGCATGGCGGCGCACGGGGTGGAGTTCCTGACCACGCCGGACGCCTACTACGACGCCCTCGCCGAGCGGGTCGGCCCGACCCGGGTGCCGATCGAGGCGCTGCGGGAGCTGAGCGTGCTGGCCGACCCCGACGAGGACGGCTCACTCTGGGAGGTCTTAACTAAGCCGGTGGTCGACCGCCCGACCTTGTTCTTCGAGTTGTTCGAGCGGCGCGGGTCCAAGCGCTTCGGCAAGGGCAACTTCAAGGCCGTGTTCGAGGCGATCGAGCGCGAGCAGCCCCCCCGGGGGAACCTGTGAGCC
>NZ_JYJF01000979.1 GCF_000955975.1 Saccharothrix sp. ST-888
GGCCGGTCGAGCTGCTCGGTGCGGTACGCGGAGACGCCCCTGGCGGGGTGGTCGGTGAGGGTGCCGTCTTGGCCGTCGCTGGTGTCGGTGACGACACGCTTCGTCGTCTTGTCGGCGGGATCCGTACGGTCGCCGTCCATGCCGCGCAGGAAGAAGTGGTCGGGCTGGGTGGACATTCCGCCGGTTCCACCGGTCTGAACCCGGGTCGGGGCGTAACCGCGCCACTGGGACCAGGTCGTGAGCTTCTCCTGGGTCAGGCCGTTGTCGTCGTCGTAGTGCCAGGCAGCGTCACCGAGGTAGGT
>NZ_JYJF01000099.1 GCF_000955975.1 Saccharothrix sp. ST-888
AGCGGCGGCTGCGGGCCTCCCGGCAGGCCGGTCTGGAGCTGATCCCGGCGATCGTCCGGGCCACCGAGGACGACAAGCTGCTGCTGGACGCGCTGCTGGAGAACCTGCACCGGGCGGAGCTCAACCCGCTGGAGGAGGCCGCCGCGTACGACCAGCTGCTGCAGGACTTCTCCTGCACCCACGACGAGCTGGCCGACCGGATCGGCCGCTCGCGTTCGCATGTCTCCAACACCCTGCGGCTGCTGAAGCTCACCCCGGCCGTCCAGGCCCGGGTGGCCGCCGGTGTGCTGACGGCGGGCCACGCCCGGGCGCTGCTGGGGGTCCCGGACGCCGAGCGGCAGGACCAGCTGGCCCGGCGGATCGTCGCGGAGGGGCTCTCGGTGCGCACCACCGAGGAGATCGTCGCGGTGATGGACCGGGAGGAGAAGCCGCAGCGCCCGATCGGCCCCAAGGCGGGGAAGCTCTTCTCGCCCGCCTTCGAGGACCTCTCCGAGCGGCTCTCGGACCGGTTCGAGACCCGGGTGAAGGTCGAGGTCTCGCAGCGGAACGGGAAGCTGGGCAAGGGCAAGGTGGTCCTGGAGTTCGGCTCCGTCGAGGACCTCAACCGGATCCTCGACAGTCTGGCACCCGGTGAGGACGGCCTGCGGCTGTCGCAGAGCTGAGGGCTCCTGTGTGGGTTCGGGTGCATGTTTCACGTGAAACGTGCACCCGTTCCGTTTCAGGAGGAAGCTCGTCGATGTGATGTCCGCTCGGGGTGGATGAGGAGGTGTGGGGCGTGGGACGGAGGATTGCTCCGCTGACGCTGGACAACCTTGCGGATCTCCCGACGACCTGTCGGTCCTGCGTGTTCTGGGAGCTCGACCCGGTGAGCGCCAAGGCCGCGGTGGAGGCCGGCAAGGCGGAGTCGGCGAAGGAGAGCTGGATCTCCGCGGTGCTGCTGGAGTGGGGTTCCTGCGGTCGGATCGTCTACGTGGACGAGATCCCGGTCGGGTATGTGCTGTACGCGCCGCCCGCGTACGTACCGCGCTCGCTGGCGTTCCCGACCAGCCCGGTGTCGCCGGATGCGGTACAGCTGATGATCAGTCGGGTGCTGCCGGGCTACCAGCGGCAGGGGCTCGGCCGGGTGCTGGTGCAGACGGTGGCCAAGGATCTGGTCGGCCGGGGCTTCAAGGCGATCGAGGCGTTCGGCGCGGTGGGCCGGGAGATCCCGAGCTGTGTGCTGCCGGCCGAGCATCTGCTGGCGGTGGGGTTCAAGACGGTACGGCCGCACCACCGCTACCCCCGGCTGCGGCTGGAGGCGCGGACCACACTCTCCTGGAAGGGGGACGTGGAGGTCGCGCTGGAGCGGCTGTTGGGCGGCGCCCGGAAGGAACCGGCCCTGCGGCCGTTCTGAGTGGGCCCGTCGGCCGCTGGACGGGGTCCTGCGGGCGGTTCTGCGGGCGTGGCGGGAGAGCACCGAGGGCGGGCCACCGGAGTTCCGGTGGCCCGCCCTCGGCCTGCTGCACGGCTGCGGCCCAGCCGCCGCGTCGATCAGTCGATCAGATGAAGTCGGCCAGCTCGCGGAGCAGCGCGGCCTTCGGGCGGGCGCCGGTGATGGTCTTCACCAGCTCGCCGTTCTGGTAGACGTTCAGCGTCGGGATCGAGATCACGTTGTACGCGGTCGCGGTCTCGGTGTTGTTGTCGACGTCGAGCTTGGCGATGGTGAGCTTGTCGCCGTGCTCCTTCGCGATCTCCTCCAGGATCGGGGCGACCTGGCGGCACGGGCCGCACCAGGTGGCCCAGAAGTCGACCAGGACGGGCTTGTCGCTCTTGAGGACCTCGGCGTCGAAGGTCGCGTCGGTCACGGTGATGGTGGCGCCGGCCACGGGAACTCCTCTGGGTCACGGACGAGATGGTGCTTCGGCCCGGATGATCCGGTCGGCACCCTTGGGGTGAAGAACAGCCTGCACGTCACAACAACCTGTACGGCTGTTCTGTTTCGGCGGAGTCTGTTTCGGTGGAGTCCCGCCGTCGGGCTGTCCTCGTGCCACGCTCCACAGGGGGCGTTTCACGTGAAACAACGGTACGGCCCGATGGCGGGACCCTCGCCGGGTGGGGCTGGGGTCAGACCGCGACGGCGGCGGCCTGGGTCTCCAGGTCGGCCAGCGCGGCCAGGTAGCGCTCCGCGTCCAGGGCGGCGGAGCAGCCGGTGCCGGCGGCGGTGATGGCCTGGCGGTAGGTGTGGTCGACCACGTCACCGGCGCCGAAGACGCCGGGGATGTTGGTGCGGGTGGAGGGGGCCTCGACCTTGAGGTAGCCCTCGGCGTCGAGGTCGAGCTGGCCCTTGAAGAGCTCGGTGCGCGGGTCGTGGCCGATCGCGATGAACAGGCCGGTGACGGGCAGCTCGCGGGTCTCGCCGGTGGTGGTGTCGCGCAGGGTCAGACCGGTCAGCTTCGGGTCGCCGTGGATCTCCTCGACCGCGCTGTCCCAGGCGAAAGTGATCTTCTCGTCGGCGAAGGCGCGCTCCTGCATCGCCTTGGAGGCGCGCAGGCTGTCGCGGCGGTGGACCACCGTGACGCTGCGGGCGAAACGGGAGAGGAAGGTCGCCTCCTCCAGCGCGGTGTCGCCGCCGCCGACCACGGCGATGTCCTGGTCGCGGAAGAAGAAGCCGTCACAGGTGGCGCACCAGGAGACCCCCCGGCCGGACAGGGCGTCCTCGCGCGGCAGTCCGAGCTTGCGGTGCTGGGAGCCGGTGGTGACGATCACGGCACGGGCCCGGTGGACGTTGCCCTCGGAGTCGGTGACGGTCTTGACGTCACCGGTGAGGTCCACCGAGACGATGTCGTCCGGGATCAGCTCGGCGCCGAACTTCTCGGCCTGCGCCCGCATGTTGTCCATCAGCTCCGGGCCCATGACGCCGTCGCGGAAGCCGGGGAAGTTCTCGACCTCGGTGGTGTTCATGAGCGCACCGCCGGCGGTGACGGCACCCTCGAAGACCAGCGGCTTGAGGGAGGCTCGGGCGGTGTAGAGCGCGGCGGTGTACCCGGCGGGGCCGGAACCGATGATGATCACGTTACGGACGTCGTCGCTCACTGCATCTCCTGGTTCGCATCGCGACCCGCGCATTAGCGGGGAGGGCGGTCCTGCTCCGCCGCCCGGGACAACGACTCACCAGTGTCCAGCATTCCCGGGGCTCCGTGCAGCAGGTGCCCGAGGTGTGGGCGAGCCGCGCTCGCGTCCGGGTGGCTGCCGTTCCGGCAGCTTGCCCGTGTGGCGGTTCAGTTGGCGGGCACGACGCGGTGCAGCAGGACGGTGGCGCCGGGGCAGGAGGGTGTGACGAGGTACACGTCGAGGCTGTCGGGCCGGTTGGCGACCGGATAGACCAGGGCGGTCACCTCGGCGGTGCCGTAGCGGCCGTGGCCGACGGCGAGCGGGGTGCCGGTGGTGCCGCCGGTGGTTCCGGAGAGGCAGTTGGGGACGGCGGTGGCGAGACCGCCGCCGAGCGTCGGGGTCTCGGCGGACTCCGGCTGCGCGGCCGGGGAGGGCGCCCCGGGGGTTCCCTGTGCGGCAATCAACTGGTGGATCTGTTCGGTGAGTTGGTCGTCCTGGAAGACCTGGGCCCGGTCCTTGGGGGCGACGGCGGGGTGCTCGGCGTCGGTGCCGCGGGTGGTGGGCTGGGCGGCGGGCCGGTGGGCCGTCCCGGAGGGGGCTGCCGCGGAGGCACCGTCCGCTCGGACGCTCTGGTGGTTCTGCTGCACGACCACTCCCCCGAGCCCGATGACGGCGATGACGGCCGCGGCTCCCAACAGGAATCGTCCCCGGCGCCGGCGGCGGCCGCCAGGGGCGGCGCGGCCCGGGCCGCCCGGCCCTGTGGTGGCCGAGGCGGGCGTGCCCGGCCGGGTGCGGCCCGCAGGACGGCTGGGCGGAGCCGAGGGGGTTCCGGTGGGCTTGGCGGTGCTCTCGGCGGGCGTGGCCGGGGCGGAGAGCCGATCGGACTCTGTCACTCGCGGGCGGGCCGAGAGCGGTTCTGCGGGGCGTGGCTCGGTCGGCTGTGGGTCGGTCGGCTGTGGGTCGGTCGGCTGTGGGTCGGCTGGCTGTGGCTCGGACGAGCGCGGTGCGGACGGCTGCTGTGCGGACGGCTGCGGTTCGACCGGGCGGCGGGCGGCGGCCTCGGCGGCCAGAGCCGTGTCGAGGCGCGCGGCGATGTCGGCGGGCATCGGTGGTGTCTCGACCGCGCCGAGCAGGTCCCGGACCTCGGCGAGGGCGGCGAAGGTCTCCGCGCACTCCGGGCACTCGGCGAGGTGCAGGCGCAGGCGCAGGGGCGGGGCCTGGTCCGGGTCGGTGAGGTCCTCGGCGAGGTCGGCGAGCAGGTCGATGCCGGGGTGCGGGTCGGTGCCGTCGGCGGCAGGCCAGGAGGGGGTGCGAGACGTCATCGCGAGGTCACATCTCCTTCCAGGACCTGCTCGGGCGGTCGAGGGCCCTCTGCTCTGACGGGGCCGGGCGCAGCCGGGTTCCCGTCCGCGCGGGGCGGTGTTTCACGTGAAACGGCTGCGGGAGCGGGCGGGTCGGCCTCGGGGGAGGTGCCCCGCAGGTGGCGGACCAGCGGCAGCAGCCTGGCGCGGCCACGGGCACAGCGGCTCTTGACGGTGCCCACCGGCACCCCGAGGACCTCGGCCGCCTCGGCGACGCCGTACCCCTGCATGTCCACCAGGACGAGCGCGGCGCGCTGGTCGACAGGGAGGGTGGCCAGCGAGGCGGTGACCTCGCGTTGGAGCTCCGCACGGACGACCACGGCCTCGGCCGGTTCGGCGCTGCCCAGCAGGGTGTCCAGCCGCTGCGGTTCCTCATCCAGTGACCCGGCCCGCCGGGAGGCGGCGCGCCGGGCGCGGTCCAGGCAGGCGTTGACCACGATCCGGTGCAGCCAGGTGGTGACGGCGGACCGGCCCTGGAAGGTGTGCGCGGCACGGAAGGCGGAGACCAGGGCGTCCTGGAGGGCGTCGGCGGCCTCCTCACGGTCGCCCAGGGTGCGCAGCGCAACGGCCCAGAGCCGGTCCCGGTGCCGCCGGACGAGGACCCCGAAGGCGTCCGGGTCGCCGGCACTGTGTAGCGCCAGCAGCTCGGAGTCGGAGGGCTCCTCGCTCATGTCTCCCCCCTCTGGGCCTGTAGGGCTCCGTCGTGTCCCGACGGCAGGCCCGCAGGTGCCGTGATCGGTCAGCCGTTGACGCTGACCTCGGCGATCCGTCCCCGGTACTGCCCGTCCGAGTCATCCTTGGGGATGCTGGTCAGCCAGATCAAGAGGTAGCGGGTGGTCAATGGTGCCTGGGGCTTCAGGTCGACCTCGGTACCCGAGCCGGAAGCGACCGACTGGCCGAAGGCGGCCAGGCCGTCCTTGTTGATCGGAGGCGGGGCGGAGGTGTTCTGGGGCGCGGCCTTCAGTTCGACCTTGGTCCCGCCGACGAACTGGACGTGCACCGAGGTGACCCGCTTCGCGGAGCCGAGGTTGATCATCAGACCGGTTCCGGCCTTGAAGGCACCGCCGAGGTCGGCGTAGTACCCCTGGGTCGACCAGGAGGTGGCGAGGTTGCCGTCGATGGCGTACTGAACGTCCGAAGGGTGCTCCGCCTCGCCGTTCAGCGCGTTGAACGAGGATGCACCCGCGATGTCGACCGGCTTGCCGACCACGGTCTCGGGCGGTGCGGAGTTGGCCTGGGTGCCGCCGGGGGTCGGGTCGGCCGTGACGGGGACGTCCTTGTGCTTGTCCTGGTTGTTGAGGCTGCTCACCAGCTGCCAGGATGCGACGCCGATCGCGGCCAGCGCGACCAGCGAGGCGGTCCACTTGGCGAGGGTCCGCATCCGGCGGCGGGGCCCGGCCGGGCGCGCGGGGATGTGGCCGGTGTCGGGACCCATCGGCCGGGCCCCGTGCGGCTGCGGGCCGTGCGGGTGTCCGGAGCGCTGCTGGGCGGCCCGGTTCTGGCCGCCGAGGGGCTGCGCGGGGCGCGGAGGGTTGTAGCGGGGCGGGGTGAAGGCCGGGGGTGCGGGCGGCTCGGGCTGGCGGATCTTCGGCATCAGCGCGATCGCCTTGGCCAGCTCGTCCGGGCTGGTGATCGGCTCCAGACTGTGCGGCAGCTGCTCGCACAGCGCCCGCGCGGCCAGCTCGGAGAGGCCCTTGTGGACGCCCGCCTTGACCTGGTCCGGCGGTACGCAGCCGAGGCTCTTGGGCAGCCCCTGGAGGTCGTACCGGTCCTCGGGGAAGGGCCAGCGGTGGGTCAGTGCGGCGTACAGCAGGACGCCGATGGCGCGGGTGTCGGTGCGCTCGGCGTCCTCGTCGGGCAGTCCGCGCAGGGCGGCGTCCACGGCGATGCCGTTGATCCGGTACTGGCCGCTCTCGGTGCGCAGCACGCACCTGGGGGTGAGCCGCAGATGGGCCTGGCCGCGCCGGTGGGCGGCGCTGATCGCGTCGGTGACCTGGCGGACCATCTGGTACGCGTCGTACGGCTCCATCGGCCCGGCAGCGAGGAGCTTGGCCAGGTCGGTGGCGTCGGGGAGCCACTCGCGGATGACGTAGACCAGCTCGCCCTCCTGCACCGCGTCCAGGACCTGGACGAAGCGCGGGTCGCCGAGCAGGGCGGCGGACTTGGCGGCGGCGAGCACGGCCTTGGCGCGCTGGTGCCCGGCGGCCAGCAGGTGGACGCCGACGGCGCGGCGGAGCTTCTCGTCGACGGCACGCCAGCTGCTGAAGGTCTCGGACTGGCCGATGCACTCCTCCAGCCGGTAGCGGTCGGCGATCTTGTCGCCGCTGTGCCGGAGCGGGGCGGGCAGGACGGCAGGGAGCTGCCCGGTGCCGGTGCCGGCCGGAGGCAGGGCGGGCTCGGCCTTGGCGGCGGCCGTAGAAGAAGCGGTGCCAGCGTCCTTCGCGGCGCCCTTCGGTGTCACCCTGGCGGGCTCCTCCGCGGCTGCCGCAGCGGCCTCGGTGACCTCTTTCGCCGTCTCCTGCGCGGCGGCGGCCAGCGCGGCGGCGCCGGCCGCGAGCTCGGCGGCGATCTCGGCCGACGACAGCGGGGCGGTGGACTCGGCGGTCTCCGGTGTCGCGGCCCTGGCGGCCGCGGGCTTCTCGGCCTTCTCGGCCTTCGCCGACGGGCTGCCGCTCTTGGCCGCCCGGCCGTTCTCGGTGGGCCGGTCGGCGCCGGAGCGGCCGGTGTCGGACTTCCTGGCGTCCTTGGCAGCGCCGTGCGTCGGGGCCGTCACCGGGGCATCCGTCGGGGTGCCGTCCCGATCGTCCCCCGGCTGATCGTCCGGTGTGTCGCTCGGGATGTCTCCGATTGCCATGGCCAGCGCCGCCTCGTCCGCAACGGACGCGTCGACGACTGCCTTGGTGCCATCAGCCACCGTGGTCCTGCCTCCCCTTGTATCGCCCCGGTTCACGTCCCCGGAAGTCGGCCGCCGGCCCGGCCCGTCGGGGCTGAGTGGTGCCAGGACAATTGTGCCCACTCATCCTCCCCTGGTACGACCGCTGAGGGGGCCCGGTGGTTGCCCGTCGGTGAACGGAAGGCCATCCGGGTTCGGCGATGAGCACGCCGGTTGACGTCAGGTCAGCGTCCCAGTCGGCTCCGAACCATACCGATCATCGCGTTGAGCTCCTCGATCCGCATCCGCCTGGCGATCGCCGCGAACACCACCAGCTGCGCGCTGCCGGCCACCACGAGGGTCAGCACGCTGCCCGGCCACCCGTTCAGCCCACCGTGGAGCAGCAGGCTGAACGCCAGCCCGACGACTGCTGCGGGCACCGAGGCGATGGCCAGTCGGACGTAGGTCTTGGCGATCCGCGCGGTGTCCAGGCCGCCGATCCGCGCCTTGAGCTTGGGCAGCGCCACCGCCACACCCACCGCGTACGAGGCGCCGTAGCCGAGCGCCATACCGGTGACCGCCAGCTGGGCGGGCAGCACCAGGTAGCAGAGCACCGCCGTACCGGCCTGGCAGGCGGCCACCCAGACGGTGTTGGAGAACGGGGTGCGGGTGTCCTCGTACGCGTAGAAGCCGCGCAGCAGCACGTACTGGACGGAGTACGGGATCAGGCCGAGCGCGAAGGCGGAGAGCATGTAGCCGACCGCCGTGGTGCCGTGGGCGACCGAACCACCGTTGCCGAGGCCGTAGATGGCGTTGCCGATCACCGGGCCGAGGGCCAGGAAGAGGAAGGCGGCGGGGACGATCGCCACCGCCGAGGTGCGCAGCCCGTACGAGAGGTCGTCGCGGACGGCGCCGGGGTCGTGGTCGGCGG
The DNA here is from genome assembly GCF_000955975.1 of Saccharothrix sp. ST-888. Taxonomy (GTDB): domain Bacteria; phylum Actinomycetota; class Actinomycetes; order Streptomycetales; family Streptomycetaceae; genus Kitasatospora. The sequence continues at coordinate 8,255 of NZ_JYJF01000099.1, forward strand.
CCGAGCGGGAGAGCCGGGGGAGGACCGCGCTCATCACCGAGACGGTGATCACGGCCATCGGCAGCTGCCAGATCAGCAGGGCGTTGGAGTACGCGGCCAGGCCGACGCCCAGGTAGCCCTTGGACTCGGCGGCGCGCCCGGCGGCGGTGGCGAGCTGGGTGACGACCAGGTAGCCGGCCTGGTTGGCGAGGACGAAGAGGAAGGTCCACTTGGCCAGCCGGGCGGCCTTGCCGAGGCCGTGGCCCCGCCAGTCGAAGCGGGGCTTGAAGCGGAAGCCGGAGGCCCGCAGGTACGGGATCATCGAGAGCGCCTGGACGGCAAGACCGAGCAGGGTGCCGAGGCCGAGCAGTCGGATGCCCTCGGGGGAGACGGCGGCCGGGGTGACCTCGCTGTGCTGGAAGGTCCCGAAGACCCAGATGTACGCCCCGAAGGTGAAGATCACCACGATGTTGTTGAGGACCGGAGTCCACATCATGGCGCCGAACCTGCCACGGGCGTTGAGGATCTGGCCCATCACCACATGGACACCCATGAAGAAGATGGTGGGCAGGCAGTAGCGGGCCAGCGCGACCGTGGTGTCGGCGCTCGCCTGGTCCCGCATCAGCGAATGGGAGATCAGCTGGACCAGCAGCGGGGCGCCGAGCACGGCCACGAAGACGACCCCGGCCAGGCCGGTCATCACCAGGGTGAGCAGGCGGTTGGCGTAGGCGGTGCCGCCGTCCTCGTCCTGCTTCATGCTGCGGACCAGCTGGGGCACGAAGACGGCGTTCAGCGCGCCGCCGCCGATCAGGATGTAGAGCAGGGTCGGCAGGGTGTTGGCGGCGTTGTAGGAGTCGCCCATGGTGCCGACGCCGATCGCGGCGGCGATGACCATGGTGCGCAGGAACCCGGTGCCCCGGGAGACCAGGGTGCCGGCCGCCATCACCGCACTGGAGTTGAGCAGGCCGCCGGCCTTCCCGCCGCCGGTGTCACTGCCTCCGCCACTGCCCGGGCCGTCGGCGGGCGGTGCGGGTGCGGTCCGGGGGGCTGCGTCGGCTTCCGGACCGACCGGAGGCTTCTCGGCGACCGCCACCGCAACCGCGACGTCGCTCCCCTCGGATGCGGTCCCGGATGCCGCCCCGGACGCTGCCTCGGCGGTTTCGAGCGCCGCCTCCGCCGCGAGATCCGTTGCGACATCGGCCTCGGCCGGTACCTGGGCGGCGGTGACCCGGAGGGTGGCCTCGACCTCGGAGAGCGGCGGGTCGAACTCGATCGGCGGGACGAACGGCCGTTCTTCGGCGGGCTCCTTGCCGCCGACCGTTCCGCTGCTCGTTTCGCTGCCCGTGCCGCCGGTGCCGCCCTTGGCGCCGGCCGTGCTGAGCAGCGCGTCCACGCCGACGTACTCGGTGGTCTCGGTGTCCCAGGGCGAGCCCTGGCGGGCGGACTCCGCCGGGCCGGGCTCGGGCTCGTCCGGGAGGCCGGCGATGGCTGCCGAGGCCCAGCGCGGTGCGGGTGCGGTCAGACTCGGTTCGGGCCGGTGGGCGGGCTGCGGCGGCAGCGGGGACGAGGACGTCTCGGCGGCCTCGGCCGCCCGCTGGACACCGTACGGGTCCTGGTCGGCCGAGCCGCCGTACGGGTCGGCCGCGTACGGATCCTGGGCGTAGGTGTCCGCCACGTACCAGTCGGCGGTGGCGGGTTCGGCGGCCTGCGGGGAACCCGTCGGCGCGGGCCCGGCAGCGCGGTCGTGCGCCTGGCTACGGCCTTGGCCCTGGCCCTGTGCTCGCGCCTCGCTCCGCTCGCTCATGCCACCTCATCGCTGGTCGGGGTGGTCGCCCGGGTGGGCGTCCGTCAGGGACCAACCTTCTCATCACCCAAGGCCCGATCCGGGGCATCTTCGGTCGTCTCCGGCTCCGAGTCGGCATCCTCGGCCGCAGGCCGGTCCGCCGCTCCGGCCGCCGTCTCGTCCGGGCCCGCGCCGGGTGCCCGGCCAGCGGCCGCCGCACCGTCGCCGGTGGCGTCGTCGGCGGTGTCCGTGGGCTCGGCGGGCCGGGTGTTGCCGGCCGGCCGGCCGGGCTCGCCGGGTCCAGCCGGATCGGCCGGATCGCTCGGATCGGCCGGCGCGCCGTCGGTGTCGCCGTCGGTGTCGGGCTCGGCCGCCCGCTTCTTGCGCTGCAGGTAGAAGCGGAGCCCGGCGAGCAGGATCAGCACCACACCGCCGCCGATCGCGTACAGCACGCCCGAGGTCACATCGGTGACGTCGACCTGGAAGGTCATCGGGGGACCGTACGGCTGCGGGTCGGCCCCGGTCGTCCACAGCTGCGCGGTCATCTGCACCGTGCTGTTGGCCTGTGCCGCGGCCGGGAAGCGGAGGGTCCGGCTGGTGGTGGCGTCCAGGACCACGTTCTCCGCGCCACCGACGTTGAGCCGGTTCACCTGGCCGGAGGTCAGGCGCAGCTGGAGATTGCCGACGGCCTGGTTGAGGTCGTTCTTCACGCTCACCAGCAGGGTCCCGTTGTCACCTGCCAGGGTGATGACCCGCTTGGGTAGGAGCTTGACCGCCGAGATCAGGTTGCTGAGGTAGTCCTGGGTGCCGCTGCGGTACGCCTGGCCGTCCTTGGCCTGGTCGCGCCACTCGGTGGACATCGAGCGGACCATGGCGGCGTTGAACGGGCCGCGCACGCGCTGCGGCTGGGTGAGGATCTTCAGCAGCTGGTCGAGGTCGCCCTCCAGGCCCATGGTCTTCTCGAGGGCGCCGGCCGGCAGCTCGGAGTCGTGCAGCTCGTTCGGGTAGTCGCCGGGGGACGGGACGCTGGTGTTGGCGTTGGAGTCGGAGGTGGCACCGGCCACCGCGGTCAGCTTGACCGGGCTGATCCAGCTGCCCTTCTGGGCGGCGGTGATGGCGTCCGCGAGGGCGGTCGCGGTGCCGACGGTGAGGTTGCGCGACGGCATGACCAGCAGGTTCCGCTGGGACTCCGGCTGCTGCTCGGTGACCATCATGGTCTCGGCCAGGAAGCGCTGGGTGGCGGCGGTCCTGGCCTCGGCGGTGTCCAGGTCGCCCTCGAACAGCTTGGAGATGGTGTGGTCGGCGACCACGGCGGTCTGGCCGTCACCGATCGGGCGGGCGGCGTTCGGGGTGTAGTTGAGCGAGCTGGACTCGGACATGCTGGCGCCGCTGACCAGCAGGAGGTTGTCCCCCATGGTCTTGGTGGTGTTGACGATCCGGGTGTCCAGCTGGCCCTCGTAGGGCCAGGCGACACTGCCCCGGACATCGGTCGAGAGCCGGCCCTCCGCGGTGACCTGGCCGGCCGTACCGGCCTTGCGCAGGGCGGTGTCCATCCCGTCGAGCTTCGCACCGTTGTGGGCGATCGAGGCGATGTCGGGGTCGGCGTAGGGGAGCGCGACGACCTCGTCCCCGCTGGTGGCCACGGCCTGGCGGAGCTTGGCCAGCCACGCGGTGGCGGCGGCCCGCCCGGCGCCCGGGAGGGTGTTGTCCTCCTTCGCCGAGTCGCCCGCCGTGCCCGGCTTCTGCACCCGGTACGGCTTGGTCATCGCGTACACGGTGTCCAGCAGGTCGGGGTCGACGACCCAGGTCAGACCGGGCAGCTTCGCACCGAGGTCGACCAGCTTGTACAGCCGTCCGCCGGCCGCCAGGTCGGTGGCCAGGCTGTCGTCGCGCAGCACCGGCATCTGGTCGTTGTCGGGCATGGTCTGGGCGACCAGTTCGGGTGCGTGGGTGAGCGGCCACAGGGTGGCGATCTGGGTCGGCTTGGTGGCCTGCTCGGTGTTGTACGGGAGGAAGGTGCGGGCGATGCCCAGCGCGTGCGAGCGGGACTGGTCGCCGGTGCCGCCCCAGACGTCGACCGCGAGCTCGAACACCCCGCCCTTGGAGAACTTGAGGTCGGAGGGGCTCACCTGGAGCGTGAAGGAGCGGGTCTGGCCCGGTGCGACGTTGCCCATCTCGGCGATCGGGGACTGCAGGTCGACGCCGTCCTGACCGCTGGGGTCGTTGCGTTTGGCGACCAGCCCGATGTCGCTCCTGGTGCCCAGCGGCCGTCCGGTCTGCGAGGCCCGGATACCGGCGTGGGTCTGCTTGAGCTCGGAGTCGCCCGAGTTGGTGACCCGGCCGGTGACCGTGATGGTGTCGCTCTGGCCGACCACGGCGGGAGTGACCGTGTCGATCGCCACATTCGCCGGGTAGTCCGTCGAGGACGCGGCCGGGGCGAGGTCGGTACGTCCGGGTACGGCGGCCAGCGCGGGCGCGGCGGCGCTCAGCAGGGCTGCGCCGCTCGCCAGCAGTGCGGCGAGGCGCTTGGCCGTCCGTCCGCCGCATCCGTAAGCCCTCAGCCCTGAGTGCCGTGCCGGCTCACTCACGCGCTTCGCCCTCGCCGTTCTCGATCGGTCGCGATCAGTGGTTCTCGAATGTCGCTGCTGTCACTGCTGTCACTGCATGAATAGGTACCGCATCGATGGCCGTACGGTTCCAGCTGCGGGCCGATTCGGCCCGTTGTTCTCCGGCCCGTTGTACCGCGGTCCGTCGTCCTGCGGCCCGTTGCCGGCTGTTCCCCGCCCACCGCCCGGCCGGGGCACGCCCGCGCCACGCCGAGCCGGGCCCCGTATCCCCGTACCGTTCCTCCGGCATGGTAACGACGACGCCGCGTCCTCAGTGCTGCGGGCCGGGAGCTGAGCGGGGCGTGCTCCGCCCGGGCGGGCGGGAAACGGGCGGCGGGAGCCGGACAGCGAAAACGGACAGGCAGTGGGGCAGGCCGGGCACGTACCCTTGTGAGCCGTGTCCACTGCCAATGAGCCCAGCACCAATCATTCCAGCACCGCCGCCCCCGCTGCCCCCGCCGGCCTCCCGGGGCTGACCGAGGCCCAGACCCTCGGCCTCCAGGAGTTGCTCCGGGTCTCCCCGGTGGCCGACGAGGTCGCCCGCCGCTTCCAGTCGGCCGGCCACCGGCTGGCCCTGGTCGGCGGCTCGGTGCGCGACGCCCTGCTCGGCCGGCTCGGCAACGACCTCGACTTCACCACCGACGCCAGGCCCGAGCAGGTCCTCAGGCTGGTTCGCGGCTGGGCGGACGCCGTCTGGGACGTCGGCATCGCCTTCGGCACCGTCGGGGCCCGCAAGGACACCCCGGCGGGCTCCTTCCTGATCGAGATCACCACGTACCGCTCGGAGTCGTACGACCGGACCTCGCGCAAGCCCGAGGTCACCTACGGCGACACCATCGAACAGGACCTGGTCCGGCGGGACTTCACCGTCAACGCGATGGCCGTGGACCTGCCCGGACGCGGCTTCGTCGACCCGCACCACGGTCTCGAGGACCTGGAGGCCCGGGTGCTGCGCACCCCGGCGACCCCCGAGGAGTCCTTCTCCGACGACCCGCTGCGGATGATGCGCGCCGCCCGGTTCGCCGCCCAGCTGGACTTCACCCCGGCCCCCGAGGTGGTCGCGGCGATGACCGCGATGGCCGACCGGATCTCGATCGTCTCCGCCGAGCGGGTGCAGAGCGAGCTCAACAAGATGCTGCTGTCCGAGTACCCGGTCAAGGGCCTGCGGCTGATGGTCGACACCGGCCTGGCCGCCCACGTCCTGCCCGAGCTGCCCGCGCTCAGCCTGGAGCGGGACGAGCACCACCGGCACAAGGACGTCTACGAGCACTCGCTGACCGTCCTGGAGCAGGCCATCGCCCTGGAGGACGACGGCCCGGACCTCACGCTGCGGCTCGCCGCGCTGCTGCACGACATCGGCAAGCCGCGCACCCGCCGCTTCGAGTCGGACGGCCGGGTGTCCTTCCACCACCACGAGGTGGTCGGCGCCAAGATGACCCGCAAGCGGATGCGCGAGCTCAAGTACTCCAAGGAGCTCACCGAGGACGTCTCGCGCCTGGTCGAGCTGCACCTGCGGTTCCACGGGTACGGCGGCGGCGAGTGGACGGACTCCGCGGTCCGGCGCTACGTCACCGACGGCGGTCCGCTGCTGGAGCGCCTCCACAAGCTGACCCGCTCCGACTGCACCACCCGCAACCGCAAGAAGGCCGCCGCCCTGTCGCGCACCTACGACTCGCTGGAGGAGCGGATCGGGGAGCTCAGGGCCCAGGAGGAGCTGGACTCCATCCGGCCGGCCCTGGACGGCAACCAGATCATGGAACTGCTCGGCCTCAAGCCGGGTCCGCAGGTCGGCAAGGCCTACAAGCACCTGCTGGAGCTCCGCCTGGAGCACGGCCCGATGGACCACGAGCAGGCTGTCGCGGCGCTGCAGGAGTGGTGGGCCGCACAGGGCTGACGCCCTGTCGGTCCGGTGGTGCCTGTGTGACTGGTGGGACAACTGAGACCTGTGGGGCGGGAGTCACTTTAGAACTTCCGCTCGATCGTGTGGTTGTTCCCGAACGGTGTGCCTGACTGATGACCGCCCGCGTTGCTCCGTCCGAGAGAGGGGGAAGGCCCCTGCCTCGGAAGGAGTGATGCGGCCATGTCCGTGGATGCGGTGCTGCTGGAGTCCCCGACCATGCGGGCCAGGGTGGCCGACCAGGTCGAGGTGCTCGACCGGGTCAGGGCGCTGATGCTGCTGCCCGACGGGGTGCACGTGACCACCGAAGGGGTGGCGGCCTACTTCGGGGTCGGCGAGACGGTCATCAAGGCGGTGGTGTTCGACCACCGGCAGGAGCTCGTCTCCAACGGCTACCGGGTCGTGACCGGTGGCGAACTGGGTTACTTCAAGCAACTCTGTGGGAGCCAGTCCCGCGCCCGGTCGCTCGCGCTGTTCACCCGGCGCGCCGTGCTGAACGTCGCGATGCTGCTGCGGGACAGCGAAACCGCACGTCAGGTGCGGTGCTACCTGCTCGACGCCGAGCAGGGCCAGCGTGCGGGACAGCTGGGGAAGGACCCGGCGGAGGCTGTGGACAAGCGCGCGGCGCCACCCGACGGCAGCGTCGACGCCGCCGTGGCCCGGGTCGCCGAGAACGTGGTGCGGATCGTGATCGCCACCGCCGTGGTCCCGATCCTCAACGTCCTCGTGGAGGAGGTGGCCAACAACAGCCGCAAGCTGGACGCGATGAACGACCGGGTCGGGCGGTTGGAGCGGATCGTCCTGGACGACGGTGAGAAGGCCGTCGCCCGCCGTCGGCTGCGCCTGATGCAGGCCCTCGACGAGGGGACGGCCGAGGATCTCGCGGAGTTCACGGTCTGACGCTTCGTCAGGACGTCCGGTGGCCGGACGGATCAGGACGGCTTGGCCACCGGGGATCCGACGTGGACGGGGCCGAGGCACAGGACGTACTTGGTCCGGTGCCAGCGGCGGCCGGTGCTGCTCCAGAAGGTGGAGGTGGCTCCGGGGGTCTGGCGGCAGCGGCTGACGTCACTGGTGCCGCTGGCCTTGCTGAGGACGACGTAGTCGGCCTTGGGGTCGGTGCAGGCGATCTTGTTGACGTCGTTGGTGCCGACGGCGTCGACGCAGTCGCCGACCTTGGCGCGCGCCGGGTCGCTGCCGGAGAGGAAGAACCCCGCGATCAGGACGACGACACCACCCGCGGCGCCGACCAGGCGCAGTTTCTGCCGCAGGCTTCGTGGCGGCTTGGCAGGAGCGGGTGCGGGCCCCGGCGTGGGAACGGGCGGGGGCGGCGGTGGAGTCGGCGCGTACTGGGGCGGGCCGTAGCCGGGCGGTGGCGGCACAGGCGCGGGGTATCCGTACGACGGGGGCTGCTGGCCGTACGCCGGCGGAGGGCCGTACCCGGGCGTTGGCGGTGGTGGGGTCGGCTGGTTCGGCGGGTAGCCGTACGGCGGCTGAGGCTGGTACGGCTGTGACTGCTGAGGGGGCTGGTACGGCGGATGGGGCTGGCCGTACGGGTTCGGTGGCGGTGTGCTCATCTGTCCCCCGGGGCAGGCGCGGTCACGGTCCGACGTTCTGACGTACCTTAGCGAGTCGAGACGCCGTCAGGGCCCGGCAACACCACGACCGGTGCGCGTCTGGCGGCGCGGGCGTACCCCACGGCGGTGAGCGCGTAGACCAGGGCGACGCCGATGACGACGGCCACCGAGCGGCCGTCCAGCGGGAGGACCAGCGCCGTCACTCCGGCCGCGGCGACGAAGGCGGCGTTGAACAGGACGTCGTAGAGCGCGAACACCCGGCCGCGGAACTCGTCCTCGACCGACTCCTGGACGAGCGTGTCGGCGCAGATCTTGGTGCCCTGGATGACCACACCCAGCAGGAGTGCCGCCGCCATGCTCGGGCCGATGGTGAACCACAGCCCCAGCGCGGGGACGAAGACGGCCGCCGAGGCCGTGCAGGTGGTCAGCCAGCCGGCCAGCCCGAGCCGCCGGGTGCACCAGGGGCTGATCACCGCGGCGAGGAAGAAGCCCAGCGCCGAGACGGCCACCGCCTTGCCGAGGGTGGCCATGCCGGCGGCGCTGTCGGTGGGGTCGTTGAAGGAGTACCGGGAGAGCATCAGCACGGTCACCACCAGGATCCCGTAGCAGAACCGGGAGACCGTGACGGCGACCAGCGCGGACACCGCCGGACGGCAGTCGCGGACCAGGTGCCGTACGCCTTCGCCCAGTTCGCGTGCCGCCTGGCCGATGGCCCTGTGCAGGGCCGGGCGGTCGGGGCGGTGGTCGGGTCCGAGCAGGCCGGGGGCCATCCGCTGGGCGGCCAGTGCGGCGCTCAGGTAGAGCAGGGCGGCGAGCGTCACCAGGGTGGCGTCGGCCCGGGGTCCCGGTGGCAGTATCTGGTGGACCAGGAAGCCGATACCGCCGCCGCAGGCCGCAGCGACCGTACCGGCGGTGGGGGAGAGCGAGTTGGCGGTGACCAGCCGGTCGACGTCGACCACCCGGGGCAGGGCGGCGGAGAGCCCGGCCAGGATGAAGCGGTTGAGCGCGGTCACCAGCAGCGCGGCGGCGAGGAACAGCCACTCCGGCGCCTTGGCCAGCAGCAGTCCGCCGGTGGTCAGCCCGAGTCCGCAGCGGGCCAGGTTGCCCAGGTAGAGCACCTGCCGCCGACGCCAGCGGTCCAGCATGACCCCCGCGAAGGGACCGATCACCGAGAACGGGAGCAGCAGCACCGCGAGCACCGACGCGATGTCGGCCGGACTGGCCTGCCGCTCCGGAGAGAAGATCACGTACGAGGCCAGGGAGACCTGGAAGACCCCGTCGGAGAGCTGCGAGAGCACCCGGGCGACCAGCAGCCGGCGGAAGTCGCGGCCCTGGAGCAGCCCGCCCAGGGAAGTCCTGGACGAGCGACGGGTGCTGTCCAGCGAGGTGCTGCCGTTCTCCGTGAGAGCCACCAGCCCAGAGTGCCACGTCGAGTGCAGTTGTTTCACGTGAAACAGCGTGCGGTTTCACGTGAAACAGCCACCCGGAGATGCCAGAAGGGCCCCGGCGGGTAGCCGGGGCCCTTCGGAGGCGATCAGCGATCAGCGATCAGCTCGGACGGTCGCGAACTGAGCTGCGCTCAGCGCCCTGCCTGGACAATCGCGAACTGAGCTGCGCTCAGCGCCCTGTGCCTGGACAATCGCGAACTGAGCTGCGCTCAGCGCCCTGTGCCTGGACAATCGCGAACTGAGCTGCGCTCAGCGCTCGACCTCACCGCGGATGAACTTCTCGACGTTCTCGCGGGCCTCGTCGTCGAAGTACTGGACCGGCGGGGACTTCATGAAGTAGGAGGACGCCGACAGGATCGGGCCACCGATGCCGCGGTCCTTGGCGATCTTCGCAGCGCGGACGGCGTCGATGATGACACCGGCGGAGTTCGGGGAGTCCCAGACCTCCAGCTTGTACTCCAGGTTCAGCGGAACGTCACCGAAGGCGCGGCCCTCGAGGCGGACGTACGCCCACTTGCGGTCGTCCAGCCAGGCGACGTAGTCCGAGGGACCGATGTGGACGTTCTTGGCGCCCAGGTCGCGGTCCTTGATCTGCGAGGTGACGGCCTGGGTCTTGGAGATCTTCTTGGACTCCAGGCGCTCGCGCTCGAGCATGTTCTTGAAGTCCATGTTGCCGCCGACGTTCAGCTGCATGGTGCGCTCGAGGATGACACCGCGGTCCTCGAAGAGCTTCGCCATCACGCGGTGCGTGATGGTGGCGCCGACCTGCGACTTGATGTCGTCACCGACGATCGGCACACCGGCCTCGGTGAACTTGTCCGCCCACTCCTTGGTGCCGGCGATGAACACCGGGAGGGCGTTCACGAAGCCGACCTTGGCGTCGATGGCGCACTGGGCGTAGAACTTGGCAGCGTCCTCGGAGCCCACCGGCAGGTAGCAGACCAGAACGTCGACCTGGCGGTCCTTCAGGATCTGGACGACGTCGACCGGGGCCTCGTCCGACTCCTCGATGGTCTCCAGGTAGTACTTGCCCAGACCGTCGAGGGTGTGGCCACGCTGCACGGTGACGCCGGTCGGCGGCACGTCGCAGATCTTGATGGTGTTGTTCTCGCTGTTGCCGATGGCGTCGGCCAGGTCGAAGCCGACCTTCTTGGCGTCGACGTCGAACGCGGCGACGAACTCCACGTCACGGACGTGGTACTCGCCGAACTGCACGTGCATCAGCCCGGGGACCTTGCCGGCCGGGTCGGCGTCCTTGTAGTACTCGACACCCTGCACCAGCGACGCGGCGCAGTTGCCGACGCCCACGATGGCTACGCGAACCGAACCCATTCCGGTTGCTCCCTGTGATCTCATGAGGCCTGCCGGACAACCGACAGTTCTCGTATTTCATCTCTGTATGACTGAATGACGGGCGCGCGCTGCGCCCACACCTGCCGCTCACCCGGGCCTGTCACGGCACCCGGCCCTTGCGACGGTCAGCGCTCCGGACCGGAGCGCCCCGGGCGGTCGTGCGGTGGCCTCGGCGGGTCCGAGGACCCGGCCTCCTGGCCACGGCCGTCCGAAGTCTGTGTGTTCTCCGCACCGGTGCGCCCGGTCCGGGTGGCCCGCTCGGTCTCGATCAGCTCGTTGAGCCAGCGGACCTCCCGCTCCACCGATTCGAGACCGTGCCGCTGGAGCTCCAGCGTGTAGTCGTCGAACCGCTCGCGGGTGCGGGAGATCGAGCTGCGCATCCGCTCCAGCCGCTCCTCCAGCCGACTGCGCCGACCCTCCAGGACGCGCATGCGCACCGCGCGATCGGTCTGGCCGAAGAACGCGAAGCGCACGCCGAAGTGCTCGTCCTCCCAGGCGTCCGGGCCCGAGTCGGCCAGCAGCTCCTCGAAGCGCTGCTTGCCCTCGGCGGAGAGCCGGTAGACGATCTTCGACCGCTTGCCGTTGAGTGCGGTCGCCGGGACGTACTCGACGTCCGGGTTGTCCTCCACCAGGAAGCCCTGGGCGACCAGGCTCTTCAGGCAGGGGTAGAGCGTGCCGTAGGAGAAGGCGCGGAAGGACCCGAGCAGCACGTTGAGTCGCTTGCGCAGCTCGTAGCCGTGCATCGGGGCGTCGTGGAGCAGACCCAGGACGGCGAACTCCAGTACTCCGGAGCGTCTGCTCATGCCGTCCTGCCTCCCATCCCCGTAGTGTGCCCCACCGGTATGCCGGATCGATGTGTCGGTCCGATGTATCGGCTCGATATATCGAGAACAGTAAACCCCTGGGTCGTGGAACGGGCAAGGGGGGCGCGGGTGAATGTGATCACAGGATTTCGACGGACCCTCAGAAGACCCGTGGTCAAGCTCCGGCGGGACCGCGTTGGCAACGGGCATGTAATGATCTGGCGCCGTTTTGTACCTGTTGTCACTTGATGCCCGATTGGTAGCTGTTTATAGGTGCGTACGCTGTCGCGTGTGCACGAGGACCACCTCCGGGGTGTAGGGCGGTTTCGGGCATCGGAAGTGAACCCTGCACTCAGGCCCGGAGAGGTCTGACCGAGGAGTTGCTGGAAGATGAGCGATCACCGGCGTAGGCCCAACCCGGGCGGTGAACAGCCTCCGGGCGGTCAGGCGGATGGCGCGCGCCCGTACGCCTACGGCGCCCCCCCCGAGGGGGCGCCTTCGTACGATCGGCGTGCCGGCGTACGGGAGACGGCCCAGCAGCCTCGGCTGACCAGGGCCGAGATGCGCAAGCAGTCCCAGAAGAGCGGCGGACGCGGCGATGCCGCGCGCACTGCCCAGGGCAGCCCGCCGGGCGGCAGCGGCAGCGGCGGCAGAGGCGGCGGAGGCGGCGGAAGTGGCAGGGGCGGCGGCAAGGGCGGCGGTAAGGGCCCGGGCAAGAAGCGGTTCATCGACTACCCCCGGTACGGCAAGTCCGGGATCCGTCGCTGGCTGCCTTCCTGGAAGCTGATCCTGACGACGTTCCTGATCTTCTTCGGCAGTGGGGTGGCCGCGGTCGGCATCGCCTATGCGATGACGCCGGTCCCCAACCCTAACGAGCTGGTGAAGGAGCAGAACAACATCTACTACTGGGCCGACGGCTCGGAGATGACCCGCAAGGGTGCGACCAACCGCCAGCTCGTCCCGCTCGCCAACATCAGTGACGCCGCGCAGAAGGCGGTGGTCGCCGCCGAGAACGAGACGTTCTGGAACGACAGCGGCATCGACCCCAAGGGCATGGCGCGCGCCGTCTACAACATGGCCAGCGGCGGCCAGACCCAGGGTGGCTCGACGATCACCCAGCAGTACGTGAAGAACGCCTACCTGAACCAGGACCAGACGGTCAGCCGCAAGGTCAAGGAACTCTTCATCACGCTGAAGATCAATCAGCAGCAGAGCAAGCAGAAGATCCTCGAGGGCTACCTGAACACCAGCTGGTTCGGCCGTGGCGCCACCGGGATACAGGCCGCCTCGCAGGCGTACTACGGAGTGGACGCCAAGGACGTCAACTTCTGCCAGGGCGCGATGCTGGCGGGCCTGCTCAAGGGCGCCACGTACTTCGATCCGACGCTCAACGACTCCAACCGGAAGAACATGCAGGAGCGTTGGAACTACGTGCTGAACCGGATGGTGGTCACCAAGGCGATCACCCAGGCGGACCGGGACAAGTGCGGCGCCACCTTCCCGGAGCCGATCAAGAAGAAGGCCCCGTCCAACATGAACGGGGAGATCAGCTACCTGGTCGACCTCGCCGAGAACTACCTGACGGTCAAGGACCCGAAGATCACCCAGGCCAGCATCGACAAGGGCGGCTACCAGATCTACACCACCTTCGACAAGAACAAGGTGGCGCAGCTGAAGAAGGCCGTCGACGACGTCAAGGCGGAGACCCTCAACCCGGACAAGCAGGACAAGGACAAGTTCGTCCAGGTCGGCGCGGCCTCGGTGGTCCCCGGTGACGGCGCGATCGTGGCGATCTACGGCGGTGACGGCGTGGAGAACGGCCACTACACCGACAACGCCGACGCCGGCGGTATCCCGGTCGGTTCGACCTTCAAGCCCTTCGTGCTGGCGACCGGGATGCAGTACGGCGTGCTCACCAAGACCGGGGACGACGGCAAGCCGGTCAAGATCAGCACCGACAGCCGCTACCTCGCCGACAACATGAGCCAGATCTACAAGGCGGACGGCTCACCCGCGATCGGCGACGACGGCAAGCCGTACCACCAGAAGAACGACGACGACAGCAAGCCCGGGGCCGTCACGCTGAAGACGGCCATGCAGTACTCCTACAACGTGCCGTTCGTGCAGCTCGGCCAGGACGTGGGCGGCAGCAACACCGAGAGGATGGTGAATGCCCTGGGCATCACCAACAAGAAGACCCTGGCGCCCAACACCTCGCTCACCTACCCGCTCGGCACCTCGACCCCGAGCGCGATCCGGATGGCCTCCGCGTACTCGGTGTTCGCCGCCCGGGGCCAGCAGGTCGACCCGTACTCGGTGACCAAGGTGCTCTACCAGGGCGAGGAGAACGCGGCCTTCAACCGCCCGAAGAACGCCACCAAGTCGGTGCTGGACCAGGCCGTCGCGGACAACATCACCGATGTGCTGCAGAACGTGGCGGAGAACGGTACCGGTAAGAAGGGGACCAAGGACCTCGGCCGCCCGGTGGCGGGCAAGACCGGTACCACCGACGCCGGTACCTCGGCCTGGTGGGTCGGCTACACCCCGCAGCTGGCCACCTCGGTCGGTATGTGGCGCGAGGAGCCGGGCAAGCCCGGTCTGCTCTCGCTGAACGGCACGGCCGGTCAGACCTCCATCCACGGTGGTGACTTCCCGACCGAGATCTTCACCCGCTACATGAAGACGGCGCTGGCCGACCAGAAGGTCGAGGACTTCCCGACCGCGGACGCCACCGGCACGGAGGTCGACGCCAAGGGCGCTACGCCCAGCCCCTCGCCGACTCCCTCGACCACGCCGTCGACCAGCCCGAGCCCCTCTGCCAGCAGCTCGCCGAGCCCGTCGGCCAGCACCTCGTCGCACAGTCCGGACCCGAGCACGCTGCCGTCGTCGACCGAGAGCTGCTTCCTGGGGCTTCCCTGCAACTCGCCCTCGCCCTCGCGCAGCAAGCCGACCCGCCCGGGCAGGCCGAGTACGTCACCGAGCAACAGTCCCAGCCCCCCCGACGGCGGTGTCGGAGGGGGAGCGATGCCGGGGAACTGACCCCGAGTGACATCGACCGGTGGCGGTCGGCCGAGGACTCCGGTCCTCCGGCCGGCCGCCACCGGCGTGTCCGGGGGATGCCGCGCCAGGCCGCGGCCGAGCGCGCCAGCTGCCGCTGCCGCTGCCGCCGCCGGTGCGCGGTGCGCCGGGCGCAGGAAGCGCCGACCCGGCGCGGCTCGGAGGCGAAGGCGCCTCCCCGGTCCAAGGCTGGTGCGGCATCATGTCCGCCATGACGTCGAGCACGCGTGACGAGACCTCCGGCCCCGCGCCCGCCCCCGCCGAGGGGCCGCTGCCGAACACTGTGGTCGTCCCGGCGGACGAGGATCCGGTGGCGGCGGCCGGCAGCGAGCTGCTCGGCGGCCCGCCCGGGCGACGGGCGCTGCTGGGGGTGTCCTGGTGGGTCCCGGCCCGGTTCCTGGCGCTGGTGGTGATCGCCGTCTCCGTACTCGGCATCGTGCAGAAGGCGCCGTGCTACGACGGGGGCTGGTTCCGCGGCGCGACCGCCCAGTACACCCACGCCTGCTACAGCGACATCCCGCACCTGTTCACCGGGCGCGGCTTCGACACCGGGCTGCACCCCTACCTGGACCAGCTGCCGCAGCCCACCCCGGACATGCAGTACCTGGAGTACCCGGTGCTCACCGGGCTCTTCATGCAGGTCGCGGCCTGGCTGACGCCGACCGGGGGCGCCATCGAGACCCGCGAGCAGTGGTTCTGGATGGTCAACGCCGGGATGCTGCTGATCTGCGCGGTGGTCGTCGTGGTGGCGCTCTCCCGGACCCACCGCCGCCGCCCCTGGGACGCACTGCTGTTCGCGCTCGCCCCGTGCCTGGCGCTGGACTCCACCATCAACTGGGACTTGCTCGCGGTCGCCCTGACC
Source organism: Saccharothrix sp. ST-888 (assembly GCF_000955975.1). Classification (GTDB taxonomy): domain Bacteria; phylum Actinomycetota; class Actinomycetes; order Streptomycetales; family Streptomycetaceae; genus Kitasatospora. The sequence continues at coordinate 23,620 of NZ_JYJF01000099.1, forward strand.
GCCGTCGCGATGGCCTACTGGTCGGGCCGCCGGACCGTACTGGCCGGTGTGTTCATCGGTCTGGCCACCGCCGCCAAGCTCTACCCCGTGCTGCTGCTCGGCCCACTGCTGGTGCTCTGCTGGCGCACCGGCCGCTGGCGGGCGTTCGGACAGGTGGCGGGCGCCGCGGCGGCCGCCTGGCTGCTGGTGGACCTGCCCATCATGCTGGCCAACTGGAAGGGCTGGGCGACCTTCTACACCTTCAGCCAGACCCGCAAGGAGGACTACGGTTCGTTCTGGTTGATCCTGATGCAGGACCGGGGCGTGCAGCTGGAGACCCTGAACACCTGGATCGCGGTGCTGCTGATCGCCTGCTGCCTGGGGATCGGCTGGCTGGCGCTGTCGGCGCCGCGCCGCCCGCGCTTCGCCCAGCTGGCCTTCCTGGTGGTGGCCGCCTTCGTGCTCACCAACAAGGTGTACTCGCCGCAGTACGTGCTCTGGCTGACCCCGCTCGCCGCGCTGGCCCGGCCGCGCTGGCGGGACTTCCTGATCTGGCAGGCCTGCGAGGTGCTCTACTTCCTCGGCATCTGGTCCTACCTGGCCTACGTCGGGGACTCCAAGCAGCACGGCATCGGCCAGGACTGGTACCACTTCGCCATCGTGCTGCACCTGCTCGGCACGCTGTACCTGTGCGGGATGGTGATCCGCGACATCCTGCGGCCCGAGCGCGACCCGGTCCGCTGGGACGGCAGCGACGACCCCTCGGGCGGTGTGCTCGACCTCGCCCCCGACACCTTCGTCCTGGGCACGGCCCGGCGGCTGCGCGAGGAGGAGACCTACGCGCAGTACGCCCCGGCGGGCCGGGCCGATTGGCTGGGCGAGCGGGAGCCCGCCGAGCGCTGAGCGCCGGGTGAGCGCCGGTCCGACGCGAATCGTCGGACCGGTCTAGCGGTCGGCGACCAGGTCGAAGTGGGTCGTGGTGTGCCGGACGTTGAGGTCGAGTTCGTCGCCGGGGACGGGGGCCTTGGCGGCGTCGGCCGGCAGGAAGAGGATGCTCACCTGCATGTGCGGGGGCTCTGCGAACCAGAGCTGCCGCCCGCTCCACGAGTACGGGGAGAGGGTGCGGTTGACGGTGGCGAGCCCGGCCCTGGCCAGGCCCTTGGCCCGGGGCAGCACGCCGTGCAGGTACTTGGGTGCCTCCAGGCCGACACCGTGTGCGGTGCCGCCGGTGACCACCAGCAGGTGGCCGTCCGAGGGGGCCTTGTGCTGGCGGTAGCCGTACCGCTGGCCGCGGGTGACCGGGGTGGCGTCCAGCACCGTGGCGCAGGCCCGCAGCGAGCCGACGTCGCCGAGCCAGAGCCGGGTGCCGATCCGCGAGCGGAAGGTCGTGGCCGGGAACTGCCGGACCAGCCGGGTGAGGTCGGCCGAGGAGAGGTGGCTCAGGAAGACGGTCCCGGTGGGCAGCCCGGCGGCGGCGATCGCCCGGACCCAGCCGGCGACCTCGGCGACCGGGTCCGAGTCGTCCGGGCGGTCCAGCGGCAGGTGCAGCGCGAACCCCTCGATGCCGGCCCGGGCGTCGAAGCCGAGGCCGTTCACCGCCAGCCGGGGAAGGTCCGCATGGGCGATGCCGTGTCTGCGCATGGTGGTCATGCACTCCACGACCACCCGGCTGCCCACCGGAAGCGACTGGAACGCCTCCGCGTGGGCGACCGTTCTGACCACCCGGTTCGACAGCTGCGGGCTCTGTTCGCCGACCCGGTACGGGGTGAGTACCAGCAGGTCGCCCTCGTAACCGTCGAGCAGTCCGGCCGCCTCGCGCGTGGTGCCGACGGCGAGGACGCCGGTGCCGAGCCGGTCGGCCTCCGCGGCCAGCCGGCCGTTGCCGAAGCCGTACCCGTTGCCCTTGGCCACCGGCACCAGCCCGGGGAACTCCGCCAGTACCGAGAGCTGATGCGCGCGCCAGCGCGCGGTGTCCACGTACAGCGACAGGGTCATCGGGTCTCTCCCCGTGGTTGGTGACGGCGGTCGGCGTCGCTGACGCGGCCGGGTCGGTGGCGGTGGCTCAGCGGCGCGACATGTAGAGGTCGAGCGCCTTGTGCAACAGCTTGTTGAGCGGGAAGTCCCACTCGCCCAGGTACTCGGCGGCCTGGCCGCCGGTGCCCACCTTGAACTGGATCAGCCCGAAGAGGTGGTCGTCCTCGTCGAGGGTGTCGCTGATGCCGCGCAGGTCGTAGACGCTCGCGCCGAGCGCGTAGGCGTCGCGCATCATCCGCCACTGGATCGCGTTGGACGGCTTGACCTCGCGCTTGTGGTCGGCGGAGGCGCCGTAGGAGTACCAGACGTGCTCGCCGACGGTGAGCATGGTGGTCGCCGCCAGCGGCTCGCCCTCGTGGTAGGCGATGTAGAGGCGCATCCGGTCCGGGTCCTCGGCGGCGAGGGCCTCCCACATCCGCTGGAAGTAGCCGAGCGGGCGCGGGGTGAATCGGTCGCGCTCCGCGGTGACCAGATACAGCTGGTGGAAGACCTTCAGGTCCTCGTAGCTGCCCTGGACGATCTCGACGCCGCTCTTCTCGGCCTTCTTGATGTTCCGGCGCCAGAGCTGGTTGAAGCCGCGCTGGACGTCGTCCAGCGAGCGGTTGGCCAGCGGGACCTGGAAGACGTAGCGGGGCTGGACGTCGCCGAAGCCCGCGCCGCCGTCCTCGCCCTGCAGCCAGCCGGCCCGGCGCAGCCGGTCGGCCACCTCGAACGCGCGGCCCTCGTACCAGTCGGGCTCGACGTCGCGCAGCCGCTTGGCCTCCTTGCCGGCGATCGCCTCCTTGATGGTGGTGGCGTCCCAGCGGCGGATCACCACCGGCGGGCCCATCTTCACCGAGAAGGCGCCCTGCGACCTGAGGTGGTCGAGCATCGGCCGCAGCCACTGGTCGAGGTCCCGGTCGAACCAGTCGATCATCGGGCCCTCGGGCAGGTACGCCAGGTAGCGCCGGAGCTTCGGCAGCTGGCGGTAGAGCACCAGGCCCGCGCCGACCAGCTCGCCCGCGGTGTCGAACCAGCCGATGCTCTCGCTGCGCCAGTCGGATTTCACCTGTCCCCAGGAGGGCACCTGCATGTGGCTGGCCGACGGGCGGGCCCTGACGAACGCCAGGTGCTCCTCGCGGGTGATCGTCCTCAGGAGCAGGCTCATGCCCCCACCTCGCTGCGCTCGGCGGTGGCCTCGCCGGGCGTGGCCTTCACGACTCGCTCGCTGCGCTCACTCATGGCTGGGGTGCTCCTCCTCGGTCGACAGGTCCAGGGTGACCCTAGCGCCCGAATGGTCCGTTTCGTGCTGGTCGAGTCCGGTGGCGTCAGCCGAGCTGACGACGCCCTCCCCGCGGACCTGTGCACAGGTATGTACGCGGTGAGGGCGCCGGAGGTTACGCGGGACGTGCGGCTTCCTGCAGGCGATCAGAGCGAGTGGGTCACCACACGCCCCCGAACAGTCCGCCGTGCGCGATGCCGAGGTAGAAACCGATCGCGGCGGCGCCGAGCGAGATCATCAGGACGAAGCGTTCGGCCGTGGTCACCGACACGAACTGGCCCCAGAGACCCGAGACGATTCCGAACAGGCCCGTCCACGAGCTGAGCAGGTGCAGGTTGTAGAAGAAGGCGCTGATGAAGGCGAGCAGGCCGAGCACCGCGGTGATACCGACGAGGGTGTTCTCCCTCGGGTGCCGGTTGCCGTCGGTGTTGAGTGTGAGCTGCGGGAATCGGCGGATGGTCTGTGCCATAGGACCCACCTCCTGAGGAGGAACACAGTCGTTCTGTACAGGTTCCCGCTGGTACGCCCAGGATCACAACCGGTATGCGTTTTGTTCGGCCGTACGGGTGCGGGTAGGCTGTGCGATCTGCACTGGTGTAGTTGTGCCCCCCGTCTGCCCTTCACCGGGCCGGGGAGCCCGATTGTCGGTCCCGGCGACTACGGTTGCCGGTAGGCCGTCGTCGCACCGGTGCGACGCTGCACAACCCTCCTGCCACGGAGAGACCGTGGCCGCTGAGTCCAAAGGAGGTGGGTTACTCATGCGTCACTACGAGCTGATGGTCATCCTCGACCCCTCGGTCGAGGAGCGCGCTGTCTCCCCCCTGATCGAGAACTTCCTCAACGTCGTCCGCCAGGGTGGCGGCAACGTGGAGAAGGTCGACACCTGGGGTCGCCGTCGTCTGGCTTACGAGATCAACAAGCAGTCCGAGGGCATCTACTCGGTCATCGACCTCAAGGCCACGCCTGAGGTCGTCAAGGAGCTCGACCGCCAGCTTGGCCTGAGCGAGTCGGTTCTGCGGACCAAGGTCCTGCGCCCGGACACCCACTGAGTCCTTCCTGATGCCTTCGGGCGTCGGGTGACTCGCGCCGCCTGTTTCACGTGAAACAACGCGGCGAGCACCGCAGAACTTCTTTCCGAGAGGTCATCACCACCATGGCAGGCGAGACCGTCATCACCCTCGTCGGCAATCTCGTCGACGACCCCGAGCTGCGCTTCACCCCGTCGGGTGCGGCGGTCGCGAAGTTCCGTATCGCGTCCACCCCGCGCACCTTCGACCGCCAGACCAACGAGTGGAAGGACGGCGAGAGCCTCTTCCTCACGTGCAATGTCTGGCGTCAGCCGGCGGAGAACGTGGCCGAGTCGCTGCAGCGCGGCATGCGCGTGATCGTGCAGGGCCGACTGCGCCAGCGGTCTTACGAGACCAAGGAAGGCGAGAAGCGGACGGTCTTCGAGGTCGAGGTCGACGAGGTCGGCCCGAGCCTGCGTTCGGCGACCGCCAAGGTCACCCGGGCCAACCGCTCCGGCGGTCCTGGCGGTCCCGGCGGCCAGGGCGGATTCGGCGGCCAGCAGGGTGGCGGCTACGGCGGCGGCGGCGGCGGCCAGCAGGGCGGCGGCTGGGGTGGAAACTCCGGCGGCCAGTCCGGCCCGTCCGACGACCCGTGGGCGTCCAGCGCTCCCTCTGGTG
>NZ_JYJF01000980.1 GCF_000955975.1 Saccharothrix sp. ST-888
AAGGCCAACCGGACCCTCGGCGGCGGCCGGGCCCGGCAGGCGCTGGAGAAGGACTACCGCGCCTTCGTCACCTCCGCCTCCGCCCGCGCCGCCTACAAGAAGCTGGTTACGGAGCTGGCCCGGCGCGCGGGCGGCCCACTGCCCTTCCACTGCACGGCCGGCAAGTACCGGACCGGTGGGGGGGTCACGCTGATCCCGCTGCTGCTCCGCCCCGACGAGCCGACCGCCCCGGACGAGTACCTGGCCGTCCGCCCGGCGCTTCGCGTGGCACTCGCAACCCAGGTCGCGGCCTTCACCGGCGG
>NZ_JYJF01000981.1 GCF_000955975.1 Saccharothrix sp. ST-888
GATCGAGTGCATCTCCGCGTCGTTGGCCATACACGCCGTCATCGGGATGGGTGTCATCCCGGTCGCGCCGGGGCCGAGCGAGGACGATCTGATGTTCGTCTCGCGCACGGTGACCGACAAGATGGCCCCGGCGGTCAAGCGCCTCTACGAGCACATGCCCGAGCCCAAGTCCCTGATCTCCTTCGCCGCCTGCTCCAACTCGTGCGGCCCCTACTGGGACTCGTACTCCGTCACCAAGGGCGTGGACCAGATCATCCCGGTCGACGTCTACGTGCCCGGCTGCCCGCCGCGGCCGGAGGCGC
>NZ_JYJF01000982.1 GCF_000955975.1 Saccharothrix sp. ST-888
GGGCAGCGGGTGCGCAAGAGCGACCCGGTGAAGGTGACGCTCTCCAAGGGCCCGCAGCGGATCACCGTTCACGCACTGGCCGGGAAGCCGCTGGAGCAGGCCCGCAAGGCCCTGACCGACGCCGGGCTGGCGCCGGGGACGACCCCCGAGACGTACAGCGACTCCGCGCCGCAGGGCCCGGTGAGCAGCGCCAGGCCGGCTGGGGGCCAGCAGGTGGCGGTGAACCGACCGGTCGCGATGGTGGGCAGCAAGGCCATGACGCGTGTGCCGGACGCGGGCGGCATGACCAAGGACGGGGCGGC
>NZ_JYJF01000983.1 GCF_000955975.1 Saccharothrix sp. ST-888
AACCTCGTGGACCCGCCGAGCCGCTCGGCGACCCGCTTGTGCTGGGCCGCCCTGGCGCCGCCCGGAGTCGGGCACCGAAGGGATGCGCTGGTGATGCGGCACGTTGCCGGCCGCCGGCTCGGGGGGGCCGGGAACTCATGGACGTTCCACTGGACCGTCTATCCCGAGCCCCGCTACTTGGCAATGGCCCTGACCCACCCCTGGGCCGGAATCAGGGGCGCCGGATTCACCCGCCGCGCTGACGCCTACCGGGTCGCTCTGGGCACCGCAACACTCGAGCTGTGCGACGGGAAGGGCTGATC
>NZ_JYJF01000984.1 GCF_000955975.1 Saccharothrix sp. ST-888
GTTGGCAGCGGGCGGGCCGAGCAGCTGCTGCACGGGGGGTACGCGACGCCGATCGCCGAGGGCGTCCCGTTCGAGGTGATCGACTGCCGGACGGCCGAGCTGGGCAAGGTCGCCGCCAACTCCTTCCGCGCCACCAAGATCTCCTTCATCAGCGCGATGGCCGAGGTGTGCGAGAGCGCGGGCGAAGACGTGGTCCGGCTCATCCAGGCGCTCGCCCACGACGACCGGATCGGCGCCAAGTTCCTCGGTGCCGGGCTCGGCTTCGGCGGCGGCTGCCTGCCCAAGGACATCCGCGCCTTCAT
>NZ_JYJF01000985.1 GCF_000955975.1 Saccharothrix sp. ST-888
GTCGGAACGCATGGTGGGGGAAACACCGAGTGGGATCCCAGTCCGCACTTCTCCCTCACCGCGTACGACTGGTGGGGGACTCGCTCCTCCACACCGGATCCACCACGAGTCGGCAACTGCCCTTCCGAACGCCCGCACCCGCGGACGACGCCAGCGCTCCCGGCCGCCGGTCTTCCCCGACTGTCGGCGCAGCCTGGAACGTGGCCGGTACGTGGCCGGCCGAAGCCACGTCAGCTCGGTCTGGAACCTGGGGTCGCCCCGACCGGCGAGCCATCGATGGGTGCCAGCCGCAGCTCGGTCTT
>NZ_JYJF01000986.1 GCF_000955975.1 Saccharothrix sp. ST-888
TGGTAGACGATCAGACCGTAGGTGGGGCCGAGGACCTCGCTGAGCGGGGCTTCCAGCTCGGGGTGGAGCGGGATCGGGGCGTGCGGCGGGGTGGAGGGGAGGATGAGGGGGGCGGCGTGCAGGCCGGGCGGTCGGAGCAGGCCGGCGATGCGCACTCCGGTGTCGATAATCTTCTTGACGTCCGGGTCGTTCTGATAGAGGGGGCGGATCTCGGTGCCCTCGTTGTAGCGCGGGTGCTTCTCGTTGAAGAGATCGGCGAGCGGGACGCCCTTGCCCATGACGTCCGGGGGCATCGCCTTGGT
>NZ_JYJF01000987.1 GCF_000955975.1 Saccharothrix sp. ST-888
GCGTTCGCGGCCCTGTATCGGCTCCGGCTCCGGCAACGAGCCCGGTGCGGGCGTACGGCGGGGCCAGTCCCCGGCCCGGGGCCCTGCCGGGGCCTGGTCGCTGGCCCGGCCGCACCGGGGTTCCCGTCAGGCGAGGTGCTGGTCGGCTTCCCGGGGGCCGGCGGGGGCGTCCGGCTGGGCGGCCACCGTCGCGCCGAGGGTGCCGCTGTCGACCAGGGTGGTCGCGCCGATGGGCACCCTGCTGGCGAGGCCGCCCGCGAGGCGGACGGCGTCGTGCTCCTCGGTCCAGCGCCTGAACAAG
>NZ_JYJF01000988.1 GCF_000955975.1 Saccharothrix sp. ST-888
GCGTCCCTGACACGCCAGGCCCCGCGACCTTCCGGAGGGCGGGTCATTCGATCCCGGGAATCTCCTCCGGCCAACTCGCGAGGATGTCCGGCGCGTGCCAGGGCTCCTCCAGGGCGCATTCGGCCCAGTTGACCTTGCCGCCGGCGGTGTAGCGCGTTTCCCGGGACTGGGCGAGCTGGGCCACGCGGCACAGGCCGCGCCCGGCCGCGTCGGTGCTGGACGCGCGGGCCAGGGCAGGGCGGCTGCGCCTGGCGTCGGAGCGCGAGCGGCTCGGGTGGCGTTCGTGGATCAGCGGCACGCG
>NZ_JYJF01000989.1 GCF_000955975.1 Saccharothrix sp. ST-888
GGCCGGGACGTGCACGGAGGCGGGGGCCGAGGGCGTGACGGGAGCTCCACCCGAATGCTCGATAACACCGAACCGCAGCAGTCTGCCGCAACGGGGAGTTCCGAGGCCGACGGCTCCGCCGTGCCTCGGCGCCGTCGTCGCCGGGCGGTGCCCCGCCCGGCCGGTGCGCCGCAGGGCGCGGCCGCCGAGACCGCCGAGCCCTTACTGCCTGCCGAGACCCCCACCCAGCCGTCCGCCGGGGAGACCCCCGGCACCGAGGCGCCCGCCGCCGAGCCGGTGGCCGAGAAGCCGGTGCGGGCCC
>NZ_JYJF01000100.1 GCF_000955975.1 Saccharothrix sp. ST-888
TCGGCATGATCCGCGTCGACGCGAGCGAGGCCGTCACGACCAGTCCTGACCCGAGCGCCGCCGTCGTGACCGGCGCCCCCGGTACCGACCCGGCCGCCCTCAGCCCCACCAGCACCCCCACCAGCACCCCCGTCACACTCCTGATCGCGGACGACGACGAGGTGACCCGCAGCGGTCTGCGCACGTTGCTCGCGGCACAGCCGGGGATCGCGGTGGTCGGGGAGGCCGCCGACGGCGTTGAGGCGGTCGAGCAGGCGCGGAGGCTGCGGCCGGACGTGGTCCTGATGGATGTGCGGATGCCGCGTTGCAACGGGATCGAGGCCACCCGGCAGCTGCTGGCCGAGTCGGTCGAACCGCCGAAGGTCGTGGTGATCACCACCTTCGAGAACGACGGCTACGTCACCGCCGCGCTCAGCGCGGGGGCCAGTGGGTTCGTGCTCAAGCGGCTTCCGGTCCGGCAGATCGCGGAGGCGGTGCGGGTGGTGGCGGCGGGGGAGGCGATCCTCTTCCCGGCGGCACTGCGCCGGATGGTCGCCGTCCGCCCGCTGGGCTCCGACGAGGCGTTGCCGAAGGCGGCGCTGACGGGGCGGGAGGAGGAGGTGCTGCGGTTGATGGCCACCGGTCTGTCCAACCCGGAGATCGCGGAGTCGCTCACGGTGAGCCTGGAGACGGTGAAGACGCACGTCGGGAACGTGCTGACCAAGCTCGGCGCGCAGAACCGGACCCACGCGGTGGTGATCGCGTACGAGTCCGGTCTGGTGGTGCCGGGGTTCACCGGTTGACACGGCCTCAGGCGGCCTGAGTGTGTCGTTGTTCAGGACACCGCCGCAGGAAAAGGGTTGAGCGGGCTGACGTCCGGTTGGTAGCGTGCGGATAACGTGACAGGCCGCGAGGAGGTGAGACCCATGAACGCTGTATCGACGTGGGTGCTCCCCCTTCCCGTCACGGCCGTGCGACTGACGTAGATGTCGCCGGGAGCGCCTCGACAACAAGGCACTCCCGAAAGGCAACACCCATGCACTCTCTGCAGATCACCGCCGAGTCGTCGTCGAACGGCATGCTCGAACGCGACTTCACCGTGGGCGGGGTCCCCGGCGTCCTCTGGTCGTCGGCCTCCAGCGCAGCCGATCGCGCGCCCCTGGTCCTGATGGCCCACGGCGGCGGCAACCACAAGAAGCACCCGGCGATGTCCGGCCGCGCCCAGCGCCTGGTGGCCGGCTGCGGCTTCCACGTCGCCGTCATCGACGCACCCGGTCACGGCGACCGGCCGCGCACGGCACACGACGAGGCGGAAATCGCCGAGCTGTTCCGGGCGAGGGCGGCGGGCGAGCCGGAAGGCCCGATCGTCGTCCGCTACAACGACCACCTGGCGGAGCTCGCCGTGCCCGAGTACCGGGCGATGCTGGACGCGCTTCAGGAACTTCCGGAGATCGGCACCGACGGGCCGGTCGGCTTCTGGGGCATCAACATGGGCACCGCGATCGGCATACCGTTCGTGGCGATCGAACCCAGGATCACCGCCGCGGTCTTCGGCCTGCACTGGCCCGATGTCCTGGCCGAGAAGGCGAAGCAGATCACCATCCCGATCGAGTTCGACATGCAGTGGGACGACGAGCACATCCCGCGCGAGGCCGGGCTCGCGCTGTTCGACGCCTTCGCCTCGACGGAGAAGACGTTGCACGTGAACTCGGGCAAGCACAAGGAGCTGCCCAGGTTCGAGGCCGACAGTGCGGTCCGGTTCTTCGCCCGGCACCTCGGCCGGGTAGGCGAGTCACCGGCCTGACGTGACGTGTGTGGGCGGCCGGCCGGCAGCCGGACGCCCACACACGAGTGCCACCCGCCCGTGATCAGCCCTGATGCCCGGCGGCGCGGTGGTTGCTCATGTTAGCGCCTTGCTTGCATTTGCAAGCACTGCGGGGCAGACTTCCGGTATGGCCTCACTGAACGTCGGCTCACTCGGCGAGTACATCCGGGAGCAGCGGCGGAATGCGCAGTTCTCACTGCGGCAGTTGGCGGAGGCCGCCGGCGTGTCCAACCCGTACCTCAGCCAGATCGAGCGCGGGCTGCGCAAGCCGAGCGCGGAGATCCTGCAGCAGATCGCCAAGGCCCTGCGGATCTCGGCGGAGACGCTGTACGTCCAGGCCGGGATCCTGGAGGAGCGGCAGGGCGAGGGGCTCGAACTGCGGGCCGCGATCCTGGCCGATCCGCTGATCAACGAGCGGCAGAAGCAGGCGCTGCTCGCGGTCTACGACGCCTTCCTGAAGGAGAACAAGGAAGGGCCGTCGACGGACGGCGTGACGGCGGCCGGGCCCGCCGCACGGACAGTGGACGCCGACAGGCGCTGAACGCCGACAAGGACTGAACACGGGTGGCCGCCCGGTCGGGCGGCCACCGGCAGAGACCTACGACAGACCGGCCGCCGGCTGTCGACGCAAAGGGAGGACCGGTCATGCCGATCACCGACGAGATCAAGAAGACCCTCAGCGACCCGACCCCGCTGTACGCCCTCGCGGGCGCCGGTGACCTCGCGTACGAGAAGCTGCGTGAGGTGCCGGGCAAGGTCGAGGCGCTGGCGGCCGACCGCAAGGGCACCCAGGAGAAGGCCGCGGTCCGGCTGCAGGAGGCGCAGACCCTGCTGGTCGAGGCGCAGGCGAAGGTGACCGAGACGGTCACCACGCTGCCGACCGACCTCAAGACGCTCCAGGAGAAGGCCCAGGTCTTCGCCCTGCAGCAGGTCGGCCGGGCCGCGGAGCTCGCGGTCAAGGCCAAGGAGGTCTACGACGAGCTGGCCGTACGCGGCAAGGCGGTCGTGGACAAGGGCCAGGCCGGACCCGAGGACCGGTCGGCCGTGGTCGCGGTCGACGCGGACGAGCCCGTCGAGGCGGAGATCGTGGCGGAGTCGCCCGAGGCGCAGGCCGCTTCGGAGGGTGCCAGGAAGACCCCGCGGGCGCGGAAGTCCGCAGAGAAGTCCGCTCCGGACGCGACCGAGGACTGAGCCCGAGGACTGGGCCCGAGGACTGAGGCCGGGCACATCGGGCCGGGCCGGTTCGTTGTCGGGTGGGCAAGGGGCCGGACGTGTCACGATGGGAAGTGGCCTGGCCCGACCCGGTAACGCCGAGGCCGGTGTCGCCGAAGCCGCAGTGAGGAGACCGCAGTGGGACAGATCCTGCTCTTCGACTATCTGAATCCGTTCTGGTGGCTGACCACCGCGATGGTGTGCTTCAAGCTCTTCGCCTTCGTGGACGCTGCGACGCGCCGCGAGGACGCCTACCGTGCGGCGGACAAGAAGACGAAGCAGTTCTGGCTGATCATTCTCGGCCTCGCCCTGGTGCTCGACCTGTTGCTCGGGTCCAGCGTGTTCGCCCTGCTGTCGCTGGCCGGCCTGGTGGGTGCGATCGTCTACATGGTCGACGTCCGGCCCGCCATCAAGCAGTTGACCGACGGCCGGGGCAAGGGCGACCGGCGGAACGTTGGGCCGTACGGCCCCTGGTGACGGCTCTGCGACAGCGCCGTGGACGGCAGTGGGGCGGTACCCGACCGGGTACCGCCCCACTGCCGTCCCCAGGCGGGCCGGGGCCGCCCCGGTCAGCCCATGATGAGCGGCACCGGGTTGCGCTCCAGCAGTAGGACGGCCACGTCGTCGGTGAGCGCGCCACCGTTGAGCTCCTCGACCTCGGCGATGGCGCTGTCGACCAGCCGGCCCCGGGTGAGACCGGTGGACTGGTGGTCGCCGATCAGCTCGACCAGGCCGTCCTGGCCCAGCCGGCGGGAGCCCGCGCCGACCCGGCCCTCGACCAGTCCGTCGGTGTAGAGCATCAGTCGCCAGCCGGGCTGGAGTTCGAGCTCCCGGGCCGGCCAGACCGCCTGGCCGTCGTCGCACGGGACCAGCCCGAGTGCGGGGCCGGCCTGCTCGGACGGGAGCAGTACGGGAGGCCCGTCGGGCCGGAGCAGCAGCGGCGCCGGGTGCCCGGCCAGGTAGAGCCGGGCGTACTCCGCCGGTGCGGGGCCGCCGGACGGGGCCGCACTGGGGGAGAGCACCAGCATGCAGAGCGTCGCGAAGATCTCGTCGCTGCGGCGCTCGTGCTCCAGGACGTGCTGGAGGGTGCTGAGCAGTGTCTCGCCGGTGAGCCCGGCGAAGACCAGGGTGCGCCACGCTATCCGCAGGGCGACGCCGAGGGCGGCCTCGTCGGGGCCGTGGCCGCAGACGTCGCCGATCACCACGTGGACGGTACCGTCGGAGGTGCGCACCGCGTCGTAGAAGTCGCCGCCGAGCAGTGCCCGGCGGCGGCCGGGGCGGTAGCGGCGGGTGAAGGCGAGCCCGGCGCCGTCGAGCAGCGGGGTGGGGAGCAGGTGGCGTTGCAGGCGGGCGTTCTCCTGGCCGCGCAGCTCGGCCTCGACCAGGCGGCGCTGCGACTCGTCGGCCCGCTTGCGCTCGACCGCGTAGCGCAGGGCGCGGGCCAGGAGCGGCCCGTCCGTCTCGTGCTTGACGAGGAAGTCCTGGGCGCCCGCGGCGACGGCGGCGGCCCCGAGCTCGGCGCTGTCGGCATCGGTCAGGACCACGACCGCGGTGTGCGGGGCCCGGCGCAGGAGCTCGCGCAGCCCGTCGAGCCCGTCGGGGCCGTCCGGAGCGTCGATCCCGCCGGCGCCGTGCACCCTGCTCGGAACGTCCGGCAGCGCGGTCGGCGCATCCGGGGGCGTCGGGGCGCCGGAGGCGGTCGGCCCGCCGGGCGCGGGGGACTCGGCGGGAACGGGCAGGTCGCCGGGGGCGGCCAGGTCGAGCAGGACGCAGCTGAAGTCGGACCCGCGCGGGCGCCCCCGCCGGGCGCCGGGCAGCGTGGGAGAGAGCAGGGCGACGGCCTGGTCGATCCCCTGGGCCCAGTGGATCTCGATCGGGGTGCCGCTGTCGGCGACCAGCTGCTCGATCAGGACCGCGTCGGAGACGTCGCTCTCGATGACGAGCAGCCGGAACGGCGCGCCGCGGGAGGGTGTCACGGGGCCGCGGTGGATGCTCCGGGGGTGCGGTATGGGGCTGACCGCGACATCGGGTCGACCGTCGTGCCGATCGGCGGGCGAGCCGCCGCAGCCGTCGGAGCGCCCGTCGATCCGGGTGTCGGTCCGTCCGCCGGCGAGTCCGTCCGAGTGGACCGCGGCGCGGCCGCCGGTCCGCTTGGCCGACCGGCCCGTGCCGGTCTCACCGCTGCCGTCGAGGTGGTCGGTGCCACTGCCGGCGGTGTGGCCGGCGGTGCGGGCCGCGGTGCTGACGGCACGTTCGGTCAAGACTCCGCCGGTGCTGCCCGGCCGGTACGAGGCACGCGGTGCCCGCCCGTCTCCCGTTGCGGGCATTGGTCGATCCTCCCTTTCCCCGACTGGGCAACGGCTGGGGACCGTGCTCAGTGCCCGCATGGCGCCGTGTGTCGGGAAGCTTCTCGCGACCATAACGTGATCTCCGGCGATTTCTCTGACCGACCGGCGTCGATGTGGCTATTGCCACGCTCCCAGCGGCCAGGGTGGTTAGTGTGGGCGCCCTGTGGACGCGGTGTGACGGGAGGTCGGGTTCGGTGACGCAGATCACGTTGGTCGAGGGTGACATCACGGAGCAGCGGGTGGACGTCATCGTGAACGCTGCCAACTCCTCTCTCCTCGGTGGCGGCGGGGTGGACGGTGCGATCCACCGCAAGGGCGGACCGGAGATCCTCGCGGACTGCCGCAGGCTGCGGGCCTCGCACTACGGCAAGGGGCTGCCGACCGGCCGGGCCGTCGCCACGACGGCCGGCCGCCTGCCCGCCCGGTGGGTCGTGCACACGGTGGGGCCCGTCCATCTGCCGGACGAGTACGAGCGGCGGGCTGAGCTCCTGGCCTCCTGTTATCGCGAATCGCTGCGGGTCGCAGCCGAGTTGGGGGCGCGCACGGTGGCGTTCCCGGCGATCTCGGCCGGGGTGTACGGCTGGCCGTTGGAGGACGCGGCGCGGATCGCCCTCACGGCTGTGGCGGAAGCGGTGGCGGAGTCGGCCGGGTCGCAGGGGCAGGCGGAGGCTGCGGGGGTGGCCGAGGTCCGGTTCGTGCTGTTCGGTGCAGAGGCGTACGGAGTCTTCGAGCGGGTGCAGCGCGCGCTGGAGCAGGGGAACTGACGGTGCCTCAACCGGCATCTCGGCCGGCGGCCGCCGGTTCGTGCAACCGCCCCTATGGTGCCGCCGTGGGGCGTCAACATGCCAGAGGTATTCGATAACTCGTTCGAGTGAAAATCCGTATGCCGACCCTGGCCGGACCGGCTCCGGCTAGGGCGCCAGCGCGGTCCACGGCAGTGTGACCTCGCCCTGCCGCCAGCGTCCGCGCGCGTCCACCAGCGGCCAGCTCCGCGCCAGCGCGGTGCACGCGGCCACCCAGCGCTGCCGCGCCCCGAACGCCCCGTACGGCGCCGCCGCCGCCCAGGCCCGGTCGAAGTCGGTCAGGAAGGCATGCACCGGACGGCCGGGGACGTTGTGGTGGATCAGTGCCTTCGGCAGCCGTTCGGCCAGGTCGGAGGGCTGACCGAGACCGCCGAGCCGGGCCGCGAAGGTCACGGTGCGGGGTCCTTCGGGACCGAGCGCCACCCAGACGTGCCGCCGGCCGATCTCGTCGCAGGTCCCCTCGACCAGCAGGCCGCCGGGAGCCAGCCGCCCGCAGAGCCGTTCCCAGACCGCCGCGACCGCCGACTCCTCGTACTGCCGCAGCACGTTCGCGGCCCGGATCAGCAGCGGAGCGGCCCCGTCCAGCGGCACCTCGAACCCGCCGCGGCGGAAGGTCAGCAGCGGGGGCTCGGCGTACGGGAGGGCCGCCGCGACCCGCTCGGGCTCGATCTCGATGCCCACCACCCGGAGGTCCGAGCGCGCGGACCGCAGGCGGGTGGAGAGTTCGACGGCGGTCCAGGGCGCCGCGCCGTAGCCGAGGTCCACGGCGGTCGGCGGCCGGTCGGCGGTGCGCAGGGCGGGCCCGAGCGTGTGGGCGATCCAGCGGTCCATCCGGCGGAGGCGGTTGGTGTTGGTGGTACCCCGGGTGACCGTCCCGACCGGGCGGGCGGAGCGCCCACGGGTGGGGGAGGGTTCGAACGAGGCGGCCATGCCAGGCAGCCTACGCGGACGACAGTGCATCTCATCCTGCGAGACGGGAATACCGGCCGGCGACCCGGCGGTTGTCACACTGGACTAACGCCCGTCCGAGCCACCGCCGTCCGGCGGCGTCCCGGCAGGGCAGGAGCACAGCGTTCCGGGGCGGCAGGCGCACCGGGGCGTCCGGCCCGCAGGTACCGGCACGGCCCTAGGCAGTCGGGGAGCAAGAGGAGGCTTCAGCCCGGTGACCCAGCACCCCGTACGGACGTCACGCCGTGCCCAGCTCGCGCTCACGCCCACACGTGGCCGCCTGCAGGCGCTGGTCGGCGGGCGCTCGCGCAGGCCCCGGCGGATAGCCATGCTGAGCGTCCACACCTCGCCGCTGCACCAGCCGGGCACCGGCGACGCCGGCGGGATGAACGTCTACATCGTCGAGCTGGCCAAGCGGCTGGCCGACCTGGACATCGAAGTCGAGATCTTCACCAGGGCGATCCGCTCCGAGGACGCCCCCACGGTCCAGCTCGCGCCCGGAGTGCTGGTCCGCCACGTCACGGCCGGGCCGTACGAGGGGCTGGTCAAGGAGGACCTGCCGGCCCAGCTCTGCGCCTTCACCCACGGCGTGCTGCGCACCGAGGCCGGGCACCGGCCGGGCCACTACGACCTGGTCCACTCGCACTACTGGCTCTCCGGCCAGGTCGGCTGGCTGGCCGCCGAACGCTGGGGCGTGCCGCTGGTGCACACCATGCACACCATGGCCAAGGTCAAGAACGCCGCCCTCGCCGAGGGCGACATGCCGGAGCCGGCGGCGCGGGTGATCGGCGAGACCCAGGTGGTCGAGGCCGCCGACCGCCTGATCGCCAACACGGCCGAGGAGGCCGACGAGCTCTCGCACCACTACGCCGCCCGCAAGGACCAGCTCGCCGTCGTCCACCCCGGCGTCAACCTGGACATCTTCCGGCCCGGCGACCGGGCCGCCGCCCGCGCCCGGCTCGGCCTCCCGCAGGACGCCACCGTCCTGCTCTTCGCCGGGCGGATCCAGCCCCTGAAGGCACCCGATGTGCTGCTCAAGGCCGTGGCGGTGCTGCTCGAACGCGAGCCGGGCCTGCGCGAGCGACTGGTCGTCCCGGTCGTCGGCGGCCCCTCCGGGACGGGGCTGGCCAAGCCGGAGAGCCTGCACAAGCTCTCCGCCCAGCTCGGCATCTCGGACGTGGTCTGCTTCCACCCGCCGGTCGGCCAGTCCGAGCTGGCCGAGTGGTACCAGGCCGCGTCGGCGCTGGTGATGCCCTCCTACAGCGAGTCCTTCGGACTGGTCGCCCTGGAGGCCCAGGCCTGCGGCACTCCCGTCGTCGCGGCGGCGGTCGGCGGCCTCCCGGTCGCCGTCCAGGACGGCCGCACCGGGACGCTGGTGCACGGCCACGACCCGTACGCCTGGGCCGACGCGCTGCTCCAGTACGCCACCCGCCCCGAGCTGGTCGACCGGCAGGGCGCGGCCGCGGCCCAGCACGCTTCGGGTTTCGGCTGGAGCACGGCCGCCGCCGCCACGGCGGACGTGTACGCGGGCGCGCTCGCCCGCCCGGCAGGCCGCCTCGGCCGCTCCCGGATCCGCCTGGGCTGACCCGCCCGACTGCCGTCGGGCAGTACCAGATGCCCCCGGGAGCACGCCTCCGGGGCCCTCTGGGGCCGCGCGACGTGCCGTGCGGCTTCGTGCGGGGCCGACCGGGCGGTTCCTCGCCCCGAGCGGTTGCCTGCCTGTCGTAGCCGGAGGGCCGTTCTTCGGGGCGCCCGGCTGCACCGGCGGCCTACCGCCGAGTAGCGTCTTCCCCATGGCAATCCGCACGAAGGACGACGCCCTCGGGCTGCTCCGCGCCGCGCTGGACGAGACCGGGGTGGCCTGGGAGCCGGCCGCGACCGATCCGTACACCCTGGTCGCCTCGCTTCCGGGCACCCGGAAGCTGGCCACCACCTGCGCGCTGCGGGTCGGCGACCACACCCTCTCGGTGAACGCGTTCGTGATCCGCCGCCCCGACGAGAACCACGAGGCGGTCTACCGCTGGCTGCTGGAGCGCAACACCCGCCTGTACGGGGTCGCGTACGCCGTCGACCGGCTCGGCGACGTCTACCTCGCGGGCCGCCTCCCGCTGGAGGCGCTCACCCCGGACACGGTCGACCGGCTGCTCGGCACCGTGCTGGAGAACGCCGACGAGCCCTTCAACACCCTGCTCGAACTCGGCTTCGCGTCCGCGATCCGTCGCGAGTGGGAGTGGCGTACCAAGCGCGGGGAGTCGACCCGCAACCTCGAAGCCTTCGCCGGCCTCGCCGGACCGGCCGCCTCCGAGCCGAGGCAGCAGGAGGCCGGCCGGCCGGCGGCCGGATAGGCCCGGTCGCACCACCGCCCTGCACCGAGCGGCGGCGCCCGGGGCGGCGCTCGGTGCGGGGTGCAGGGCGCATGGCCGCCCGGTGCTCAGGACGGGGAGAGCGCTTCCCGATCCGCTGCGCCCGCAGGCGCGCCCGGGGTGTCCGGGGTGCCCGGGGCGGCAAGGGGTGCTGCGTCCGGCCGCGCCGCGCTGCTCCGCCCGAGCAGCAGGAACCCGATGCCCGCGGCCGTCCCGCAGACCGCGCAGGCGCCCCAGACCGCGCCGCCGCCCGCATGCTGGAGGAGGTAGCCGCCGACCGCCGGTCCGAGGAAGGAGGCCAGCGACCAGGAGAGGGAGTACACGCCCTGGTAGCGGCCGCGGGCCGAGGCCGGTGAGAGCTCGGTGACCAGGCTCATCATGGTCGGCGCGCTGATGATCTCGCCGATCGTCCAGACGGCCACGGTGATGGCGTAGAAGGCGGCCGAGGACCCGGCGAAGGCGGTCAGCCCGAAGCCCCAGCCGGTCAGCAGGGCGCCTGCGAGCAGCAGCGCGGTCCGGTTGCGGCCGCTGATCAGGCTGGTCAGCGGCAGTTGGAGCAGCACGATCAGCAGCCCGTTCAGGCCGATGACGAAGCCGTACTGGGTGGTGGAGATGCCCGCCTCGCCCATGCCCACCGCGAGCGTGGTGCTGCCCTGCTGGGCGACCAGCGCGAGCAGCAGGTTGATGCCGACCACGGCGATGAACCGGCCGTCCCGGAAGACCGTCCCCAGGCCGATCCGCGCGGGGTCCGGTACTTCGGCCGCCGTGCCCGCTGCGGTGGTGCCCGGGGCGGTGGCCTCCGGCCGGGTCTCGGGAATCCTGACGAAGACCACCACGGCGCAGAGCAGCGTGCTGACCGCGTCCAATAGGAAGAGGGTCAGGTAGCCGTGGCTCGCGATCAGCCCGGCGGCCGCCGCCGAGACGCCGAAGCCGATGTTGATCGCCCAGTAGTTGAGCGAGAAGGCGCGGACCCGGTCCTTCGCCGGGACGATGTCGGCGATGATCGCCGAGACGGCCGGACGGGAGGCGTTGTTCGCCAGGCCGACCAGGAAGGCGACCACCGCGATGGCCACCTGGCCGTCGGTGAAGCCGAGCACCGCGGTGAAGACCGCGTTGGAGACCTGCGCGGCCAGCATGGTCGGCCGCCGCCCGATCCGGTCGGTGAGCACGCCCGCGCCGACCGCCGCGATGGCCGAGCCGAGCCCGAACAGCGCCGCCACCAGGCCCGCGTACGAGGCCGAGTAGCCGCGCTCCGCGGTCAGGTAGAGGGCCAGGAACGTGACCACGAAGCCGCCGAGCCGGTTCACCAGGGTCGAGGTCCAGAGCCACCAGAACTGTCGCGGCAGTCCGCCGACGGTCTCCGAGAAGGCGGTGCGTATACGGGCGGATTCGGGCAAGGGAGGCTCCGAGGGCAGCAGGAGCCCGTCGGGCGGGCTGGGAGCTCCCGACGGGCACGTAAGTGGTGAAATGCTTGATCACATGTTACCGAGGGACTTTCGGCCCGGCCAGCGGTTATTCGGCTCCATTAAGCTGTGGGCCATGGCTGACACGACGTACCGACTCATCCTGCTCCGTCACGGCGAGAGCCAGTGGAACCAGAAGAACCTCTTCACCGGCTGGGTCGACGTCGACCTCAACGAGAAGGGCGAGAAGGAGGCCGCACGTGGCGGCGAACTGCTCGCTGCCGAGGGCCTCTTCCCCGATGTGGTGCACACCTCCCTGCTGCGCCGCGCGATCCGCACCTCGCAGATCGCCCTGGACAAGGCCGACCGCCACTGGATCCCGGTCAGCCGCAGCTGGCGTCTGAACGAGCGTCACTACGGTGCGCTCCAGGGCAAGGACAAGGCCCAGACCCTGGCCGAGTTCGGCGAGGAGCAGTTCCAGCTCTGGCGCCGCTCGTACGACGCCCCGCCGCCGGTGCTCGCCGACGACGCCGAGTACTCGCAGGCCGGTGACGCCCGCTACGCCGACATCCCGAGCGAGCTGCGCCCGCGCACCGAGTGTCTCAAGGACGTCGTCGACCGCATGCTGCCGTACTGGTACGACGCGATCGTCCCGGACCTGGCCGCCGGCAAGACCGTGCTGGTCACCGCCCACGGCAACAGCCTGCGCGCGCTGGTCAAGCACCTCGACGGCATCTCCGACGAGGACATCGCCGGCCTGAACATCCCCACCGGCATCCCGCTGGTGTACGAGCTGGACGCCGACTTCAAGCCGCTCGCCAAGGGCGGCCGCTACCTGGACGCCGAGGCCGCCGCGGCTGCCATCGAGGCCGTGAAGAACCAGGGCAAGAAGTAGCAGCAGCCGCACCACCCGCTCAACACCGAGCCCTCCGCCCGCGGTTCCCCGCGCGGCGGAGGGCTCGGTTGCGTAAGGGCCGGTCCGGGGGATCGGGGCTTTCGGGGCGGGCGCCGCGCACGGCCCGGCGGTGCGGTTGCGCCAAGGCTGCCCGAGCGTCCGCGAGTTGCCGGCTGCTGCGACAACTCCGTTGGCGCCCAAGGTGGTTCAGACCATTGACGGCCGCAGGCGGCGCTCCTAGCGTAAGTGCCGGAACTGGCGCGGGCACGCCATGATCCGTTCCCGGATCCTGCCCCCACGCAGGCGGCTCGTGCCTTTCGTGTACTCCATCCACCCCCCCCACACCCTGCTTCGGCATGCCCGGAAGCCGGGTCAGGAAGGAGCACCATGCGCAAGCGCCATGCCCTGGTCGCGGCAGCTGCGGCGGCGGCCGTCCCGGTCGCTCTCGCGGTACCGGCCCGGTCGCACGGATACATCTCGACCCCGCCGAGCCGGGCCGCCATGTGCGCCGCCGGGACCGTGACCGACTGCGGTGAGATCCAGTGGGAGCCGCAGAGCGTCGAAGGTCCCAAGGGCTTCCCGGCGAAGGGTCCCGCCGACGGCACCCTCTGCTCGGGCGGGAACACCAGATTCGCCGAACTCGACGACCCGCGCGGCGGCGCCTGGCCCACCACCGGGGTGACGGCCGGGCAACGGCTCACCTTCACCTGGACGTTCACCGCCCGGCACGCGACGACCTCGTTCCGGTACTTCCTCACCAAGCCCGGCTACGACGCCTCCCGGCCGCTGACCCGCAGCAGCCTGGACACCACGCCCTTCCTCACCGTCCCCTACGGCGGCGCCCAGCCGCCGAGCACGCTCAGCCACACCGCGACCCTCCCGTCCGGGCGGACCGGCCACCAGGTGGTGCTCGCGGTCTGGGACATCGCCGACACCGGCAACGCCTTCTACTCCTGCACCGACGTCGCCTTCTGAAGCCCCGGGCGTCCTGAGGAGCCGGCTTCCCGAGGGCCCTGGAGTCCGCCGGGGCCCGCGCGAAAAGCCGGACCGGGTGTCCCGCCGATACGGCGGGACACCCGGTCGCGGACGAGGGGCGGATGCTCAGTGGCCGCCGCAGCAGCCGCCGCTGGCGCCGCCGCACTGGCACGGCGCTCCGGACTGGCAGCCGCAGCCGCAGCCGGGCCCGCAGCCGCAACCGGCGGCGAGGATCGGCAGCAGGGCCGGTGCCGGCGGTTCGACGACGCTCGGCGGGGGAGTGGTCGGGGTGGGGGTTGCCTTCATCGCGCTGGGCCCTCCTCGGGACGGGCACACGTCGGTGTGCCTACTCCACGAGTGAAGCCCTCCCGTGACGGGGCGTCAACGGGCGCGCGGAGGTGGCCGTACGGCGTCCCGTGCGCCCCCTAGCCGCACCGGGCAGCGCCCGGGGCGCGGGGCACGTGATCAGCACGGCGACGCCGCACGGTCCGGCGCGCCGCACGACCGATCGGCCGCGCGACCGCTCCCACCCCTGCGGCGTCGCCCCGGGGCCTGCCTACTCGGCCGGGACCGCCTCGTTCGCGGCGACGAACTCGCTCGCGTGCTCGCCCGTCACCAGGAACACCACGCGCTTGGCCACCGACACCGCGTGGTCGGCGAACCGCTCGTAGTAGCGGCCGACCAGGGTCACGTCGACCGCGGTCTCGATGCCGTGCTGCCAGCGGTCGTCCAGCAGGTGCGAGAAGAGCTCGCGGTGCAGCGCGTCGATCGCGTCGTCGTCCTGCTCCAGCTCCAGCGCCTTGTCCACGTCCTTGGTGGAGATGACCTGACCGGCCTTGGCGACCAGGCGCTGTGCGAGCTGCCCCATCTCCAGCACGATCGGGTGCAGGTCATTGGGGACGGCCGTGGCGGGGTAGCGCAGGCGGGCCACCTTGGCGACGTGCCGGGCGAGGTCGCCGCAGCGCTCCAGGTCGGCGCTCATCCGCAGGCTGGTGACGACGATCCGCAGGTCGGTGGCGACCGGCTGCTGGCGGGCCAGCAGGTCGATGGCCCGGCTCTCCAGGTCGTGGTGGAGCTCGTTGATCTTCTCGTCGGCGGCGATGACACTCTCGGCCAGCGCCAGGTCGGCGTCGAGCAGCGCGGTGGTGGCCCGGCCCATGGCCGAACCGACCAGCCGCGCCATCTCGACCAGTCCGTCGCTGATCGAGTCGAGTTCCTCGTGGTACGCGTCGCGCATGCTCTCTCCCTCAGTAGCTGTGTCGGTGGCGGTGCCGACCGGTCGTCCCGTCATTCCGTACGACCACGCCCGCGAACGGGTGTACGGCGGCCGGGAGGGCCGCTGCTGGTGGCGCGAATCGTACGCGCGCCACCGCCCGCACGGGCTGCGCCACCCAGACTGGGCCGTCCGGGCGACGGCGCACGGCCGCCGCAGTGAACCAGTAGCAACCTGAAGGTGAATTCTCGGCAACGTAAGGCCGATCCCTTGATCGCAGGCCGGGGGGTGGTCTTCACCTAGCGCTTAGGCTGACCGTATGGACGTGAATGTGGCCGCCGCCGCTGCCTGCGCCATAGCCGGGCTCGGAGTCGGCCTCACCGCCGCCATAGCCTTTCGATGGAGCGAGCGAGAGCAGAACCGGAGCAGCAGGGGCAGCAGCGGCAAGAGCAGGACCAGTACGAGCAGTGCACCCGCGAACGAGCCGGCGCTGCCGCCCGGCGTGGACACCGTGCTGTCGGTGTTGCGCTCCTGCGCCATTGTGCTCGGCGAGGGTGACGAGGTGGTCAAGGCCAGCTCGGCCGCCTATGCGATGGGCCTGGTCAGGGGCGGCGCGATGGCCGTCGAACAGATGCTCTCGCTGGCCCGCGCCACCCGGCGCGACGGCGAGATCCGGCAGGTCGAGCTGGAGGTGCCCCGCCCCGGGGTGGCCAGGACGGCCGATCCGCTCGCGGTCTCGGTCCGGGTCGCCCCGCTCGGCTCCCGGCTGGTGCTGGTGCTGGTGGAGGACCTCACCGAGCGCCGTCGGATCGAGGCGGTCCGCCGCGACTTCGTGGCCAATGTCAGCCACGAGCTCAAGACCCCGGTCGGCGCGCTCTCGCTGCTGTCCGAGGCCGTCGCGGACGCCTCCGACGACCCCGAGGCCGTCCAGCGCTTCGCGGGCCGGATGCAGATCGAGGCCACCAGGCTCGCCAGCCTGGTCCAGGAGATCATCGACCTCTCCCGGGTCCAGGACGACCAGCTGCTGATGGATCCGGAGCCGGTGCCGGTGGACGAGCTGATCGCGGAGGCGGTCGACCGCTGCCGCCAGCCCGCCGCCGCCAAGCAGATCCACATCGCCACCGGTGGTATCGGTGGCCTCTACCTGCACGGGAACCGCGGCCAGCTGGCCGCGGCACTCGGCAACCTGGTCGAGAACGCGGTCAACTACAGCCCGCCGCGCACCCGGGTGGCCATCGCCACCCGCCGCATCTCCAGCGCCGCCGCGCTCGGCGAGGCGGACGGCGAGCTGATCGAGATATCGGTGACCGACCAGGGCATCGGCATCTCGGAGAAGGACCGCGAGCGGATCTTCGAACGGTTCTACCGGGTCGATCCGGCCCGCTCCCGAGCGACCGGCGGAACCGGCCTCGGTCTCTCCATCGTCAAGCACGTTGCCGCTTCCCACGGTGGCACCGTGTCCGTCTGGAGTGTCGAGGGCCAAGGCTCCACCTTCACGGTGCGGCTCCCCGCCGGGCAGATCCCGGCGGAGCAGCCGCGCACCCCGCTGTCGACCCACACCCCCGCAACCGCAACCCCCCTTCCTGCCCCGGAGGCCCGATCGTGACCCGAGTACTGGTGGTCGAGGACGAGGAGTCGTTCAGCGACGCCCTCTCGTACATGCTTCGCAAGGAGGGCTTCGAGGTGGCCATCGCCGCCACCGGCCCCGACGCGCTGGAGCAGTTCGAACGGAACGGCGCCGACCTGGTGCTGCTCGACCTGATGCTCCCGGGTCTGCCGGGCACCGAGGTCTGCCGTCAGCTGAGGGTCCGCTCCAACGTCCCGGTGATCATGGTGACCGCCAAGGACAGCGAGATCGACAAGGTGGTCGGCCTGGAGATAGGGGCCGACGACTACGTCACCAAGCCGTACTCGACCCGGGAGCTGGTCGCCCGGATCCGCGCGGTGCTGCGCCGCCGCGGCGAGGACGCCGGCGGCAACGGCGACGGTGGCGGCCCCGGCGCCCTGGAGGCCGGTCCGGTCCGGATGGACGTCGACCGGCACGTGGTCACGGTGGACGGCGCCAAGGTCGACCTGCCGCTGAAGGAGTTCGACCTGCTGGAGATGCTGCTGCGCAACGCGGGCCGGGTGCTCACCCGGATGCAGCTGATCGACCGGGTCTGGGGCGCCGACTACGTCGGTGACACCAAGACCCTGGACGTCCACGTCAAGCGCCTGCGGGCGAAGATCGAGCCCGACCCGGGCGCGCCGCGCTACCTGGTCACGGTGCGCGGTCTCGGCTACAAGTTCGAGCCGTAAACCCCGCGGAGCCGCAGCTCCCGCACCACAACGCCGAAGGGCCCCTGCACCGCAGGGGCCCTTCGGCGTTGTGTGCCGCCGTGTTCGCGTCAGTGCGCGGCCGGGCTGCCGGAGGCGCTGCCGCTCGGGGTCCCGCCGGCCGGGGCCGACGCGGGTGCCGAGGCCGGGCCGGAGGCCGGCGCCGAAGCAGGGACCGAGGCGGGAGCGGACGCCGGGGCGGAAGCGGAGGCCGACGGGACGGCCGGCGGGGCCGTAGCCACGGTCGGGCCGAACGCGGCGTACAGGCCGGTGGCCGGGCTGACCTGGGCCTGGGAGGTCACCTTGCCGGCCTTGGCGAACGTGAAGGTGACCGGGGCGAAGCCACCGACCTTGACGGCCGCCGAGGCGAGGTGGGCGGCCGGCTGGCCCTGGCCGCCGAGCAGCACCGACCCGCCGGCCGGGATGACGACCTCGGTCACCGGAGCGCCCTTGGCGTCGGTGAAGGTCGCCGCGGCGCCCTCGCCGGCCGTGACGGACTGCAGCGTCTCGGGGGTGGTACCGCTGTTGGCGATGTTGACCGAGACGTTGGCCGGGCCGGCCTGGTCGCCGATCGCGTCGGCCCTGGTCACCACCACGATGTTGTTGAGCTTCAGGTTCTGCCCGAGCGAGGTGGCCGCGTTGTCCGGCTTGATCTGCAGGGTCTCGGGGGTGTTCCCGGCGGCGCAGGCGGACAGCGGGACGATCGCTGCGAGGACGAGGGCGGCGATGGCGCCGCGTCGAAGGCTCCGGCTCACGGCGGCGACTTCTCCTTGGATTTGGATCACGTGTCGGGTGGTCAGGGCTCAGACTACCGACCACACTTATCCGGTTCTCACGGGGTGGCCCCGTGTCGCGTCCCAAGTGCCCGTCCGCAGCCCCTTTCCCGTCGTCCGCACGGGTACGCCGTTCACGAACGACGATCACCCTTCGCCGGCCCGGGGCCCGTCGGCGCGGGCTGTGATCGGGATCGCAAACGGGTCACGGCGCGACATGGGGCAAAAACTCAAGATCCAATCATGGTTTCCGGGCTGTTGCCAGAGGTTTCGTCAGGTCCTCCATACCGCCTCCGACCTGCGAGAAGCCCTCGTCGAACACCGGTCGCAGCACGTCAGGGGGGTGGTTGTCAAGCCCCGAGACCCGCCCTGACCTGCGAAAACGCCCTTCGGGTGCGCCGAAAAGCGTGTTATTCTGGAAAGCCACGGAAGGGGTCCTGTCACATGACGTTCAAGGTTGGCGACACGGTGGTCTACCCCCATCACGGGGCTGCGCTGATCGAGGCCATCGAAACTCGCCAGATCAAAGGTGTGGACAAGACCTACCTGGTGCTCAAGGTGCAGCAGGGAGACCTGACACTGCGCGTGCCCGCTGAGAACGCAGAGTTCGTCGGCGTGCGTGACGTAGTCGGCCAGGAGGGTCTGGACCGCGTCTTCGAGGTGCTGCGTGCACCGTACACCGAAGAGCCCACCAACTGGTCCCGCCGCTACAAGGCGAACCTGGAGAAGCTGGCGTCGGGTGACGTCATCAAGGTCGCCGAGGTCGTGCGCGACCTGTGGCGTCGCGAGCGCGAGCGTGGTCTGTCGGCCGGTGAGAAGCGGATGCTGGCCAAGGCACGGCAGATCCTGGTCAGCGAGCTGGCTCTGGCCGAGAACACCAACGAGGACAAGGCGGAGACGCTGCTCGACGAGGTCCTGGCCTCCTGAGGCCGACCTCCCGGTAGCCCCGCAATGCCACAGCGCCCGATGTCGGCGCGCCATCATGGCCCGGTACGTCGCGTACCCGGCCGGATGGTGCGGCGGCACCTCGGGCGCTTCGGCGTACCCGCGCCCGGGCGGGCCGATGCGGTGGACCGGTGGATCCCGGTGTGACGGCAAGCCGACCCCGAGGGGTCTCCCGAGGCCGGACGCCGGTGGTCCGATGCCCGAGCCGGTGCGGATGTGCGAGTGTGCGGTGGTCCACGGGCCTGCGGTTGGAAGGGGTCCGGGCCGTGCACCCACCGCGCACGCCATGGCCATACCCACTTCGGCGAAGGAGTGAAACCTGAACGCCACAGCAGCAGTTGCAGCAGCCGTCGTACCCGCCGCCGGGCGGGGCGAGCGGCTCGGCCCCGGCGCACCCAAGGCGCTGCGCGAACTCGGCGGGGTGCCCCTGCTGGTGCACGCGGTACGGGCGCTGGCACGCAGCCGGGCGGTCGGC
Source organism: Saccharothrix sp. ST-888 (assembly GCF_000955975.1). GTDB lineage: Bacteria > Actinomycetota > Actinomycetes > Streptomycetales > Streptomycetaceae > Kitasatospora. The sequence continues at coordinate 18,474 of NZ_JYJF01000100.1, forward strand.
CTGGTGGTGGTCGCCGCACCGCCGGACGGCGTGGCCGAGGTGGCCGCGCTGCTGGACAGCCACGGCCTGGACGGCAAGGACCTCCGGGTGGTGGCCGGCGGCGCGACCCGGCAGGAGTCGGTGCGCCTGGGCCTGGCCGCGATCCCGGCCGAGACCGGGATCGTGCTGGTGCACGACGCGGCCCGGCCGCTGGTCCCGGTGGACGTGGTGGACGCGGTCGTCGCCGCCGTCCGGGCGGGTGCCGAGGCCGTCGTCCCCGCGGTGCCGCTGGCCGACACGGTCAAGCGGGTCGCGGCGGCTGCCACACCCGGCGCGCCCGAGCCGGTCCTCGACACGCCCGACCGGGCCACGCTGCGCGCCGTACAGACCCCGCAGGGCTTCCTCCGGGACACCCTGCACGAGGTGCACGAGAAGGCCCTGGCCGAGGAGGCCGACGGCGGTCTGCCGCCGGTCACCGACGATGCCGGGCTGGTCGAGCGCTTCGGCGGCCGAGTGGTCGTCGTCCCCGGACACGAAGAGGCCTTCAAGGTCACCCGTCCCCTGGACCTCGTGCTCGCCGAGGCCGTACTCGCCCGACGGAGGGCCTCCGATGGCTTCTGATCCCGTGCTCCCCCGGATCGGTGTCGGCACCGATGTGCACGCCTTCGAGGCGGGCCGTCCGCTCTGGGTGGCCGGTCTCCAGTGGCCGGACTCCGAGGTCGGCCTGGCCGGGCACTCGGACGCCGACGTGGCCGCCCACGCGGCCTGTGACGCGCTCTTCTCGGCCGCCGGCATCGGGGACCTGGGGGCGCACTTCGGGACCGACCGGCCGGAGTGGTCCGGCGCGGCCGGGGTGACGCTGCTCGCCGAGGCGGCCCGGCTGGTCCGCGCGGCGGGCTTCGAGATCGGCAACGTCTCGATCCAGGTGATCGGCGTCCGTCCGAAGATCGGCAGGCGCCGGGACGAGGCGCAGGCCGCGCTCTCCGCCGCCGTTGGCGCCCCGGTCTCGGTCTCCGGCACCACCACCGACGGTCTCGGGCTGACCGGCCGGGGCGAGGGCCTGGCGGCGCTCGCCACCGCACTGGTGTACCGGGTCGGCTGACCCGCACGGAGTCGGCCGACCGCCCAGGTAGGACGATTAATCGCCTGACGAGTGTTCAACCCGCTTCTGCCGCAAGTGAGTCGATAGCGTGGGCGGGCAGCCGACCGCTGCCTGCCCATCCGCTGACCGCACGAGATGAGGGGTTCACCACATGGCCGCAGAGCTCTCCGAGCAGGCAAAGGCACTGATCGACGGCAAGACCTTCGCCGTCGTGACCACGCTGGAGCCCGACGGCAGCCCGCAGTCGTCCGTCGTCTGGGTGAAGCGGGACGGCGACGACGTCCTCTTCTCCACCGTCGAGGGCCGCCGCAAGCACCTCAACCTCGTCAAGGACCCGAGGATCAACGTCCTGGTCAACCCGCCGGAGGAGCCCTACACCTACGTCGAGCTGCGCGGCGAGGCGACCATGAGCAGGGAGGGCGGCCGGGAGCTGATCAACGAGCTGTCCCACAAGTACCTGGGCCAGGACTACAGCGCGGACGGCCCCGAGGACGTCCGCGTGGTGGTCCGGGTCAGGCCCCGCAAGGTGGTCGGCCGAGCCTGAGCGGGGCGCCGGGCGGCACGGACACGACGAAGAACTGAGGATCGCGTCCCGGAAAGGTGGCGGGGCACCCCCCGCCGCCCACTACGCTTGACGCTGTGAGCCTTCGCCTGTACGACACCAGCACCCGCCAGGTACGCGACTTCGTCCCGCTTGTACCGGGCTGTGTCTCGATGTACCTGTGTGGAGCGACCGTTCAGGCGGCCCCGCACATCGGACACATCCGGTCCAACCTCAACTTCGACGTGATGCGCCGGTGGTTCAGCTACCGGGGCTACCAGGTCACCTTCGTCCGCAACGTCACGGACATCGACGACAAGGTGATCAAGAAGGAGCGCGAGCTCGGCACCCCGTGGTTCGAGATCGCCTACACCAACGAGCGGGCCTTCAACGAGGGCTACACTGCTCTGGGTTGCCTGCCGCCCTCCGTCGAGCCGCGGGCCACCGGGCACGTCCCCGAGATGATCGAGATGATGCAGACGCTCATCGAGAAGGGGCACGCGTACGAGTCCGAGGGCAACGTCTACTTCGCCGTCACCACCTACCCCGACTACCTCGCGCTCTCCAACCAGCAGCTGGAGAACCTCCGGCAGCCGGAGAGCGAGGGCGAGACCGGCAAGCGGGACCCGCGCGACTTCGCGATGTGGAAGCGCGCCAAGGAGGGTGAGCCCAGCTGGGACACCCCGTGGGGCCGGGGGCGGCCGGGCTGGCACCTGGAGTGCTCGGCCATGGCGCACAAGTACCTCGGCACGGCCTTCGACATCCACGGCGGCGGGCTGGACCTGATCTTCCCGCACCACGAGAACGAGATCGCCCAGTCCAAGGCGTTCGGCGACGAGTTCGCCAGCTTCTGGGTGCACAACGCCTGGGTCACCATGAGCGGCGAGAAGATGAGCAAGTCGCTCGGCAACTCGGTGCTGATCTCCGAGATGGTCCAGCGCTGGCGGCCGATCGTGCTCCGCTACTACCTGGCCGCCCCGCACTACCGCTCGATGATCGAGTACAGCGAGGAGTCGATCGGCGAGGCCGAGACCGGGTTCGCCCGGATCGAGGGCTTCATCGAGCGCGCCGTCGAGCGCTGCGGCCTGGTGGACGCCGCGCCCGAGGTGCCGCTGGCCTTCGCCGAGGCGATGGACGACGACCTCGGGGTGCCGCAGGCGCTCGCGGTCGTGCACACCGCCGTCCGGCAGGGCAACAGTGCGCTCACGGCGGACGACAAGGAGAGCGCGGTGGCGCGTCTCGCCGAGGTCCGTGCGATGCTCGGTGTGCTGGGTCTCGACCCGCTCGACGAGATGTGGGCCGGGGCCGACCGGGGCGACGACCTCCACGGCGTGGTCGACTCGCTGGTCCAGCTGGTGCTGGAGCAGCGGCAGGCGGCCCGGGCCCGCAAGGACTTCGCCACGGCGGATGCCATCCGCGACCAGCTCGCGCTGGCCGGGCTGTCGATCGAGGACACCCCGTCCGGCTCGCGCTGGACGCTCAACAACCAGTAACCCCTCGGTACCGATGGGGTGAGGGTGGGCCGTACCGGACCGGTGCGGCCCTCCCTCCTTGTCCGGCAGCGGACGGGAGGGACCCACATGACGCAGAGCATGTCGTAGGCGGGAAACGGCCGTCGGGCATGACGGACAGACAGGAAGTACAGCCATGGCCGGCAACAGCGCACGCAGGAACCGCCGCAACCCCGGGTCGAAGAAGGGCGCGAGTGTCGGGACCGGCGGCCACAGCCGGAAGGCGCTTCAGGGCAAGGGCCCGACCCCGCCCGGTGAGGCCCGCAAGGGGCACCCCAAGCAGCGCGCCGCCAACGCCGCGGTGAAGCGCGAGCGCGACGCCAAGGCCCGCGCCGGTATGCGCCGGGCCGGTGGCGCCGGGCGCGGCGGGCGCGGCGGTGCGGGCGCGGCGGAGCTGGTGGTCGGCCGCAACTCGGTGGTCGAGGCCCTGCAGGGCGGTGTCCCGGCCAACGCGCTGTACGTGATGCAGTTCATCGACACCGACGACCGCGTCCGCGACGCCTTCCAGGCCGCCAACGACCGCGGTGTCCCGCTGATGGAGGCCCCGCGCGCCCAGCTGGACCAGATGACCGGCGGCCTGAACCACCAGGGCCTGGTGCTCCAGGTCCCGCCGTACGAGTACGCGCACCCGGACGACCTGATCGTGGCCGCCTCCGAGTCCGGCGAGGACGCGCTGATCATGGCGCTGGACGGGGTCACCGACTCCCGCAACCTCGGCGCCGTGGTCCGCTCCGCCGCCGCCTTCGGCGCGCACGGCGTGGTCATCCCCGAGCGCCGGGCCGCCGGTATGACGGCGGGCGCCTGGAAGACCTCCTCGGGTGCGGCGGCGCGGCTGCCCGTCGCCCGTGCCACCAACCTCACCCGGGCGCTGGAGGCGTACCAGAAGGCCGGTCTGATGGTCGTCGGCCTGGCCGCCGACGGCGAGGCCGAGATCGGCGACCTGGACGCGCTGACCGGCCCGGTCGTGATCGTCGCGGGCAGCGAGGGCCGCGGCCTGTCCCGGCTGGTCTCCGAGACCTGCGACATCCGGGTGCGGATCCCGATGCCGGGCCAGACCGAGTCGCTGAACGCCGGTGTCGCGGCGGGCATCGTGATGTACGAGGCCGCGCGGCTGCGCGCCAAGCGGGGCTGACCGCCGCCGCCGGGATTCCGTCCGGCGGCTTTGTGACCGTCAACCGATCGGGCCTGACCGGGCCCGATCGGTTTGCGCATGATCACTTCAATCACCGCCAGGAATCCACCCAGGAGAGTGTCCTAACCGGCTGTCACCCGGTTAGACGGGTGTGGACACCAGAACACCTCGGCGCCCGGGGCAGGGCAGCTCGGCGGGGATAGACGACGACGGTCCCGGCCTCAACACGGTCAAGGTTCCGTCCGACCCGGCCAGGCTCAGCAGCACCCAGGCCAGTTTCCGGGTACGGCTCTCCACCCCGGCGACCTCGCTGATCGAGTCCCCGGCCGGTGCGGCCTTCGGCGATCCGTACCGCATGCAGAGCCTCGGCGGCAGGCCGATGGTCACCCCGCAGGTCGTGGTGGACGGCGCGGCGTTCGCGGCGCTGGCCGGTGTCGGCATGGTCGGGTCCGCGGTCGCGGCCGGGTCCGTCGGCACGCCGGTACGGCGCAAGGGCCGGGTCACCGCCGTCACCTGGACCGGGCAGGCCGCGCCGGGCGACGTGGCCGCGACCCAGCTGCTCGAAGCCGTCCGCCTCAACACCGTGCCCGCCCCGGCGGCCGCGCCCGGCGGTTCGGGCCCGCTCGGCATGGAGGACACCCAGCGGCTGGAACCGTACCCGCAGTCCGGCGCGTACGGGCAGCCCGATCCGTACGGGCGTCCGGAGCCGTACGGGCAGGCCGTGCCCAAGCAGTCGGGCTCGCCCGAGGGCGGCGGCCGCGGCCGTCCGGGCGGGGGCTCCTACGGGGGCTCTTCCGTGGCACCGGGGATGCGGATGCGGCCCCCGTGGACGCCCGGCGGCGAGCTGCCCGAGGCCGGCTACCCGCCCAGCGGGGAGACCCGGCACGCCTGGTACCCCGGCCGGAAGGTCGACCTCGGCCTGGTGCTGCTGCCGCTGCGCGTACTGCTCGGCTCGCTCTCGGTCTACGCCGGGTTCAGCAAGCTCTGCGACCCGGTGTACTTCGACGGCGGCCAGCGCGGTTCGATGATGCGCTGGCTCGGCTCGCTGCACCCCTGGAAGGTGGCGCAGCCGCTGCTCGACTTCGCCATGGCGCACCCCGTCGGAGCCGGGCTCGGCGTGGCGTTCACCGAGGTCGTGGTCGGCGTCCTGTCGATCCTCGGCCTCTGGCAGCGGCTCGCGGCCGCGGCGGCGATGGCACTCTCCGCCGCCCTGCTCTTCACCGTCAGCTGGCGGGCCGTCCCGGTCTACGACGCGCCCGACCTGATCTTCCTGGCGGCCTGGAGTCCGCTGCTGATCGCCGGAGCCCCGTTCGGCTCGCTGGACGGCCGGATCGCCCTGGAGGCCTGGCGCCGCTACGGTTCCGACGCCCCGGCTGCGCTGCGCCGCCGGATCCTGCGCCGCGGCACGGTGGTCACCACGCTGGTGGTCGGCACGACCCTGCTGATCGGCTCCACGCTGGGCGCGGCGGTCCGTACCGGCGGCCGTCCCGGCCCTGCGCCGGTCAAGCCGCCGACCGACTACGGGTCCCCCGTGTGGCCGGCCACCGGCCCGTCCCCGGTGCCCGTTCCCCCGGTCGCGCCCGTGCCGCTGCCCAGCGCGGCCGCCTCGGCCCCGCAGTCCCCGTCGTCCACACCGTCACCCTCGGCCTCCTCCCCGTCCGCAACGTCCTCGTCCGCGGGCAAGGGCACGAAGTCGCACTCCACGAAGACGGAGCGGAGCCCGAGCGGCTCCGGAGGCGAGGGCAGCGGAGCCGGCGGTGCGGGCGGCCGCAGCGGCGGCGGGACCGCCACCGGCTCGGGCTCCGGCCCGAGCGGCTCCACCCCGAAGTCGGGCTCCACGGGCGGCGGCCTGCTCGGCGGGGTCCTCGGCAGCGGCCCGATGACCGACCTCCCGGCCCTCGGGATGAGCGGCAGCCGCTACGGCGCGGGCAGCGGCAGGCCGGGAGGTACGACCGTCTGACCGTACGGCTTCCCGGGCGGCTGCCGGGTCTCTCCCGCTGGGGAGGGGCCCGGCAGCCGCGCTGTGTCGGGGCTGGCGCGGCGGTGGGACGCTCGCCCTGGTGCTGGTGCTGGTGCTGGTGCTGGTGCTGGTGCTGGAGATGTGCGGGGCTCGGCGACGGGAAGAGAGGGAGTCGGCTCGGCTCGGCTGGGTGCTGGGCGCCCTGTCGCGGACATCCGGGTTCTCGGGGCGCGGGGGAGCGTGGGCTCGGCGCACTACGGCGGTGGGTGGTTCGCGCGCAGTTCCCCGCGCTCCCAGGACGGCTGCTCCTGCCGCGCGGGCCCGCTCGCTCGCCTGGGTGCCTGCCGTGCGGTCAGGCGGGACCGATACCGGAGGCGAGCTCCTTGGCGGCCTCGGTGAGGTCCTTCGCGGTGTCGATGGCCCGCCAGTAGCAGCCCTGCGGCAGCTGGTAGCCCGCCAGCCGCCTGCTGCGGGCGAGCTGCGGGAAGGTGGTGCGCTCGTGGTCGCCGATGTCCGGCAGCAGCTCACGGAACTCCGGCCCGAAGACGTACAGTCCGGCGTTGATCGGGAACGGGGACGGCGGCGCCTCGATGAAGTCCAGCACGTTGCCGAACTGGTCGGTCTCCACGGCTCCCCAGGGGATCCGCGGCCGGGCCAGCGCGAGCGTGGCGACGGCGTCGCGCTCGCGGTGGAAGGCGGCCATGTCGCGAAGGCTGAAATGCGTCCAGATGTCGCCGTTTGCGGCGTACCAGTCCTCGTCCGGGCGGGGCAGCGCCTTCGAGGCGTGCTTCAGTCCGCCACCACGGCCGAGCGGCTCGACCTCCACCACCGTGCGGACGTTCAGCGGCAGCTCGGTGCTGTCCAGCCACTCCTGGAGCACCTCCGCCAGGTGCCCGCAGGAGATCACCACATCGGTGACGCCCTCCGCGGCCAGCCATGCCAGCTGGTGCCCGAGGATCGGCACCCCGGTGCCGGGGATCTCGACCAGCGGCTTCGGCCGGTCGTCCGTGTACGGGCGCAGCCGGGACCCCTGGCCGCCGGCCAGGATGACGGCCTGGGTCACGGTTGGCGGGGCGACGTGCGGCGGGGCGACGTGCGGCGGGGCGACGTGCGGCGGGGCGACGTGTGGGGTGGGGTGCGGCGCGGCAGCGGTCATGCCGAGAACAATAAGGTCCGCTGCCGGTGCTGCGGAGTGCCGTCGAGTGCTGTCGAGTGCTGGGGTGGCCGGGGGCGACTTGGGTGGGGTCAGCCGACCACGCCGGCCGCGAAGGAGCCGTCGCAGACCGGGCGGGCGAAGGAGCGGGCCCGCTGGACGTCCCCCTGGTACTTGCGTACGGCGGCGCGCCCGAGGTCCGCGGCCAGGTTGCTGCAGTACGGGGTGAGGGCCGGCTTCTCGCGCATGGTGCGCTCCAGCAGGTCGAGCGCGGTGCCCGGGTTGTGGTTGCGGAGCTCGTCCATCAGGTCGGCCCGGAGGGCGTCCTGCGGGGAGAGCCCTTCGGTGCTGCCGGTCGTGGTGGCGCGGCCGATGGTGCCGTCGCCGCTGGACGCCGCGACCACCTGCTGGTCGAGACCGGTGGGCGGGGCCCAGGGGACACGGGTCACCGCGAGGGTGCCGGTGGTCACCAGAATCACGGGCAGGGTGAGGGCAACGGTCTGGCCGATGCGGCGCACGAGCTGTTTCACGTTCAGGAGAGTAGCGGTGGGTGGGTGCCGTATTGCACTCCGTTACACCATCGAGTGAGTCGTGTCCTGATTTATCCGTCCGGCGTGTTGACGCATGGTCGGCGCACGGGCCGATGCGCGAGCCCCCGGCGGACACCGTCCGCCGGGGGCTCGTCGCTGTTCGGTTCACCGCGTCCGGGTCACCCTGCCGGGTTCACCGGGGCCGGCTCAGGAGCTCAGGCGCGCGCCCGTGCTGCTGGAGAAGACGTGCGCTTCGCCGCCGGTCGGGACCACGTGGATGGTCTCGCCCTTCTGCGGGACCTGGCGGCTGTGCACGCGCACGACGATGTCGGTGTCCGCGCCGCCGATCTTGGTGGTGCCGTAGACGAAGCCGTCCGCACCGAGTTCCTCGACCACGTTGACGGTGACCGCGACGCCCTCGATGCCGCCGGCGGGGACGATCTCGAAGTGCTCCGGGCGGATGCCGACGGTCACGGTCTTGTCGCTGCCGGCCCCGGACAGGTCCTCGCGCGAGATGTTGACGACCGAGCCGCCGAACTTCACGCCGCCGTCCACCAGCGGGACGTCGACCAGGTTCATCGCCGGCGAGCCGATGAAGCCGGCCACGAAGACGTTGGCGGGCCTGTCGTACATCGCCCGGGGGGTGTCGACCTGCTGCAGCAGGCCGTCCTTGAGCACGGCGACGCGGTCGCCCATGGTCATGGCCTCGGTCTGGTCGTGCGTCACGTACACGGTGGTGATGCCCAGGCGGCGCTGCAGGCCCGCGATCTGGGTGCGGGTGGAGACGCGGAGCTTGGCGTCCAGGTTGGACAGCGGCTCGTCCATCAGGAAGACCTGCGGCTCGCGGACGATCGCGCGGCCCATCGCGACGCGCTGGCGCTGACCGCCGGAGAGCGCCTTTGGCTTGCGGTCCAGGTACTCGGTGAGGTCGAGGATCTTCGCGGCCTCCTCGACCTTGGTGCGGATCTCGGCCTTGTTGACGCCCGCGATCTTGAGCGCGAAGCCCATGTTGTCGGCGACGGTCATGTGCGGGTACAGCGCGTAGTTCTGGAACACCATCGCGATGTCCCGGTCCTTCGGCGGCAGGTGGGTCACGTCCCGGTCGCCGATCCGGATGGCGCCGCCGTTGACGTCCTCCAGCCCCGCCAGCATCCGGAGGCTGGTCGACTTGCCGCAGCCGGACGGGCCGACCAGCACGAGGAACTCACCGTCCTCGATGTGCAGGTCCAGCGCGTCGACGGCCGGCTTGGTGCCGCCCGGGTAGAGGCGGGTCGCCTTGTCGTACGTCACAGAAGCCATGACTGTGCTCTCCTTCACCGGCAGGAACGTGCCGGACGATCCGAGTAAAGGGTTGGGTTGTCGTGTCGCCGCCCCGCCCTGAATGGTCTGAACCATTCGACGGCTCGGCTCCCGGCGACGCTACCGGCCGGTTCACTCCCTGTCAGCCCCCCACAGCACCCGATTTCGGCATCGATCCGATCACAACCGGGACAGCCCGGTCATACCGGTCACCTTGATATCCGCCGCCACCACGCGCCCCCGTCCCGGTAGACTGCCCCTGGTGCCGCCGTGGTCCATCCGCGGACGGTCACCGCGCCTCCTTAGCTCAGCTGGCCAGAGCACCGCTCTTGTAAAGCGGGGGTCGTCGGTTCGAACCCGACAGGGGGCTCGCGTCTGACCTGCGAAAAGCCCCGGACCAAGATCGGTCCGGGGCTCTTTTCATGA
>NZ_JYJF01000990.1 GCF_000955975.1 Saccharothrix sp. ST-888
CCGCCGAGGCGTTCACCGTGTAGGTGGCGTCGACATCGGGGGCGGAGTCGTTGCCGGAGTTCTTCAGCCGGTAGGCGGTGCCGTGCGGGGCGACCAGGTCGATCACCAGGTTGCCGCGCCAGCTGTGCTTGATGGCCACGGCCACCTGGAGGGCGGCTGGGGCGTTGGCGGTCCGCCCGGTGACCGTGATCGGGGACGACACGGCCGCGCCCGCGTCCGGGATGGCGACCGCCGCGGTGTTCTCGAAGGCCGTGCCGCCGCGGGGCGAGGTGGTCTCGCCCGACAGCGGCCAGACCGCGTA
>NZ_JYJF01000991.1 GCF_000955975.1 Saccharothrix sp. ST-888
GTTGTCCTCGCCGGGCAGCCGGTAGAAGAACGCCCCGCGCGGGTGCGCCGGGGTGGCCACCGGGATGATCGCCAGGTCGTCGCCGAACGGGTCTGCGTCGAGCTGGAAGTGGCGGGTTGTGTAGGGCAGGTCGATCTTGACCCGCGTCTCCTCCCGGCGCGGATAGGGCAGTTCCTCCAGCGAGAGGGGGGTGCGCGAGGCGCGGGCGGTGATGTCCACGAACAGAACCGGGTGCCGCACCTCGGGTGAGGCGCCGGCCTGGCGCTGGAGCCGGGCACCGGTCACCGGGCGCCGGTCGGCG
>NZ_JYJF01000992.1 GCF_000955975.1 Saccharothrix sp. ST-888
GGACGAGGGCGACGGCGTCGCTGGTGTCCGTGAGGTCGACGGTGGCGTGCGGGGTGTCGGACCCGGTCATGCCGAACTTCCACGCCGCGTTGCCGCTGCCGATGTTGGACGGCTAGAGCTCGATGGTGGTGGCGTTGGTGCCGTCCTGCGAGATGACCACAGCGCCGGAGGCGGTCGCCCTGGCCCAGGCGGTCACGGTGAACGACTGGCTCGTGTTGACGGTGCAACCAGTCGACGTCATGGCGGCGGTGGTGTGGTTGAAGGCCGCGACGGGGGCTGTCTTGCCGTTTACTGTGTCGGG
>NZ_JYJF01000993.1 GCF_000955975.1 Saccharothrix sp. ST-888
GCGGGAGGACCAGGCCCCGCAGGCAGGCAGTGACCTGACCGGACTCGGCCTCCTGGGCGCGCAGCCCGGCCAGGTCGAGCCGGACCGGCACCGTGACGGCGTCCGGCAGCGTGGCCGAGGCGTCGAACAGGGCGAGGCCGTCGTCGATCGACAAGGCCGCCGCACCGCCGCGCGTCATCCGCCGGACGTCCAGCTCGGCCAACGCGCCTGCCATTCCGCCGTCCTCGGGCCCCAGGCCCCAGGCGAGGGAGGTCGCGGGGATACCGGCGGCGCGGCGCCGGGCGGCCAGGGCGTCCAGGAA
>NZ_JYJF01000994.1 GCF_000955975.1 Saccharothrix sp. ST-888
GTGCGAGATCGAGCCGTAGTCGGGCGCGACCGCGAACGCCCCCATCCCGCCGTCCGCACGCCGGCCGACCGACAGTCCGGCGGGCGCGGTGCCGAAGGAGCTGTTCCCTTGGCCCGTGCGGGCCGAAGGTGACACCTGTTCGCGATCTGCGATGGGGTTGCCGTTGGGTCCGAGGCCGAAGACCGCCCTTCGGCCTTCGGCTTCGCGCCCGCCCACGGGCGTCCCGCCGGACGGTCCGCCGCAGGGGCCGTTGCCGTCGCCGTTCCAGGCGCTCCAGCCGCCGTTGGGCGCGGTCTGCCAG
>NZ_JYJF01000995.1 GCF_000955975.1 Saccharothrix sp. ST-888
CGGATGTCCATCAGGACGACGTCGGGCACCAGCCGGCAGGTGAGTTCGACGGCCTGCTCGCCGTCGTCCGCCTCGCCGACCACCTCGATGTCGGGCTGGCAGTCCAGCAGCGCCCGGAACCCGCCCCGCACCAGGACCTGGTCGTCGGCCAGAAGTACCCGGATCATCGTCCGTCTCCCTTCCCGGTTTGGTCCGCTCCGCCCGGTGCACCCGCCCTCCTCCCGCCGGCGGTCTGCAGCCGCGCCCGCACCCAGACGCCGACGTCTGCGCACGGTCCGACCTCCCGCGTGCCTCCGACGGC
>NZ_JYJF01000996.1 GCF_000955975.1 Saccharothrix sp. ST-888
GTGCGGGGGGTGCCGTCCACGCCCGGGACGTGCAGCCAGGGGTAGTACAGGGTGGTGAACGACGCATCGTCCGAATCCGGGGACGCCAGATTCGTGAGAGACGCCGGCAGCCCGCCCGGTGAGGTCCAGGGCGGCCGTTCGAGCAAGGTGAGCCGGTTGCCCATCTTCACGCAGCGGCCCAACACTCGGCACATCACGGCTGCGCCCGCTGCGGGCAGCATCTCCCTGGCCCACAGCCCCGCCACGGCGAGCATGGTCACTCCCGGGACGGCCCGCCGCGCGGCCAGACCGCTGCGGGGCC
>NZ_JYJF01000997.1 GCF_000955975.1 Saccharothrix sp. ST-888
GAGGCGGGACCAACGGCAGTAGCGGGGGCGGCGCAGGAGCCAGCATCACAGCGGTCACCGGAGCCTACCTGCGCGTCTAGTGAGCCCGTTAGCCGGGATGCACAAGCGGTCGATCGTCCTACGCTGACGGGCGTCACAGGGCACCACAAGCCCTGCTCACTGCCCGGAGGAACCATGGGTTACTCCCGTCCCTCCAGCGTCGACTTGGGCGACCAGGCCGCGCGCCTGACCGAGACCGGCAAGGGCCCGTCGCTGGCCAACGAGCAGGACGTGCTTCGAACCGAGTTCGGCGCCCCGGACG
>NZ_JYJF01000998.1 GCF_000955975.1 Saccharothrix sp. ST-888
GCCTCGCACACCGCCCAGGTGATGGGAGGCCTCTGGCTGGTGACGGGGCTGCCGGTGCTCGCCGCGCAGGGCACCGCTGTCGGCGTCCGGGGATAGCCCCGTACGCATGACCAACACCAGTTCACTCGGGAAGCCCATCACGGTCGGCAAAGCCTCCGCGCTGAAGCTGGCATACGCCAGCTTCCAGAAGACGTCACGCGTGCTCGTGGCACTGTCGATCGGGTTGGCTCGCGAGCACGGCGTCGACCAGGAGCTCCTCGAGGTGGCCTCGCGACGCACCGATTCGTACCTCGCCGAGCCC
>NZ_JYJF01000999.1 GCF_000955975.1 Saccharothrix sp. ST-888
CCGCTCCCGGCCTCCTCCACTCCGCGCCGCCCCTCCTCGTCGAGGAAGTCCTGCCCGGCCGCGCGGCAGCCGCAGCCGCGCATGCCCTCCCCGACCGCGGCCCCCCGCGCCTGCTGCCCGCTCCGCCCGTCCAGGCCTCCCCCCACCTGCCCCCCCCCTCCCCGGGCCCCCACCGCAAACACCCCCCCCCGCCCCCCCCCCCCCCCCCCCCCGCCCCGCAGCCCCCCCCCCCGGGGGTGCGGGGGCGCCCCCGGGGGTGCGAGGGGGCTCGCGCGGTCCCCCCGGCCGCGCCCGCGGGGG